>NZ_DAWCXD010000092.1:0-19932 GCF_052357945.1 Bacteroides sp. | reverse complement strand
TCCCATGCTTTCTTCTTGTAACGTGCGGCATGGTCAAGCCAGGCGTCTTTCCATTCGGGCATATCAATCATACGCATCATTTCATTGGCAATCTCAAATCCACCCATGATCGTCATTAAATGATTAGTCGATTCCAATTTCGGATCACATTCGGTTGTGATGATGCCTGTTTCCGGATCAAATCCCAGAGCTTTTGGGCCGGTAAACAGGCGGTTGGGTAAGGCGGAAATACTCTTCATTCCTGCTATGATTTTATCACGATAAACCGTGTTACCTGTACGCTCCCACTCTGTCATCCAATTACCTGCATAGGCCAGCCAGTCGGGACCGATACGCAAACGGGAAGGTGCAGTGCAAGGATATTCACTGCGAGGTTGAGCCAGACGCATAGGGTCTAGTTCATAGAGTTTATGGTCGGCATCTTTGACTTCGGTCATTAAGTCTCCAGAGCGTTCGTCAGTGGTGAGATAATAGTAGAAACGGTTCCAGGCGGCCTGACTGATTCGTGCTTCTTTTGCACCACATCCCCAATGACTCACATTATGACGGCTACCCAATCCGGCATTCGGACCGATGTGATAAACGTCGACTTCACCCGTATGCCGGGTCATGGCTTCAGCCATACGCCAGATGTCGGCACGACCGGTACGGAGAAAATTATACCAAAGCCACATATTGGAAGCAAGTTCCGTATTATCCCAGGCAAAGCCTCCGACATCATAACGCCAGGTATGACGGATAGGATCATAAGCGTGCATCACATCACCATAATTCCAGAAGCCATACCATTTGTTCTGTTCAATGGTTTTCTGGTAGAAGTGGATGTAAGCGTCCAGACGCTCTTCCACACGGGTACGAAAAGAAGTACTGCGATCGGGGAGGCTCCATATTCCAAAGGCTCGACGGTTATGCAGGTATTCCGGAGTTGGCATTAATATGCTGGTGGCAGAGAGCTGTCGGGCGTCATCCGCAAAAGTTTTCTTTCCTGTGTAACCTCCTTGTGGAACGAGAGTGAGCGTGGTGGTGCGGGCAATACCATAGGGAGTACTCATTCCTTCCTGCACATCTTCATAGCTGGCATTCAGGCCGTGAGCCACATTATCATAGTGGCGTAAGTCCATCGGTTCTGCATCCGGACTCCACAGCCAGGCAGTAAGCGTGGCAACCGGAGTTCTTGCATCTGAAATTTCGATAGAAGACGGATAAGATTGCCAGAAGTCATGCAGGCAAAGTCCCAGCCCACCTGTTATATCACCGGCAAAAGCATAACCGTCACTACGGGTACCGGAGAAAGTCCCTATCCAGGGAGCATCACCATTGGTACGTTTACGAATGGAGAATGCGTCAGCCGTAAGTTGAGACAGGCGGTAGTCATTCCATGAAGCCCAGTCATTAAGCAATTCCCGATTTTTCTCGTCAAAAGCTTCATAAGGAGGAATACGTTTGCCCTCCATCTGTTGCTGTTGCAGAGATGGTTCATCTTGTATCTGTGGCATGGTAAGCATACGTCGCCCCACTAATGGTTGCACCGGTTCACTCCAGACTCCTCCATCCGCACACGAAAAAGCGACGTGACGATTATACAGGGCTTCACGCATCGGAACATCGAAACGAATGCCCAGACTACGGATGAAATCCATCTTCTGATCGCCGTCATAGACAAAGCTATGCACCATTTTTATTTGTTCACTACCAGCATAAAAATAGAGGCGGACAACAAAAGGAAGCCACTCACGATTATTCAGACTGTTATCTTCAGAGTTAGAGTTATCGGTAGAAATTCCCTTATTCCTATTCCGATGTACACCTTCCAGCTTGACAAGTGTCCGCACAGAACCAGCACGTTCGATACTTACTGACTTTATTTCTCCTGCATAATGAAAAAAGGAGACCCGAGAGGTATTTTCAAGAACAGGTTCACTTTGAGTACTACAGACAAGACGCGCTCTCTCCCCTACTTTAGTTCCTTTATACAGCAAGCTATCAATCAGAAACTCTCCGTGCCGGGGAATAAATACGGAAAGCGCTCCTGTTTCTACTTGAATATTTTCAGGTGTTTCAGTAATAGAGATAGAAGCCTTAAGCTGTTTTTTAGCAGTTTTTACTTTCTTAGAGGCTTTTTCTAATGTCAATCTTTCTGTCCCGGCAGGAATGACTCCGGCAACTCCACTCCATTTCACAGAACCATCCGGCCAATAGGCTAATAGCCAGGTATCCACCGGAAGATTTTGATATTCATTCACTTTTAGCTGTAACGGAGTTGCAGGAAATACATCTCCTTCATCAAAAGGAACTCCGAAACTTACCGCTTTATCCTGTTCAGGGGTATCACCTATCCAATGCAAAGGAACGGCAGATGTCTGTTGCGGTGAACATTCATAACGAAAGTTCGTAATGCGGGTACGTGATAAGGTGGTACGAAAGCCGAACCATCCTTCAGTCAGAGGTTCGGCATCGCGGAAGTCCACCAGTTGCTTGCCGTCTATGTAATAACTAATCCTATTATCTTCATTGGTTATCTTGATGTGATACCAGTGATTTGCCTTTAGCAAATGATCGGCATCCGTATATTCTTTCCATATAGCAGGACGCACTTTCGGATCTGTAATCCCTGCTTCATTACCGTCATAACGACGAAAGCGCGTAGTGGAGTTATAATTCCCGCCATATCCCATATAGTAGAGTTGCAGGGAATAACAATTCAGAAAGATTCCGTTACGCCACTTTTCACGTTTCCAGATATTATCAGGATAGGTAGGATCCGAAGCCATCCAGAAACAATTCAAATCACTCAATCGGTCTCCTTCTTTTTCTACAACTACGCACGCGTCATATTCAATCGTTACCCGTCCATTCATCTTTTCTTTTCGCCAGAGAGTAAGCCCTTTGGGAGAAACGATTTCGGCTGTATCACCGATAAATGTCACTTTATAATCAGGAGACTCCGATTCGACCTTCCAATATTTATGAAACTGGCGGGCGTTGAGCCCAGAAACTTGATTGTCTTGTGCATTCATGTTCATTCCCAAAGTGATGAAAAGGAACAAAAGAGGAAATATGTTCTTCATACGTCAATAAGCTATGTCACACTGCAAAAATAAGGAGAGCCGATTAATAAAGAAATGGAATATCATCCATTTATATGGCGATTCGTGCAAATACAAAAAAAGAACAACCCGACAAGATGACCGGATTGTTCTTTCTTACAAACTAATCTTTCAAATAAAGTTCTTCTTATTCTGCATTCTTCATCGTTTCTGCACCGACGTAGTAACCTAAATTAGTCCCCTGGTTATATCCCATATTCTGCATAGCTTGAGACATATCATAAGTGTGGTCTGTCATCAAATGAGGTAAACGATGAGTCGTAGGATGGTTAGTAGAGAATATATAAAGAGACTTACCATCACTCGAACCTAAAATGACTTCTTCACGATAATCACCCAGGAAATCGCCATAGTAACAAGGATTATATTTCGTACTGTGATTTCCGTCGTTAGCACCATAAATACCGAAATACACCAAACGATTTTTATTTGTCTTGTTTACATCCGGATTGTTCTTGTAACTAACAACACAAGCACGGTCATACATTTCTCTAGTCGGCTGGCCACTCCAATAAATAGCAGCATTATACATCACACCACTACCAATTCCTTTCGGATAATCAGTAGCAACCACTCTACCACTACTACAACTGTACATACCCGACTGTAAAGACGAATAATATTCAAATCCCGGACTATCCGGATCTACATCTGCTACGATACAACGTCCCACATCACCATTTTTACCTGCTCCATGTCCGGTAATCAGGTTTCCATTTCGCGCATCAATCACCTGACAACCGTATCCAAGCCCTTGTGTACTGTAAGTTTCCTCTTCCTCAAAACAAGCTACAATTTGTAATCCTGCACGGTCTTGAATGAATTTACCCACATATAAACAGTCGCCATGACCATTTCCCGTACACCATAGTTCTACTCCATTATCGTCAATAGCTGCTGATCCATATAATATTTCATCCTTTCCGTCACCATCCAAATCAGCCACACGGAAACAATGTGAACACATCGCTTTCCATTTATCATCATGGTCGGCTGTATCAAATTTCCAACGGTTCACCAGTTCGCCTCCTTTCAAGTCGAATGCCCACACCTGCCAGTTCGCGTAAATACCTCTACTGATAATCAGACTGGGATTGGATGTTCTCACCCCTGTTGTTTCGTCTGGTATACCGTCCAGATAAGCCACACCAATAAAGAAGCGGTCCATACGGTTTCCATAATCATCTCCCCAATAGCTATTCCAATATTGAGCACGAGAGGTTTTAGACTCATCTTCTTTGCCACGAGGTATATTAGTAACACGCGTGATTTCGCAACCGTCATATCCACGGCAAATAGAAATATATTCAGGGCCTTCCAATATCAATCCACAAGTAGTATACAGACTTGCTCCCGAATACCAACCCACACCATTCGTGTCACGTATACGATAATCATTCACATTTCCATTGGCATCAGTAATTTGTTTACCATTACCGAACTTCGTTCCTTCGGACGAACGGAATGCGATTTCACACAAACCATCTCCATCAAAATCATATAATATATAAGAAGTATAATGCGAACCGGAACGAATATTTATACCTAAGTCTATTTGCCATAATAACGTACCGTTCATCTTATACGCTTCAAGCAAAGTGGTACCATTACGCCATCCACCTTGATTAGCTCCGTCATACGGTTCTCTTTTCACAACAATTTCCAATTCACCGTCACCATCCAGATCGCCTACCTGAATATCATCCGGAGAGTATGTTAATGATAAATCCGGCACGTTCGTATTTAAGACAATTTCATGATAGAATTTGGTTGCCATTTGAGAGGTAAAGGTATAGTCACAAAGCGTTTCTGTCTGACCAGCCAGTGTCACTCGATAATAACTATTCTTATCCGGATCAATATCTGCATCCGTCCAACAAGTAGTATTTGTAATCGCTTCCTCATTCAGCTTTACTTCTGTACCACCATTTTCCGATTTATAAATATCAAAAGCCGTATTCGCCGGATCAGTCAACAGTAATCTCCAACTTATTAATGCAGACGAAATACCTGTTGCATTGTTTACATCAGAACTTGACATAGGATCATAACTAACCCACATTGCGCGACTACCTGTGATTACCTCCGTTGGCAAGTCTGGCAAGACTTCCTCCGGTTGGTTTGAATTATTACTGTCGTCGACTATAGGATCACTTTCCGAGCAAGCACCTGACATCAGCAAGCCCAACAATCCTATTGTATATAATATCTTCTTCATATTCAGTACCTTTTTTGTTTAATAATCATTTACCATCCCGGATTTTGCACTAAGTTAGGATTCTTCCCTCTTTCGCTCTGCGGAATCGGGAATAGATACATCTTGTCATCCCACTGCCGACTCACCGTATTACGAGTATATTTAAACGAACCATCTGAATTTTTAGTGATTTTCATTTCATCAATGCTCTTGAAATAAGTATCCGCTTCTTTCCAACGGCGTACATCCCAAAAACGATGTCCTTCAAAAGCAAGCTCTACCATACGTTCGTTTTTATACTTCTTCCACCAATTTTCATTAGTCATACCGGTAGGAAATTCCGGCATCTTAACCCGAATACGAGTCTTATTCACCATATCATTGGCAGAAACTCCAAATTCAGGATCTTTTGTATAAGGATTATCGAAATACTTGAACAATGCTTCCGCATAGTTCAAATAAAACTCACCCAAACGGAACGTAATCCATGTATGATAAGATGTAGAAGCACTTGCAGAAGTTGTATTTACCGCAGCCTGACAATACTTTTTCAAATAGTAACTGGTAGGAGTACCTCCACTTAAAGGTTCACCATTTGCTCCACTCGTATAGGTTTCCAAAGCTGTTTCATTCCAGTTCGGCCACTTTGTATCGCCATTTTTAGCTATTGTTTTTTCAAATCTCGGGTCACGTCCTTCATAATAAGGTTGATTCTTATCATAACCAGTAGTTTCATCCGGTCTTAAGCCGGTTGCCTGAAACTCGTATGCATCTACTAACGTTTGTGTAGGACAGTTTCCTCCCTTACAATTTTCCAATCCAATGGGAAAATTATATTTTTCGAATGAGTTGGTACCGGTCGAAGCGCGTTTTCCAAAAATAAGTTCATCAATAGCATCATTATAGCTTGTTGCACTCCACAGAGTTTCATATTCACTGATTAATTTCATCTTGGCTTCGTCACAAGCATCAATCAGTTCTTTGCATGCCGTCGCAGCACGATACCATAATTCTTTATTATTGTCCGGATTAAACAATGGACTCGCTGCATAAAGGGCAGTACGCGCTTTGAGTGCCAACACGGCACGTTTGTTAGCTCTACCTGTCTCTGTTGATTCACCTGAAGGCATTAAATCTCCCAATTTGGTATAGTCAGGGATAATATCATTTTTGATTGCATCACATTCGGAAATGATGTAATCAAAAATATCCTGCGCAGGTGTACGAGTAAGTGAGTTGACCTCACTCGTTGACAATACATGATCCGTAAAAGGAACATCACCGTATTGTCGCACCAGATTGAAATAGAAATAAGCTCTCAAAAAACGAACTTCATATTGGTAATTGTTATAACGGTACATTTCCGCTTTATAATCTGATATTTGTTCATAATCAGAAAAAGTCAGTCCCGTAAACTCTTCTAAATAGAGATTACAATCGGCAATAGCCTTATAACAGGCAGTCCACATACTGCTTTGTGCATTTGTCGGACTCCAGGAACCATTGTAGAAATACTCAATCGAATTTCCTGTATAGGCATATTCCGCTTCATCCGTAGCAGAGCCTAAAACAGCCCCGCTATAGTTACCGAAGTCAGTGTCGAGTTCTTGATAAATGTTGGACACTAAACCGCCCACATCACCAAAAGTACGTTTCACATAATTCGCGTCATAATTACTGTATTCTTTATATTCCATATTGTCCGCACAAGAGGAAAGAGCAAAGATGCCCAGAACACTATATATCAATTTATTCAGTTTCATTCTTTCGCATTGTTTTTAGTGATTAAAAACCTATTGTCACACCAACTACCACGCTCTTATTCAGCGGGTTTGTCGCACCGTAAGATTCCGGATCCGCCACATCAATGTGGTCAAAACAAAGTAAGTCTACTCCACGGACATACAACTTGGCACTACCTAATATTTTAGTACGCTCCATCAAACGTTTGGGAAATTTGTAGTAGACTTCCAGGTTACGTAATTTCAAAAATGAACGGTCAGCCAGCCAAATGGTATTAGTCTGATAATTATTAGCATTACTTTCTGAACTCAGACGCGGATATTTAGCATTCTGATTCTCCGGCGTCCAACGATTTTCATAATAGTGAGTAGAAAGAGACGAGTTGCTGATTAATGGCCAGAACACGCTTTTTGTATTCAATACGGCAGAGTAATTACCAGCGCCCTGGAACATGGCATCGAAACCAAGTCCTTTCCATTCAGCTCCCAAATGGAATGAATAATAAATTTCAGGAGCAGTAGTGCTATATCCAATAGCTGTCTGGTCGTTGGAATCAATGATGCCATCACCATTTACATCTTTATATTTAATATCGCCTGGTACTACCGTACTGAAATTCTGTGTAAGACTATTTGCTATATCCTCTTTATCTTTGAAAAAGCCCTCTGCTATCATTCCATAAACTTGTCCCAACCGATGACCGGTTTGCACCAAATTGTTATATAGACGTGGTTCTTCTAACTGTTCTTTAATCTCATTCCGATTCCAGGCAAAATTACCTCCGATGTTAAAAACTAAATTACCTATCCGTTTGGTATAGTCCAGACCAATCTCCGTGCCCCAACTATCTACAATACCTGCGTTCTCAAAAGGAGCATCCATACCCAATACTGTGGAATACTGCCCTTCGGAAGATACCCAAATATCTTTTCTACGTTGATAATAGCCTTCCAACGTCAAATTCAACCCTTTAAACAAGGTGGCATCAATACCTACATTATATTTATAAGCCTTTTCATGGGTAGAATTTACAGTTGCTAAACGACTGACATACGTACTTCCGAAAGCAGAGTTGTAACCGGAATCAAAACGATACATTGTACCGGAAGTCGAATAAATCTGATCCCAATAGTCATAAACCGTATTGCTTCCATCTTTAGGAAGATAATCGGCATTGATAACGCCAAATGAAGCCCGTAGTTTTAATAAATCAATCCACGAAGTGTTCTTCAGGAAGTTCTCTTCCGAAAGCACCCAAGCTGCAGAGATGGTGGGTGAAAAAGCCCACTTATGTCCCGGTGCCAACAGGCTCGATTCAGAGCCCAACAGTGCCAAATCTACATAATACCGTTTATTGAACCCGTAGTGAGTATACCATGACACATTCTGACGGTAGATGGTAGTGTTTAACCCGTAACTGTCGCGATATTCATACTCCCACTTCAATTGAGAATAGAGATCATGTTTACCAAACGAGCGGTTGTAGTTAATATTACCGGAAAAGTTAAACTGGCGTGTCCAATCGTTTGTATTAGCACTGGTTGACATTTCGCTAGGCGTACCACCCGTAACAGTAGTATACATCGGACCACCGGCACTAGGGTCTGTCCAACTGGCCGTATACCCTTTATAGGAATAAGTCTTACTATGGTCTTCCCAGATAGACGAATAGTTATCATAGGCCAAACGCAAATCAACTCCTAATCCTTTTACGAAACCAGATAAGTCTTGTGATAAAGTCAAATCAGCAAACAAACTACGTGTATGTCCCTTACTATAGGCCGCGCCTTGTGACTGTGCCACAGGATTTAATGTGCCTGCCCAAGTGGAATTACCGCCCCAAGTTCCATCTTCTGTACGTACGGGGAAAGCAGAGGGAGGCAATGAGTAAACCATATTCCACAAATCTGCCGAAGCTCCCGGACGACTTGATTCCGCCAATGTACCCAGAATATTCAACTTCAATTTAGTCGTATTCGTCAAATCGATATCCAAATTCGAACGCAAGTTGGCACGAGAATATTTATCTTGCGTAGAGTATCCATCGTTCATATTGGCATTCTTTATGAAACCTTTATCGGTTAGTAATCCAACCATCGTGTAGTAACGAAACTTATTACCTCCACCTCGGAACTCAATGGTATATTTATTTGATATACCTGTGTTTTTGAATGTTTCATCAATCCAGTCTACATTCGGATAAAGATAAGGAAGCATGGCAGATATATTTGCACCAATACCGCTTCCTGTCACCGTTCCATTACGAAACATATTAATTTCATCCGAAGTATAACGTGCGCTCAATCCTTCATAGCCACGTGCTTCATTGATTGCTTCAGCATAGGTTGCAGCATCCGCAAACTCCGGACGACGCACTTGGAAGTTCGTCACGTGGTCGTAAGTAAAGTTCACTTCTCTGGTGTTATATTTACCACGTTTCGTAGTCACCAGGACAGCACCATTAATACCTTTGTATCCATATAATGCTACCGCGGCAGCATCTTTCAATATGGATACTGATTCTACTTCTTCCGGGGTTATCAAGCTCATATCACGTTCCAAACCATCTACCAATATAAGCGGTGAACTGCTTGACAAGCTCTGCAAGCCACGTATATAAAAGGTAGGCTCCACGGTGGAGTAGTTACCTGCATTTTGCAAAGTGGTTAGTCCCAATCCTTGTCCGAAAAGAGAATTAGAAATATCCTTTGAGGCACGCTTGTTGAATTCCTCGTTATACACAGTAGAAACTGCTGCGGTTGATTCGTGACGGGTGAATGTACGATTGGCTCCTACATCAATTGTTTCCGCTCCATAATCCATCACTATCCTCACTGGTTTTCCGTTTTTCTCCACCTTTACAGTGGTAGAACCTTTATCCGATGTCACCACCTGTAAACTCCGCCCTGCCTCGGCAGCAATCTCAAATTTACCATTCTTGTCGGTCTCTACCCTGACAGACGGTAAACCTGCTACTTGTACGGATGCTCCATACACAGGATTTCCCCATTTGTCTACAACAACACCTGTAATATTGTTGTCAGTATTCTGTGCTCCACCCGGAATGCTTAAACATGCCAACAGAGCCAGTACCAGAATCTTATATTTCTTCATATCATTATCTAATATCGTTATTCATATTTGTTGCCTCATTACCATCCCGGATTCTGAATCAATCCATATCCTTTGTTGATTTCGCTCTGTGGGAACGGAGAAAGGTACCACTTGGGATCAAAACCTTTTGTCCACCAGACACGCGTTCTGTTTTTCAATTGGAACTTCTTGTAGCTAAAATTTACAGGCTGCAAAGCACCGCCATTCTTACTTGTAGTTTTATCAGATCCTTCACGCCACGCTTTCTCTATAGGTGAACCATTGCTATCCAAGCGATAGATCAGCAATCCATGCAAAGGAGTTTCGAATCGATCGGCACGTTTGTAACGAACCAGGTCAAAGTAACGGCTATCTTCCAAACCTAATTCACAGGCACGTTCACGTAATAGTTCTTCCAATAAAGCGTCTTTGTCAGAAAGCAGATTCTTGTCGGGATTACATTTCACAAGTCCGGGCAGTCCGACACGAGCACGCACAATATCAATTTGGTTTACAGCTCCTTGGAGATCATTGTTGGCTTGAAGCAATGCTTCTGCATAAGTCAAGTAAAGGTCGGACAAACGAAGATATACCCAATGTACTCCCTGACGATTATAATCACTATCACTCAAGTAGTATTTCATATTCTCGTAACCGGTGGCAAAACGTCCACTCTCCAGAAAAGAGTTTGTTCCGGCATCCGAGCCGCCTACCCAAAGCTCCCACGGGTCACCACTCATGCTGGCAGAAGACCATCCCAGATTTTCAGGTACATTGTTCACTATCGCCGATTCATAAAGACGTGGATCACGTGTCAAATCAAGATCTGAAAGAGTTTGTTCTCCATCTTTAAAAGTCCCTTTCAGAAACATCTCATCCAACTTACCCTCTGCTTCAGTCTTATCCCAATCGAAAGGTGTACCATCTGCCCAAGGAAACATTTCCACATATTCTTGTGTGGGGGTATATGAATTACGACCATTGTTACACCAGGCATGCCAGAAATAACTTGAAGAGCCACCGGTTGTCTCATACCCATTTACACGGACAGAGTGTAGCACTTCGGGACTATTCAGTAATACATATCCCATACGATAAGCATAGCGGTAATCTGCAGGAGTATCACCTGTTGCTTCTTTCAGCTGATAGAATCCATTCACTGCCATAGCGTTGAAGAACTCCTTGCAGGCTGCCAAGCAGTTGTCCCAAAGTTCTGAACGATAGCTTCCGTACCACACCAGATGTTGTTGTTCAGCTTCACTGCTTCCGCCTGCATATCCCTGGCTGGCATTAAATAGAGGAGAAGCAGCAAACTGCCAGATTTTACACTTCAGAGCCATTGCACCGGCTTTTGTCCAATGTCCTGTTTCAGTAGTAGCATCCGCTCCTGTATAAGCCCATTCAAGTCCTCCTGAATTAATAGCTTCATCCAACAGGTTAATCATATATTTTACTGTTTCCTCCACAGTAGCACGCGGTAAGTTATAGCTTGATTCTGTTCCGGAAAATGATTCGTAAACTAATGGTAATCCTCCGTAATGGCGGAACATATCAAAATAGCGGGCAGCCATTATACACTTAGCTTCTGCTTTTATCTTTGTTTTTTCTGTATCGCTCATACCCGGTACATTATCCACATTCTCCAATAACAACCAACACCAGCGTACAACCTGCCACACTACCTCACGAGTGTACCCAAAGATATCACCACGCGTTCCATAATTGGCTGTGTGTGTACCACTATAGTAACTATTGTAAATGGTAGTAGACTCATAATGAAGTTGCCAACAGTCAGTCAACGCATCAAACTTTCCCAGATAAGGATTAGATGAGTCCGGGAAATCGACATTCGAGCTATTTCCATAAGGCAGTCCATAATATTGGCGACTGTAGCAGGAATTCAGAAATTGACGCGTATAGGTAGCACTGTTAAACACCGTATCTTTAGTAGCCGTTCCGCCCGGTGCTTTATCAAGGAAGCTATTCCCAAATTTAATTTCGTCCACGCAGGATACAGAACCTATGCAAAGAATCCCCCCTATCACTGCTCTGACGAGCCATTTATATCGTTGTTTCATATTTTTTCTTTCTAAAAACGGTTAGAATCCTAATTTCAAACTCACTGTATAGGTCTTAGTCAATGGATAGGAAGGTGCATTACTTGCTGTTGCTTCCGGATCTCCCCAAAGGTATGGGGTAAACGTCAACAGATTGTAACCACTGAATGCCAATTGACAGGTGTTCAATCCTAATCTCTTCATGAAAGGAAACTGGAAGTTATAAGACACGGTAAGCGTTTTCAGACGCAAGTACTTGGCATCTTTCTCATACAGTGTAGAAGTGGCATAGTTATTGTCCGCATTATCCCAAGTTGCACGAGGATATTCCGCATTCTGCGAAGGATTCTCTGTAGTCCATGTATTGGTCAAATGGTAGGCCAACAGACCACCCCCGGTCTTGGTAGCAGAAGAGACAAAGGGCTGACGGAATACATCTGAAATCATACGGCTTACATTCCAAGCCCCTGTCCACTGTGTATTTACTTCCCAATTCTTCCAGGCAAATCCGAAATTAAGACCAACCATATATTCCGGATCATCCGTAAATCCATAGTCGTAGCTCATATCGTTAGAGTCTATTTGACGGTCACCATTTAAGTCAACATACACAGCATCCCCATTTTTCAAGTCTACTGAATGTGTTGGGAATGGACGATTGAATGTCTTTTCATACAGTTCGGGAGTACTTTCATCATAATAACGCCAAAAAACATACTGGCTACGCGAACCAATGCGGTGACCTTTCAAATACTGATAGTCGTAATCTTGCGGTGATTCTTTACGTTCAATGATCTCATTCTGGTTGTAAGAGAGATTAATCCCTGCCCAATAACGGAAATTCTTACCTATTCTATCATTCCATTTCAGTGATAATTCCCATCCCCAGTTTTTCACTTCCCCAAGATTTGAATATGGTGTGGTAAATCCCAGCATACCTGGCGCTGTTCCATCCTGCAACAGAATGTCCCAACGATGTTCCTTGTAATATTCGATTGTAGCGGATAACCGGTCATCAAAGAAGTTGATATCCATACCGTAATTCTGCTTGAAAGCTTTTTCCCATGATACGTCCGGATTATTTTTTGATTTTTCGTAGGCTCCTTTGCTAGTTGTAACATTCAGACCGTCCGTTCCGAAAAAATAGCCATAGCCACCACTACCGGAAGAACTTGCATATCGATTGGTTAAATCATTTAAGTTAACGCTATACGGGTCAGCCGTATACATAAACCGGCTACCACTGATCTTGTCATTACCTACCAATCCGAAACTAGCACGTAATTTCAAGAAACTAACGAACGGTTTTGCACGTTGAAACCAATTTTCTTCGCTCATCACCCAACCCACAGAACCTGCAGGAAAAAGTGCAAAACGTTTATCCGGAGCAAAGTTCTCAGAACCGTTATAACCCATATTAGCTTCAATCATATAACGATTCTTCCAGTCATAAGTGACACGTCCTACCAGTCCGACATAACCACGCGGAACATCCGGATATTCTGTATTTGAATAATAATATTCTTTGGATTGATTGTAAAGTAACAATGCACCTACATTGTGGTTTCCGAAAGAACGATTGTAATTCAATCCTGCCTCCATATACCAATCACGCGATTTACCTGTACCACTACTATAACTTACATCTGTATACTTACTCCCATCCACAGGGCGCAGATTTACTATCCCCTCACTTGACAATACAGGGTTATAAGTCATTTCTGTTCCACCGGATAGATATTTGTAAACAGTGAATGAACTATTATAAGATCCTTTCAATTTGAATGAAAGTCCCTTCGTGATAAAATCCAATTTCTGATCCAGAACAAGGTCAGCGTTCAATGAGTTATTACTAGTGCGAGTAGCACCACCTCCATAGTAAGTAAATGGGTCGATATCACCAGTAAAAGGCAGGCTCATTCCATCATCATAGCTATCAGTTGTAGTGTAAACCAATTTATCATTTACAAAACCGGCACTTTTGAATGGAGTGGCATAATAGATATTTTTCACCATACCCGATGAGCCCTGACTTGTACGTGGTTTATCAGAAGAATTAACATTACCCGCCACATTAAAAGACAGAGTGGTTGTTTTTGTCACATCCATATCCAGATTACTTCGGTAGTTGAACCGACGATACTGATAACTGATGTTATAAGGTAACTGAAATTCATTGAAAAGTCCCCCTTGTGTATAAGCACCGGCAGAGATGAAATAACGTACTTTATCCGTACCTCCGGAGATATTAACATTATGTTGACTTTGCAAGGTGGCATCTCCCATGATATAATCGACCCAGTTAATACTTGGGAAACGAATAGGATCAGATCCATCCTTAAATTTCTGAATTACCGCATCACTAAACATTGCTTCTTTCCCATCATTGGCACGCATCTGATTATAAAACGTTGCATAGTCATACGAATTGGCCGTCTCCACCATCTTAGTCGGCATCAATACGGAAGCTGAAGTAGTAAACGAAATTTTTGCCTTTCCTTCTCTACCACGTTTAGTGGTTATCAAGATAACACCATTAGCACCACGAACACCAAACACAGCAGTTGCCGAAGCATCTTTCAGGATAGAAATGGACTCTATTTCATTCGGGTCAATATCATTCATGCTACGTTCCACGCCATCCACTTGTATCAATGGAGTAGAATCTGCCCACGTTGCTTTACCACGGATAAAAATATCTGCTGCATCCGAACCCGGCTCACCGGAATACTGTACAGTAGTCAAACCTGTCATTTGACCTCCCAATACATTAGAAACAGAACCTACAGATGTACGTGTCAAAGCCTCACTCTTCACACTGGCAATCGCACCGGTCATAGTCACTTTTTTCTGCACACCATAAGCTACGATTTCTACCTCTTGCAAGGCAGTAGCATCTTCGACCAGCACAACCCGCATATCTTTCTTTGCCGCCACTATCTGGTCGCTATACCCAATAAAGGATATTTTCAATTTTGTACCTGGGCGTACATTGACTTTGAACACACCATCAATATCGGTGATTGTACCGATATTAGTGCTTTCAACAACTACATTCGCACCGATCACCGGTTCGCCTTTATCATCTACCACCGTTCCTTTGATGAAGCCTTGCTGCTGGACTACGTCCATGGCAGCAAAGACTTGTCCTTGATTACCGAAACTCGGAAGCAGGGCGAAGGAGAAAAACAGTGCGACAGGAAGAGCAGTTCCTTTTATTAAGTTTTTCTTATTCATATTTATCACTCATAATAGTTTTTTAATCGCATATTGAAAGAGTCGCTCCATTTATTTTAGACAACCTCCTCAACATATTTTTTATAGCAAATTATCCTGATGCTTTTAAAATGCAAGCATCATAGGGAAATAACCAGCTGCTCCTCCTTGGTTTCGATATTTATCAACCAGGTATGCTCCTGTAGCCTGAAGTAGATGCTGATATATTACCGTTGTATTTCCTGTACGTTCATTACTACTCCAATGACGACTACCTACAGCCAGGGTCTCTCCACCTGCGTTTTTAATACTTTCTTGAACGGTAGATATAACATTTACGAGTTCATCTAATTCGTATAAAGAGGGAAGATACCAGCTAGAGGCAGAAGCAGGCACGGAAACTGCTTCACGATAAGCCTCAACATAACTTACAGCCTTGTCGCACACCAATGTATTGGGAGACATCGTCATTAATACCGTATTGTTATATCCCAAATATGCTGCAATGGAAGTATTATATGTTGTACAAGCTACAAATTTATCCGACCAATCTTCATCCGTTGAATACCAGCCGCCAAAAAACACATCTCTATTAGTTGAAAATGCAGCAGTTTGTGTTCCACCAACTGATGGGTAAGTTGTAGCCAGTACGAGTCCATGCGTACAGCTTGGATAATCACGACGCAATGCATCATTTGTTTCTGTATATGTAGCAGGAGTTGTTATTGACGGTTGCGGATTACCTACATGATATACAATACCGATTACATTGTCTGGTGCAGTTTCTACATCTTTGCTGACAATAGAACCATCTGCACAATAATAGTCTCCTACAGCCAAAAGATGTGAGCTCTTATTTGTGTCCTCGATCACATATTTTTTTGCAGTTCCACTTTCCAAAGTACCGTTAGCAGCATAATCCATTTCTTGTGCTCCAGTATAAGTCCCTTTGATAGAAAAAGCCGTATTGGGTTTCACCAAAAAGCGATAAGTATCTGTACTTGCCTGATAATAAGGAGATGCCTCCACATTATCTATAGTAAAAGAACCTACAGTTACAGGCAATTTATAATCTTCCAGTGTTACATCCGTATTTGTAAAGGTATACACCTTTTCAGGCATTTGTATCACAGCCATCGCCATTCTATGCTGCATGGTAAAAGCTATTGACCCTTTCAAGCGGTCACCTTGTACAGTCCCTGTGCTTGTCATCAAATCATACTTGGTATAGTTATCACCACTTTGGTCTGCTCCAACTTTCCAATTGCTGACATATGTAGCGAAAGGATCATCATTCGCAGGTTCGAAAGTAACTTTAGAGTCATAGGGATAATAAGCATAAAAGTTCATTTTAGAGAACTCCGAACCTTTATATTCTATAGCATCTTCACCATCGGTCAACACCCATTCCCCATCCTGATACGTAAATTGGCGGTTATTTATATCTTCAACAATATTTTCACCTTTGACTGCGAAAATACCAATCATATCGCCTTCGGAAAATTTAGTTGTATAATTATTCTCCGTAGCCCGCGTTCCAGGAGCATTTACAGCTTGAAAGCCATCTTCAGATACGCTGATTTGGAAGCCTTGTAAAGTTCCCATATTTTCACCTTCTATCCCGTCATCCTGCGAACAAGAAGCCAAGGACACTACTCCAAGAAGAAGCATTGATATATAGTTATATACTTTCATAAATCAGATTTTATTTAGTTATTAGTAATTCTTTCGTTTTATTCAAAATATCATTTTTTGGATGTGGGAGTAATAGTTTCTTCTGTGATATTCCAGCTTGGATTAGTGATGTTCGTACCTGTTCCTGCTACACTCGGATCTGACTCAACTGTTCCGCCATCTTCATTTTTCCATCCAATGATTTGTGTCTCTTCGGTAATAGTTAATACAAAAGGATTATCTTTATACTCATTAGCTTGAATAGTATAATTATAAGAAACCCCAGGCTCCAATTTTGTCAAATTCGGAAAGTGAACTTCGTAATAATATCCGTTCATTCCTGCTTGGATATAAACTTCTTTCTGTGGAGTTTGCGGTAATAAGATAGCCTGTATCGTATAATTATCAGCTGCACCTATTTTAGTCCATACAATATCATCATCCGACGTTACAGATTCTGTACTTACAGTTGTTTCTCCTGTATTCGGATTAAATGTCCCGTTCTTCTTCAAATTAATAAGGTAGCATGTGATATCCGACAATGTAACATTCGTACCAGCTGTAAAAGTCAGTTTGATACGACTCATTACATGATTAAATGCTAATTTTACATTGGGAGTTTCGGCAGTTGCCTTTCCTGATGCATAAAGAAAGTCAATCTGTTCACGTTTTTCTGCTGTAGCCTGATTTTCACTATCAGTAGACACTTCAATGGTTTCAGCTTCCGTACCTGATGTTCCTGTGAACGGATAATAAGCTGTCACATCATATTCTTGAGTACCTAATACCCAGATATCTTCAGCATATCCACTTTTTGCGGCGAACAAGCTATTTTCACCACCGGTATATTCATACTCAATATTCACCTGCCGGGATCCGCATGTAATTCCAACCAAGTCGCCCATTTCCCAACTTGTTTCCGTAGCCCTAGTCTTAAGTTCACTTGCCTCCTGATTATTAATCACTGCACTAAAAGAAACTTTTGCACCTGTTTCTCCTGCAAATTTGATATCAGATTCTTTCACGTCATTACTGCATCCCGCCAAAAGCAGCAGAGCAAAAGCAGCCGTTACATAGTTTATTTTCATACCATGTTTTTTAAAGTTAAACAAATATATTTTCATTTATAGATTCTCCATTAGTAATAAAGGCTAGTCCCCGGAATTCATCCTTTCCGATGACTACAGATGAGAGGTAGTGTTTTCCATAGTTTATCATACTTCAAAATATTAATTTAAACAAAAGTTAGATTCTCTTTTTTAAAGAAGCCTTTCACATTTCGCTTGTGAAAAAGTGTTGCAAACATAACGACTTAATCAAAATATACCAATGCAGAATCGTACAAATGCATGGAAAATACCGTCTTTTGCACGATATTCCATGCTGTGAGCCCGATTTTTAATTAGCGACTAATGGTGATGAACCTTTTTGTTTCTATTTTATTGTATGGAAAATAGTAATTTATAAACCTAAAAACGATATGGCGAGTTTTTCAATTGTAATTGTTCCAACCAAAAAATTATCAAATGGCAGACATAGGATAAGGATAGCAGTAGCACATCATTCGCAAACTAGATATATATCTACCCAGTTTACTTTAGATTCTGCCAGTCAACTGAAAAATGGTAGAGTAGTAAGACATGAGAATGCTTCCAATATAAACGTCTGCCTTCGAAAGTTAATAAACGAGTATGAGGAAATTGTTACATCAATCAGCTATTTATCTACAATTTCATGTACCGAACTTATACGTATTATTACTTATGAACAAAAGAAAAAAGGAATCACTTTTCAAACTGTAGCAAAAGAATATATGGATTTTATGAAAGGAGAAGAGCGAGAGAAATCTTATAAACTCTACAAGATAGCTACAGAGAGATTAATTAAGTATATGAAAGGAGATTTTCCTATAATACAATTGACTCCTCTTCATATACAAGAATTCGCAAAAGTTCTTCGCGAAGAGAATTTGGCCGATACCACCATCAGGATATATCTGACTTTGATAAAAGTAGTATTGAATTATGCAGGTAAAATGAACTATGTAACTTACTCTATCCATCCTTTTATCCTCTTTAAAATGCCTGCAAGTAATGTACGAGAACTTGATTTGTCAGTAGATGAATTAAAAAGAATACGAGATACTCGTCTTTTTAAACCTTCTCAATCCATAGTAAGAGATATTTTTATGCTTACTTATTATTTAGGTGGCATCAACTTGAGAGATTTATTGGCATATAATTTTAAGGATAAAAAGTATATGCGATATGTACGTCATAAAACACGTAATAGCAAAAAAGGGGAGAATGAAATTGCATTTACTCTACAACCTGAAGCAAAAACTATCATAGATAAATATCTGACTAGAGAAGGTTATTTGAAATTTGGAAAATATTCATCTTATAGACAGATATATAGTTTGATTTTTCGACATATAGACAAGGTGGCACGACTTTCTGGAATAAACAAAAAGGTTACTTACTATTCTGCTCGAAAGACATTTGCACAACATGGATATAATTTAGGAATCCAAATTGAAAAAATAGAGTATTGCATAGGGCATAGTATGAAAAATAATCGTCCTATATTCAATTATATCAAAATTATGCAAGAGCATGCTGACAAAGTATTTAGAGAAATATTAGATCAGTTATTGTAAAACGTCGATTCTTTTAGATTCTCTCTGAATGATACTTATCGTTTTTCTTGCCATTGGACAGTGCTCAATGGTAACCTTATTATTGCCTAAAGTCTACTAATATTCTTTAGCAAATATCTAATACACAGCGTTTTCATTTGAAAATATAAATCTAACTTTTGTTTAACTCAATAACAATAAATACAC
>NZ_DAWCXD010000091.1:0-20116 GCF_052357945.1 Bacteroides sp. | reverse complement strand
CCGTGACCCCATGCGTGACAGGCATGTATTCTAACCAACTGAACTAACGCACCAGAATTTCAATTTATTAATCTGCATCTCTCTCGATTGCGGGTGCAAAGGTAGTTGTTTTTTGTAAACCTGCAAGCGTTTTGAGAAAAGTTTTTTTCAAGAAAAAACGAGAAAAATGCTTAGTGTCTCATTTTGAGTACTTTTGTAATGAAAAAAATATTCATTTTTCTTCTCTTCGGATAGTGACGGTATCCGGTCATTATAGTGACGCTATCACGATGGAATGCCGTCACTATCCGAAGGCAATGGCGTCACTATCCTAAAGTTTGTCATTCTTTTCATTGAAAATAGCTCCCGATATCTTTCTATCTGTAAGAAATCACCGTTTTTATATCAACTTTCTGCTTGAATAATTCGTAATTTTGCAATAAATCGTTATTTTTGCGGACTAAAATTAGAAAGGTAGAAAATAATCTGCCTAGAATCGTTAATTAGTAGAAAGAATGATGACAACAGCCAAACTGTTATTGCACTGTCCCGACAAACCGGGAATCCTAGCGGAAGTGACAGACTTTATTACGGTAAACAAAGGAAATATTATCTATCTGGATCAGTATGTAGATCATGTAGAGAACATCTTCTTCATGCGTATTGAATGGGAACTGAAAGATTTTCTGGTTCCACAGGAAAAAATTGAAGATTATTTCAGAACACTCTACGGGCAAAAATATGAAATGGATTTTCGTCTTTATTTCTCTGATGTAAAACCACGTATGGCTATTTTCGTATCCAAGCTGTCACACTGTCTTTTCGATATGTTAGCCCGGTATACGGCAGGAGAGTGGAATGTAGAGATACCTCTTATTATAAGTAATCATCCGGATTTGCAGCACGTAGCAGAACGTTTCGGAATTCCTTTCTATCTGTTCCCTATCACCAAGGAGACGAAAGAAGAACAGGAGCGCAAAGAGATGGAATTGCTTGCCAAACATAAGATTACATTTATTGTATTGGCACGCTATATGCAGGTGATCTCCGAACAGATGATTAATGCTTATCCGAATAAGATTATCAATATTCATCATTCTTTCCTTCCTGCGTTTGTAGGGGCGAAGCCTTATCACGCAGCTTTCCAGAGAGGGGTGAAAATTATTGGTGCAACTAGTCATTATGTAACGACAGAGCTGGATGCCGGACCGATTATTGAACAGGATGTAGTGCGCATTACTCATAAAGATGCTATTGAAGACCTCGTAAATAAAGGAAAGGATTTGGAAAAAATCGTTCTTTCGCGTGCAGTGCAGAAGCACATCGAGCGCAAAGTTTTGGCTTATAAAAATAAAACAGTAATATTTAGCTGATGAAAGTAGCAGTTGTAAAATACAATGCCGGCAATATTCGTTCTGTGGATTATGCTTTAAAACGGTTGGGGGTAGAAGCGGTGATTACTGCTGATAAAGAAGAACTTCAATCGGCCGATAAAGTTATTTTTCCCGGAGTAGGAGAGGCGGAAACTACCATGAACCACTTGAAAGCAACGGGACTGGACGAACTGATAAAGAATCTCCGTCAGCCTGTATTTGGAATTTGTCTCGGCATGCAGTTGATGTGCCGGTATTCCGAAGAAGGAGAAGTGGATTGTTTGAATATCTTTGATGTGGACGTGAAGCGTTTTGTTCCGCAGAAACATGAGGATAAAGTGCCGCACATGGGATGGAACACCATTGGGAAAACGAATAGCAAATTGTTTGAAGGGTTCACCGAAGAAGAGTTTGTCTATTTTGTGCATAGCTTCTATGTGCCGACCTGCGACTTTACTGCTGCTACAACTGACTATATTCACCCGTTCAGTGCTGCGCTGCATAAAGATAACTTTTATGCTACCCAGTTCCATCCGGAAAAAAGTGGTAAGACAGGAGAGAAGATTCTGACAAACTTTTTAAACCTCTAAGATACAAATAGTAAATAGATGATAGAAATTATTCCAGCCATTGATATTATTGACGGAAAGTGCGTACGCCTTTCCCAGGGAGATTACGATAGTAAAAAGGTGTATAATGAGAACCCGGTGGAAGTTGCTAGGGAGTTTGAGGCGAACGGTGTTCGCAGGCTTCATGTGGTAGACTTGGACGGTGCTGCTTCTCATCATGTCGTTAACTATCGGGTGTTGGAACAGATTGCTGCACGCACTTCTCTCGTCATAGATTTTGGTGGAGGAGTAAAGAGTGATGAAGATTTGAAAATTGCTTTTGAGAGCGGTGTGCAGATGGTAACCGGAGGAAGCATTGCAGTGAAAGATCCGGAATTATTCTGTCATTGGCTGGAAATATACGGCAGTGAGAAGATTATTTTAGGGGCAGATGTAAAAGATCATAAGATAGCCGTCAATGGTTGGAAAGATGAAAGTGCCTGTGAACTTTTTCCATTTCTCGAAAATTATATAGATAAAGGTATACGAAAAGTAATCTGTACGGATATTAGCTGTGACGGAATGTTGAGTGGCCCCTCTATCGATTTGTATAAAGAGATGCTGGCAAAATTCCCTGACCTTTATCTGATGGCTAGTGGCGGGGTGAGCAAGATGGATGATATTGTTGCCTTGGATGAGGCCGGTGTTCCCGGAGTTATTTTCGGTAAGGCATTATATGAAGGACATATCACCTTACAAGATTTGAGAATCTTTCTATAATGAGCGTATCGGAATAAATAAGATACCTTTATTATAAGGGAGATAAGAATCGAGCTTCAGGAATATAGATTATAAATTGTTGAACAATAAATAAAATAGGATTGTGTTAGCAAAAAGAATAGTACCTTGTCTGGATATAAAAGACGGACAAACCGTGAAAGGAACGAATTTTGTCAACTTGCGCCAAGCCGGTGATCCGGTGGAGCTAGGTCGTGCTTACAGTGAACAGGGGGCAGATGAACTTGTTTTCCTGGATATTACTGCAAGCCATGAAGGACGTAAGACTTTTACGGAATTGGTAAAACGGATTGCTGCTAATATCAATATCCCATTTACCGTAGGTGGTGGAATCAATGAATTAAGTGATGTAGACCGTCTGCTGAATGCAGGAGCAGATAAGATTTCTATCAATTCTTCCGCTATCCGTAATCCCCGGTTGGTTGACGAGATAGCAAAGAATTTCGGCTCACAGGTTTGTGTGTTGGCTGTAGATGCCAAACAGACTGAAAACGGTTGGAAATGTTACCTGAACGGAGGACGCATCGAAACGGATAAAGATCTGTTCGAGTGGACTAAAGAGGCACAGGAACGCGGAGCAGGAGAAATACTCTTCACAAGCATGAATCACGATGGTGTAAAAGTCGGTTATGCAAATGAAGCACTTGCCGCTTTAGCGGATCAACTCTCCATTCCCATCATAGCTTCGGGAGGTGCAGGCTGTAAGGAGCACTTCCGTGATGTCTTTTTACAGGGAAAGGCAGATGCTGCATTGGCTGCCAGTGTTTTTCACTTCGGAGAAATTAAAATTCCCGAATTAAAATCGTATCTTTGCGGCGAAGGAATTACCATCAGGGGGTGAGGCACCCCGGCCGGGTTTTCCTGCGGATGGATTATATAGTCAGATAAATATAGGAACTGTCTGCAAAAGAATTCCGTAGGCGATAGATAGTAATTGTAAATTGAAATAGTAATTAGAACTTATATAAAAATGGAATTGGATTTCGATAAAATGAACGGACTCGTTCCGGCTATCATACAGGACAACGAGACACGTAAAGTCTTGATGCTGGGCTTCATGAATAAAGAAGCTTATGATAAAACGGTAGAAACCGGAAAAGTTACATTCTTTAGCCGTACGAAGAATCGTTTATGGACAAAAGGCGAAGAAAGCGGTAACTTCCTTCATGTTGTATCTATAAAGGCTGATTGCGACAATGATACATTATTGATTCAAGTAGATCCGGTAGGTCCTGTGTGTCATACAGGCACAGATACTTGTTGGGGAGAGAAAAACGAAGAACCGGTCATGTTCCTGAAAGCATTGCAGGACTTCATAGACAAGCGTCACGAAGAGATGCCCGAAGGTTCTTATACGACCAGTCTGTTTGAGTCGGGAATCAATAAGATAGCTCAAAAAGTAGGTGAGGAAGCTGTGGAAACAGTGATCGAAGCAACGAACGGTACTGACGAACGTTTGATCTACGAAGGAGCCGACCTCATTTATCACATGATTGTATTGCTTGCTTCAAAAGGCTATCGCATTGAAGATCTTGCACGTGAACTGCAGGAAAGACATAGCAGTACATGGAAGAAGCATTAATAAGTAAAGATTAGAAATTAAAAATTAAAACGGGAGTCGGCATGGATGACGGGGCGTTGATACAATATAAGAACGTAGAAATCCATCAACAGGAACTCTGTGTGCTAAGTGATGTAAATCTGGAATTGCACAAAGGAGAGTTTGTCTATTTGATCGGAAAAGTAGGCTCGGGAAAAACGAGTCTGCTCAAGACTTTTTATGGCGAACTGGATGTAATTGACGGTGAAGCGGAAGTGCTGGGTTATAATATGCGATCTATCAAACGTAAGCATATCCCGCAACTGCGCCGCAAGTTAGGCATTGTATTCCAGGATTTTCAGCTACTCACAGACCGTACTGTATATAATAACCTGGAATTTGTGCTTCGTGCCACAGGCTGGAAAAACAAACAGGAGATACAGGAGCGTATTGAAGAAGTGCTTCAACTGGTGGGAATGTCCAACAAAGGTTATAAACTTCCGAACGAACTTTCCGGTGGCGAACAGCAGCGCATTGTGATTGCACGCGCCGTACTCAATTCTCCGGCTATCATCCTGGCGGATGAACCAACAGGAAATCTGGATGTGGAGACAGGTAAAGCCATCGTTGAATTGTTGCACAATATCTGCGAATCCGGCTCATCGGTAGTGATGACGACGCACAATTTGCAACTGCTGAAAGATTATCCGGGCAGGGTATATCGTTGTACCGACCATCAGATTGTAGATGTGACTGATGAATATATGCCCAGACAGAGAACAATAGAAATAGATTTAAATATAGATAACTAAAACAGTAACGAAAATGAAAGTTTTAAAGTTTGGAGGAACTTCCGTAGGTTCTGCTCAGCGCATGAAGGAAGTAGCCAAATTGATTACCGATGGTGAACAGAAGATTGTTGTTCTTTCTGCTATGTCAGGAACAACAAACACATTGGTGGAAATTTCGGACTATCTGTATAAGAAGAATCCGGAGGGTGCCAACGAGATTATTAATAAGCTGGAAGCAAAATATAAACAGCATATTGATGAGCTTTTTGCAACCCAGGAATATAAACAGAAAGGTCTTGAAGTTGTCAAATCCCACTTCGACTACATCCGCTCCTATACTAAAGACCTTTTCACTTTGTTCGAAGAGAAAGTGGTTTTGGCACAGGGAGAGCTTATTTCTACGGCGATGGTAAACTTTTACTTGCAGGAATGTGGCGTGAAGTCCGTGTTGCTTCCGGCTTTGGAATTCATGCGTACTGATAAGAACGCAGAACCGGACCCCGTATATATTAAGGATAAATTGCGTGCTCAATTGGATCTTTATCCGGATACGGAAATCTACATTACGCAAGGTTTTATTTGTCGCAATGCTTACGGTGAGATAGACAACCTGCAACGTGGTGGTAGTGATTATACTGCTTCTCTGATCGGAGCCGCAGTAAACGCTTCCGAAATCCAGATTTGGACAGATATCGACGGTATGCACAATAACGACCCGCGTATTGTTGACAAGACTGCTCCGGTTCGTCAGCTTCACTTCGAAGAAGCCGCCGAATTGGCTTACTTCGGTGCAAAAATCCTGCACCCTACTTGTATCCAGCCGGCTAAATATGCCAATATCCCTGTCCGCTTGTTGAACACAATGGATCCGGAGGCTCCGGGCACACTGATTTCTAACGATACGGAAAAAGGCAAGATTAAGGCAGTAGCTGCAAAAGATAACATCACTGCTATTAAGATTAAATCCAGCCGCATGTTATTGGCTCATGGTTTCTTGCGTAAGGTGTTCGAAATCTTCGAAAGCTATCAGACATCTATCGATATGATCTGTACGTCAGAAGTCGGTGTATCTGTTACGATAGATAACACGAAACATCTTAATGAGATTCTGGACGACCTGAAGAAATACGGAACAGTAACCGTTGATAAAGAAATGTGTATCATCTGCGTTGTAGGTGACCTTGAATGGGAAAATGTCGGTTTTGAAGCAAAAGCACTCGATGCGATGCGCGATATACCGGTGCGAATGATCTCGTTTGGAGGAAGTAACTATAACATCTCCTTCCTCATTCGGGAGTGTGATAAGAAAGTAGCTTTACAATCGTTGAGCGATATGCTTTTCAACGGCAAATAATTCCACAAATAATACGAGCGCTTTTACCGAACTGATAAAAGCGCTCTTTTTTAACCAACTAAACAAGTTTTTCGAATTATGAAGGGAATATTTCCAATCGATAAATTCCGCACTTTGCAGACACCTTTCTATTATTACGATACCAAAGTGCTGCGCGATACATTGTCGGCTATTAACCATGAGGTTGCCAAATATCCTAATTATTCAGTGCATTACGCTGTTAAAGCAAATGCTAACCCGAAAGTACTTACCATTATCCGTGAGAGCGGAATGGGAGCCGACTGTGTGAGCGGTGGAGAAATTCGTGCCGCTATCCGTGCAGGATTTCCGGCCAATAAAGTTGTTTTTGCAGGAGTAGGTAAAGCAGATTGGGAAATCAACCTCGGACTGGAGTACGGCATCTTCTGTTTCAATGTAGAGTCTATTCCCGAACTAGAAGTAATCAATGAATTGGCTGCTGCTCAAAATAAGGTGGCTAATGTTGCTTTCCGTATCAATCCGGATGTAGGCGCACATACTCACGCAAATATCACTACTGGTTTGGCAGAAAATAAATTTGGTATCAGTATGCAGGATATGGACAAGGTGATAGATGTGGCACAGGAGATGAAAAACGTAAAGTTTATCGGTCTTCACTTCCACATTGGCTCGCAGATTCTAGATATGGGTGATTTTGTAGCCCTCTGCAATCGTGTCAATGAGTTGCAGGACAAACTGGAAGCACGAAGAATCCTGGTAGAACATATCAACGTAGGTGGTGGTTTGGGTATTGATTACGGACACCCCAACCGTCAGGCTATCCCGAATTTCAAGGATTACTTTGCTACCTATGCCGGACAATTGAAATTGCGTCCTTATCAGACATTGCATTTTGAACTGGGACGTGCTGTTGTAGGTCAGTGTGGTTCTTTGATATCCAAAGTCCTCTATGTAAAACAAGGAACACGGAAGAAATTTGCCATCCTTGATGCGGGTATGACCGACCTGATCCGTCCGGCTTTGTATCAGGCATTCCATAAAATGGAAAATATAACTTCCGAAGAACCGTTGGAAGCCTACGATGTAGTAGGACCGATCTGTGAATCGTCAGACGTTTTCGGAAAAGCGATTGACTTGAACAAAGTGAAGCGTGGTGACTTGATCGCCCTTCGTTCTGCCGGTGCGTACGGTGAAATAATGGCTTCCGGATATAACTGTCGTGAACTGCCGAAAGGATATACTTCCGACGAACTGGTGTAAGTAAAAAATGAACCGCTACAATCAAAGTGTGAATGTAGTTTAAAAATATAGGGTACGTGGAACAATTTTAACTGAAAGCGTGTTATTTTTGTAATGAGTTCAAAAAGAAACTACATTAACAACTTAATAAAAAAATACGATTATGATTTCAGAAAAATTACAGAATGCAATTAACGAACAGATTACTGCTGAAATGTGGTCTGCTAACCTGTATTTAGCAATGTCTTTCTATTTTGAGAAAGAAGGTTTCAGTGGTTTTGCTCATTGGATGAAAAAGCAATCCCAGGAAGAAATGGGACATGCTTATGCAATGGCAGATTATATCATCAAACGTGGAGGAACTGCTAAAGTGGATAAAATAGATGTTGTTCCTAACGGATGGGGTACACCTCTCGAAGTATTCGAACACGTATACAAACATGAATGTCATGTTTCTCAATTGGTAGACAAGCTGGTAGACGTAGCTGCTGCTGAAAAGGATAAAGCAACACAGGATTTCTTGTGGGGATTTGTTCGCGAGCAAGTAGAAGAAGAAGCTACTGCGCAAGGCATTGTTGATAAAATCAAGAAAGCTGGTGATACCGGAATTTTCTTTGTAGACTCACAATTGGGACAGCGTTAATGATGCTACTCTGAAAAATAGTTCTTTAATATATTATAGAGGCTGCCTGAATTCCTGTTCAGGCAGCTTCTTTTTTTCACTTATTTGGCTTATGTTCGAAAATAAACTACCTTTGTATTACGAGTCAGAGAGAAATTAATCCCAGTTATTATAAATGAATGGTTTGAACAGAGGAATTATAAGATTGCTCCTTTTATCTTTATTGCTCCTTTTAGGGGTGAGTAGTTGTTCTCAAAAAGAGAAACGACGTATTTTAGTTGTCCACTCTTATGAGGAGACTTATGCGGCTTATCCGGAATTTAACCGGATGATAGCGGAGCAATTTGAAAAAGAGAAAATTGATGCTGATATTCGTACCGTTTATTTAGACTGTGAATCCTACTGGGAGGAACCAGAACTCGAACGGATGCGCTTTCTGGTTGATTCCGTATCGAGAGACTGGCAGCCGGAAGTGATTCTGGTGAATGAAGACCAGGCTACTTATTCATTGATGAAATGCGGAATTCAGTTGGCGAAAGAAGTGCCTGTGGTTTTTGGTGGTGTCAATTATCCGAATTGGGGATTACTGAAACATCATCCCAATGTGACTGGCTTCCATGACAAGATAGCTTTTAATGAGAATATCAGTGTGGCAAAAGAGCTTTTTGGTGAGCACGTTCGTTTGTTTACCATGCTCGATACTACCTATATTGACAGACAAATCAGAAGAGATGCAAAGGAACAGTTTAAAGGACATAAAGTGACCGGATTCATAGATAATCCCGAACTTTCTCCTGAAGAACAGATACGTTTGGTGCAGGAAGAAGGCTATACCCGCTTCATGGCTATTCCTTTGCGTAATGCCAGAAACCATTCGGATGCTACTTTTATGTGGGTTTTGAACAGGAGTTACCGCGATCAATGTTATATCCAGTTGAAACGTGATTACACCACTATTAATATTGGGAGTATCTGTGGTAGCCCTAGTCTGACAGCCATTAATGAAGCCTTTGGGTTTGGTGAGAAGTTGTTGGGTGGATACATCACTTCGCTGCCTATTCAGGTAGAAGAAGAGGTGAAAACTGCCGTTCACATATTGCATGGCGCAAGTCCCTCGGATATACCCATTGTTGAAAGCCGGAAAGAGTATGTTGTTGATTGGAATACAATGACGCAAATAGGTTTGAGTAAGGAAAGTATTCCTGCTAAATATCGTATTATCAATATTCCGTTTAGTGATAAATACCCTTTGTTGTGGGGAGCCTTAGTCGCTTCATTTGTTCTTTTCCTGATTTTACTTTTCGCTTCTCTTTGGTGGCTATACCTTCGGGAACAGATGAGGAAAAAGCAGGCTCTTATAGCATTGGCTGATGAAAAAGAAACATTGTCATTAGCCATTGAGGGTGGAATGACGTATGCTTGGAGATTGGATAACGGTTGTTTTGTTTTTGAAGATGCATTCTGGGCGTCGCAAGGGTTAAGTCCCAGACAACTTTCGTTTAAGGAATTCATGAGCTTTATCCATCCCGACCATTGGGAAGGAGTGAAGTTCAACTGGCGAAATCTGAAAAGTGCTCATAAAAAGATTGTGCAGGAGCTTTGTAATTTCGACGGCAAAGGCTATCAGTGGTGGGAGTTCCGTTATACCACCAAACAGCTACCCGGGGGCGAATATAAAACCGCAGGTTTGTTGCTTAATATACAGGATATAAAAGATCGTGAAGAAGAATTGGAGGCAGCACGCTTATTGGCTGAAAAGGCGGAATTGAAACAATCATTCCTCGCAAATATGAGCCATGAGATACGTACTCCGCTTAATTCAATCGTTGGCTTTGCCAATATACTGGCATTGGAAGATGGATTGAGTTCCGTAGAACGCGAAGAGTATATCAGTACTATTAACAAGAACAGCGAGTTATTACTCAAACTGATTAATGATATCTTGGAACTTTCCCGTATCGAATCAGGATATATGTCTTTCTCATTCAAGAGATGCAAGGTGAGAGAGTTGATTGACGATATCTATATGACACATCAGGTTCTGATTGCTCCGCATTTGGAATTCCTGAAAGAAGTGGATGATACACCTTTGGAAATCAATGTGGACAGAGAGCGCTTGATACAAGTCCTGACAAACTTTCTGAATAATGCCGGTAAGTTTACGGAAACCGGATATATCAAATTAGGATATAGCTATCTGCCGGATGAAGGCAAAGTGCAGATTTATGTAGAAGATACCGGAAGAGGGATTCCACGAGAAGAACAACGGATGATTTTCAGCCGTTTCTACAAACAAAACGAATTTTCGCAGGGAGCAGGATTGGGACTTTCTATTTGTCAGGTGATTATAGAGAAGCTGGGTGGAAAGATCGAACTCAAGTCCGAAGTAGGCAAGGGAAGCCGTTTTACGGTTATTCTTCCTTGCCGGGTGGTATCTTGATAATGATAGACTTTAACGGGAATACGAACAATCTTATTTCTTGTGTTTCCCTTTCTCCATCGTTCCCAGGTAAATCTCCAGTGAACGGGTGGAAATCTGTATTTCGCGGAAAGATACGCCTAAAGAAGCTATCAGCAGAATCAATGCCAATCCGAATACATAAGCAGAGAATAATTGAAGCCCGATATAAATAAGGAACATGCTGACTACACAGAAAAAAAGGCTTGCAATACCTAGTCCTTGCATCCTACGGGTCAGGTTCAACCGTTTCCGTAGATTCTCGATTTGCGCTTCAGTGATATCCGAAGGGTTTTCCATGTAGCGGTCACGCAGTTGGCGCACAAGTTGGGCATACGATAAGAAACGGTTGGTATAAGCCAGCAATATCAATGAAACTGCCGAGAAAAGTAGGGCAGGAGTAGTGAGAGTCAATTCTTCCATAATCTATTTTTTATAGTCAAGTAGCGGTTCAAAATTCATTTTATAAAAGAGAATTTTTTGGCACGGGTTACACGGATTTTACGGTTTTAGAAATATGCTTGCATAAAGCAACAGCGTAATCTGTGTAATCCGTGCCTAAAAATGGATGCTGCAAGTAAACCTTGCCCCGGAGTTATTCCGCTTTCAGCACATTAAGCTCTTTGCCTACCTTGATAAAGGCAGCGATGCACTTGTCAAGATGTGCTTTCTCGTGTCCTGCAGAGATTTGCACACGGATGCGTGCCTGATCTTTCGGCACTACCGGATAATAGAAACCTGTCACATAGATGCCTTCCTCCTGCATACGTGCAGCGTAAATTTGGGACAACTTCGCGTCATACAACATAACGGCACAGATAGCGCTTTGTGTCGGTTTGATATCAAATCCGGCAGCCGTCATCTTATCGCGGAAGTAGTTTACATTCTCAACAAGTTTATCATGTAATGCATTGCTCTCTTTCAGCATCTTGAAAACTTCAAGGCTGGCACCAATGATGCCCGGAGCCAAAGAATTCGAGAACAGATACGGGCGGCTGCGTTGACGAAGCAAATCGATAATCTCTTTACGACCGGTGGTGAAACCTCCCAGTGCACCGCCAAAAGCCTTACCTAATGTTCCGGTATAAATATCTACCCGTCCATGAGTCTTATACAACTCGCTTACTCCATGCCCTGTGGCACCTACCACACCGGCAGAGTGTGACTCGTCCACCATTACCAGTGCATCGTATTTCTCGGCAAGATCGCAAATCTGATCCATTGGAGCTACATTGCCGTCCATAGAGAACACACCGTCCGTTACAACAATACGGAAACGTTGTGCCTGCGCTTCTTGCAGACATCTTTCCAAGTCCTTCATGTCAGCGTTGGCATAACGGTAGCGCTTTGCCTTGCAAAGACGTACTCCGTCAATGATAGAAGCATGGTTCAGAGAATCCGAGATGATGGCATCCTCTTCAGAGAAAAGTGGTTCGAATACACCGCCGTTGGCGTCGAAACAAGCAGCATACAAGATCGTGTCTTCCGTCTGGAAATACTCCGAGATGGCAGCTTCCAGTTCTTTGTGTATATCTTGCGTTCCACAAATGAAGCGGACGGACGACATTCCGTAACCACGGTTATTCATCATTTCCTGCGAAGCCTTAATCAATCGGGGGTGATTGGATAATCCTAAGTAATTATTTGCACAGAAGTTCAGCACTTCCTTACCTTTTACAGTGATGGCAGCTTGCTGCGCACTTTCAATCAGTCGTTCTTCTTTATAAAGTCCGGCTTCCTTGATTTCAGCCAATGTTTGGCAGAGATATTCTTGCATTTTACCGTACATAGTGTTTGGGTGATTAAGTTATATTGCAAAGGACACAATTTTTCTTGGAATAACAATGTCTTTTTGATTAAAATCTGAAAAAAAAGTGCTTACTTTGCGCACTATTTAAGCTTGATATTCTAAGTCAGAAGAAAAAATGGAACACATTTTGATTATTGGAGCTACCGGACAGATAGGGTCGGAGCTAACGATGGAGCTACGTAAACGTTACGGAAATGCAAATGTAGTAGCAGGTTATATTCCGGGTGCAGAGCCTAAAGGGGAATTAAAAGAGTCCGGACCGTCGGCAATTGCTGATGTGACGGATGGAGAGGCGATTGCATCTGTGGTAAAAGAGTATCACATCGATACAATTTATAATTTGGCTGCTCTGCTGTCCGTAGTTGCCGAGTCGAAGCCCAAGCTGGCCTGGAAAATAGGTATCGATGGATTATGGAATGTATTGGAAGTGGCACGCGAACAAGGATGTGCAGTGTTTACTCCGAGTTCTATCGGTTCGTTTGGCGCTAGTACGCCTCATACGAAAACACCGCAGGACACTATTCAGCGTCCGCGCACCATGTATGGAGTCACCAAGGTAACGACCGAGTTGCTAAGTGATTATTATTTTAATAAATATGGTGTTGATACCCGTGCTGTCCGTTTTCCGGGCATTATTTCGAATGTGACCCCTCCGGGAGGAGGTACGACCGATTATGCTGTCGATATTTATTACTCGGCGGTGAAAGGAGAAAAATTTGTGTGCCCCATTAAGCAAGGCACTTTGATGGATATGATGTACATGCCGGATGCGCTGAACGCAGCAATTATGCTGATGGAAGCTGATCCGACAAAATTGATACACCGAAATGCTTTCAATATCGCCTCGATGAGTTTCGACCCGGAGACGATTTATCAGGCTATCAGGAAGCATGTGCCGCAGTTTGAGATGATCTATGATATAGATCCTTTGAAACAGCGCATTGCCGATAGCTGGCCCGATAGTCTGGATGACACCTGCGCTCGTGAAGAGTGGGGCTGGAAGCCGGCCTACGATTTGGAAAGCATGACGGTAGATATGCTTGAAAAGTTAAGAGAGAAACTAAAATAATGAAAAAACTAATTGTAGGGGTCATGTTGCTCGGTATACTGGGTGCTTGTGGAAACAAGAAAACAAACATTGACCCCTTCGCATCTATCACAAAAGAAGTGGATTCTATCCGGCAGGTAGCCGATTCTATTCACTGTGATGAATCGCCGGAAGATCCGCAACCTATACAGGCAGATGAATCTTTCGATGATTTTATCTACAATTTTGCTTCCGATGACGTGCTGCAGCGTCAACGTGTGAAATTTCCGTTGCCTTACTACAATGGAGATAAAAAAACGAATATCGAGGAGCATAACTGGAAGCATGATGACTTGTTTACCAAACAGCATTATTATACGCTTCTGTTTGATAGAGAAGAAGATATGGATTTAGTGGGAGATACCTCCCTCACTTCCGTACAGGTAGAATGGGTGTTTGTGAAAACACGAATGGTAAAGAAATACTATTTTGAGCGTATCAAAGGTGCATGGATGCTGGAGGCAATTAATCTGCGTCCCATTAAGCAAAATGATAATGAAAATTTCGTGGAGTTTTTCGGACACTTTGCCGCGGATAGTCTTTTTCAGAGTAAGCGTGTGTGTGAGCCTCTGGCTTTTGTAACCACCGATCCGGACGATGATTTCTCTATTCTGGAGACCACCCTCGATCTTAATCAGTGGTTCGCTTTTAAACCGGGACTTCCTGCCGATCGTCTTTCTAATATCAATTACGGGCAGCGGAATGACGATGATTCGCCAACGAAGATTCTGGCGTTGAAAGGTATCGGTAATGGTTTTTCCAATATCCTCTATTTCCGTCGCAAAGCCGGGGAATGGGAATTGTATAAGTTTGAAGATACAAGCATTTGATGCAGGTAGTAATACGCTACAAGAAATAGCCTTGCTGTTAATGATATAACAGTATTTGCCGGCTTATAACGAATAATGATATAACTTATAATTAAAAATATATGTATTCTCTTTTACCCTACAATACATTCGGCATTGATGTCAGTGCCGCTCGTTTTTTAGAGTACACTTCGGTTGAAGAACTGAAGAAGCTGATTGTGCAAGGTGCCGTTACGACACCTTTTTTGCATATTGGTGGTGGCAGTAACCTGTTGTTTACCAAAGATTACGACGGGTTGATATTGCATTCCCGCATTGAAGGAATCGAAGTGACGGAAGAAGATGCTCACTCTGTATCAGTGCGAGTGGGAGCAGGGGTGGTATGGGATGACTTTGTAGCCTATTGTGTAGAGCATGGATGGTATGGAGCGGAGAACCTGTCGCTGATTCCCGGTGAGGTGGGGGCGAGTGCGGTGCAGAATATCGGAGCCTATGGCGTTGAGGTGAAAGATCTGATAACGGCTGTGGAAACGGTGAACATTCAAGCTGAAGAACGCGTTTATTTAGTAGAGGAATGTGGATATACCTACCGCAACAGTATCTTTAAGTATCCGGAAAACAAAGCGATCTTTGTCACTTATGTTCGTTTCCGATTGAGTAAAGAAGAGCATTATACATTAGACTATGGCACCATTCGTCAGGAGCTTGAAAAATATCCGTCGTTGACACTTTCTGTTGTCCGGAAAGTGATTATTGCTATTCGCGAGAGCAAGCTGCCCGATCCGAAAGTGATGGGTAATGCCGGCAGTTTCTTTATGAACCCCATTGTGCCGAAAGAAAAACTGGAAGCCTTGCAACAGGAATATCCCCGCATACCCTACTATGAGCTGGCCGACGGCCGCGTAAAAATTCCGGCAGGGTGGATGATTGACCAATGCGGCTGGAAAGGAAAAGCCTTGGGACCGGCTGCTGTGCATGATAAACAAGCACTGGTGCTGGTGAACCGTGGCGGAGCAAAAGGTAGTGATATTATTGCACTTTCAGATGCAGTTCGGGCTTCTGTTCGTGAGAAGTTCGGTATTGACATCCATCCGGAAGTCAACTTTATAAATTGAGAATAAACAAGTGAAAGTAAGAATTATAGGAAGTGGAACATCGACGGGAGTACCTCAAATCGGCTGTACATGTCCGGTTTGTACTTCTTCTGATCCGAAAGATAATCGATTGCGTGCCTCTGCTATTGTGGAGACAGATGACGCGCGGATTCTGATAGATTGTGGTCCCGATTTCCGGACACAGGTATTACATCTCCCTTTTGAGAGGATAGATGGTGTGCTCATTACGCACGAACATTATGACCATGTAGGCGGACTGGACGATTTACGTCCGTTTTGCCGGTTCGGTTCCGTGCCTATTTATGCGGAAGATTATGTAGCGCAGGGATTGCGTTTGCGTATGCCCTATTGCTTTGTCGACCATCGTTATCCGGGTGTTCCCGATATTCCTTTACAGGAAATTTCGGTGGGGCAATCCTTTTCTATAAATCATACGGAAGTGCTTCCTCTGCGTGTGATGCATGGCCGACTGCCGATTCTGGGGTATCGTATCGGGCAGTTGGGGTATATCACTGATATGTTGACCATGCCCGAAGAATCCTATGAACAATTGGCAGGAATAGATGTTTTGGTAATGAATGCGCTTCGGATCGCCTCGCATCCTACTCACCAAAATTTGGAAGAAGCATTGGCGGTGGCCCGGCGTATTCAGGCAAAGAAGACATACTTTATACACATGAGTCATGATATGGGCTTGCATGCGGAGGTTGAAAAGAACCTTCCGGAAAATATTCACCTGGCGTTCGACGGATTGGATATCTATGTTTGATTATCGGTGAAATTTTTAGCAAAAGTTTTGTTTTCTTTGTAGAAATTATTATTTTTGCACCTAGCCGATAAACAGCGAATATTATGAAACTTCGTACGATAGTGAAAATAGCGATCACATCTTCTGTTGTACTTTTGTGCTCAGGTTTCGCATTGTACTCTTTTTTTAGACTGTCAGCAGCTGAAGGGCAGAAAGACTTTAATCTTTATGAACTGGTGCCATCCACAACTTCAGCAGTATTCGTTACTGATGACGTGCTCGAATTTGTAGCAGAAGTCGATGAGCTGACTTGCAGTAAAAATCAGCAATATCTTTATGTATCCAAACTCTTTTCTTATCTGAAACAGAGCCTTTACGCCCTTTCAGAAGATACTCCCCACGGTTTAAGCCGGCAGATGAATCAAATGTTGATTAGTTTCCACGAGCCGGATAACGAACGTAATCAAGTGCTCTATTGTAGATTGGGAAATGGGGATAAGGAGTTGGTAGACAGATTTGTACGCAAATATATATCCTCACTTTATCCGCCGAAAACATTTATTTACAAAGGAGAAGAGATAATTATTTATCCCATGGCGGACGGTGATTTTCTTGCCTGCTATCTGACATCCGATTTTATGGCATTGAGCTTTCAGAAAAAACTGATTGAAAACGTTATTGATGCGTATAAAAGTGGAAAATCGTTGGCTGATGATTCTACCTTTACAGGAATACGTGCTCCGAAAAAAAGTGCGGCGGCCGCTACCATCTATACCCGTATGCAAGGGATGATGGGGTGGACGGAATTTGACATGAAAATGAAAGATGATTTCATCTATTTCTCCGGCATCACTCACGATGCAGACACTTGCTTTGCGTTTATAAACCAGCTTCGCCAGCAACAATCCGTCAAGGGATTTCCGGGAGAAGTGTTGCCGTCTACTGCTTTCTATTTTAGCAGGCAAGGGATTACGGACTGGGTGTCTCTGCTTTCTTATGGAAATGCCCAAGGACAGAGCGTGCCTGCCCGCACGAGTGAAGTACAAAATAGGGATAAAGAGTTTTCACGCTATCTGATGGAAAATGCCGGGCGGGATTTGGTTGCCTGTCTCTTTCAGCGTGAAGATACTTTGCAGGGTGTAGCGGCGGTCTTGAGCCTGTCGGTGGCAGATGTAACGGAAGCCGAACGAATGCTTCGTGCCCTTGTTAATGCAGCTCCGGCGGACGAAGGAAGAAGGAATCCGCGTATAACTTTTTGTTATACTGTAAATAAAGCGTATCCTATCTATCGGTTGCCTCAAACAACATTGTTTAAACAACTGACCAGTTTTGTTGAACCGACTTTGGATGTGTATGCAGCATTTTATGGCGGACGTTTGTTGCTCGCTCCGGATGAGGATAGCCTGTCTCATTATATTCGCCAACTGGATAAAGGGGAAGTGCTTAATGGGGCAATGGCTTATCAGACTGGTATGGACCACCTGTCTGATTCATATCATTTTATGCTGATGGCAGATTTCGATCACGTGTTCCGGCAATCGGAAAATCACGTCCGTTTCGTACCGGATTTCTTTCTGCGCAACGCCGACTTCTTCCGTCATTTCACCCTCTTTGTTCAGTTTGCCTGTGCAGACGGAATGGTATATCCTAATATTGTTTTGAAATATAAATCAGAATAAAAAATCATCGTTTGTCTGCGATCATTTTTCTGAAAACCTCCATAGCTTTTGGCTGGATTATCCATAAACTTTGCCTGCTTCCTCCATACATTTTCAAGATGCTGTTTATCGTTTTTTTTGCTCCATTGACCCATACTTTTTTGTGTGCGTTCTGCTTTTGGAGAAACGCCTTTTTGTTTTTTTTCTTTTTGCATTTTTGCCGTTTTTATATGTGTGCTTATAATAGTCCTATGGTCAGCTTATTATGAGTGATTTTAACATTTGAATCTGTAAAATATACAGAAAAATTCACGGGAAATACGTAAAATATACAGAAAAATTCATCCCCCATTATAAACAAAGAAATAAATAAAAAAACTTCTTCTTTTGAAGATGAAAAAGAAGAAGAAAAAGATTTGTTTTTTTTCGGGAGGAAAAGGACATAAAAAAACTCCCGATGGAGTTTAATCCTATCGGGAGTTTTTTATGCTTATTCATCGAACGAATGACTTTCGGTTTAGAATGGCAGATCGTCTTTGGCATCGCCCGGAGTAAATTCCGGCATAGCCGATGGAGCTGGAGGAGGAACGGGAGAACCGGAAGCCATTGGAGCACCTGTGCTAACACGCTCTACTTTCCATGCGCGGATACTATTGAACCAGCGATCATTCCACTGACGGGCGTCAACGTCGAATGATACAGTCAATTCTTCGCCCATTTGAATGTTGAACTGCTCGATTTTGTCTGCGCCAAATACGTCGAAGCACATTTTACGTGGATATTGGTCGTGGTTTTCGATAACGTACTCTTGTGATTTCCACTCGTTGCCGCTAGTTTTTGAAACTCCGCCTCTCGGGGGGAGGATAGCGATGATTTTTCCTGTAAATTCCATTGCGATAATTTTAAATTCTGCGGCGAAGTTACAATTTTTTAGTAATATCCCTCGCACAATACCTGTTTTTTTCTTTTGTTTTTATTGGGCAGCCCAAATCTTTTTTCGTAACTTTGTGCGATAGAACATTTAAAACTTAAATACACGAAAATATATGAAATTTATCGTTTCAAGTACTGCTCTTTCCAGCCATTTACAGGCCATCAGCCGTGTTATTAATTCAAAAAATGCGCTGCCAATTCTCGATTGTTTCCTCTTCGAACTGGAAGACGGAACTTTGTCTGTGACTGTATCCGACAGTGAAACAACGATGGTGACTACCGTAGAAGTGAATGAAAGCGATACGAACGGGCGTTTTGCCGTAGTAGCGAAAACATTGCTTGACGCACTGAAAGAAATTCCGGAACAACCACTCACATTCGATATCAATCCGGATAATTATGAAATAACAGTGCAGTACCAGAACGGAAAATACAGCCTGATGGGGCAGAATGCGGATGAATTCCCGCAATCGGCTACACTGGGGGATAATGCTGTCCGCGTAGAAATGGAAGCAAGCGTACTTCTGGGAGGTATCAACCGTTCGGTGTTTGCTACTGCCGATGATGAACTTCGTCCGGTGATGAACGGTATTTATTTCGATATTACAACAGAAGACATTACAATGGTTGCTTCGGACGGTCATAAACTGGTGCGTTGCAAAACGTTGGCAGCCAAAGGCAACGAGCGTGCAGCCTTCATCCTTCCAAAAAAACCGGCTACATTGCTAAAGAATCTTTTGCCGAAAGAACAAGGCGCAGTGACCATCGAATTTGACGAACGTAACGCTGTATTCATGCTTGAAAGCTACCGGATGGTTTGCCGCCTGATTGAAGGACGTTACCCGAACTACAACTCGGTAATTCCACAAAACAATCCGCACAAAGTGACCGTAGACCGCCAACAGTTGGTAGGAGCTTTGCGCCGTGTGTCTATCTTCTCGTCACAAGCCAGCAGTTTGATTAAACTTCGTATGCAGGAAAACCAGATTGTGATTTCCGCACAAGATATTGATTTCTCTACTTCTGCCGAAGAAACACAAGTTTGCCAGTATGCAGGTGCTGCAATGAGCATCGGTTTTAAATCGACGTTCCTCATCGACATACTGAACAATATTTCGGCAGATGAAGTAGTCATCGAACTTGCAGATCCTTCACGTGCCGGAGTAATCATCCCGGTAGAGCAGGAAGAAAACGAAGACTTGCTGATGCTGCTGATGCCGATGATGCTAAATGATTAATGTTAATTCACCACAGAGGACGCAGAGGACACAGAGG
>NZ_DAWCXD010000090.1:0-20346 GCF_052357945.1 Bacteroides sp. | reverse complement strand
CCGAGTTCGAGTTTCGCTTCCTCACTCATCATATCTTTGTCCCATTCCGGTTCAAACACCAGATTAATGGTAGCCGCACTCACACCCTCCACCGATTCCACTTTCTGACGAATATCTTCCATGATAAAATCAGCAGCCGGACAGTTAGGGGCTGTCAATGTCATATCAAGTACCACTTCTCCATTATCGGAGACATCTATCTTATAAATCAGTCCAAGATCGTATACATTCACCGGAATTTCCGGATCGTACACCGTTTTTAGCATGGCTACAATCTTTTCTTCTATTTCAATCTTTTCCATACGTCTTCTCATTTTGTTATATATCGCAAAGATAGAGATAAAAAATGAATGAGAAACGTACCCAGATGGTAAATTGTTGCAAAAGGGAATAAAGATGTAGAGGAAATTAAAGCAATCCTTCATCCGCAAAGCTAAAGAACCCGTCTTCGCAAACGACGACATGATCTATCAGGTGGATATTCATTGTATCTGCCGCTTTACGAATATGTTCTGTCAGTGTTTTGTCAGGCTGACTAGGACGGATATTCCCTGAAGGATGATTATGGGCCACAGCTATTTGGGTGGCCCTTTGCAGCAATGCTTCCCGAAGGATGGTGCGTACATCGGTGTATGTTCCATCTATTCCACCGGTACTGATACGCACCTTATCAATCAGTTTCGTTGCCTGATTCAATAAAAGAACCCAGAATTCTTCTTGTTCGAGGTCGCACATCAAAGGTTGAAAAATATCATAAATATCTTTTGAACAGGTGATTTGAGGCCTTTCTTTTGTGTTTTGCAGTTTCCGACGCTTTCCAAGTTCCAATGCTGCCATCACTGTAATACTCTTCGCCGGTCCCATACCTTTAAAACGGGAATAATCGCAGACTTCCCATTTTGCCAGAGAATTGAGATTGTTATCACAAGACAGGAGCAGGCGTCGCATCAGTTCAACAGCACTTTCTTCCGTATTTCCGGAGCCGATTAATATAGCGAGTAGTTCGGCATCGCTCAATGCTGCTGCTCCCTTTTCCATCATTTTCTCCCGTGGGCGGTCCTCCAGTGCCCATTGGTTGATGGATAGTTTGTGTTTACTTTCCATTTACTATGTTTTGAAGGTGTAAAGGTAGGCTTATTTAATTTAATATGGAAAAAAACTTGATTATAGTCTTCTTCTTTTTTTATGCTAAGGTAAGTTGTACGACACCCGGGTGTCATGCAACATTCCTTTTAAGTAAAAATAGGAATGGTAGTAAACAAATTAAAAGTAGGTTACTTATAAAAATTCTTTTGGAAAGCCTCAAACTCATCTTTTCCTCTGACACAACGCTGCCACCATGCACGCCAAAAGCCTGTACCGTAGCCGATAAGTTGTATAAATGCAGCGGCTATGGAATAAATGCCAATAGCCAGACTCTTATTCTGAATAGTAGAATCCATGCATACCAGCAATGCATAAAGAATGATCGGCGTAAAACTGAAAAGACAGAATGGGGTTCCTAATAATAAGAGTGCCACTCCCAGCGTAAATACAGCAGGAAGCAAATGCACCAGTTTCAGAGAGTCCGGGTATTTCTTATAAAGATTAATACGGGCAATGCCGGAGTTATGCACTTGCTTGAAGAACTTCTTCAAATCAGTGCGGCGTTTGTGATACACCCAGGCATCCGGAAAAAGCCGGCAAGTATAGCCGTTCTTAAAGATACGGATACTAAAGTCAATATCCTCTCCAAAACGCATCTTTGAGAATCCGCCCAAAGCCTCATACACTGTCCGGCGAACTCCCATATTAAAACTGCGGGGATAGAATTTGTCCATCTTCTTTTTCCCGCCACGGATCCCTCCGGTCGTAAAGAAAGAAGTCATGGAATAGTTTATCGCCTTTTGGATATCCGTAAAAGAATCGTGCGCACGGTCGGGACCGCCGAAAGCGTCGGCAGGAGAAACGAGAAGTTCTTTCTCTACCGTATCGAAGTATCCTTCGGGAAGAATGACATCAGAATCTAATATAATAAGGTATTCCCCTTCGCTACGTTCTGCCCCGTAATTACGGGTTTGTCCCGGACCGGAGTTAGGTTTAGAGAAGTATTTTATATTCAACCGATCTGCATACCGTTCTACTACTTCTTTACAGGGAATGGAGGAACCATCTTCTACAACAACGACTTCGAAATCTTTAAAGTGTTGCATGGTAAGACTTTGCAATAATTCATCCACTTCATCGGGACGATTATAAACGGGGATTATGACAGAGTAACGCATATCAAAAATGGGATATAACTATTTGATATGCAAAGTAAGACAAAAAAAAGGAAACAGCTTCTTAGATTGACGAAAAATAAATGGAACGAGGATTCGTCTCCGCAATTTTATAAGAAGAACTAAAGTAACCAACTCATAAGCCTCATCCGGCTACCGGAATCTATATCTTGCTTTTGTAATGCCTCCAGTACGTCGCGAATAGCCGCAGCCAAATGATTATCTACTGTTTTAACCGAAATACCCAAGATTTCCGCCACTTCTTTATTCTTTAGACTATGATACTTGATTAGCATTAACACATTTCTTCTTTTCTCCGGCAAGCTTTTAATGATTGAATGAATCAGGCTGATTTCTTCTTTCGAGACGATGGTGGTTTCCGGAGTAACTGAACAATGAAATAAGTCATCGTGTACATCTTCTAAAGTCAGATAATCCCAACGCACTTCTTTTCGTTTCATATCGATCGCCTTGTTTTTTGTCAACACATAAAGATAGGTAAATATGTTATCTACGTCGGCTTTATGCCGGTTCATCCACAAAGACGTGAAAAGAATACGCATGCATTGTCTGACCACTATCCCAACTACATTCGTCTGAAAGTGAACACAAGTAATAAATAAGAATATATAGCACCGACAATGTTTCGTGCTACCACAATACTTTTTCCATCAATATAAAAACATCCCCGAAGCTTCAAGACTTTTGCTTCGGGGAAACTCCCGTAGCTTTTGTTTTTTGTGGCAAACACCTTCGATAAATCATCTCCAAGAAAACAATCTACCACAATAAAAAAGTTATTTTTCATGCGCCTTCCCTTTCTTTTTCTTTCTATTACATCTATTTTCTTTCGTTTTCTTTCTAAAAAGTTTGTTTATATGCTTTTTATATTTATATTTGTGGCGTCAACCTATAATAAAAGATAAAAGTAGAAACTACAAACGCTATGAAAAGAAAGAAACACTTATCACTTTACCGATGTGAATTTTGCATGAAACCCATGCTAAATTATTCCGATTTTGTTCTAATAGATAACCTCTTAACAGAACTGTAAATCCTCCGTCATTATTAAGCAATATATTATATAGTCATTTGCACTTAAAACAAAGAGTATTTTATTTTTAATTAATTTATATTTTATATGATGGAAATTAATTTATCGTGTAAACATTTGCCCAAGAATGTAAGATGGAGGCGATGGTTACCTCTGTTAACCTTATTCTTATTACTTCCTTCCTACTGGAGTTGCGATGACAGCGAAGAAGGAAGAAACGAGTTTATTAGTGTGAGTCATGTGGACAACCAGACAGGAGAGAAAGTAGAGATGAAGCCTGATGAAGCTCTCAATATTCCTCCTAAGGCAGGACAGCTTTCAATCTTTGTTAAGACTAATACGAATTATTCAGTTTTGGTACAAAGCAAAGTTCCTGCTAACGAACAGGAGGAAGAAGAAGTAATTGAAAATTGGTTGAAAGCAGAAAAAGTGGGCCGGAACGAAGCGACTGGTGAAGACGAATGGCATCTCGCATGGGAAGCACAAACCAAAGATTACAAACGCCGTATCGCTACCGTTTCAATCACCTCCCCCGAGGTCGACTACGGCAGGTTTATCAACATTCGCCAGGGATTCACAACCCGGCTAGGTGAAGATTTTGAATGGCTGAAATATGGTTCATCTACCGCCTCTCCCAATGTGACTACGAATGAGAAATTGATTGGTGACTGGACGGAAGCACAAAAAGAGTATCAGTGGTCGTCAACTATCGCAAAGGAGGAAGACAAAGCTTATTGTTATGGTAAATTCGGCTTTATCCGCCTTGGTGACGATCAAGGACATGGTGCTGATCTTATCACACCCTACATTACTGACATTGTAAGAGACTCTGTACTGCTTGTTTCATTTGATGCGGTCGCTTATACTGAAGAAGATGGGAAAAAAGATAACAATAAATTGGTTATCAACATATTGAATGGAGGCGAATTTGCTGATACCCATACTACGACAAAAACAATCGACCTGGATTATTATGACCCTCTTGATCCTGATGTACTTACTACAATGTGGAATAAAGGACGCCATAATTTTTATGTGGTAAGTCCTCCTGAACGCCCTGTTACTGCTAATACCAAATTTCAAATCATTGGTGGTGACTACACTCTCACTACAGGCAATAATCGTGTATTTGTAGATAATTTCTATGTCTATCGCTTGGACGATGTATATTATTATTTATTAGATGAATAAAAACAAAGTAATGAAAAACATATTTCTATATCTTAGTATCGTGACCTTGTCACTTTCCTGTTTTTCATGTGATGATGATGAAGAACTGGAAGTGGTAACCATTGGTGATGCGTCCAATATTTATATTTCGTCAGAAGCAGGCAGGCGTGAAGTCCCTTTGACAGCGACATGTGCATGGACGGTGGAGCGCGATTCATTAACCCGTCAATGGGTCAATATTGAGCGTAAGAGTGGAGAAGGAGACGGAAGTTTTAATTTAATTTGGCGAGCTAATGAAAAATTTCCTCGTAAAGGTAAAGTGATTGTAAAACTTGCCAATAAAGTAAAAGCAGATACTATCTATATTTATCAATATGGTGTATCTCCTTCTATCGCTTTTCCAGACAAAGAAGCCCGTGTTTCTGCAGTAGGTAAAGAATTGGAAGTGAATTTGAATACTAATATTCCTGCTAGTGACAGTACTCGTATTGCGATGACTGTGGATTATGACAAAGGCGAAGAGTGGGTATCACAGCTTTTATTTAACAAAGAAATGAATAAAATGCAGGTGAAGGTTGCTGCCAATGAGCCTGAAGTGGGAGAACGTAATGCTACACTACATATTACGTATGTTGATGACTGGGGAAAAGCTCATACTACAGATTTTAATATAGGTCAGATGGAGATGGGAGGTACCAAGCAAACCGAAACCATTTCATTTGCCGAGGTTCGCAAACTAGTGAACGATGCGACTGGTTCTCAAAAAATTGAGGAGGATGTGGCTATTGAGGGGATAGTCGTTTGCGATGCTACCGGTGCTAATAATGCAGCTAATACGCAGCTTTCTAAAACAGATATCGACCTAAGTACTACTTATCGCACTACTTATGTGCAGAGTTTAGATGGAAAGTATGGTTTTGCTTTGGTTTTTGATACAAAAGAACTGAATGAACTTGTTCCCTTCGATAAAGTGAAAATCTGGTTGAAAGGTCTGACTTTAAAGAAAGAAGATAATCCTCAACGTTACACGTTGACAGACATGACTTTCAAGAGCTTTATTTCTAAAGAAGAAGGTGATGCTACGAAGTTGGTAAAGAAAGAACGCACAATGTCTGAACTTACTGATAATGATGTGTATACTTTTGTAACATTGAAAAACTGTGAGTTTCCTATTCGTAAAGGGCCGTTTACACCTTTCAATGAGGGTTACTGTCCCACTTACAATCAGAAACGTGTTGACCGTTATCCTTTATTAATGCACGACAATCAGGGACAAAGTATGTTTTTGATGACAAATATTGATTGTCCTTACCGTCGCGATGGCAATATATTGCCACAAGGTTCAGGAACAATATCAGGCGTCATTGTACATGAAGAATACACTCGTTTCGAGAATGGTGGAGATATCGGACACTATCAGATGCGTCATCTCTCGCGTGAAGACATTAAAATCGACCAATCGAAAAACAATAGTTTTTCTACTATTATTGCTGAATGGAATGCATTTAAGCTTTCAGGTACGAAAGTACTTCCTTCTGAAGGAAATGGTGAATTATGGCATACTGCCGTAACTCCAACAGCCTCAACCGATTATGGTTATCTGGGAGTTATTGACGGAGTTACTGACGGAAAAGGTATTATATCCGCTAGCAAGAACTTGGCCTTCCAAGCTAAAACCTGGTGGAACTCTTCTACAGGAAAAGCAAATAGCTGGATGATTAAGTGTTCGACTTCTGGCATCACCGGCACACACGTATCACTACAACTTGCCACATTGAATTACAGCGTTGGCGCACCTCGCTACTGGAATGTAGAATGGTCTGAACATGGGAACGAAGATGGCGAATGGACGAAAGTTGGTGAGTACACAATTCCTGACGTAGTACAATGGGGAAATACACTCTACGAACAATTGAATGCATGGAAAAATACTAATATAGAGTTACCTCTTGATTTGTTGGGTAAAAGCACTGTCTATCTGCGCCTGATTCCTTCAGCTAATAAAGCCGGAACAACCACTACTTATGACACAGCTGTAATTAACAACAACAGCACAAGTGGACTAATGTATGTAAGCATTCGCTATAACAAATAAATAGATAACGTACAATGAATAAATTTAGCAAAATACTTTATGCTGCAATGGCATTGGCAATGGCTGTATGCAACTTCAGTTGTAGCGATGATGAAGAACTGCCGACTGGAGACCTCGAATTAAACAGCGGTTCCAGTGTGACGACTGAAACATTAAAAGTGTTGAGTTACAACGTACTTGAAGGAATGAAGTTGGATAAAGCCAACGACTACAACAACTTTGTAACTTGGGTCAGCGAACAGGCCCCCGACATTATGGCCATTGAAGAAACCAATGGATTTACCAAAGAAAAGCTAACAGCATTATCAGCTCGTTGGGGACACCCCTATGCCGAAATGTGCAAGGAAAGCGGCTATCCCGTATCTATCACTTCCAAATATCCCATTGAAGTGGTAAGCCGCATTTTGGATGGGGTATGGCACGGAGGTATTCATGTCAAGATCAAAGGTATCAACATTCTGGTACTTCATCTTTACCCTTTCTCGTATACCCCCTCCGGTTCAAATGCCGCCAATGGCGACGCTTACCGTTTGGAAGAGATTCAAACGTATCTCGACAATACTATCCGCAAGTATCCTGATGAAAAATACTGGCTGATGATGGGCGACTTCAATTCGTTCTCCCCACTTGATAAAAACGATCTTTCCGGGGGAAACACTATCAATTATCAGGTGCATCAAACCATTCTCGACAATGGATATAGAGATCCTGTTCGTGAGATGAATATCAACTTTGTGCGCAGCTGCCCTACCATTTACGGAGGATGGACAGGTCCCACCGAATCTTATAAAGGTTCGCGCATCGATTTCATCTATGCATCAGGAGAGGCTATGCGCAACATGCTCAATGCCCAGATCTTGATGGACAATTTCACCGACAACTATTCCGATCACTATCCAGTGACGGTAACTTGCCGCATTTATAATGAATAAACTTATTTAAGAAAGCGCTTAATCTATAAAAGCACATGAGACAATTAGTAAATAAATACAATGCATCGCTCTATCGGAATACTTTCCGAAATGCTTTGCTCATGCTGGTGGCATGTTGCCTGTTGCTTCCGGAAGCAGTGGCGCAGAACGCAAATCGAAAAATCAAAGTGACCGGAACGGTATTCGACGAAGAAGGCTTGCCCATGATTGGAGCAACCATCAGAGAAGCCACAACACATGTCGGCACCTTGACCGACCTTAACGGGTGGTATGAGATACAGGTCCCTGCCAATGGCACCCTAGAGGTTAGCTTTATCGGCTATGAAAAGAAAAGAATCAATGTGACGGGACGCGAAAAGATCAATGTAAAGCTCTTACCAGATAAGAAAACAGCCTTGGACGAAGTTGTAGTTATCGGTTATGGAGCTGTTAAGAAGGCCGATTTGACCGGTTCCGTATCGAATGTTAAAATGGGAGATATCCAAGACGCTCCGGTACTTTCTATCGACCAGGCTTTGCAAGGACGTATTGCCGGTGCGGATATCATGTCAACAACCGGTGAACCGGGTGCCACGACTTCTATCCGTATCCGTGGTACACGTTCAATCTCGGCCTCTAATGAACCGCTGATCGTAGTCGATGGTGTTATGGACGCCGTTCATGACCTGAACGACTTGAACACCGCCGATATCGAATCCATCTCTGTACTGAAGGATGCATCTTCTACGGCTATCTATGGTTCGAAAGGTAGTAATGGTGTTATCATCATCACCACCAAGAAGGGACTGTCAAATGCAGACAAACCGAGTATTAGCTTCAAAACAGATATCGGTTTCTCCAAAATTCCACAGAAGCTCGACATCATGAATGCATCTGAACTGGCACAATATCGTAACGATTATGCTTACTTTAATACCGCGGATGGAAATGATGAGATTACCGATGGCACTCCCCTGTCATCATACCCTTACTCCGATCCCTTCTCTTTGGGCGAAGGAACCGACTGGGTAAATACTATCGGACGTACAGCCATGTACCAGAATTACGCACTCTCTTTGTCAGGAGGAACAAAGAAAACGTCTTATTATGTTTCTTTGAGCTACAATAACACCGAGGGGGTAATTCGCCGCAGCGGTCAGGAACGTATCACGGGGCGTGTTTCACTTACCCACCAACTTTTTAATTGGATGAAAGTGGGATATACCGGCAATTACACTTGGCGACACAACGACGAGAATTTAGCTTCTATCGGTGGTACAGGATGGTGGAACTCCGCTATCTATTTGAGTCCTACCATTAAACCAATGGATGACTATAACCCGTTCTATTATTCCGGACAGAAGATCAACACTCCGTTGGCTACCATATTGCTCAACACCAATTATCAGGTACGCCACTCTACTAACCATACCGGTTTCATCGAAATCGAACCCATTAAGAATTTGAGGTTTAAAAGTCAGTTCACCTACTATATGTACCAGCGTCACACTTACCGCTACTATCCAAGCACCTTGCCTGCCAAGGTTGAAGGAGAGGGAGGCGAAGCCTATCGCGCCGAGTATGACGACCACAACCTCCTGACCGAAAACACCCTGTCTTATTTAAAGACATTGGACTCGGGCCACACATTCGACGGGCTTCTTGGTTTCACGGGACAGCGCCTTTCTTCAAATGATTTTTCTCTGAATGGCAAAGGGTATATGGACGACAACGTAAAATGGAATAACATGAATGCCGTACAAGATAAACAAACATACTCGGCCTCATCGAGCACCAGCAAGCGTACTAAAATGTCTCTATTGGCTCGTTTCAACTATAACTACAAACAGAGATACTATTTAACTGTAACTGGCCGTTATGATGGTGCTTCCAACTTTGCCGCTAATAACAAGTGGGGATTCTTCCCTTCCGCAGCTTTGAAATGGAATGCTGCTAAAGAAGAATTTATGAAAGGGGTCGACTGGGTTAATGAAATGGCGATCCGCGTGAGTGCCGGACGTACCGGTAATGACGCAATCAGCACCTATCGTTCGCTGGCTGCTCTTTCCAGTACCACAAATGGTTATCTTTTTGGCGGTTCACAACCTGCGGCATACTATCCTTCACGTCTGGCAAGCCCTAACCTGACTTGGGAAAAGACCGACCTCTACAATCTTGGTATTGACCTGGCGTTCCTGAACAACCGTTTGTTCGTGACTGCCGAAGCCTACATTTCGAAAACCAGAGACTTGTTGCTAACCTTACAGACACCGACACAAACCGGTTATTCTTCCCGCCTGACCAACATTGGCAAGACCTCAAACAAGGGAATCGAACTAACCATCGAGAGCCGTAATATCGAGAAACCGAAATTCTCATGGTCGACCACCTTCACCATTGCTCACAATGAACAAAATGTGGATGACATCGGTACGGAAGATTTCGTGAAAGCTTATGGTGCACCGGGCAACAACTCATACATGATGTATGGTTATGTAAAAGGTTACCCCTTGAACGCTCTATGGGGATTCAAATATGGTGGTGTATGGAAAAACCAAGACGAAGTGAACCGTAATAAAGCTACTTTTGCCTACGCATCTCCTTCTACAACTTCAAACGGTTCGGTGCGTTACTACGATATCAACCACGACGGAACGCTTAGTCAGGACGACTTGGTTTATCTGGGCAATGCCGATCCTTGGATTTATGGAGGTTTGCAGAACACCTTCCGTTTCGGTAACTTAAAAGTGGGTATCTACTTCAACTACTCCCTGGGTGGCAAAATTTACAACTATGCCGAACTCTATATGTCGGGAAGTACGTTTACCAACCAATACCGTTACATGCTCGACTCTTGGCATCCGGTTCGTAACCCGAACTCCGATCTTCCTCGTGCCGGGAGTATTGATACACACGTACCCAGTGACTTGCAGATTCATGATGCAACCTTCCTGCGCTTGAAGAGTATTTCCATCGGCTACACATTCAACCTTTACAAGAAAACGAAATGTATCCGTGATCTGACTTTGAGTGTAAACGGTGAGAATCTCTACCTCTGGAAGAAATACAACGGATTCGACCCTGACGTATCAACCAGCGGCGATTCTACCCTACGACGTATGGACTTGGGTGCATACCCGAAACCGCGTACCATTACGTTCAGTGCCCAAATCAGATATTAATTAATGCAATAATATGAAAACTATGATAATGAAGAAAAGAAAAAATTGGTTGACCGCTCTTCTGTCAATGTTCGTGCTAGCTTCCTGTAGTCTGGAAGAAGATACGTCAAGTTTTTCTACACCCGATAACTTTTATCAGACGAAGGAACAATGTCTCTCTGCACTCAACTCGTGTTACATTCCTTTAAACGGAACTTATAACTATACACTCTTTATCGCTACAGAGTCTTGCACCGACCTCATGTATATCAATTCGGGGACATTGGATTCCCGTCTGGATATTTCCCCCGCAAAGCCCCGCCACGGTGAAACCGTTTGGAACAATGGCTACAAAGGCGTAATGTACTGTAACGCTGCCATCAATGGAATCGAAAACTCTCCACTCGAAGAGAATGAGAAACTTCCTCTGTTAGGCGAAGGCAAAATCATGCGTGCGTTCTATTACTACCTGCTGACTTCATTCTTTGGCGATGTGCCTTTTTATACAGAACATGTGGCAGATGTGGAAACACAGCAAAAGATAGGACGCTTGGGCCGTATGTCAGCTGTGGAAACGCGTGAATATCTAATAAAGGAATTATCAGCAATTGTTCCCCTAATGGATCAGGTACGTTCGTCAGAAGTGGCCTCCAATCGTACGGGTGCTGCCACAGGATGGATGCTGATTGCCAAAATGGCGATGTGGAACAAGAAGTGGGATACAGCGATTGACGCAATATCCAAGCTCGAAGAGATTTATGGCGACCTCGGTCAATATCCACTCGAAGATGTAATGTTCCGTAACAAGAATACGCCTGAATCAATCTTTGAAATCCAGCACTCTTATGTAGCCGGTGGTTTGAACTATACCTCCAACCTTGCCAGCATTTGTATGCCTATCACCCGCCGTTCAGGTACCTGCGAATATGACGGCGTGGAAATTCCGGAATTGGGCGACAAGTCTACTTGTTGGACTCCCTGGCGTCCCACTGCTTATTTCTGCCAGAATCTGCAAACAAAGATTGGCGGTGACTTACGTGCCAAATATAATATGGCTTGGGAATACAACGGCCATGCTTTCAAAAGTGTAAGCACTGCCCCCTGGCCGGGCCCGAAATTCTGGTGTCCATATCTTGACAGTAGCCGCGACGGAAATAATTATAAGATATTCCGCTATGCCGACGCACTGTTAATGAAAGCAGAATGTTACTGCCAGCTGGAGCAAGATCCTGACATTGCCATGAAATATCTGAATATGACCCGCAACCGTGCAGGCATTGGTGACTACCCGAAATTCCGCACTTGGGCACGATTGATGGATGAAATCCAAAAAGAGCGCGGACGCGAACTGATTGGTGAGTTCCAGCGTAAATTCGACCTGGTTCGTTGGGGAATCTGGTATACGCAGACTTATGAAAACACCGGTTCATCAAGTTTAAAAGAGAATATCCGTCCTTGTCATGAATACTATCCAATTCCGGACACGCAGGTCGTTTATTCCGGCTATGCACTCGATAACAAAGCTTATGATGCTTACTACGGTTCAACTACTCCTCAATAATAATTTATCCAGATATTCAAATCATATGAAACTAAATTGTCTAGGAATAACACTATTTGCATTAATGATGGCTTTGCCTGGGTTTGCCAAAGACAAACGAGGGAAACAGGCCATGAAAATTATATCTTACAACATAGAATATGGTATGCGTGCCGATACCACCGCAGGAAAGACCATATTCTCTACATGGATGCGCAACCAGGATCCCGACATCGTATGTCTGCAGGAAGCCAATAAATTTACGCAGAAATCACTTGAAGCATTAGCTGCCTCCTATGGGCACCCTTATGCAGTGTTGCAGAAAGAGAAAGGATTTCCTACTGCCATAACATCTAAATATCCTATCGTGAACATCATGAAGGTGGAAAACAACATGTGGCATGGATTCGTAATGGGTACGATAAATGGTTACCACATTATTTCGCTGCACCTTAGTCCACACCGTTATGAGAGCCGCCAGCTTGACATTGATCTTATTCTCGAAACCATCCGCCAAAATGGACCATTCGAGAAATGGCTCATCATGGGTGACTTCAATTCCGTATCCCCCGTCGATGCCGGAAAATATGCCGACGGACGCCTGGCCGACCGCCTTCGCAAAGAAGAAGAAAAGCGCCCTGCATTAAAGAATCTCGTAAATGGAGAAATCGACTACTCGGTGCATCAACGTATTCTTGATTTCGGTTTTATTGATTCGGCACGTCTCGATAAAAACTTTTCGGAGAAAAATTTCGGGGCACGTATTGACTTCATCTATATTTCGCCTGACTTGAAGTCCGCTTTCACCGGAGGGAACTTTATCATCGACGACTTTACCAAGAAATACTCCGACCATCGTCCGGTCTATATGACTTGGGAAAAATGATAGAACTGTTACTATAATTAATGAAACAATTTACAATTATGATACGAAGAAAATACTTATATCATTCACTCCTACTGATAATCTCGACATTCAGCTTCATACTTACAAGCTGTGAGAAAGATTTTGAATGGGAACTTCCACTGGCTTTCACACAGAAGAATCTGATTTTATCTTCGGGCACAGGAACCACCCACATCTTAGTGTATGCCACGAAGAACTGGAATGCTCATTTCGTGGAGAAAGTGGACTGGGCTTCTATCGACCGCCTCTCTGGTAAGGAGAACAGCGAAATCATATTCTCATACGCTGCCAACTATGGTGTAAACCGTAAAGTGCAACTGGCTTTTGAAACCGAAGAGCATCTTTGTGATACAATAACATTGGTACAGAGCGGCGAAATTTCGTCAAGTGACGCTCGCCTTATCATCAATGAACAGACAGTAGAAACGCCAGCTTCCACCACTACACTCGACTTGGAGCTCGACACGAATCTAAAGTACGACCTCTACCGCATCAGGTATCTCGTAACGTATAGCTCCGCCCCCCCCGAAGAAAATTGGATTGAAGAAGTATCCTATGATAGCGAAAAACTTCATATCAAACTGGCTGCCAATCCTGCTTATGAGCCCCGCAGCGCCCAAGTGCGTTTAGCAATTTCCATCCCCGCCAATACAATTAATGGTGGTCAGAAAGTAGTGACAACCAGCACTACGATTACCCAACTGGGAAAGGAATGAAAATAAAAGAATTAGTGTTTATCAGTTAAATACAATGACTCTAATATGAAACAATTTATTAAATACAGACCAATACAACTGGTCACTTTTTTAGGAGCTTTCATGCTTTCATTGTCTGCCTGCGAATTGGACAATGGAGATGAAGCCAACTTTGAAGAATTTGGAGCCGACGGAAAAACCTATACGCTCTCTTCTGATGCTGGCGACTTGGCAATTAAAGTCTATTCAAACCAGAATTATAACATTGCGCTTGAAGATAATAACGGTGAATGGGTAGCAGTAGCCGAAAGAAATCTTTCGGGAGACGGTACACTCCATGTAGAGTACGATTTTAACGATGGCTTCCCGCGTATGGCGAAGATCTGCCTGACTGCCACTAGTGCAAACCTTTCAGATACGATCTACCTGAAACAGAAAGGCGTGAAAACCCCGACATTTAAATTAGCCAAGCCTAATATGACTGTACATGGTTATGGAGGCGAAGTTAGAGCAGAGCTTGATATGAATGTCGACATAAAAGATCTCCATATCAGTGTAGATTACACAAGTGACGAAGCAGCTATGACAGTGCCCGACAAAGAGGATGGCTGGGTCAGGGATATCACTTATGAGAATGGTTTTCTTATCATCCAGACCGATCCGAATCCCGACGAACGCGCAGTACGTACTGCTACCGTTAATTTGGTTTACATTGACGGTTGGGAAGTCGAAAACAAACAACAACTTTTCCTAATGCAAGCAAATGCAAAGGACGAGTTGGGCGTTGAGGTTTCGTTTATAGATGTTCGCAATTTGGGTGATACGGACGGCATGAAGGTGACCGATGATATTTATATTACCGGATATGTAGTAAGCGACCGCAACTCCGGCAATGTAGGCGATAACATACAGACTACCCAAAATTCAATTGACTATACTATCGCACAGAAGACCGCTTATATCGAGAGCCTTGACGGACGTTACGGATTTTGTATTGAAACTCCCACAGTGGACGACAATACGTTCTCACGTTACAGCAAAGTGCAGATCCTATTAAAAGGAACCAAGGTAATCCTGCAAGAAGATCCCGAACGTTACACGATTTCCGGAGTAACAGCTTCTATGGTCATGTCGTCCACTGAAGGTACTGCGTCGGATTTGCCTGTAAAAGAAAAATATATGAGAGATCTGACGGACGAAGACATCTATACTTATGTCACACTGAAAGATTGTGAACTGCCTGTCCGCAAAGGCAGCCTGACTCCGATCAACGAAGGTTATGCCAATGCCGGTGGTGCCCATCGTTGTGCCAAATATGCAACGCTGATGCGTGATATCAATGGTAACAGCATGTATATCTACACCAATACGACTTGCCTTTATCGCCGTGACGGTACTCGTTTGCCTTATGGTTCAGGTAACATGTCCGGTGTTATCGTACATGAGCTTTTCACTCGTTTCGAATACCTGGAAGCAGCAAACGGATTGATTGATGAAGAAAAAGCCGGCGACATCGGTCGTTATCAGATTCGCCACATGTCGAGATCCGACTTTAAGATGGCAGATGATTTCAAAAACAGTTTTTCAGGCTTGATTACTGAATTCCGTTATATCAACACCAATGGCATCATCAAAGAAGATGGTTCTTTCCCTTCTACCTATGGAGATGGAGGTCGCTTCCGTCACACTTATACCAAACATCAGATCGGCAACGGTTTGCGTGGAAATGGTAGTGGTGATTACACATATCTTGGGCCTGTAGGTAATAGCGCAACCGGTCCTTTTGGAGACAATAGAGGCAATGTAAACGGGTTCGGTATTATTCTTGAAGATGGAACAGACTATCAGAAGAATTATCAAGATACCAACACTGACGGTAAAGGCAATACAGGCGGCAATGCCTGGCTGGCTTGGGCGAACCCCTACTGGTGGGATGAAGAGAACAATCGCGGGTATGCCTGGATTGTAAACTTCTCGACTAAAAACATCGCAACCAATCATCTTTCCATGCAGCTTAGTGTCAGCAATAATGCCGGTAACCAAGTGAGCAAACCCCGCTTCTGGAAAGCCGAATGGTCATTGACCGGTGATATGGACAATGAAGCCGACTGGAATTACATCACCTCCTATACCGTACCTGATATGGTAGTATGGGCCAACACGTTGTTATCACAGTGTCCGGGCTATAAAGCCATTGATGTGGAGCTGCCATTGACCTTGCTGGGTAAAGAGAATGTGTATATTCGTTTAATGCCCGAGAACAACAAAGCCAGCAACGGTGCTTCCTGGGTTGATAAGGGAGCTACGATTTCGGTAAAGGGTGATGCAACCAGTGCCATGAATTATTTTGCTATTCGTTATAATAAATAGGGCATACCCCCAGTCCGGATTTATTAAAAAGAAGCCTCTTCTTCTACCTTAACGGTAGTCGAAGAGGCTTTCCTCTCATCTTTCCGCATGCCTTATAAGCTTTTTCACCACCGGATAAATTCCTTTTGCAAACCTATCAAATCCTAAATCTGTAAAATGCTCGCCGTCAACCGTACTCTCTCCATCCTCGCCCAATAAATGTTCCGATTTTAAATAGTGCAGATTCTGATAACCTTTCTTCTTTAACTCCCTAAATGCTTTTCGTAATGCCTCATTACTCTCTTCCACCCACTCCCCTTTTTTCAAATTAAACTCTGCCAATGGAAAAGGAACGTGTTCTATAAACAAAATCTGTACTCCCGGTATTTTATCTTCAATAATACTCATAAATCGTTCAATACGCTCATTCAACATAGAAGCACTCACATTGGGAATAAAATCCATCACAATAACAGAAGGATTTCGATGTGTCATCAATTCTGCTATTTCATATTCCAAATGTCCATGTCCGCTAAAACCCAAATTCACAACTTCCCTGTTTAGCATACGGGAAAGGATATTTGTATAGGCCATCCCCGGACGCGTTGCACAACCGCCTTGAGTGATACTTGTTCCATAACAGATAACAGGACGTTCTGTTACGGGTGATTCCACTTGCGGTTGGCGAATCACAGCCTTTTCTTCTATTCCTATTTCAAGTGTTTCAATACCATCATAAAGGGGCAGGTAAAGCATATACTCATTCATTTCACCTTTCATATCAGAAATGATAACTCCCTCGTTCTCCTTGCCTTTTGGACGAGCACAATGCACATAACGCCATTTGCCACTTTTTAGCACATAAAGATCAAGTCCCTTTACGCCTACCATGGCCATGTGTGACATACTGTTATTCCTTTTTGTTACCCATTTGGCAGCAATCGCTGTTGAATTGGTCGCAAAGCGTACAGCCAGTCCGGGTGTATCCTGCCCCAATATCCATACCCACTTTTTACTTTCCCCCTTACAGGAAAGAGGTAAACGGGCATAACGCCCTTCCGTATCGTCAGACATCTTACCAATAAGCGGAAAATCATCTGCATTATAATATTTCAAACTCTGCCCCATTGCAGTAACAACGCAGCAAACGAACACATACACACTTACAATTAGTTTCTTTTGAGTCATGGTTTTAAAAATTAGCATTAATAATAAAAAGCAAACAGAGAAACAAAGGAAACACAAAAGTATAATATTCAAAAGCAAACAACAAGAAAAAGCAATTAAAAAAGAAAATATCTCTTAATTAGTTTCGTTTTACAACCTTTTATAATTATCTTTGCTTCAAATAAGCCACTAAAGAAAACGAAGTAAAAACCTAATTAAGTATTAAATCTATATAACCCTTTAAAAACGACTCCTGTATGAGCAAGAAACTATTATGTATAATGTGTTGTCTTTTCACCACATTAACTACATTTTCACAAAACAAAGAAGAAAGTTTATCTACTCCGGAATTATTTGACTTCGTATTGTTAAAATGCGATTTGAGCTCTCCCGTCGAAAGCAAAGATGCAATAGACGGAGCCTTCAAGAAAGGATTAAACGGTATTTTCATCAACAACAAAGAACTGGCGAGCTATGCTACAAACAAAGGAATGGTAGCTGTCAGCAAATATACGATGTCAAAATGTCAAACCATACTAGATAATATAAAAAACAAAACAACTCTAGTGTTTGCACGTGAAAGGAGTGACGGATATCTCCGCAATGCCTTGTTAGATCACTGCTTTGTAGCATTATTAAACGACACAATTTCCGGCGAGGAAAGATGGCTAAAGAAGCTAATAAACTCTTCTTTGGATATACGCACCCGTCTTATCAATAATAATACCCGTATGGTAGTTGATGTCACCAACAAAAGCAGTATCCCTTATCACATTCATATAACCCAATGCGATAATTTAAAACCGGAACAAAAAGAAGTGACCCTGTCTCCAATGAGCCAAACTACTTTGTTTTTGAATGGTGACGATATCAAATCTCCTCAATACACATTGCGTGCAAGCATCAAAAATGCGTTCAATACAGAGAAAAAGCCACTAGAGTATGCTTTCCGCCTTCGTGGTATGGATTATATGGTAGGAACAGAATCTCAAAACATGTATAACATCATCCCTGCCCCACGCTCTCTCGAAGAGAAACAAGGCAAATTCATCTTTAATAAAGAAACCCGCATTATACTAAAAGATAAAAATGCCGAAGCGCCTTTACGATTCCTGACGGACAGATTAACTCGGATAGCACAATTGCCTCTAAAAATACAGAAGAGCACTAAAAACATTTCCGGTAACTATTTGATTTTCAGCCGTGCCAACGATCCTACATTAGGAAATGAAGGTTATAAAATCAATATTTCTCCCGAACAGATACAGGTACTGGCAGACAAAGAAGCCGGATTCTTCTATGCCATACAGTCTTTATTGCAACTGCTTCCACCGGAAATCTACTCCAACACAACAGCATACACAAACGAATGGAGTATCCCTGCAGCGAACATTACGGATATACCACAATTTGAATACCGGGGATTACACTTAGACGTAGGCCGACATTTATATCCTGTTTCTTTTATCAAAAAATACATTGACTTAATGTCTATGCAAAAAATGAATCGTTTTCATTGGCATCTGACAGAAGATCAAGGATGGAGGATAGAAATCAAGAAGCATCCGAAGCTGACCGAAATCGGTTCCATGCGCAAAGAAACAATCATCAACCGATATTCTGCCGCAATTCCAGGAATATACGACGGTACACCTTATGGAGGATTTTACACACAAGAAGAAATCAAAGAGATAGTGGCGTATGCCAAAGAACGTTATATTACCATCATCCCCGAAGTTGATCTCCCGGGACACATGCTCGCCGCACTGGCTACTTATCCCGAATTAGGATGCACGGGAGGACCTTATGAGGTAGGTACAAGATGGGGAATCTACGACGATGTACTTTGTGCCGGTAATGAAAACATCTATCCTTTCATTGAAGATGTCCTGCTGGAGGTATTCAAGTTATTTCCCGGAGAATATGTACATATAGGAGGAGACGAATGTCCGAAAACACGTTGGAAATCCTGTCCGAAATGCCAATCGAAAATAAAAGAACTGAAATTGAAAGACGAACATGAACTTCAGAGCTATGTCATCAGAAGAGTTGAAAAATTCTTGAATAAGAATGGGAAGAAGCTGATTGGATGGGATGAAATATTAGAAGGCGGGATAGCCCCTAATGCAGCGTTGATGTCATGGAGAGGTGTTGCCGGAGGAATTACCGCGGCAAAATCAGGGCATCCGGTCATCATGACTCCTAACACTTATGTATATCTTGACCACTACCAGGCAAGCATGGATATATCTCCTTTAGCAAACGGACGAATCTGCGCACTCGAATGGACATACGGGTACAACCCGATTCCCAAGGAATTGACGGAACAAGAAGCAAAACATATAAAAGGAGTACAAGCCAATGTATGGACAGAATACATAAAAACTCCGGAGCAAGTGGAATACATGGCATACCCCCGCGCCAATGCTGTTGCCGAAATAGGCTGGAGTAGCCCAGAGCACAAAAATTGGGAGGACTATTTAGACAGGCTTCAATATCAATTCAAAAGATGGCAATTTTATGGTCTGAATTGCGCAACCCATTACAAGAGTTTTTCACCACAGACACAGAGGGCACAGAGGTGAATTTGGTTTATGACTTACGGTTGTGACCCTAATTTTAATGCGTAATCCTCCTCTACAAAGTTGAAAAAATATAAAAACATCTGCCACCTGCAACCAAACGCGTGTAATGCACTAGTTGATAAATAGTTGGAGCGTGGCAGATACTGTTGCAGATAGGTTGCAGTTCAAAGTATCTGCAACACAGTATAAGCCTTGCATAAGCCAATTCTGCAGGAGGGCAAAAGTTTATTTAAATACATAACGTCCTGTCCCCAGGCGGGAAACTGTCGTTTCCGGCCTTAGAAACTACAGTTTCCACGGCGGGACACGGCAGTTTCTAAGGCAAGACACGACAGTTTCTACGCAAGGATACTGTCGTGTCTCCGTAGAGACACCACGATATCTCCATAGAGTCATCCCAATTATCCCATAGCTTTGCATCAAGGAATCAAGGTTTTTTCTTTGATTATAT
>NZ_DAWCXD010000089.1:0-20459 GCF_052357945.1 Bacteroides sp. | reverse complement strand
AGAGTTCTGCTGTCTGATACAAGAGGATAAATTGAATTGATAGAACTCACCATAAGTAATCCATTTCTGCTTTTGTGAATGATATAAAATCACGCGTTTCAGCAAATTTTTCACGTTGCCAGCGTTCTACTAAACTGTGTTTATTTTCGTATATCCTCTGTAGTCTATAAGGTTTTTGCGAAAATAAAAATGCTATAACATTATGAATACCAGCATCATAGTCTTCATTATATTCTTTAATTGTTGAGCGTTGCATTTTCATACATAATTGAATGTTACGCCCATCAATATTTTTCTGAAGAAAAAGGAATATATGGGGGATTTTAAACCTCCCATCATTTTGTTCTATTTTTTTATATACTTCATCCTCATCTCCATTTAAAATGATTAGAGATTTTTCTGTTGAAAAAGAATCTCCAACTACATCTTGAATAAAATGATAATGTCCTTTAGTCTTTAATGAGAGATTATATTCATCAGATAAAGTACGACTATAAAAGAAACATTTCTCATTTGCGTTGGAAGGCATATCTAAAATGTCATCTGTTAAGTATTTTGCAACATCCCGTTTAAATCTAAAATGTTTAGAACATGCTTCACGCTCCTTTTTATTAACTTTTTCTGGCAAATATATAAATGGCTTTGACTTATATGAGGAAAGTATATTTGTACGAGTGCTTTTACCCCAAAGTAACGACATCTTTAATGCAACAAATTCCTCACATAACATCTGAGCCCAATCTTCACATAATGGGAAATATACTATAGGCATTTTGACATCATCACTATATTCCACTTCTCTATTAATGTAATAATCAATAATATTATTCAGAACACACAACAACTTTCTACCTTCTTTAGTATGTAAATTAAGAGAAGATAGTATATTCAAAAGAGCCTTGAATTCATGGCTTTCCTGTTTTGCTGTTTTTATAAAGTTGTCGTGTAACATATTAATTAGATTTAAGAATAATAATGTCCAAATTCATGATTGCCCGTGTCATACCGACATAAATTTCGAATAGAAAATTATCCCATGAACTCTTGATCTTTGAAGCTGGGATGACAAGTATTATATTGTTATCCTCTAAACCCTTATATTTAAGTATCGTTGTAAAGGCTAACAATTCCTTAGACTTCCTTTCTATAGTTTTTTCAGATAAAACTTCAAGAAATGACTCCATTTCTGCTATTATATCATATACTGAATCATCATCTTCATTTTCTTTATATTTAAAATCAGAATGTATCAGCAATGTTGTAGAAGAAATTTCTCCGCAATATTGAAATAGATGTTTGGTGTGTTCTTTAATAGTTTTCTTTACTTCTCTTACATTATCATGGAAAGATATTGTAAGTCCTGCTATATCATTTCCTTTAAGAGAATCTAAATATAACTCAAAAGCTTCCTGGCAATGTTCAACTGACAATACTTTATTGGCATATTCTACAATAAGTTTATTTGTAGGAACACGTTTGTTCTCATCAAGTATGAAGCATGCTGCGTATTTTGCTATTTTATTAATATTTTCATTCAAATTTCGACTAACATTATTATATCCTTGTTCAAGATCATAAAATACTAGATATCGTCCTTGTTTAAGACCATTGTGTTGTGAACTTAATAGTTCATTGAGCACAATATCAACACCTTTATCAATGACATCTTGTGCTTCATCAATAATAATATAGTCATAATCTACCTTAGTAATTTTACTGAGTTCTTTGCTTAAAAGTTTGTAAACATCATATTGGCTATTATCACTTTTAATATTAAGTTCTATATTTGTTATTTCCTTGATATAATTATTGAATGTTTTGACAGTACATGAACTTAATCGTTCTTTATCTAAATCAAGCCGAACCTTACTTGCTAGCAGTCCTGTCCAACATAGATATAACCCCTTAAGACCACTATGTCTTTTAATAAATGCTTTAGCCATAGTGGTTTTTCCTGTTCCTGGTCCACCCTCAATTAATATTCTAGGATTTTTTCTCAAACCTTCTAGAATACTTAGATTGTCAATCTGTAACCAATCCAAAACTTCGCGAAGCGAAGTTAGTGAATATTTATAACGATCTTCAATTGATGGAGCAAGTGAGTTTACAATAGACTGTAATTCTGTCTTTGATATTATACGTTTAGAGCGTTTATTTTTACGAATTACACTTAAACAGAAGTCTGCAAAAGAATTATCACTATCTTGATCTAACTTATTCCAAAGTTTATGAGAAAGGTTGATTTGAGAAGAGTCACGTGATATGTCAAGAGTACTATGAGGGAAAGCACATACATAATCAACAAATATTTGATCCTTATTTAATATCCCATTATTTAACAATGCCCATTTATAATCATGAGCTTGCTTAAATGGTGTTCTACTCATTTCCCTTAAGACCCCTTTATAGCTATAATAAAAGAACCCCCTTATCAACTCAATTATACCACCTTTAACTTCAACAATAATTGCACCTTCTTGGCATATAAGGAGAAAATCAATCTGTATTTCATTTTGACCTCCATATGGTATGTTGAAAGTTTTATCATACCACATATACCATGTCAAAGGACTTGCTTCACAATCTCGTACAATACGTTCATACATATCTTTTTCTCCCTGAAGTACATTACCACTATTGTAATTAATACCAATAGTAGAGTCAATTAGAAGAGTATCTTTATGAGATTTAATAATGATTGCCATATTGTTGTGAGTTATTTATAATTTGATTACTTCCAAAGATTTTCGTCTACAAGTTCGGACATTGAATAGTTAAACATGTCTATCAATTCTGCCCTATGATTAGGAAACATTTCTAGAACTTTTATTAGAGACTTTAATGATAAACACATTTTGACTCTATCGTAATATCCATCTCTTATATCTTGTTCAAATTCATCGAATGTTTTTAGCTTTGGCCGTGTAGTTATTTTTAATGTCTTTTCTTCCCAATAAGATTGATTTCTATAACAAAATTGCCAAAAAGACATTTTTTTGTAAAACTGCTGCTGGTTACACCATCTGGCAATTTGGACATAAAAATTTGATACTGGGGCATTATGATAGTCTTCATGCCTCATCACATATCCAACACATCCATATTGCATGAGTATTTTAATTCTTTGAAATAATTCCCAAATGTCTTTATAAAATATATCTACTTTTGTTGGAGACTGTTTAAAACCACAAAACAAATAGAACTTTGTACCTTTCTTTGGATTGTAACGTTTCCAGATTTTAAGTGATTTTTCAATTATCTCATGATCTTTCCAATTATCAAAAGCAAAAATAAAATCACCATGATAACGCGACCGTGATAACATTTCTGCCATTTCTTCGCCATAAGGACTTTCTGCTAACATGCGTTCATCAAGACCTTGCCGGAATTGAAATGGGCGTTTAGTCTCTATAAGTTGCTTCAGTAGTGGTCTCCAAATAGATGGGTCAGAAGCAAGAAAATTGTCATCCCATAAATAGATATATGGCCGAACAAGTTTTCCGTTTTTATCTTTCTCATCATCCAAGAACCATTGTAATTTAGAATATGGTAATATACAATTCTCTAGTTTATTAACACAGAATGGACAATGTCTTACACAACCACGGGTTAAAAAACCTATTGAATATTTTTGATAATCTTTAAATTTTTCTCGTTTAAAACCTTTCTTAACTTGTTGATTAATAAATTGATCATATAAATGATAGTAAGGCATCTGACGAGACATGCTAATCCCATACTCTTTACCTCCATGAAAGTTTCTAAGAGTATTTAGGAATTCATCATGTTCTAATTGGTTCATATCTTGTTCACGTTTTCTACGATATTCCATTACACTTACTTCATTGGCATAAAATCCAGTTCCTCCACATTTAAACTTCTTTTCTTCCGGTGTTCCTTTTGATCGTATATATAGTTCTGGTAATTTGGTAAACGTAAAGACACAAGACAAATATATTCTTGTATAATGTAAAGTATTTGCCTGAGGATCAAGAATTAATTCAAATGGAATTCCATTATCATGGAAAAATCCTGCCAATTTTAGTAATACAAGATTTGGGTGACGCGTTCCATTATCAAGTAGATCCGCATCAATTAGTCCTATTATTTCTTGTTTTTTTGACATATTATTCATTCATTGATTTTATAAAGGCTTTGCCTTTCTCTGTCAATACATAACCGCCTGTTTTACGCGAACCTTGATACTCAATCAAATTAAGATCTTCTGAAATAAGTTGCTTAAGGATTCTATCAATAGTAGGCATTGATATTTTTATTGCATCATGCAAGTCTTTTCTTTTAGCTATTCCTAGTTCTGAAATCTTTAACAGGACACTTTTTATCTTATCATTTATCTTATCATTTATCTTATCATCATCTGAGGAAATAAAATCATCCCCAATCAAGACTCTATCACCAAAACCTTCTCTACAAGGAATCTCAATCAAGAAATAACTTCTCTCTTCATTTGTCTCAATCACAGCAGGAGCAGAGCCATTTCTTCTTAATTCGTCTTGTATGGTTGGGATACCGGTTCCTCTACCTTCGGACAACTGAAGTTCTTTGAGATAATCGCCCAAACGACGATTACGGTAGCGGCGTGACTTCAGACGTTCAGCCTTTTGGATAGCATCAATGCTGATGGAACGGTCCGGACCGGCATAACTAAGAATGGAAATCTTTTCTGGCTCAATCGTAATCTCAACCGGTTCTCGTTCTTGATAATCTCTATGATACAAAGCATTAACGACTGCCTCTTCAATTGCTTGATAAGGATAGTTGAAGAAGATTATAGATTCAGCCTTGTCTTTCTGCTTAATGATACGTTTCTTGATAACATTCGTTTTGATATAGTCCAATGCCTGTTTTATCATATCGGGAACAGGGCCAACAATCTTTGGAACCTCAATCATGTTATTGGGATTCTTAATGCAGCCCTCGGGAAAGATAACAATATCTACTTGTGTTGTCGGGAAAAATTTGGCAGGATTCTTACAGAACATCATAGCGGCCACATTCTTGACTAGTTGACGTTCAACGGGCCCTACCAGCAGGTCCATTTGCGACAACAACTCGAACAGGGACAGCTTTTCGAAATCAGCAACCAAACGACTGTTGACTGTTTGCAAGTAATCCAGAACCAAGGCTCTTGAAATATCTGTTATCTCTATACTCTCATTACCCCTTTCATCAAATGGAGTACGATTCGCCATCTCACGCAATTCATCCAAGACTTCACCTCTCGCCTCAATAGTATTGGTTCCACTACGAACATACCACTTACATGGCGACTGATTACTTGCTGTAACTCGTTCACGTACATTATAAGGACGGTTCACTCCAGCTGGCACCCAAATAAGCAAAACGTATTTCCCGTCAATCTCCTGCATGTCGATTCGTGGCAAATAGAATGGCTCAATCTTATGATTGAACCCAACCATATCACGTTGTATCTTATCAAGTTCCTCTATAGGAACACCTGTCACTGGCCGTTTTGCGATACCTGTGTTTTCTTCTTCTTGAACACCTACGATGATGTATCCTCCGCCAATGTTATCAAAATCATTAGCGAAAGCACAGATGGTGCGATAAATTTTATCTGGATTCCATCCTGTTTTAAACTCAATACGGGTGGATTCTATTTTACGCTTATGAAGCAAGTCTTCTATGTTTACCGGAATAGCCATCTTGATATACTTATTTAGATTTATCCTTTTCTACATGAAGCAATTCTCTTACATCAACATCCAAAAGTTCCGCTATGCGAAATAATGTTTCCAAATCTGGTTGTGAAGCATTAGTACACCAACGAGAAACAGATGTCACATTCCTACCAACTTGCTCAGAGAGCCATTTAGCCGTTTTATTCTTTTCAACAAGGACTATTTTAATCCTATTCAATTGCTTCATAATTGAAATAATTTGTAGTTTAATGCAAATATATCAAAATTCAATGTGAAAAGCTAATATTGTTCAATTTATTTTGGTAAAATACCTTTCAATGATAATTCTATTCAAAAATTAACCACCATACCATTAGCCTTGTCAAGTTCATTCCAGCGAGTACAGAACAAATGTGAGTGGCGAACAGGAGGATAGTCTGCGAGCAGAGCACCAGTATTAATCAGTTCACACTTCTCGTTGATAATGCCGAATGATTCATAGTCGCTATTCTCAAACAAACGTTTAGTGCGCTTAAAGTATGTGGCACGAAGCACGGTAAATACCATATCCACGAACTTCCAACAATACACAAGGCTCATACGACATGTTACTACCCTTCAGCACCAGTTCTTTGTGCTTCAAGATACTAGCTACTACACTCTAGTTACCAACACGAACAAATGCCTACATCGGTCCATCATCTATGTTATAATAAGATATCTGAGCACCAGGCATCACTGTGAGTACAACGAACTCCTTGTCTTCAGCCTTTGCGAACGAGAGGTTGAATCAGGTATTGGATCAATGTGAGACTTGATAGCTTCGCTGATCTTCTCCGCATCATCTTTTACGTCATCAAGACCGACCGATAGTTTTATCATTAGCAATACCCCAAATGAGTCTGCCACCAATACCATTGGCAAAGGTGCTCACACTCTTGCACCAACTTTTCGGTTTCTTCACCTCCAGAGCCACCTTCTTATCATATTTTGTTACCCCGCCTATCAGTTGGTGAATGTCTAGTACTTCCATTTTATATATAACGTATTGACCTACTATTTATTTAAATGTTTAGAGTTCTATCGAACATAACGATTCCCCTTTATATTTTATAATATGTAGCATCTGACTCACAGAAACAACAGATGATTACTTTACCATCAAAGTCACTCTCATGGATTGCCTTCAACGCAATCTAAGCAGCCTCTGCCTTTGGATAGCCATACACACCAGTACTAATACAAGGGAAAGCGATACTCTTAATGCTCTTTCCCTTAGCAATGTCAAGTGCAGTCTTATAGCATGAAACCAGCAACTGAGACTCGTCACCATTACCATAAAAACAGGTCCGACGGTATGGATTACATACTTGCAAGGCAAGTTATATGCCCCTGTTATCTTACTCTGACCAGTCTCGCAACCGCAAGAGTCATGCACTCCTTCAAGAGTTCGCGACCTGCAGCACGATGAATAGCACCATCCACTCCTCCACCATCTAACAACGAGCGGTTAGCTGCATTAACGATTGCATCAACTGCCAGCTTGGTTATGCCACCAACGACGAGTTCTATCTGTTTCATATACTTACCTCTTATTCCATATCGGTTAGAACCATATCGCAAAATTCGTTTGCATTATTTGCATTATAAATTTTAGCGCCAATATTCTTTAATGGTTCATAGCTATGTAGAGATTTTGAACCACCAAGTAAAAATATATATAACTTATTATCATCATTCAAATAATCACGGAAATAGCTTACAGATTCATTGATATTGCCTAAGTCACCATCTGTAATCAACACGGTAACTAGATCTCTAGATCTTACGTCTAACGTTGATTTAATTCTTGAAATTGGAAACTTAGTTCCACCGTGACCATTTGTTAATAGACGCTCCCTTACGTCATCATATTTATCACTCCAATCAACGTATGCATCAATTTTATCACTAAATCCTATAAATGCAACCTTGCTTTTTGTTGATTCAAAGTATGATAAAATACCATATGATGCAAGAACAGCCTGATGCATATTAGCAGATTCCTTCATCGCAGACCCCATACTACCGGATGTATCAACGACCAACAACAAATCCATTTGTTTGCTTTCAGTACCATTATCATCATTAGATACATATTCCCACTTTTTTGTAGTCATTCCAGGAATAAGTCGTGGAGATGTCATATATGTTAACATTAAATCCAGCTCCTCTATTGGGTCCCCAATTCTCCATACAGAGGGATATGTATATGAAGACTTGTTTCCTGTATTCGAAAATTCAACAATTGGTATGATATTAGCACTTTGAACATTAAACCAAAGAACTCCCTTCTGCTTATCAGACATACCTATAATACCAGCAATTGCTAATAGGTCGATGAACTCTTCTACAGAGGTTTCTTCTGCGAGTACTTCTATTGCTTCTTTGACTTTATCAGGATCCGCAAAAACAAAAGCATTTCCGTGTTCATCGCCATCTTTAGGTCTACCAACACCCCATTGACCGCTCTGTTGCTGGGATCCCTGCTGACCGCTCTGTTGCTGGGATCCCTGTTGACCGCTCTGTTGCTGAGGTCCCTGCTGACCGCTCTGTTGCTGAGATCCCTGCTGACCGCTCTGTTGCTGAGATCCTTGTTGACTACTCTGCTGGGGATTCTTTTGGTCTTCAACATATAGTTTAAAGAATATTTCTGCATATTCTTCAACTTTATCTAAAAATGACGATTTATCTTCTATGCCGTTTTTCGTGAATGAATCAGCTAATTGATGGACAATTTTTAAAAATTCAGGATCAGTTTCATTTATACCAAGATCTTCTTTCCAAATTGCCTCTTTTGTTAGAAACATTAATTTGCAATGCCTTGGACAAGCACTGATATTTGCACCTATTTTTATCCAATCGATTTCACTCTTTAAAGTTTCTTTACTATGTCTATAATAGTTTTTTGTATCAACAATAATATCAGCTGCTTGATTTGAAATTGCTCCACACGCATACTTGATATTTATACCAAGATGAGAGAAATGCTTATAATAAACATCTCTAATTCTTTTTAGCATTCTAAAATGAGTAATTACATCAAATGGGCAACACATATAGTGCTCTATTTCATGTCTTGTAAGTACTTTTACTTCATTCTGAAACTCATGATAACTTATAGGAAGTTTTCCGAAATTAAGATGAATCTGCCAAGTCTTATCTATAGTAATATAGTATTGCCCAGTTGAATAATTAGCATCATCCGGCAAAAGCATTTTGACAATAGGCATAGGAATCCCCAAGGAATTGTGATACTCCTTGACGAATACATACTCAATTGCTTCTTGGGCTTTCAATCTATATGTTTCAATATCAATTGACATTGTTTGCTTGTAAGTATTTGAATAATTCAGAATCTTCGTCCCCTTGGTAGGTAAAGATATATTTTTTCAATCTCTTAACTGACAAGTCGCATGCATCTCGTGTAATATCCAACAACTTAAATGGTTTTACTTTTTGTATGTCACCATTTGCAAGATCGGTACCAGGAATAACCGCTTGAATAAGAGATGACAGTTGAGGATTCGATATTATTGAATCTTTTTCGAGCTTAAATGTATATTCCTTTATTTCTATCTTTTTGATAGAACGGTTAACTCGCTCTGAAATGTACTGTCGATTGGGAATATCATATCTAAATGCTAATTCTGATTTTATAGCCTTAAGCTTCGAAATGTCACCTTTTGAGTTATCTATCTGGTTGTTATAGGACACAATCTTATCATAAACTGGAGCATATTTTTCATTTAAGACTGGAACAATCTCTGCAGATATTACAAGAGAATTATATGACGAGTCTCTTATTTCTTTAAGATACTCATTGAATTCTGGAACTGAAAGTGTTCCTGTCTTAACTCTTTCAAAACCCATAAGAAGATCTTTAATACCATCAAACTCATTTTTGATCATTTGTATGATATTTCGAGTTCCATCTAAATCAATATTTGTTATAAAAATGGATGTTTGCTTCCCTGAATTTGTATTTTTCCAATGTTCAGTTAAAGTTGACACATACTTTTTGCTCAGAACAGCTCTATGCCAAATCATATATGGGGCTAAAACCTCAATATGATTTACATTGACTTCTCTGTCTCCAAGGAACCATGCAAGAGCTTTTCCATATCTGTACAGGTCTTCTTTTACTCTGACGCTTAGTGGTAACTTGATTTTTGAGCACACTTTTTCTGGTGCACACATATGACAATTCTCACAAAGACTCTTGTCAACAGACAAGTTATCATTAGACTCTTTAGAGGCTCTTTCACATAGGCGATATGAAGCAATTATGTAGTTGATAAACAATTCGGCTTCTTCTGTATATGGAATATTTTTAACAATTTCTTGAAGTTCTTCTAGATTAACATCCTGAAGATATTCCTCAATACGATCATTATAAGATGATTTATCTCGTTTTCCAATAGTACTGAAACTGTCATAATCAGGCATGGTTATCGGAAGTGCAAGAGCAAATCTATCCTTGAATGGCAAAGACAATTCTGTGTTCGCATTGTCCTTTGGGTTCAAGGTTGCAAACAGGGTGAAAGCAGGAACAATCATACTCTGATCATGATATTTTACTGACCCTTCTGCGAGCAATGACAATAGAATATTTTGTGCGTATGGAGATAAACGATTTATCTCATCAATGATTTTCCATCTTGATGTGACAAATTCGTTCCAGACCACTGACAACTTACCATTATCAAGTGGTTTGTTTCCTGTCATTTGAGTAAAATCTAAACTACCAAGGATTTTTTCTTCTGTCAATTGTGGATGTCCTCTCAATATACAATCTTCAATCTTTTCCTTGGTAAGATGGCAAAACAACTGACCTAAATACTTAGACAAGGTGGTTTTTCCTCCGCCATGTCCTCCATACAACATCATTGTACCACGCTCAACAAGTGCATTGATTACAGCAAGCGTTTCTACCAAATACACTTTTCGATCTTTCAACTTCTCGTTCGAGAACTTTGCACCTTCAAGTTCTGAATTGTGCACATACAAATTGTTTATTCGTATGTTATCCAATGCCTGAATTATATCAATATTTGTCATTATTAGTATTCTTTTGTATATGATAATTTAATAAGTCCACTCTCCAATAGTTTTCGGAGATAGTCATGATCTAAATCAGATGGCGTTAACTCTAAAGACTCTTTTTGTTGAAGCCAGTTTATCTCTGTTTCCAATCCAGATTTTTTCATGATGTCTTCAAATATCTGCTGAGTTTTATTCTTATCCTCAAGCATTGTATCTAAAGTTTCATCAGAAATAGAATTCATAAAATCAGAGAGTGGCCCTAAACCATTCACAATTGTTGCCAGAGTTCCATTTTCAGAATCATATATTGAGTCAATATCATTTTGTAATTCTGGATGAGTTTTTGCAATCTTTTCCAACATAGCTTTTTTGGTCTTGTTATAGTTTGCCAAGAATTCATCAAAGCAGTCTTTTACTTCGTCAAAAATCTTTATTTCTGAACTATGGAGCTTTGCAATTTCATTATGACATTTGTTTAGTTTTGGAACGATTTCCTCAAATTTCACAGTAAGTATCTGTGGTAGTACATTAGCGTTTCTTACTGTCTTGTAATTCTTTATGAGCAGATCTATCTCACCTTCTTTTTCGAATCCATCCCAAGTTTTATTAAACGACAATTCATCTTCTGCATAGAATTCTTTTATGTCAATGTACTTGGCTTCAATATCATTCCAAGTATTCTCAATAAAATTATTCAAGCATTCAGCTACATCTCCTTTTGTTGCCAACATGGTGTCATCGAACTTCTTGAAAAGTTGCTTAAGTGTATCATCCGAATTACTTGAGATGCCAGTATCAGAAAGTATGGTTATTACTTTCTTAATAGACGCGATTCTGTTTCTTACTCGCAAGTATAGTTTTGACTTATTTTCGGACTCATTAAGTGCTGTAAGATTCTGTCCATTTTTTATAGACTGCTTAATTATTTCGGAATAGAATGATATTGTCTCATCATTCTTTTGTTCTTCCGTATATAGATCTTCTACCTTTGTATAAGCCAATTCAGAAATGTCTGCTAAACCAACAAATTCATCCTCTAAATCTGTCAAGAATCCATCAATATTATTCTCAAATTCATCTGGCTTATTAACAAATGCTGAGACATCTGATTTCAACTTTTTATTAAATTCAGAGATGATTTTATCAAATATACACTTGTCATCATCAAAAGAAATGTTTTCAAGTGTACTTAATATTGAATCAATTCTAGAAGAATATGTTTCATAATTACCTTTTAGGAAATCTCGCAATTTAGCAATATTATTTTCGTTATTCTTTGTATGTTCCTCAACCCATGACACAAATGCATCTAACCCTGGAGCTGTCATTTTTTCATACAAAGAATCAAATAACTGTTCAAGTTGCTTTGTGCATTTTTCAAAATCTTTTTTGGTAAGGATGTTTGAAATCCTTTCCTCAATTGCGTTAAGCTCATCTTGCCACTCTTGCTTGCTAAGCTCTAATTTAAGAGTTTCGGCATATTTATCACCCTTTTTTATCTCAAGAGCCTTATTGTATTGCTTTGTAATTTTATCAATATTCATATGGTTACTCTTTTAATAAATCTTTGATATATTCATAAACCTTGGTATAACTCAATGCTTCTGCCTGACAATCTTTACAGAACTTTAAGGTTTCGTCCATTCGAACTTTATATGTAGAATTAGTCAAACTTGTTTGAAGAAAGGCCTTGAACTTATGAATATCAGACTCGTCAATTGAAGTTTCTTTTGCAGGATGCAATTTTGCATCAATGACATTTTGAACTTCTGATCTTGGCGTCAAATATCTAGCATACTGTGTCCAACACCAATCACCATCATATCTTTGTGGCTGACCATTAGGCTTAAGATCAGAAAGGTTAATAAGTTTTGATGTCAATGAATCCTGATATATTGTATTGATAGGTAACTGATATTCTTTTTCGATAAGTTCCTTCTTATTCTTTAAGGATATCAAAATACCATTAATTTGATGTTCAACAACTTTGGCTTGTGAAACTATATTTGAGATTCTCCATACGATTGATGAAATTATTGCAAATATTGATACACCATCCTTGTCTTCTAATACGATTCTCTTACAGTTTGACAGTAATCTAGATACCAATTGTAATTCAGATACATATCCTTGGAAAGGCATTTTCTCTGGATTCGCTTTCGCATAATTCTTAGAATACAACAAATCTGTTATAGCTGCTATGTGTTGAGTTGAATTCGATATTGTTGAAACAAGCTCTGTTTGCTTTTCTTCAATTCTTGTATTCAACTGACTACGCAACAAAGAGAAATCAATCTTTTCGATATACGCTTTAAGATATAGCAATTTTATCAATGTACGCCCCTTGCTAAATCCATAAGACATATCATTATTATATGAAGCTATCCAATGATCATTTAGAGAATCCTTCATAAAAGTCAGCAGTTCGTCCAACTTACTTACAGATCTCTCATTATTCATCATAGCTGTGAAAGAACACAGATGTTTAATGATGTAGTCTTCATTATCATAAGAACTCATCAATTTACTGGCAGTTTCTCTTGATAAAATATTTAATATTTGATCAAAGAATAAGGATTCGTTAATCCTATCTTCAATTGGGGGCAGATACAAAGCATTTCTAAAGTTTCCTACTTCTTGAAGGATCTTTAATAATGATTGATAACTTGATGTAGGCTTCTTTGCATTCTCCAATATATAGTACATTGCAAGATACTTACTTTTTGTATCAGTTATATCTGCAGATTCAAGACTGGTAAAATCCCAAAGAATATTGTCTTCATAATCCCTCTTTTCGCAGATTAGGTTTTCCATTGCTGACTCATGGTCTTTTTTCTGCGCAAGAGAAATTGTGTTAATAACACAACTATCCCCTTCCAATACAAGTCTGGAATAGTGTTCAATTGTTCTAATAGCCTCCTTTTGCTTTGTCCATTCTCTATTTTTAATAACGTCAATGGCTGTATGGAAGTCGTATGTACGATTGTCGTCAATCAAAACAATATCATTGCAAGATCCAGCTACTATGACAATTTTTGCCACAGAGTCAATAAAATCTGCTATTTGTCCCCCAAAATTGAACTGATAGTGATTGTAATCCTCAAAAACCAACTTTTTCATTTTACAGATTGGCAGAAGGTTACCTGAACCATCCTTACATACTTCTTCTTTCAGTTGGCTTATATATTCATGTTCTTGGAGATATACTATTCTAATAGTTTTACTTGCATTGGTATGCAAGTCATTCTTTTGTGATTTGATATAGTCTTTAAGCCTGAGGATATACTTTTTTAAAGGTTCATCCTCTAAAATAGGTACAAAGATAATTGTATTGTCACTACTACGAGAAGTCAAAAGGACACTCTGTCTGAAATTTGAGGATTCAAGTTTTTTATCCAAACTCATATCCTTATATTTCAACTTCGGAGAGCCAATAGGCTGTTCAATGATTTCCCTAATGGCACGTAATGAATACTGCATATAAATCTCATTTCCTGATTTAATTTTGCAAGTTTCAAAAATACTATTAAGATTCTCAAAGTTATCATCAATTGTTTCCTCTTCGACAGAAGATTCAATAAATTTAATAGAATCTAAGATAAAATCTTTTGTCTCTCGTGTTACTTGGTCCTCATTATCCTCATACTGACTAATAAAGTCGTATGTTAACTCTAGTAATGGAATCAAGAAAGTTGTAGCAAGTGCTTTCTCTTTGTTATTTCTGCATGCAGTTGAAAAAGCAATTTTACCGTCAGAATTAGAACAAGCAGAGAGAATATAGCTAAAATACTTACCAACGTTTCTTATATAATCAACGCTTGTGTATTTCCCTTGTTCTTTACACTTTTCAAGATATGCAGAAAAATCATTACTAATTGCAGGATTGAGTTCTTTTACTACAGATACTAACTCATCTGTACAGAAGAAATCTTCTGCACTATCCTTCATTGCCTCTCTGTATGAATCCTCAATCTTAATGGATTGTGGTTCAAAATCTAGTAAAAGTCTACCAACAATCGGACGAATGTAACTATTCATTTGATTGAAATAAGAAACCTTTAGGTATTTTACTTCTTCACCACTTTCATCTATTGGCTCATTGAAAATGTCCTTTACAAGGAATTCTGTTGCATCATATTCCTTATAAATACTATAATCAATGGCATCCCACAATTTCTGTATATGACCTGGACGACAACGAGACATCCACCATATAAAATTCACATATCCATTAGCGCACTCCTTCATAAACTTACGTTTAAGTAAGGCTACCGTTGGAAATGGAATCTGAATTGTCTTCAGTCTTCTATTAGCAGCTGTTTCGCTATCATTATTTCCATCTGTTCCCTTTTCTTTTGCTACTTCATAGCCAGAAGCTGGTCCATTGCCAATAACTAATAAGAAAGGTTTTGTCTGAACAACTTGATCAAACAATTCACGAAGGATACCACCCCCAGATGATTCAACATAACGTTTGAGTTCATAGAATTTTGACTCAAATTCATCCACAAGGAGTATAGGAGGTGTAGTGCTTTCTAATGCTTGGCGGATAACTTCTTCGGAAAAAACAAGTTTGCTAATTTCTGATTCTTTGGTATCATTTGAATCCAATGTGACAGGAATGAAATCTTCCAAATACTGGTTTAAGCTTGGATTCTCAGAATCATCACCAGACTTAAAATCAGGGAAATCAATATCGTTTATATCATTCCAATTAGAGTTTCTCAATTTGTCGATCTGCTCTTTAATGATACTATTGATAATTCTGCTAAGTTGGTTATTTTGAACCTTACCAGATTCCAATGACTCTGCTTCCTTCTTTACAGCATCAACAATCTTAGCCAAAGGCATGTAGAAGGTAGGCGTTTTTAGCACTTCCCAACCGTAATGGAATAGATAGTATAATGTTGTTGATTTACCAATACCAAAAGCCCCCTGTAACATTATTGGTTGGATATTGCCTTTGTTACAGCCTTCTTTTAGATCAGACTCTACAGTTTCTCTTAGTTTTTTATGTTCGTTACTAAGATCAACCCATTTAGTTCTTTTTATGAGTGGGATGTAAGTTCCTGCCATATTATTACTTTAATCTAATTGTTATCGTTTTATTCAGAAGTGGAGATTCTATTTGGTATAAACCTTTTCGCAAACCTCCATATACTATTCTCTCAGAATTTGAGGTACCTTCTATTTGTTTGTTTTCTAGATTCCGCAGTACTACTTCTACTTTTGGAATAATAGTTAAAATGAACTCTGCTTTCTTTTTCCTGACCTCAATAGAGAAAGGCATATGCTCATAATTGAACTCAATGCAATCATTCTCAGAAATAATATTATTGGTTCTGGCAGCCATCGCATATTCTTCATGTCCATTAAGAGGAATCAATCTTGGCTTAAGGACATTCATTTGAGGCATGTGTTTTGTCTTAGAATAATCCTCATAGTTAACATCTACAGAGAATGAAAAATTCTCAGACCTTTCAAGATTATTCATAAACGCAATCACAGAATGGTTTAAGAATCGAGCATTTGATATTTCTATTTCTCTGAATTCTTCTTGATCATTTGTCAACTTACAGTCTTTGGAAGAGCTATCCAAATAATAATCACCTACGTATTTATCCAGAATTTCAGTAAGAATTGGCTGCTCATTCCATCTCTCTATAAAGAAAGGAAAACCTGTTATTGATTCCTCTTCACAAATTTGATCATTCTCAGAAGCCATTTCAACAAATGGAGATATAGGACATACTCTAACAAACATTCCATCTTCTCCTATCATTTCTTCTTGAGAAACCAATAAAACCATAATAGGAGCAGCAGCCGACTGGAGTATTCCTTCGTAATCCATATAACTTCTTTTAATTGTCCATATCTGATTCTCTTTGATTTTAGGACGTAGATGCAAATAATTGACAGGCACATCATTCGAAGCGAATAAGTCGTTAATGCTGGCCAATTCTTTATCTGATACTATAATGTCTTCTTTCACCTCAGGAATTATCGGGTTCTTGAGGAAATCATTTATGATGTTCATATATTCTACGTTTGTCATAATGGTAATACTCCCGTTTCTGATATTTTGTCCAAAGCTAAAGCAATATTTTGCAAGAAAGAAATACCTTCCTCTTCATTATTAGGCACATAAGTAGAGAAAATTTTTTTCTTAAAATCTTCTATCTTGCGATGGACAGAGCTTTTCGGAAGGTTATACTTATCAGCGATGGATGATAATGATATACCACCTGTATTCTGAAATATGTACTCTAAGAATATACGTGAATCTACTTGACCTACGTCTTCGATTATTGTCTTTATTGCTTTGGTTTGCTCATCGTCAAGTTGATTATAAACAATTTGATTTTCTGACATATTTGTCTTGAAGACTGACTGATCTAATAATTCAAAGACAGCTTTAGCCAAAGAAGAAACCGATACATAACCATCAGCCGACAAAAGAATATCTTCTATTGCCAGATTAACAATTGGCTTAAAATGTTTAGTATCTTCATTTATTGGATAATGAGCAAGATACTTAACGACATCATCTAACTTATCTATCCAATTATTACCATCGGACATTGAACTTTTAACATAAGCACTATGTTCGTGAGTTTCTTCATCATAGTCTTCTTGGCATATTTCTTGAACAAGTTCCTGACACTTTTGAAAACTCAGACCGACCTTTTGTTGTTCTTCCTTAATTCTGTTTGAAACAAAAGAAATGAACATTTGTGTAAAATAATAAGACAAATATTCAAATGGCACTTTTGACAAATACTTAATCTTATTTTTGGATATAATCCACTCAAAGAACTGGTGACTCAATTCCTTAATATCATCACTTTGCCAATCATTGTCATTATGATCCGATACTATGATACTTTTCTTCCACTGGTATTTCCTCACCATCGAAGTAATCGTACCAAGTATGTTTGCGTAGCCTCTGGATGTTAGTTTTCCAGAGAGCAACTCTAATAGATATTCTTCCTTAAACATTGATTCCTAGGCTAAATTTGATTTGTAATTTGAGTTCTTCTATTTGGCTGTCACTTAAGGAGTCTATTCCATTCCAACCTCGTTGCAAATTAGTTAAATCCTTAGAATTATATGTCATTCTAAGTTTTATCAAGAAGTAAGAGTAAGGACAATCGGGATCATTTGGATTGATCTTTACCCTAAAGACATTTGTGCCCTTATTATAGTCTTTGGACGTTCCTGGAATTATCCAGCATTTTTTGTTTTCATCAAATACTCTTCCAACAACAGACGGATGAAAATCATCTTTGTCCTTGTTGTGAGCAAAATGATTATCCCAAATACCATTAGGAGCAACCCATATAGAGCCTATTACAGGACAATAAATATCCTGTAGTATGCTCTTCCAATTGGATAATTGTAAATTAATCATTTTAATGTTCTATCTATAAACTTTTTGTTACCGTTCGTTCCTTTGCATCAATCATTTAAATCAAAATACTGGCTACCCAAGAATGGCAGTTTCACTAATTTACCTTGTTTATATGCATTATAAGGCGAGAGATTCTTATGTAGCCCTAAAGCTGAAAGACGAACCACATTTGTTTCTCCCTGTTCATCTTTATCCGTAAACCATATTGTATCACGTCGTATAAACTCCTCATTTAATAGGTTAATGTCGTGAGTAGTCAATAGCATTTGTGAAGTCTGATTGCTATTAGCCAAGAATACTTTTATAAAATAGGATAGCAATTCATAATGAATGCTTGTTTCAACTTCATCTATGGGTACAAACTGGTTATTTTTCAGAAGGAAATTCAGTATTATGGCCATTCCTAAAAATCTCATAGTACCGTTTGATTCATACTCTTCAGATAATTCATATAAACCATTCCCTGTCCTATGAGTGAATGTCAATTCCGTATTTGTTATTTTACCTTTTTTCAACATTTCTGATTTTGCATCATCAGCAATTGGAGCTTTCTGAATCAGTTGTTCTAGTTCAGGCGTTATAAGTTCTTCTTCTTCATGAAGAGTAACATCTTCAATATTAAAATCCGAATCCTTTAAAAAGTTCAAAATAAATTTCTTCAGATTTCCATCCTTGTCCTTATCCAAATGACGTTTCACATATCCCGACAAAAGCATTCCAGGAGCAAGAACATCTTTTACTTGCTTTGCAAAATAGCCATAGACATCATTTAGCTTGGTCTTCCCTACATTGCAGTTTCCAAAAGCAGCAAGCACACTGCAGTTATTTATTGTGTTTCCTGCTATGGTATCCTGATTTTTCTTTGCCATTTTCAGGTTTATTCCAAATTCTATAACTGAAGAATCTGTATAAGGATCATAGCTACGGCTATAAAGTTTTGTAGGGCGTATGGATTCATATACAGTTAATGTTTCGGAATATATACGCTTTTTATCAAGCTCAAAGCTAAGGATATACTTCAATTGGTTCACATAAAAAGACATAGACATCTTTGTCGTTTTAGTCTTTGATGTTTCGTCTAATAAAAAAGGAACAACTCTAGTAGTATCATTACGACCTTTTGGCACCCTTAACACCAGCATCTTGAAAAAATCTATAGCTTCCAGCACATTGCTTTTACCAGACGCATTAGCCCCATATATTATTCCTACTTTCAGTAATCTTACACCATCCTTAACTTCATAAGTGTATTCATCCAACATAAAACTGTCTGATGAAGGTTCAAAGCTTATTTTTTGAGTCGACCTTATTGAGTAGAAGTTTTCTACTGTAAATTCTGCTATCATAGTCAATCTATTTCTTCTTTGATTGCAAATATATCAAATAAAATAAGAAATAGAATATTATACTACCTGTTTTTGTAAAATAGCTACATTTATCCTGTTTATAATTAGATAAAATCAAATTATTCGCTTGACAACTTTACTTTACCCACGTACTAATATATACGTCCATTAAAGTAAAGTCAAATAGAGGGAAAAGAATTAATTCTATTTTTTCCCCTTTGTTCAGTAAAACAATAAGCGTGAAACTCCCTTGCATTTAGTTGACATACTTGGCGAAAAACTCACGTATTATTTGTACCTTTGTAAGTAGATAGAAAACTGGTGAACTTCAGTTGGGAAAAACTAAATTTTCCGTGGTTCTAATTAAAAGGCGGAAGGAAGTATAGAATTAATAGATTCAGCTTCAAAAACAACCCATTATGGCCTCAAAAATACTTTTCTACCGTTTAAAACATAAGTTTTTGATTATCAATTTCATCTACATGTTGCATCGGGAAGTAACCTAACTATATAGTTATCATATAGTTACAATTATAAAAAATCTAAAATGCTGACTAAAAACGACTTAAATATGGCAAAATAATAGTTTTAGGAAAGATATTTTCTTTTGTTATGCCTATTTTTTCAATATTTTTGTCCCCCAAGCCACATACGGGGGACAAATTTACGCCCCTCTATGTAATTGGGGAACTTTTCACTATAAAATCTATCTAAATCATAGATAATTATTGCTTTATACAGATACCCTCAATCTTTTAGTTTCTAAAATATCAAATACTATAACCACTGATAAACAAATACATACATATAAAAAATACGAAATTGGAGTAAGCGTTTCCGCGATTCTATCTTGCCGCCCATTTTTCATTCTTATATTTTTGCCATATATAAAAATGAATCATTATGGATTTAGCAGAAAATCGATTTGGAAAAACTTGGAAACATTTCCTTGAA
>NZ_DAWCXD010000088.1:0-20526 GCF_052357945.1 Bacteroides sp. | reverse complement strand
CATTGTACACACTTGCCCGCGATTGATGTGTATGGCCTGATGGGGGAGGTGTTTTTCTGCGTCTTGCTCCAGATGAGTATATCGTTGCCGGCAGTGGCTTTGTACTTGAATTTAAGAAACAGGGGGAAAATAAAATGAAAAGTTCACCGGCATTGGGCGAGGATGGTTTTGCCAGTGTGGGCGGAAAGGCATCAAAAACGGAAAATAGCTGGCAAGGTGGTATGAGAGCCGGTATCGGTTCTGTAGATGAAGTTAATGTGAACGAAGATGGTTCACTGAAATATATTCGGCGCCTGAATGGCGATCAGGACCATCAGGGAAGGCATGTACGTATTCCTGTCGGAGAATTCAGTATTTTACACGTCAAACTGTACGAGTATAAATAATGTGACGACATGGTGCACCTTTGTTGGCTACATACGTATAGAAGAGTGGAGTCATTACTTGCCTAGTACCAACAGACTTTCCGGTCCCATATTGAACAACAGGTCTATGATACTCAAATTAGGAAGAAAACCCAGTTTGGGCTCGAAAACCTGATAGTAAGGTTGCGGAATAAACTCTGTATCCACTTCTCGGAAATCCTTTTTGGGATGAATGACTTCCCGAAAATCGAATTCTCCGGGAGCAAACTCCATCTTATATTCGCTAGTACGCTCCATAGTGGGGTGAATATCTATCAATTCACAGACCATCCGGCATAGTTCTTCGTTGAAATCGATTAAAAACTCGTATTTCTTTTCGTAGAAGGGACGGAAGTCGTCCTTGTAATATTCAAAGAAAGGAGTACTGTTGTAGGCTGATTCGATGGCGTTCCAGTGCAGATGTCTCCAGTTGCCGTGGTCGGAGATGCGGATATCTTTCATTGGGCACTTCAATGTATCGGGCTTTACGGTTGGGATGGAAAGAGCTAACTCACCCGATGGGCCGGCAATGGTGCACCGGTTGCGGTAGGTTTGTTTTATATAGTGGTCGTATTGTTCTACAAATACCTTGTCATAAGCCAGTAGTTTGGTATAATATTCAACGGGAGCGAGATAGGCTGAAGATAAATAAGCGATGTTCATTTCTTTCATTTTAATTCGTTTAGGAGGCTCTGTTATTAAGGATATTATGAGATATTATGAAGGGATTGTTTCTTTGATGATCCGGAAGATTATTTCACTGTTCTGAAGAAACGGTTCCATCGATACCCGTCAAACAACCCTGTTTCTTTTTCTTTGGAGAACCAAATGATGGAGGCTTTTCCGATGATATGGTCTTGCGGGACAAATCCGAAGAGCCGTGAGTCGGAGAAGTTGACGGTATTGTTAGACCCCATCCAATAGTAATCTTTGGTGAAATAACAGTGTTGTGTGGGTTTTCCGTCCACGTAGAGAGTGTCGTTCTTTATTTCTGCCTGTTTGCCTTCGTGCATCACGAGGGTATTCCGCAGCAAGGTCATGTTCCAGGGATAGACCCGGATAAATTTCCCTTTTCCGGGGACAATCAGCGGATTTGGTTCGGCATCTTCTTTGTTTGACAAAGGTTGAACGAAGCTCTCTTTCCCATTCATGGCCTGTTCCAGCAGATAATATTCGTAACGGCTGAAACTGCGCACATGGGTGCTGTCATTACTTCCCATTAATCCGTCGTTGGTGATGGAAAGAGTATGCATGAGTGACGTAATTAGATTTTCTTTTGAAGCGGGATACGAATAAAGTCTTTTCTTATCCGGATTAAACTGTGCCTCCGGAGAAATAACGGAGAAAAGAGAATCGACCAACAACGTATCTCCCGGAACTCCGAGACAACGGCTGATATAGATTTCCCGACGGTCGATGACAGGTTGCCGGATTCCGGCAGGATTATTGAATACTACGATGTCTTGCCGACGCACAGGACTCTCGCACCAGCGGTGATAAGAAAAAAGCGACATGAAAGGAACCCGCAGCCCATAACTCCATTTGTTGACCAGGATACGTTCACCCTGAAAAATGGAATTCTCCATGCCGGTGGAAGGGATAAGGCAGGACGTGAAAGCAAATCCCCGGAGCAGAAGCACTACGACTACTGCTCCGGCAAATGCTAGTATCCATTTGAATTTACGAATGTTCATCAACTTTTATCACCTTATCACTCTATTCTATCCGTACACTTATCAGTCTACCCACTTGAAGAGGCGGTTCCAGCGAATCTTGCCGTCGAACCATCCACGGTCTTTGTCAAGCGATAGCCATACAACAATCGGTTTGCCCACTACGTGATCTTCGGGTACAAAACCCCAATAACGGGAGTCGGCAGAGTTGTGACGGTTGTCACCCATCATCCAGTAATAATCCATTTTGAAGGTATACTCGTTGGTCTTTTCACCGTTGATGTAAATACCGTCCGGTTTCACTTCCAGCTTATTGCCTTCGTAGGCTACGATGCAACGCTCATAGATAGGCAGGTTGTCTTCTGTGAGGGTAATGGTAGCTCCTTTGGCAGGAATCCAGATCGGACCGTAATTGTTGCGGTTCCATTTGGTATAAAGATTGAGCGGATACATCTGTCCGGCATAATCTTCGGGTTCCATTACTATTTTGCTGATTAGCTTTTTGTTGCCCAAAAGCGTTTCATACATCTTCTTGGTTAGCGGGAAATGATATACCGGATTCAGTTTGCCCTGTGCATTCCGGCTGTCCAGTCCCATTTCCAGCAGTCCGCTTTCCCAGCCGGAGTCTTCTATCAGCATGGTGTCGTCCTTGCTGATACCCAGTTCACGAAGCATATCTTCGGGAATGTACGGACCAGTGGTCTGTACAAAATAGTTGAATTGCAGATTTTCGGGGTTCTCAATCGCTTTACCGTCAATCATCACCTGTCCGTCTACAATCTGAAGGGTGTCACCGGGCAGGCCGACACAACGCTTCACATAATTCTCGCGACGGTCTACCGGACGCCAAAGGACTTCACCGTAAGTGCGCGGGTTGTTCATTATCTGTTTACGTCCCGCAGCATAGTACAAATCATAGATGGCACGTTGCTGGGCGCGTGTCAGACTATCCATTTCAATTTGTTTGGAATAGATACGTTGTCCTTCGCCGTAAGCCAGCGTATAGAAGTCCGTTGTCTGTTGGTAGTTCACTGCTACTGTATCTCCTGCGGGGAAGTTGAAGACAACAATGTCATTCAGTTTCACTTTGCCGAAGCCCGGTACCCGTTTGTACTTCCATTGTGGCCACTCGATATATGATTTAGTATTGAAGACAGGTAGTGTATGCTGCGCCAACGGCATGGAAAGGGGAGTGTTCGGTACGCGGGGACCGTAACTCATCTTGCTCACATACAGGAAGTCGCCCACCAGCAATGATTTTTCCAATGAAGAAGAAGGAATCTGATAATTCTGGAAGATGTAGATATTGACGAAGTAGACAGCAACCAACGCAAACACGATGGCGTCTACCCAGCTCATGACACTGCGGACAGCCGGATTCTTCGACTTCTTCCAAAAAGACCAGGGAATTTTCTTTGTGATATAAATATCGAAAATGAAAGGAACAACAATCAATCCCCACCAACTCCGTACCCAGATAAGGAAGATGAGGTAAAGTAGAATAGCAGTGGCACATTTGATCCATTGTGCGCGTGTGGCTTGTCTCATAATGTTATATTTGTTTAGAACTAGCTTCTGATATTTTAGTCATTTAAGAACGGGAATAAATCACTCATACCCAAAAAACCTTCGTGTGTGGCAGTATATTCGGCTGCCAATACGGCTCCCAATACAAACCCGCCGCGGCTCTTGGCATCGTGGGTGATAGAAATGGTGTCTACATCGGACTCATAACGGATGGTATGAAGTCCGAAAACTTCACCTTCACGAATCGAGCTGATAGGAAGTTCGTTAGGCGCACAATCGTTGGTTCCGCTAATGGTTCCGTCCGGCGCAAGGAAAGTTCCTTTCACCCATTTGTCTTTACGGTCTATCTTTTCCAGAATACCTTCCGCCAGTGTAATGGCTGTTCCGCTGGGGGCATCTAGCTTGTGGATATGATGTGTCTCGCTCATGGTGACATCGTATGCAGGGAACTGATTCATGATTTTAGCCAGATACTTGTTGAGAGCGGAGAAGATGCTGACTCCCAGGCTGAAATTGGACGACCAGAAGAGTGTTTTGCCCCCTTCCGTGCAGAGCTTCTTGATTTCTTCGCCATGCTCGGCCATCCATCCGGTACTGCCCGATACCAGTTTCACATCGGCTTTGAATGCTTTCATATAATTGCTGTAAGCTACCATCGGATTGGTAAACTCAATGGCCACATCGGCCGATTTGAACGCTTCCGATTCGAAGTCGTCCTGATTATTGATGTCAATGATGCAGACGATTTCATGTCCGCGACTACGGGCAACCTTTTCTATCTCTTTGCCCATCTTTCCGTAACCGATCAGTGCTATTTTCATTGTTTTCTGACTTATATTCAAAATAATAGTCGCAAAGATAAGATTTTTATTACATTTGCAGCGCACATTAACGTCTTGTTAACATGGAACATCTTCTCCACTACGTGTGGAAGCATAAATTATTTCCCCTGAAAGTACTGCAAACCACCAACGGCTTACCGGTAGAAGTGATTGACTCCGGTCTGCAAAACCCGAATGCCGGTCCCGACTTTTTTAACGCGAAACTAAAGATTGATGGTGCCTTATGGGTAGGGAATATAGAAATACATACACATTCTTCCGATTGGTTTCGCCACGGGCATGATTGCGACAAAGCCTATGATTCTGTGATTCTCCATGTGGTGAGCGAGGCGGATACGGAAATAACCTGTACCAACGGTGAACAGATACCACAACTATTGCTGACTTGTCCGGAAAATGTGCAATCCCATTACCATGAACTTTGCGTAGCCGATCATTATCCGGCTTGCTATCCTATCCTTGCTTCTCTTCCCAAACTTACCATCCATTCCTGGCTGACCGCTTTGCAAACAGAGCGTTTGGAGCAGAAAGCACAGTTAATCATGCAGCGTCTCGAACTTTGCAACAGTAATTGGGAAGATGCTTTCTTTATCACCCTTGCCCGTAATTTCGGTTTCGGCTTGAACGGAGATGCTTTTGAAACGTGGGCGGGATTGTTGCCATTTCGTGCGATGGATAAGCACCGGAATGATTTGTTTCAGATAGAAGCTTTCTTCTATGGTTTGGCAGGGTTGTTGGAAGATACATTTCTGAAAAAGGAACAGGAGGACGAGTATAGTCTTCGTCTTTGTAAAGAGTATCGTTATCTGCAGCGAAAATTTGAAATCGGGCAGGGGATGGATGCTACTTTATGGCGTTTTCTACGGCTTCGTCCGGAAAACTTTCCTCACATTCGCCTGGCGCAGTTGGCCTATCTCTATCAGAAAGGAGATAAGCTGTTTTCACGTTTACTGGAAGCGGATACTCTGACGGATGTGAGAACTTTACTGGATACACGTACGTCTTCCTATTGGGAAAATCATTATTTATTCGGGCGACTGTCTCCACAAAAGGAAAAGACGATGGGAGAGCGTTCCAAGGATTTGATAATCATAAATACAGTGGTTCCTTTTCTTTATACTTACGGCCTGCATAAGGCAGATGAACGAATGTGTGAACGTGCCGCACGTTTTCTGGAAGAATTGAAGGCGGAGAGCAATCATATTATCCGTTCGTGGAGTGATGCCGGGCTTCCGGTTGTCAGTGCGGCGGATAGTCAGGCGTTGATACAATTGCAAAAAGAGTACTGCGATAAGCGAAAGTGTCTGTACTGTCGTTTCGGTTATGAATATCTGCGGCATACATAGATTCGGAAAATCGGTTGAGTATAGAAAAATATTTAGTTCTTAAAATAACCAAGATGCCAAACTTGTCATTATCTTTGCGCCGTCAATTAAACTCTTAATTTATATAGTGTTATGAGAGCTAAAAAGTTTGTATGCTGCTTGCTGGCTATGATGCTGCTCGCAGGTGTTTCGTTTATCTCCTGCGGTAATAGTTCCAAAGCAAAAGCCGATAGTGAACTGACTACACAAGACGGTGAAGATTTCAAATCCTTTCTGGATAAATTTACTTCCAGTGCAGCCTTCCAGTATACTCGTATCAAATTCCCATTAAAGACTCCGATCACCTTGTTGGCAGATGACGGAGAAACCGAGAAAACATTCCCTTTCACGCGGGAAAAGTGGCCGTTGCTGGATAGTGAAACAATGAAGGAAGAGCGTATCACCCAGGAAGAAGGAGGTATTTATGTTTCCAAGTTTACATTGGATGAACCGAAGCATAAAATCTTTGAGGCAGGCTATGAAGAATCCGAGGTTGATTTGCGTGTCGAGTTCGAATTGCAGTCGGACGGGAAATGGTATGTGGTAGACTGCTATACAGGTTGGTATGGATATGACTTGCCGATTGGAGAGTTAAAGCAGACTATTCAGAATGTGAAAGAAGAAAATGCCGCATTCAAAGAAATACATCCTTAGAAAAGAGAAATAAGTATTAGCCAGTCATTTGATGCTAATACTTAATACATGATATCGATTACGGTTCTCCGACATAATATCCCAGTTCAGATTCTTTTCCATCCACCATCTCTCTGACAATACCATTTTTGGTGTTGAACTCTTGATAGAGTTCTTCATAATCACGTGTATAGTCTGCATCGGGGACTACGTTAACATCAAATTTAAGTTCGGCTCTTCCGTCGGGGAGCATATTACCGAAAATCCGGATGCGGTGAACCACCTCGCCTACATTCTTAATACTATTGTAGGTTGCCTTGAATTGTCTGATTCCGTCTTCGGGAATGATGATATGCGAACTTTTATCCAGAATGATACAGCCACAGGAAGGTTGCATTTCTGAAATGATTAACGGAGCATCTCCTGTATTGGTGATAGTAAACATGATATCGAGCTGCTGACCTTGCTTGATGGGGTAATAGTGCCTGACCGAGTCCTTTATCGTCATACTTGTGGGACGTACTTCCTTCCTGCACCCTGTAAAGCAGAGCGGAAGTGCCGTCAGTAGGAAAATATAGAATATAGATTTATTCATAGTTGCCATTTATTTTTTTGTTATGTCACTTTTCTAGCGTTTAGGGGATGAATGCAATTTCATCGATGCCCATTTGCGTTCCCGGTTTCTTTAAACAACTGATTTTGATGCTTAATTGTTCTGCTCCGTTCAGGTCTGCCGAAACGGTGGCTTTTATCATTTCCCCTTTTTCCGGGGCGTCTTCCGGTTTCAGGTCTATTGTTTTATAGACTATTCCGTCTTTCAATAGTTGAATTTGCTGTGGAGCATAGATGTGATGCCGGGGAAGATTCAGGAAACTGATATAGAATGTTCCTGATGCGTTGATACCTTTCACCGGCAGGTTGATGGTACATTCTTCTCCCGGAATGATTACCCAACCGCAATGATAGTCTCCAGGTAAACCGTGAGTGCCATCAGTCAGTTTCTTGGAATCAATTTTATTCAGTTTAGGAGTTGCTGAAGGATTGAGCCCTAAAAACAAGCTTTTCTTGATGTCGGAAGAAAGTAGGTATTGTTCCCATTCTTTTATATAATAGTCGATTTCATAGGCTGACTCATTATAATATTCCATTCCGGTAAATGCTTTGTGTTCTTTGAGCTGGGTGATCCATTTCCGGGCCTGGGGAACCGGCTGGATCTCTTTTCCATTCCGTTTGGCATATCCGTAAGCATCAAAGCCGTGGTCACGTCCTAATTCCAGGCGTGTGAAAGACAAAGCGGTCTGAAGTTCGTGCAGCTTTTTACGCTCTTTCCCTTTTGCTTCGGAAACAAAATCTCCCATTTCATCATAGAATTTGATGAATTTATCCGGATAGAGGAATGTTTTTTCTGATTCTCTGATGCCGGCATAAAGTCCGAGTCGTTTTCCGGATTGGGCGTTGTTCTCCAATTCAGTGTAGTAATCGTATAGCCATTTTTTTGATGCCGGATATTCCTGATTAAAGTAACTTCTGATTAAGTCATCGACTGGGAGTTCTGGGTTGATAAGGAGGGAGGATAGTACAAAAGTCCTCATTTCATCGAAAGAAGAATAGCTATATCCACTTCCGTTGAAGAATATACCACTGGCTCCATGTTGTTTGAAGAATTGGAGTCTTTGTTGGGCTATCTTTAATATGGGAAAAGGAGTGAGGTAGTCGTCAAAGTTGTTGATATAGTCCCATATATAGATGTTATTCGTCACTTTCTTCCAGTTGTCGAGTTGGGCGGCAAATTTCTTGTCTTGCTCATCCTTGCCGTCTGTCCGGCGAAGTGGGTAGTCGATGGCGCTGACGATTACTCCGGTGTTGGAGGGGAGTTGTTTGTCGGTGACCTGTTGTGTGGTCAGATAAGAAGTCGTAAAGAAAAAATGCTTGGGAAAACGTTGTGAAAGGCGGATGATAAGTTCCGTAATGGCCGGAGTGGCATTCTTCTCTGTGTTTCCCAGTGCGGTGCAGGTGGCGCACGTGCAGGCATACGGAGCATCATCCGGGGCTATTACAAAAAGGGAATTCCCCTTTTCACCGAAGTTGTCTACAATATAACTTTCTATCTGGCGGTACATGTTCTCGGAAGAGAAACATAGTTGTGAGTCATCTGTTTTTCCATGAATGGTGGCGTATACTTTTTCCGCTTCTTTCCCCAATACTTTCCGCAGGTTGTGTCCCCATATTCCCCAGCTGTCGTCGAAGTTGTTTAGTCCGATCACCCCTGTCTGATCGGGATTCAGACCGTATGGGGAATAAATGCTTTGGTAGTCAAATGCAAAGCTTCCGCAAGTATCATTGAGATTGATAAGGGCGGGAGGAAGATCGGAACCGTCTATGCGTGGGTCTTCTTTGCTGATTTTCTTGATTAGTTGGTATTGTAGCCAAAGCATTTGTTTGTCATCATTTGCGGTCAGTCTGATATCAGAGCCTTTGCAGGCTACTTTGAATCCTCTTTCTAATGTTGGGTCTATCTGTATGATGATGCGCCACATATCCATTTCGGAAACGCCAAAAGCTACCATTTCATCGTCGTTTGCACGCTTCTTGAGATGCTCGTACAGGTATTTCGCCCACCGGGTGTCTCTGTCGGTCGGATCCTCACCAATGGTGACGAGATACCCTTCTTTAGATGGGAACATCTCCGTGCGTGCCTGCATACGGCAGCCGGATAAAAGGCAGCAAATACATATCATTCCTGCCAATACAGGGCCAAGCGTATCAGAATGAAATATAAACTTGTGCATAGATGTTATATAAATTTTTATAGCGTGTCGATATGGATTCTATCGGGTTGAGCGGACTGGTCCCTCGCACGGTGTTGGTCTGGTTATAATAAGTATTCCAGGTACCCATCAGACCTATGGTAATGTTAGGACTGACCATATACTGGCCTCCCAATCCCACCATAGTATTGGTGTGAGAGAAAGAGCCGGGCAGCGCATAGTCCAGTACGGCCGTTTCCGGTGCCGATCCGATGCTTGCCATGGCGTTGATATTTGTCTTTCCGTCATTAGCCGGGAAGTATTTGGCGCCAATCTGAGCATTGTAATAGAAGTTGGAGTTGAAGAAGTGCATATCTATCTTCGTGTTGAGACGAACGACTTCAATGGTCTTGGCTAATTCTCCGCCTACAGTGAGTAGGTTAGTTTTTGACTCATTCCAACCCGTAAACAGATAGCCATTGTCTCCGGTGCCACCTGCAAAGAATTCATCGTTCCATTCATAACGCTTTGTGTAGGCGGCTACCCGTCTATAACCCACATGTGCACCTATTTCCCAATCATTCTTGAGATAATGCCGTAAAGCGACATCAGCCGTTATGTCCGGGAAGTATTTGGTCGCAAAGGCTGCATTGGCCGTGAGGCTCCACTTCGGTGAGAAGTGATGCGTCCACTCACCTTGTACCTGAATGCCGACTCCTCCCGGTGTCTGTTCTTCAGCCTCCATGCTGTCGCTTGCCGAGCCGCTTCGTCCTGCATAGTTGAGACGTCCCGTGTAGCTGTTCTTCTGGCCTTTTCGAGTGTATTCAGCGGTGGCAACGGAGGTAATGATGTCTTCTTCTCCGTAGCGTGCACGCAGGTAGGTCAAAGCAATCTCATTCTTGAGCATCATGCTTCTAAGGCCCGATAAGTGTCGTTGGAAAGAGCGATATTCCATGATGGATGGCTCGTAGTACTTTTGGTAATAATAGGCTGAATCCGCTTGACGGTTGGCTTCATATACCACTCCCTTGGTGTACTTCAATGATTTGTTCTGACTGTCGTAAAGCAAAGCTGTATCAAGAACAGCGAGAGCCTTTTCCGGTTCTTTCGCCTTTGTCAGTTGCAGGGCACGATATTCACTGCTTTGTGAGAATGCGCCTATAATCTCTTTGTTGCTCGGGTATTTGTTGAGTATCGGCTTCAGGAATTCCAAAGAAGCTTCGTATCTCTTGTCACGTTCAAGCACGGTAGCTCTTTTAGCCTGATAGAATGGTTCTTCAGGATAATAATTGATTCCTTGTACTGTATATTTCTCGAATTCATCGTATTTTCCGAGTAAACCGGACGAATTGATGGCATACCGTAATCCGAGATCGCTTGATGGATTCAGACTAATTAGCTTAACAGATTCCTCGTATGCTTTCTTCGTAGCTCCGGCTTCCATACATTTCTTGATGTACGGCACTGCTAGTTCCTCGTACCCGATAACGTAGAAAATGCGCATATCCTCATCACTCTGCTCGATGGCAGATAGATACAGTTGCAAAGCCTCTTCGGTTTTATCCATTTTATCGAGAATAAATGCCCTTTTCAACGTGCCGTTTTCGTAATCAGGGAAGTGAAGAGTGATGGTGTCCAATGTTGCAAGTGCTTCATTGTAACGTTTCATATTGATATAGCAACTCAAGGCTTTTTCCCATGCGGCACCGTTCACTTCATTGTCGTCTACATGTTTTTGAGAAACGAACAATACGTGCGGCAATGCTTCTGCGTACAGACCAAGTTCCATCAGTTTTTCAGCTTTCTTCATGTGTTGTGCGCTTATGGCAAGCGTAATATCATAATCATCAGGATACATCTCATACATCTTTTTCAGCGTTGAATAGGCAAGATCATCCTCATTCATCTGGCGATAAAGCATATATTCTTTATAAAGAATTCCTTTATCATTGTTGCCATATTGTTTTTTAGCTTCTCTGATATAGAAGAGTGCGTCATCAGTATATCCCCGGGTGACGGAAGTGTTCAGCAGGTAGTCTAATGCTTCCTTGTTCTTATTACCTCCTTCGTAGGCCATGCCATATAATACATAAGGATCCCGCTGCTTCTCTGCTCGGGCAGCCTCCATTAACAGGTCGTTATACATACGCCGTATGGCAGGGCTGTTGTTTCTTCGCATTTGCTCGCGTATAAACACCAGAGCTTCCGGATAACGTGCCAATTCACTAAGGATACTCGCCCTTTTGACGATAAGCGCACCGCTTCCCGGTATGGCAGCCAAACCGTTGGATGACCAGCCTAGAGCAGCTTCCCGGTTTCCTTCCTGTAAATGCAGGTTAATGATGTCCAGATAATATTCTTCGTTTTGAGGAGATACTTTGATAAGCTCCGTCAGCTTTTCGATAGCCTCTTTTCGGTTACCGCCTTTTTTCATTTGCTGGTAGCCTACCTCCATGCTGTAGATATAATCCTTCCTTAGAATCGTATCGTTCGGGTAAATCTGATTGATTCGTTTCAACAGACGGTCTGCTTCCACATCGTTGTTCTGCTTGCGGTACAGTTCAATCTTTCTTCGCCATAAACCTCTCCAATACGGATTCACTTCCAGCAACTCATTAACGTAACAAATGGCACTGGAATAATTCTCGGTGATATCTTCTACGTCTACCAGCAGATGTTTGGCATTGACGTTGTTGTAATTGTCATCTATCGCTTTGACAAGATGATAACGCGACTGGTCATAGTTCTTTTCGTGGAACCAGTATTTTCCCATGAGCCATTCAAGGTCAGAAACATTCGGGTATTTCTGAAGGCCCTCCTCCAACAGCTCTTTCCCTGCTTCCCATTCCTCGTTCGCAAAATGCTCCTGTACAATCTGGGCATATTGCTCCGGTGTCTGGAATCCGTTGTCGGTCCCGGAGGAAGAGGTTATCAGTAAAAACAGACAACCTAATATGGTGATCTTATGGAGAAATTCTCTGTTCATTCTATCTTGTCTTTAATCTTTCTTTCTTGTTTAAATCGTAGCAGGTTCGGGCTTCATTGCCGTTATATCAGTACCGTCTGCACTTTCTTCTTTCTGCTTGAATCCCTTACGTTCCATGTTTTTCCACTTGAAGTCTCTATTGGTCAGATAACTGAGGTATCCTCTCAATGAACAGAAAGTGATGATGGGATGATAGAAGATAGGCTCTAATATGGACGCAATGATAATCCACAGGTATTCATATCCTCTTTTATATAGCATCCCGACATAGTAGTCGTAGGTAATAACAACGATGGAAAGGAACTGGCAGAACGTATAGATCGTCAGGTAAATCATCCATGCCGTGTTCCAGTTGACTGCTCCTGTAAAGGCCAGATAGATAAATACTATCAAACCGACGAGCTCGATGATCGGCGCTAGAAACTCAAAAACGAACATATAAGGCAGAGTTAACAGTCCCATCTGTTTATACGTCTTTTTGAAAATCATCTTACGATGGATATTAAGTGTCTGGAACAATCCCCGTGCCCAACGGGTACGTTGCCGGTAAAGCATTGCCAGGTTGGGAGGTCCTTCCGTCCAACAACAAGTATCAGGAATCTGTACGATCTTATAAGGACGGGAGAAGTCGCACATATATCCTACCATGCGGGTAATGAGGTCCATGTCTTCGGCAAAAGAGGGAGCATCGTATCCTCCGGCTGCAATCGCTACCGAACGATCGAAAAGACCGAATCCACCGGAAACATTCGGCATACCATTGATAGCGGACCATCCCATCTTACCAATCAGATAAGAGCGCATATATTCCAGATTCTGGAAAAGTGGAATCGGTGTACGGGGAGTTCTAACGTCTATGATTTGTCCGTCTTTCACGACGCATCCGTTAGCCATCAACATCGTTCCGCTGACTGCAATTACTTGTTTTTCTGAAGATATAATGGGCGAGATACAACGATAAAGAGCATACTTTTCCAAAATGCAATCCACATCCGTGCAGATAAAATAAGGATGAGAAGCAACGTTGATACCCGCATTGGATGCATCCGCTTTGGTTCCTCCATTTTCTTTGTCTACAACGATGAGTCGGCTGTATTTCGGGTTGGAGGATTTGAGGAGTCTTCGGAACGGTCTGGTTTTGATTCGCTCGATATAAGCATAGGGCACTTCTACCAGTTCATAATATTCGGTCATCTTTTCCAATGTACTGTCCGTACTTCCATCATTTACAATAACCACCTCGAAAAGCGGATATTCCAATGCAAGCATGGAGTTCACATTATCAATGATTGTCTTTTCTTCATTGAAGGCAGGAGCAATTACCGAAATGCCCGGTGTATAGGGGGATTCCTTGATTGTTTTCCGCATATAGCTTTCCACATAGTAATCCTTTCTCCGTTTTAGAGAAATGAAAGAGAGGAAGGCGAATGTGACGAAGAATATCGCCAGCATGCTCGTATAAAAGAATACGAAATAATTGAAGAATGTAAATATTATATCTCTCATATTCTCTAAATTAACTGGTTGATTAACGGATGCTTGGTGTGGGCAAACAATATAGCCGTGTGGGAATCTGCTTTTCTTTCCAATTGATCGAATGTTTTCCTTCCCATTGCACTATACTCATAGAGGGCTTTGAGTATAACTCTCTTGGTTCCCCAGTTATCTGCTTCATCATAAGCATTGTAAAGAAATCCTAAAGCCTTATCGGTCTTTAGATCCGCAATAGCCGAAATGATTTGTCGTTTGACTTCTTCCGGTTGTACATTATACATTTCAATCAGCTTAGGTTCAACCTCTTTGTATTTTAGTTTGCCTAAAGTCTTGATCGCTTCACCCCGTATTTCCACAGAACGGGCATTGAGTTGCTTCGCGAGAATTGGGGCACTTTCGGTTTCATTATATAGCCGGATTTCGTTGATAAAGAATATCTTAACGTTTTCTTCAGCTGAAGTATTCACCCATTTAATAAAGGTGGGTGTGTTATATCCCACTTTCTTACGGTGCTCCAAGATAGCGTGTAACTCCATCATGTCCCATTGCCTTAACTTCATGCCGATGTCTTCGTCGAAGAAGCGGAACGGGTCACCCTGGCTTAACCACATATAAGTATAGCGTGCCGAGTTTCTTAGTTCTAGTTCACGATGATAGAGGAAACGCACCAATACCGCTTCAGAGGCATAGCCATTGATGGACTGAATAAGTTTCAGAGCTTGTATCTTTGATCTTTTGGAACCGAATTGAAGTTCGCGTTCAAGGAAACGTGTGATTTGGAATACGGTTTGAATCGTTTGATAATTTAGTTCATTGATCTCATCTTCATGCACACTCTTGATTTCTGTTAACAGTTGAGTGATAATGCGTAACTCGTTAGGTTTCGGGCGCTTTTTTGTATCATATTCTAATCTGTCAGCTATCTCTTCTTCACTCAATGTGCTGGAATCTAGTGAGATAGATTTCATTTCCTCATAATACTTATCAAATGCTTTATTGTATTTTCGCTTCTCTTTTCGCCTTTTAAATATACCATATATAATATGGAATAGGAGAAATAAGTACGCAATAATACAAAACATTACAGCAATTGAGCATATTCTTATGATTAAAGGATAGCCAATAAACTTGTAATATATCCAATAGAAATAATATTCTATGTAATCTATACCATACAGTACTTGATCCATTTCCCTTGATATATTTATATATAAAACTTGTATATTCGGAATAAAAATTCTATATTTGTTGTATTGAATGTTCTGTCTAATGCAAATATACGAAATAACTTGTATATATTATCCATTGTTCATGAACAGGCCTTTTGAGCCCTATTTTAGCTCTTGTGATTATTCTCGATGGAAAGGATTGAAATTACAAATAAAGGCAAGCAAAAAGCTATTAGGCGTTAAATATATTTTTGATAAGTTAACAAATGGAGCCTGAAAATAAGTGTGATAAGCCAGGTTCTCATGCGAAACAAAAACAAACAATAAATTTAAAAATTAAATTAAGATGAAAATTAAAAGTTTGGTGTATGTCCTTATGGGGACAATGTTGGTTACTACTGCCTGCTCTGATAATGAGTTGGAAAAAGGTAACGATGGTTCGGGAACTGTTGACCCGGTAAATGCTTCTGCACTTGTGAATGTATATTCCGATAAAAGTGGTTCTGAAGCGAGTCTGCTTGTGGGAGATGTATTAGTGAAAGATTCCCGTACTCTTACGTTGAATGTTCCTGTTGCTTGCGAGAAAGTGTATATGAAATACAATACAGTTTCGGGAACAGAAGCTACAAAAGAATTTGCTTTGTCTCCTGTTAGTCGTGGTGTAGATCAGAGTACTGGTTTCAATTTTGAAACAAACCGTCTGGCATCGGTAACTCTTGCGCTTCCTGAAGATGCGGTGCAGCCGACAAATGAGACAGACGAAGGTTATCTTTTCTATCACAACACAGGTGTGGTAATGTTTGAAGATGGCTGGCCTACTCAATTGCCTTTATGGTATGATGAAGATTTCAACGATGTTGTTTTTGAATATGATTTGAAGGTAACTGAATGTCATAGCCAACAGATGATGGAAACTGTCGGAGGTAAAGAAGAACTATTACTGACTTTGGATGTTCGTGCGGTAGGTGGTATATATCCGACTGTGTTAGGTGTTGTTTTGGATGGTTTGAAAAGTGAGTATGTTGACCGGATTACTGCAAGCCTTGTACTAAAAGGTGGTCAGGGAACAATGACAGACTTAGCTAAAGAGGAACTTTCTACGAAAGATGTAGTGAAGATTGAAAATAAAAACTGGAATTGGAGCAATGATACTCGCACTGAACCACGTTTTGCAATCCTGACTGTAGATAAAGCACAGGCAGAAGGTACTGTTATCACATTGGATGGTTTAAGCTCTTTGAAAGATAATAATCAGGATATGTTCCAGGTAAGACCGAAAAAAGTAAGAGAAGGACTGCCTATGTTGCGTGCTGAAGTCAGATTGATTGGTAAAGAAGGGCTAACTGGAGCTGATAGAGATGCTCAGCTTGCAGCATTTAGAGAACTGATTCTTGATACTAATAGACAAAACTTCTTTATTTGGGCTAACAATAAGGAAATCCACATGAAGGGTTATGCACCGACTTCTGCTTATAAGGCTGAATATGATAAATTGGTTGCAAAGGACGCTACATTAGATAAAGATGTTTATTATTCAAACACTAACGGTTCCACTTGGGGAGTTAAGATGCCGGTTGGCGCACGTCATGCCTATGAGAGTGTACCTTTTGTAGAAGCGTATACAGGATTTGCTGATTGGGTAAATACTAACGGTAAATCAAATAAGAATTGGTATGAGGGCTTTGATCCAGAAAAAACTGTAAGATATTGGTAATGCAAATTATCAGTCAATACGTTATTTGAGATATTTTGTACAATTTGAACCCCTCTTTTTTCGAAAAGAGGGGTTTCTTTGTATTCGGAAGAATAATCTTTAAACTAATACCGTAATGACGAAGCGATTTTTTATAGGCTACAGTTTGATTACTTTTTTTCTCTTAAATAGTGTGGTGCTTTTGGCACAGCACAAAGCTTCTTTTGTGCAGCAATGGAAAATAGAAGATGCATCCCATGCTTTGCAAATAATAGAACGTGCGGATACATTAGAATTGATAGTTCCGGACGGACTGACTATGTGGTATCGGCAACGATTGGCAGGCGATTATGAAATAAGTTATCGTATTTGTATGGTGATGCAAGGTGGAAAGTATGACCGCTTGAGTGACCTGAACTGCTTCTGGGCTGCCAATGATCCTAAATACCCTGATGATCTTTTTGCCCGTAGTCAGTGGCGTGACGGCATCTTTAAAAACTACAATACATTAAACCTTTTCTACGTTGGATACGGAGGAAATGATAATTCAACGACCCGTTTCCGTCGATACAAAGGAGAATATTATGGAGTGGCAGATGACAAGGTGAAACCTTTATTGAAAGAATATACCGATGCCCCTCATTTACTCGTCCCCAATCAGTGGTATGAGATTCGGATTCGAGTGGAAAAGGGAATCACAACTTATTCTGTGAATGATGCAGAGTTGTTCCGCTATACCCTTGCGGGTGGTGAAGGTGACGGGCACTTCGGTTTACGTCTTTTACAGAATCACGTACTCTTTACAGATTTTAAAGCGACTATACTTTGACTTATATACTGAAAACCTAATAAGACCATATTTCCATGATGAAACAACCTTTTACTAAATTTGGAGTGACAACTCTGTTTTCTCTTTTGTGCTCAGCATTCCTTCATGCGCAAGTCGTAACAGATGAGCGGATGTTTTCTTTTGAAGAACCGCAAATACCGGATTGTATCACCGCTACCCATTCCCGTCTGTCGGTATCTGATCTGCATTATAAAGATGGAAAACATTCGTTGGAATGGACATTTGAACCGGGTGGTATATTGGAACTCAAGAAAGACTTGAAGTTTGAGAAGAAAGATCCGACCGGCAAGGATTTATATCTTTCGGCTTTTATTGTGTGGATTTATAATGAAGTGCCTCAGGATGCGACTATTGAGTTTCAGTTTCTGAAAGACGGCAAAAAATGCACATCTTTCCCTTTTGGTATTAATTTCAGTGGTTGGCGCGCTGCGTGGATTTGCTATGAACGTGATATGCAAGGCACACCAGAAGAAGGCATGAATGAACTCCGAATTATTGCTCCAAATTCAAAAGGAAGCCTTTTCATCGATCATTTGATTACGGCTACTAAGGTTGATGCACGTCAACAGACGGCCGACCTGCAAGTCCCTTTTGTCAATGCCGGAACCACCAACCATTGGCTGGTTGTCTATCAACACTCGCTTTTGAAACCGGATATTGAATTGACTCCTGTAGACGATAAGCAAAGAGCAGAAATGCAACTGTTGGAAAAGCGTTTTCGTGATATGATCTACACGAAAGGGAAAACGACAGATAAAGAAGTAGAAACCATCCGCAAGAAATATGATTTCTATCAGATAACTTATAAGAATGGCCAAGTATCGGGAGTACCTATTTACATGGTACGTGCTTCAGAAGCTTATGAACGGATCATACCGAACTGGGATAAAGATATGCTGACTAAAATGGGAGTGGAAATGCGTGCTTATTTCGACCTGATGAAAAGAATTGCCGTTGCATATAATAATGCGGCAAATCCGGTGATTCGGGAAGAAATGAAGAAGAAGTTCTTAGCAATGTACGATCATATAACCGATCAGGGAGTAGCTTATGGTAGTTGTTGGGGAAACATCCATCATTATGGCTATAGTGTTCGCGGTCTGTACCTGGCATATTTTCTGATGAAAGATGTGCTTAGGGAAACCGGGAAACTTCAGGAAGCCGAACGTACGTTACGTTGGTATGCGATTACTAACGAAGTATACCCTAAACCGGAAGTTAATGGAATTGATATGGACTCTTTCAATACACAGACCACAGGACGCATTGCCAGCATTTTAATGATGGAAGATACACCGGAAAAACTACAATATCTCCGGTCTTTCTCCCGTTGGATTGATTTTGGTTGCCGTCCTGCATTGGGATTGTCCGGTTCGTTTAAAGTAGACGGAGGTGCTTTCCATCATCGAAATAACTATCCGGCTTATGCTGTGGGCGGACTCGATGGAGCAACCAATATGATCTATCTTTTCAGCCGGACGGAATTTGCTGTTTCCGAGTTAGCTCATGAAACAGTGAGAAATGTACTGTTGACCATGCGTTTCTACTGCAATAAGCTGAACTTCCCTCTTTCCATGTCCGGTCGTCATCCGGATGGAAAAGGTAAACTGGTTCCTATGCATTTTGCTATGATGGCTTTAGCCGGTTCTCCCGATGGAAAGGAGGAATATGATAGTGAAATGGCTTCTTCTTACCTCCGTCTGATTTCAGACCCAAGTGTTGAAAATGACTCTCCTGAATATATGCCTAAGGTTTCAAATGCTGAAGAACGTAAGGTGGCAAAACTTCTTATAGAGAAAGGTTTCCGTCCGGAGCCGGACCCGCAGGGAAATATAGCGATGGGATATGGTTGCGTCTCTGTCCAACGTCGTAGTAACTGGTCGGCTGTGGCACGCGGACATTCCCGTTATTTATGGGCGGCAGAGCATTATCTGGGAGCAAATCTATACGGTCGTTACCTGGCGCACGGCAGTTTGCAAATATTGACTGCTGCACCGGGACAGACAGTAACTCCCGCCACTAGCGGCTGGCAGCAGGAAGGTTTTGACTGGAACCGTATTCCGGGAGTGACATCTATTCATTTGCCATTGGAGCAATTGCAGGCTAAGGTGCTCAATGTAGATAGTTACTCTGGAATGGAAGAGATGCTTTATTCCGACGAGGCTTTTGCCGGTGGTTTGTCTCAACAGAAGATGAATGGTAATTTTGGAATGAAGTTACATGAGCATGATAAGTACAACGGATCACATCGGGCACGTAAATCTTACCATTTCATCGATGGAATGATTGTCTGTCTTGGTTCGGATATTGAAAATACAAATACGGAGTTCCCGACAGAAACGACTATCTTCCAATTGGCAGTTACTGATAAAGCAGGGCATGATTATTGGAAAAATTATCAAGGAGATAAGAAAGTATACGTAGATCATTTGGGAACGGGTTATTATGTTCCAACTCCCATTCGGTTTGAGAAGAACTTTCCTCAATACTCGCGAATGCAAAACACAGGAAAGGAAACAAAGGGTGATTGGGTTTCTTTGGTTGTAGATCATGGAAAGGCACCGAAAAACGGAAGTTATGAATACGCTGTTCTGCCTCAGACGAATGAAGCTCTGATGAAGAAATTTGCAAAGAAGCCCACTTATAGGGTATTACAGCAAGACCGGAATGCACATATTGTAGAGTCCGTCTCCGAACAGATCATTTCTTATGTGTTGTTTGAAACTCCTGAAACGACATTGCCGGGTGGTTTATTACAACGTGTGGATACTTCCTGTCTGGTTATGACTCATAAAGAATCTGCTGATAAGATTAAGTTGACGGTGGCACAACCGGATTTGGCTTTGTATCGCGGTCCAAGCGATGAAGCGTTTGATAAAGATGGGAAACGCATCGAACGTAGTATCTATTCACGACCATGGATTGAAAATGCCAGTAGTGAAATACCTGTGACTGTAACGATAAAAGGGCAATGGAATGTAGAAGAAACTCCGTTTTGCAAGGTGATTTCTTCTGATAAGAAGCAAACAGTTTTGCAGTTCAGTTGCAAAGATGGCGCTAGCTTTGAAGTGGAGCTAAGGAGATAAAAGGTAAGCACTCATTGTATGGCTGTCCCTTTTTCTATACTCTGTAGTGGAGTATATA
>NZ_DAWCXD010000087.1:0-20574 GCF_052357945.1 Bacteroides sp. | reverse complement strand
TTCCCTTCGCGTAGGTTAGAAAAACATCTTTGTAGGCAGTTCCTGTCCATGTTTTTCTGCTTTCATCTGTTTTTCTGTGAATGAGTACCTTATCCGTTACCTAAGAAGTAACAGAAACATTTCGCCCTTGATTTCTAATACTTTATCGTTAACTATCAACCTAAACGATAGTTTCTAATGTAAGATAAATTCCCTTTATTTACCTCTGTACGTTCTTTGAGTTCAAAACCTTTTAAATAGATTTGTGTCGTTTTTATAGATTTATGCCCCAATGATTCACTGATCATTTCAATTGGCACTCCACGATACTTCGCTGTCGTTGCCCAAGAATGGCGCAGTGTATAAGAAGAAACCGGAGATTTCAACCGTAAAACTCTCGCCAAATCCTTCAAACTATTATTAAAATTCCGAAGAGCAGACTGATATTCACGGTATGCCCTTTCATCCTTCCGTTTTTTGTTACTACAAAGTATATCAAACAGATAATCCGGACAATCGGGAATGGGTTCCTGATTACTCCAGAGTTGATTTATCATCCCCCTGGCGGTATCCAATACTTCTACGCTCATGGGAGTTTTCGTCTTAATTCGATTATAGCGCAACACACTCTGATCTAAAGCTGATTTTTCCAAATGTGCTAAATCAGCAAATGACATTCCACAAAACTGAAACATCAGGGCGGCAATAATTTGTGTACGACGTAAACGTTCCGATTTGGGATCTTCATACAAAAGCTTATGTAATTCACCGGCAGACAAAGCTTTCTTTTGCCGGACATCCACACCTGTATAGACATCATGAAACAATCGAGGAACATAAGGGGCACTCCCCGCTTCCACTCCCCGATTGTAAATACTACGAAGCATACGCATATACGTAGAAATCGTATTGGGCTTCAAACCACACTCATAAAGATACTGACCATAACGTCGTAAACGTTCCTTGGTAACTTGCTTGAACGACACATTCAATGTACCACAATACCTCCCGAAAGAATAAAGGGCGTTCTTATAAACGTGCGCCGTAGAATAACGCCCTTCCTTTCGTAAACGATTGATGTAGTTCTCACCACATCGACTAAATCCATTTTTATTCATCATTTGCATCACTAGTTATTTTATATATATACTATTTGGCAAGCGACAAAAGAACAAATCTTTTTGCAGGTTCAATTTCACTTTCCAGATATTATTTTCAAATTAACATTCATTAATATTGCAAAAATTAACTAATTATGAGAAGCGAAAAATCTAAAAAAGGAAGTAAAAACAACAAAGCAAAAAGAAATGTTCAAACAGTGGAAAAAGCCCCCGGAAGACAGTCAAAGGAAGAAATCATCAGTGAAGAAGAGCTGGAAAACAGAATAGCAATCAGTGGAGATATCCGCCTTTATCTCACCATGCATTTGAGAATCTTTATCGATGGATATTTCCACCATCCTAAGAAAAAAAAGCTGATAAATCTGGCCCAATATATCTATGACCAAAAAGTATTATACATTCACAAGCATGGCGGCTATAAGTTGATGGAACTTAGCAGTATACATGCTGAATTGGCGGCATTGAAAAAGTCTGTCGAAGAAGAATATATGAAAGAGAAAAAGGAAAAAAGAGAACAGGCTGAAAAGCTTAAAAGCAAGTACTAAGAAAAAATAATGGGACAAGTGAAATATAAGGCCTACCTTCGCCGCCGTTTTCAACCGGTCGGAAAACAACAAGAATTTCTCTCAAAAAATAGTGACAGTATGCTGTTGTCATAGCGTCACTATAATGAAAGGATAGTAACGCTATGACAACAGCATACCGTCACTATCCGACAGGGGATATTTATGTTTAAATAAAAACTTAATTTTTCAATCAAAAAACAGAAGAAAATGAGACAAAAGATCAAGAAAGGCAAGTTGGAAGCTTGCAAATTGGTATGGAAAAAACGTATTACTGCCGAAAAGGGGATTTCGGATAAATGTGCGGAGAGAATTGTACAGGAGTGCATTAAACTAATAGAACACATGTTGTATGGAAATGCAATGATAGCTTTTCATAAGCAGGATGGTACGTTCTGCCTGGAAAGAGGAACACTGGTAGGATATGAAAAATTCTTTCATAGAGAATTTAATATCACAGTACAACAAGAGTCTATTATCTATTGGAGTGAAGAACAAAAAGGATGGAGAAGATTCATGATCGGAAACCTGATGGAATGGAAAGCTATTGTATAGTTTATAATAAAAAAATATTTAATAATGAATATGATTAATAAAGGGATACCTTACTTCCCGACACCGGCAAACTTTTTTGACGAAGAGGTTATGGAGTTATTAGAAGCAAAATTCGGAGTGTTAGCTTCTTACATGGTCATGCGGTTACTTTGCAAAATCTATAAAGAGGGATATTACATCTCTTGGGGGAAAGAACAAAATCTAATTTTCGTCCGCAAAGTAGGTGGCGGGATCAAAGAGGACATGATGGAAAAGATTGTCGACCTGTTATTGGAAAAAGGATTTTTCCATAAAGAAACCTACGAGAAACACGGTATACTCACTTCGGAACAGATTCAAAGAGTGTGGTTCGAAGCTACAACACGAAGAAAAATAGATTTCTCACAACTACCTTATTTATTAGAGACCAAACAGAGAAAAAGGATACACAAGGATGAGTTGAACAAGGAAAATGCTAACATTTTTCCAACTCAAGAGGAGGTGAGTTCAGAAAATGCAGACATTTCTCGACAAACTAAACTAAAGGAAACTAAACTAAATACTGAAGAAGAAGAAATAAGCGATGCTTCGTTTGAAATTCCGGGGTATGCATACAATCAGGCCACACACAACATGAACGGGCTGATAGAAAGCCTGGAACGCCACAAAGTGACTAATTTGAAGGAGAGGCAGACAATTCTCCGGTTATCAGACTATGGCAGGAAAGGCACCCAAGTATGGAAACTACTCTCCAATACGGCCTGGAGCAAAATCGGAGCACCGGGGAAATATATCATTGCAGCACTAGCCAGCGGACGGAAATAAACCGACTGATTAAAAGCTGATAAAAAAGGTACGAAAAATCTGTGCTTTTCACAAATTCTTCGTACCTTTACGCTCCGGTAAAACAAGTTCTATCCACATAAAAGATAACAAAATGGAAAACAGAAGTTTAGTAACCATTGCCGAACATTCTAAAGAAAAAATCCTCTACATGCTCGAAATGGCGAAGCAGTTTGAAATGAACCCCAATCGCCGGTTATTACAAGGAAAAGTAGTAGCAACCCTGTTCTTCGAACCTTCCACCCGTACCCGCTTGAGTTTTGAAACAGCTGCCAACCGTCTCGGTGCACGAGTAATCGGATTCTCTGACCCCAAGGCCACCAGCTCTTCTAAAGGGGAAACACTTAAAGACACGATCATGATGGTGAGTAACTATGCAGATATTATCGTCATGCGACACTATCTCGAAGGAGCTGCACGATATGCCAGCGAAGTAGCCCCGGTACCCATTGTCAATGCAGGTGACGGAGCTAACCAGCACCCGTCGCAGACGATGCTCGATCTTTACTCTATCTACAAGACGCAAGGAACGCTGGAAAATCTGAATATTTTCCTGGTGGGTGACTTGAAATACGGCCGCACCGTACATTCTTTGCTGATGGCGATGCGACACTTTAATCCGACTTTCCATTTTATCGCTCCCGAAGAATTGAAAATGCCGGAAGAATACAAACTTTACTGCAAAACGCACCAAATAAAATACGTTGAACATACAGACTTTTCCGAAGAGATTATCGCCGACGCCGATATTCTGTATATGACCCGTGTGCAACGCGAACGTTTCACCGACCTGATGGAATATGAACGGGTGAAGAATGTATATATTCTCCGTAACAAAATGTTGGAAAACACACGTCCGAACCTGCGTATCCTGCATCCGCTTCCCCGTGTCAACGAAATTGCTTACGATGTGGATGACAACCCGAAAGCATATTATTTCCAACAGGCACAAAACGGTCTGTATGCCCGCGAAGCAATCCTTTGCGATGTATTAGGTATCACATTAGAGGACGTTAAAAACGATATTTTATTATGAGCGAAAATAAACAAGCATTGCAAGTAGCTGCCCTGAAAAACGGAACAGTGATTGACCATATCCCATCTGAAAAGCTCTTCACCGTAGTGCAACTGCTCGGTGTGGAACAAATGACAAGCAATATCACGATCGGATTCAACCTCGACAGCAAAAAACTAGGCAAAAAAGGGATCATCAAAATTGCAGATAAATTCTTTTGTGACGAAGAGATCAACCGTATTTCGGTAGTAGCACCGCACGTCAAACTGAACATTATCCGCGATTACGAGGTAGTAGAAAAGAAAGAGGTAAAAATGCCGGATGAGCTTCGTGGCATCGTGAAATGTGCCAATCCGAAATGTATTACCAACAATGAACCGATGAGCACCATCTTTCATGTGATAGATAAGGATAATTGCATCGTGAAATGCCATTATTGCGAAAAAGAACAGAAACGAGAAGAGATAACAATCCTCTAACTTCAGCTCACCACAGATTACACGGATTCACACAGATTTTTATTTTATGGAATAATAATATCTATATCTGTGTTAATCTGTGTAATCTGTGGTAAAAAAATGACAACTATGAAACAGGACTGGAAACCAGGAACGATGATTTATCCGCTGCCGGCTGTACTAGTCAGTTGCGGAAAAGAGGAAAGCGAATATAATATGTTCACAGTAGCATGGACGGGTACGATTTGCACGAATCCGCCCATGTGTTATATATCCGTACGTCCGGAACGCCATTCATACGATATTATCAAAAAAAATATGGAGTTTGTCATCAACCTGACAACCAAAGATATGGCTTTTGCCACCGACTGGTGTGGCGTTCGTTCGGGACGTGATTATCATAAATTCGAAGAGATGAAACTGACACCCGGACCGTGTACGGTGGTCAGCGCACCGCTGATTGAAGAATCACCCCTTTGCATTGAATGTCGTGTAAAAGAAATCATCTCTCTTGGTTCACATGATATGTTTATTGCCGACGTGGTAAATGTGCGTGCTGATGACCGGAACCTGAACCCCGAAACCGGAAAGCTGGAACTGGCGGAAGCTAATCCGCTGGTATATGTGCACGGAGGATATTACAATTTGGGAGAGAAAATCGGTAAGTTCGGTTGGAGTGTAGAAAAGAAAAAATCATAAAAGGAACGATACTGTCATGGATATGCTGCGTAAATTCATTTTTTTAGGTTTATTAGTTGCAGCCGGCAGCCCGGTTGTCGGACAGAATTATAACGCAGACAGAGTAGACCGTCCCAACACAAAAAAAATAAATATCGGTATCAAGGCGGGCTTCAACTCTTCCATGTTCATGGTGTCTGAACTGAAAATTAAAGATGTGACTATCGATGAGGTGCAGAATAACTATAAGATAGGTTATTTCGGTGCTCTCTTCATGCGCATCAATATGAAAAAGCATTTCATTCAGCCTGAAGTGTCGTATAATGTAAGCAAATGTGAGATTACGTTCGACAAACTCGGCTCCCAGCATCCTGCCATCGAGCCTGATTACGCATCGGTGCAATCGGTGTTGCACAGTGTCGATTTTCCCGTTCTATATGGATATAACGTAGTGAAAAAAGGACCTTACGGAATGTCTATCTTCGCAGGTCCCAAGCTTCGCTACCTATGGGGAAAGCACAATGAAATCACTTTTAAGAATTTCGACCAAAAGGGTATTCACGAAAAGTTGTATCCGTTCAATGTCAGCGCAGTAATTGGCGTAGGTGTCAACATCTCACGTATCTTCTTCGATTTCCGCTACGAACAAGGTATAGGAAACATCTCCAAGTCTATCATTTATGACAATATCAACTCCGACGGCAGTACGGGGGTGAGCAACATTATTTTCCGTCGCCGTGACAGCGCGTTAAGTTTTTCATTGGGATTCATTCTTTAAGAATAAAATATCATTAAATCCCGCTTTTTACTAACATTTTTCTTACTGTTCCTTCATTCTTTATTTATTTTCATTAACTTTGTGCGCTTAAAATAGGTATCTCGAATTAGAAATTTAATCTTACTTATAAAAGAATGAAAAGAGACGACATCATTTTCGACATCATCGAAAAAGAGCATCAACGTCAGTTGAAAGGAATCGAGCTGATTGCATCAGAAAACTTTGTGAGTGACCAGGTAATGCAGGCAATGGGTTCTTGCCTGACTAACAAGTACGCAGAAGGTTATCCCGGCAAACGTTACTACGGAGGTTGCGAAGTAGTAGACCAAAGCGAACAAATCGCTATCGACCGCCTGAAAGAAATTTTCGGCGCTGAATGGGCAAACGTACAGCCACACTCGGGAGCACAAGCTAATGCTGCTGTTTTCCTTGCTGTTCTGAATCCGGGCGACAAATTCATGGGATTAAATCTGGCACACGGCGGACACCTGTCTCACGGTTCATTAGTGAACACTTCCGGTATCATCTATACTCCTTGCGAATATAACTTGAATCAGGAAACAGGACGCGTTGATTACGACCAGATGGAAGAAGTCGCTCTTCGTGAAAAACCAAAAATGATTATCGGTGGTGGTTCTGCATACTCTCGTGAATGGGATTACAAACGTATGCGTGAAATCGCTGACAAAGTAGGCGCTATCCTGATGATCGACATGGCTCATCCTGCCGGTCTGATCGCTGCCGGAGTGCTCGAAAATCCGGTTAAATATGCACATATCGTCACTTCTACTACACATAAAACACTTCGCGGACCTCGTGGTGGTGTCATCATGATGGGTAAAGATTTCCCCAATCCATGGGGTAAGAAAACTCCGAAAGGTGAGATCAAGATGATGTCTCAATTACTGGATTCTGCCGTTTTCCCGGGTATCCAAGGCGGACCATTGGAACATGTAATTGCTGCTAAAGCAGTTGCTTTCGGTGAAATCCTGCAACCTGAATTTAAGGAATATGCTAAACAAGTACAGAAGAATGCTGCCGTACTTGCACAGGCTTTGATCGACCGTGGCTTTACAATCGTTTCCGGTGGTACAGACAATCACTCTATGTTGGTCGACCTGCGTAGCAAATATCCTGATCTGACAGGTAAAATGGCAGAAAAAGCATTGGTTTCTGCTGATATTACCGTTAACAAGAACATGGTTCCGTTCGACAGTCGTTCGGCTTTCCAGACTTCTGGTATCCGCTTGGGTACTCCTGCCATCACTACTCGTGGTGCAAAAGAAGACTTGATGATCGAAATTGCTGAAATGATCGAGACTGTATTGTCTAACGTAGAAAATGAGGAAGTTATTGCACAAGTACGTGCACGTGTCAATGAGACAATGAAAAAATATCCTCTTTTCGCTGACTAAAACACTATTTTAAAGCTAGTAGTTGTAAACTGTTATTAGCTTAATGCCCATTTAAGGTCTGCTCTTCACGAAAGGAGCAGACCTTTTTTTATTTATTAACGGTCCCGTTCGAACCATCCGCCCGGTATTTCGTTTTTCTTACTATAAAAGAAATATATGATGTCATATATCGCTCGCAACAAGGACGAATTCAACCGTACAGTGTGCAAGAAGAGAAAACAGAAGCGCACTGGACTCTATATACAGTCATCCCCGTCTTTCCACATTCATTTTATAGGGAAAGACGGGGATTTATTTTTACCGCCGTAAAGCCGGAACAAGTGTTCTTTATTTAAAGTGTTATCAGCTTAATCCTTCAATTTCCCCATCCACAATATCGATATACAATGCTTGCGGTTCTTTGGGTAATCCCGGCATACGAAGAATTTCTCCGGCAATGGCCACAATCATTTCCGCTCCGTTATTGATTACAATATCTTTAATATGGAATTCGAAGTTGTTCACCGCACCATAAATCTTAGGATCGGCAGAGAATGAATATTGTGTTTTAGCAATACAAACCGGATAATGAGTGATTCCCATTTTCTCGATCAGTTTGATACGGTTGCGCGCAATACTGCTGTAAGTAATAACGCTGGCTCCATAAATATTAGTGGCCACCTTTTCGATCTTCTGCTGTATACTATCTTCTTCCTTATACGTATAACGCAGAGGTTCGGACGGATTATTTTCTATTGTATCTACTACCAAGCGAGCCATATCTACTGCCCCCTCTCCTCCTTCACTGAACGCATTGTTGATGGCGAAACCTACTCCCAACTGTTCGCAATGCTCACGCAACAATTCCATTTCTTCATCCGTATCGGACGCAAACTTATTGAAAGCTACGATAATCGTCTGACCGAATGAACGAAGATTACGAACGTGCTTGTCCAGATTACGCAATCCTTCTTTCAGTCCTTCCATATTCGGTTCTTTGATACGGTCGAGACTGACACCTCCGTGCATCTTCAATCCTTGTGCCGTAGCGACGATCACCGTGAGACGCGGTTGGAGTCCGCTCTTACGACATTTGATATTATAAAACTTCTCTGCGCCGAGATCGGCACCGAATCCGGCTTCCGTAATCACATAATCACCGAAAGACATAGCCAGTTTAGTAGCCAGAATAGAGTTACAACCATGCGCAATATTAGCGAACGGACCACCATGTACAAAAGCGGCGCTTCCTTCGGTAGTCTGCACCAGATTAGGATGGATAGCATCTTTCAGCAACACAGTGATAGCTCCTGCCACTCCTAAATCTTTTACGGTAAAAGGCTGGTCCTCATAAGTGAAACCTAACAGGATATTTTCGATACGGCGACGCAAATCAATCACATCTTTGGAAAGGCAAAGAATCGCCATAATCTCCGAAGCAGGAGTAATATCGAAACCGGACTCTTGGGTAATCCCATTTGATTTGGGTCCGAGACCGACAACGATGCTGCGCAACGAACGGTCGTTCACGTCGAGCACTCTCCGCCAAAGAATTTCTTTCAGTCCGAAACCTTTTGCCTGGTTCTGATAGAGATAATTGTCGAGCAAAGCGGAAATCATGTTATGGGCAGAAGTGATGGCATGAAAGTCCCCAGTGAAATGGAGGTTAATCTTATCCATCGGAAGCACTTGCGCGTATCCTCCACCAGCTGCTCCCCCCTTCATACCGAAACAAGGACCGAGAGACGGCTCGCGAAGAGCGACAATCGCATTCTTTCCAATCTTATTCAACCCCAGAGCAAGACCGATAGATACCGTAGTTTTGCCAATGCCCGCTTTGGTTGCCGTGATAGCAGTGACCAGGATGAGATTGCTTTTCTTCACTTTCTCTTCATCAATCAGTTGTTCGGGAATCTTTGCGATATAGCGACCATAATTTTCCACTTCCTCGCGAGGGATTCCGATACATTCGGCAACTTGCTTTATCTTCTTCAGCTCAATGCTGCGAGCTATTTCTATGTCTGATTTCATACAGAATATGATTAGTTTTATTTTTGAAAGAACAAAAGTATAACAAAAAAGCGAAATAGAGAAATTTAAAGTTCACTGGATATTTATATATCATTGGTGGTGAACAGGTCATAAATATCCTTATCTTTTCTCTCCAATTCCTCTTCTTCTGGAGTGTCCGCCATTCTGCATCCGAAAATAAGATACTGGAAATAACAATATTCCTGATCAGACAGTACATTTCTTAGGTGTTGATGCAATTTATACAATACTTCTCCTTCCGTAAATTCAATTCCGTTATCAGCTTCCAGATCGTGCATTTCCATGTTCTTTGTCTGTGGATTATAGTAACTGAGAGCAAAGGAGGGCTGCTCAATGACTACGGTATCCGGATTCCAAAAATGCTTTCCATGTTCTGTCTGAAACGCCATTGCTTCTTTGATAAAAGCACGATAATCGGGATAATCCGTATTTGTAAATTCCCAAACAACGTCTGCCATCACTATATCATCATCCAAAGACGAATACATGGATAGATTACATCGCATCTCTTTTCCCGGTTCCCATCCTTTATAAATCCATATATTGGCTGTATCCAGATGACCCATTTTATCTAATTGATCCATATATGGAACAAGTGCATTTTGGAATTTATACATCCACTCGTCTAAACTGATGCTCTTTCCATTGTCCGGAAGAATCTCTATTTCAAAGTTGGCAGAACCTTCAATTGTTTTTTCATTATATTGGACCACATTATATCGAATCAAAATACGCGGTGTCTCGTATATTTCATGATATTCATCTTCCAGATCCCATTCCAGACGGTAATGTTCCAATTCGTCCTTAAACTGCTCGAATGTTTCGTATTTCTTATTCTTGAAATTCCACGGAAAATAAACATAATTTTGATAAGGACTCTCGTTATTTGTCTTCCGTATACGGAATACTTTCTTCATTATGGAATTAAGCTTACCGTAACAGAGAAGGAAATCAAGCAGGAGAAGAAGGCAGACGAAAAGTATCCAGTTCCAGTTTTGGAGCGTATATTTTTCCACATCGACAGCCAATTTCATTGTTTCAGCATCGTAACGGACAGGAATACCGTCTTCCGAATAGCTTCTGTCAAAAGTACATTCGCCTTCGGATATAGCTACTGCAATACTATCAGCAGTGACAAAATTGAAACCATTATAGTCGTACTTGGCGACGTACTCCTGCCCTGTCTTTCTAATAATCAGTTCGTCAATATTCGAATATAAAGAAGCAAGCATATAATAGAGTGCGATGCTCTGCATGAAAACAATATATATTAATAAAAAGAACATTCCTTCTTCTTTGCTGGCAGGAGGGAATACTTTTTTCGACATCAGCCAGGTTAGGAGAATTGCGATAAGCAACGAGAGTAATACAAGAACTACGGTAGAACCTTCTCCGATAGAGTTGGAGATATAATCTACCCGGGGCGATACGTTAATCCAGCTTACTGTTTCACCGTCCCCATCCTCTTTGATGGAAATACGATAAGATGTATTGAATACCCATTTTTTATGATCATAGTTTCCGGTTCCCATCAGATGACGCAAGCTGTCCTGCTCCCGAAGTTCGGCTATTTTCCGCTCTTTTTCCTTTTGTAAGTTCTCTTGTTCCTGCTTTCTCTTCTCCGCTATTTGCACACGTGCAGAGTGGATATAAAGAAATAGTCTTGATGCTCTATCCGGTGAGATTACGTAGGAGCTCAAAAGTTTGCAGGATTCAATATCTTTCAAACTAATATTGAGTCCCTCTGTCTGTTGCAGCCAAAAGGCCAATGCCGCTATTTCGGTATTAGACCTTAACCGCCGCGCCTCGCTACTTGAATATGCCCGATAAATCAAGAAATCTTTTTTTTCTTGTGGGGTAAGCTCCTTTCCTTTTTCTTTTCTCTCATTTAACATTCTACGTAACTCAAGGGTATCTTGGGTTGACATCAATTCAATCTTGGTTGGTAAAGAGTTTTTTTCCTTTTCTTGTGCCTGAACAGGAAAAAGCAGGAATAAACACAGAAATCCGAACAGTAATTTTGCCTTTGTCATTATGTTTGTTATTTATTATAAAGGTGACAAATATAACACAATAAACGCTATGCTCAAACGGCAACGGTAAAAATCTATCCGTGCCACCGGTATATCGAATTAAAATAAAATCCACGTAAGGCAACAAACTCTTTTCACGCAATAACTGTTGTAAATGACATAACCTAAAACAACAACTTAATTATGGAATGGATTATTAATCAACTAAGGGTACACCCTGAACTTGCTATTTTCCTGACGCTCTTTGCCGGATTCTGGCTGGGCAGACTCAAAATAGGGAAATTCTCATTGGGGACAGTCACCAGTGTTCTGCTGGTCGGAGTGTTGGTCGGGCAACTGAATATCACTGTAGATGGTCCGATGAAAGCTGTGTTCTTTCTGCTTTTCCTGTTTGCCGTCGGCTATAAGGTAGGTCCGCAGTTTTTTCGCGGATTGAAAAAGGATGGGCTGCCACAGGTGGGATTCGCTGTACTGATGTGTATTGTTAGCTTGGTAGCACCGTGGATACTCGCCAAAATCATGGGATACCATGTAGGCGAAGCTGCCGGACTTTTGGCAGGCTCACAGACCATATCCGCCGTGATCGGTGTGGCAAGTGATACAATCAACCAATTAGGAATCAGCGATGCACAAAAAACAACATTCATCAATGCGATTCCGGTAGCTTACGCGGTAACTTATATCTTCGGTACAGCCGGTTCTGCATGGATTCTGGCTTCTCTCGGTCCCAAAATGCTGGGCGGACTGGATAAGGTGAAAGCCGACTGCAAAGAACTGGAGGCTCAAATGGGAACATCGGAAGCTGATGAACCCGGATTTTCCCCAGCTCTTCGTCCGGTGGTATTCCGTGCCTATAAAATCACCAATGAATGGTTCGCCAAAGGAAAGAAAGTCAGTGAACTCGAAACATATTTATGCAAGAATGATAAACGTCTGTTTGTAGAACGGATTCGTCAAAGAGGAGTGGTGAAAGATGTCGATCCGAACCTGATTCTTCGCAAAAACGACGAAGTGGTACTAAGCGGACGCCGTGAGTTTGTAATCGGAGAAGAAGACTGGATCGGTCCGGAAGTAATCGACGCACAATTACTGGATTTTCCGGCAGAAACTCTTCCTGTAATGGTGACTCACCGGACGTTTGCCGGGGAAACGATTGCCAAAATCCGGGCACAGAAGTTCATGCACGGAGTCAGTATCCGTAACATCAAGCGTGCCGGAATCAATGTTCCGGTATTATCCCAAACGATAGTAGATTCGGGAGATATTCTTGAGCTCACCGGTCTTAAACATGAAGTGGAAGGCGCTGCTAAACAAATGGGTTACATTGACCGTCCGACCAATCAGACGGATATGATTTTCGTCGGGCTGGGCATTTTGCTCGGTGGTCTTTTCGGTGCACTGGCTATCCATCTGGGAGGTGTTCCTATCAGTCTTTCTACCAGTGGCGGCGCATTGATTGCCGGACTTCTGTTCGGTTGGTTACGCAGCAAGCATCCTACTTTCGGAGGTATCCCCGAACCCTCTTTATGGGTATTGAATAATGTAGGGCTGAATATGTTTATCGCAGTGGTCGGCATTGCTGCAGGCCCCAGTTTTATAGCCGGATTCAAGGAAGTCGGAGTCAGTCTGTTTATTGTCGGTGCACTGGCAACTGCCATCCCTCTTCTCGCAGGATTGCTGATGGCGAGATACCTGTTCAAGTTCCACCCTGCCCTTTCATTGGGATGCACGGCAGGAGCACGTACCACAACAGCGGCACTGGGAGCTATTCAGGATGCAGTGGAAAGTGATACACCCGCATTAGGGTATACAGTGACGTATGCAGTCGGCAATACGCTACTGATTATCTGGGGAGTCGTCATCGTATTGCTTATGTAAAACTATATAAATAAATATCATTATGGAAAAGAAAACAAATAACCCTGCCATTACGAAAAGTTATGCCAAGAAAATGGAAACGATCAGCCCGTTCGAGCTGAAAAACAAACTGATCGATATGGCAGACGAAAGTATCAAGAAAATAGCACATACCATGCTGAATGCGGGAAGAGGTAATCCGAACTGGATTGCTACCGAACCACGCGAAGCATTTTTTCTGTTGGGACAATTCGGACTTTGCGAATGTCGCCATGCGTTTTCACTGGAAGAAGGAATAGCAGGTATTCCGCAAAAGGCTGGAATAGCCGCCCGTTTCGAGGCTTTTCTGAAAGAGAATGAAAAAGCTCCGGGTGCTAATCTGCTGAAAGAGGGCTACAATTATATGTTGATGGAGCATGCTGCCGATCCGGATACGCTGATTCACGAATGGGCGGAATCGGTGATTGGCGACCAGTATCCTGTGCCCGACCGTATTTTACATTTTACAGAGTTAATCGTGCAGGATTACTTGGCACAAGAGATGTGTGACCGCCGTCCACCGAAAGGTACTTTTGACCTTTTCGCCACCGAAGGGGGTACGGCAGCCATGTGTTATCTGTTCGATTCTTTGCAAGAGAATTTCCTGTTGAATCAGGGAGATGCCATTGCTTTGATGGTTCCCGTGTTCACTCCTTATATAGAAATCCCGGAATTGCGACGCTATCAGTTTGACGTTACCGAAATTTCCGCCGACCAGATGACTCCTGACGGATTGCACACCTGGCAGTATAAGGATGAAGATATAGACAAGTTGAAAGATCCGCGGATCAAAGCGTTATTTATCACCAATCCGAGTAATCCGCCCAGTTACGCACTTAGCAGGGAGACTACCGAACGTATCATCAACATTGTGAAGAATGACAATCCGAACCTGATGATTATTACGGATGATGTGTATGGAACGTTTATCCCTCATTTCCGTTCATTGATGGCAGAATTGCCACATAATACGCTTTGCGTTTATTCGTTCTCCAAATATTTCGGAGCTACGGGATGGAGAACCGCAGTGATTGCTTTACACGAAGACAACATCTACGACAAAATGATTGCCCGCCTGTCGGAGGAGCAGAAATCAATATTGAACAAACGTTATTCCAGTCTTAGCCTGCAACCGGAAAAGATGAAATTTATCGACCGCATGGTGGCTGACAGCCGGCAGATTGCGCTGAATCATACCGCAGGGCTTTCTCTACCCCAACAAATGCAGATGAGTTTGTTTGCCATCTTCTCGCTTCTGGATAAAGAAGACAGTTATAAAACCAAGATGCAGGAAATTATTCATCGCCGCCTGCATGCGTTGTGGGATAACACAGGTTTCACATTGGTAGAAGATCCGCTGCGTGCCGGATATTATTCGGAGATTGATATGCTGGTATGGGCGAAGAAATTCTACGGAGATGACTTCGTTGCTTATCTGCAAAAGACATACAATCCGCTGGATGTGGTTTTCCGCCTGGCAAACGAAACCTCACTCGTGCTGTTGAATGGCGGTGGCTTTGCCGGACCGAAATGGAGCGTGCGTGTGTCACTGGCTAATCTGAATGAAGCCGATTATGTGAAAATCGGACAAAGTATCAAACGTGTGTTGGAAGAATATGCCCAAACATGGAAAGCATCAAAAGAATGAACTAAGTAGTTCATTTTATAAATGGGAATTTAATTCAGACAGAAGAACATAAGAACAAAAAATAAAATAGCAGTTAAATAAGCAACAGAAATAATTTTCAAAGCGCAGCATTTATGTTCTTTTGTTCTTATGTCTGAAATATTTCTCGCTCTTATGGCTAAAAATTAATTAGCGTTTATTTAAAGCGGGAGGTATCGACTTCTTCCCTCTTCTTCTCTTTGTATCCTCCGAATTTATAGTTAAACGAAACGCCGAACGTGCGGGTGGTCCGCATATAGTGGTTCTTTACATTCTGCAATCCGTAACGAACTTGTGTTGAAATGGTAGAGGTATTGAATATATCATCACACTTCAACGTCAGTTGCGCTTTTCCTTTCGCAAAGGTGTAACGAAGTGCCGCATCCAGGTTTCCCGAACGGGGAAGATCAAAAATTCCTTGTATGGCTTTATTTTGATAGAATCCGGTCAAGGTGAGTTTTAAATCGGGTTTGGTGGAAAAGGTGAAGGTGTTGTTCATCGTCAACACGAATGTATAGAGTTTGCGGTCAAACGGGATGTCCCAGAAATCACTGTCTTTCTGGCGATAGCGAAAGCCGATGGCTGTTATACGGGAATCCAACCATTTTTTCACCTTGAAAGGAACTGTCATCATTAATCCGGCCTGCGATGAAAAATCAAAATTGAAGAATTTGTAAATCTCCACCAAGCGTTCCGGTGATTGGTAAAGGGTTTGCATTTCGTTGTTTTTTGTATAACTATAAAAGACGGAAAAGACGTATTTGCTTTTTAGGATATAATTGAAGGTCGCTTCATAGTTCGTTGCAGGTTTGAGATAAGGATTGCCTTGAATTTCAGAATAAGCTCCCATGTAAGAAATAGCGTTTTGTACGCTCCAGTATTCAGGATATTCCTTGTCACTACTCAATGAGAGTTGCAGGACATGTCCGGCAGTGGGCATATAAGTCAGATTGGCTACCGGATAGAGGCTCCATTCATTCCAGATATCTGTATGATATTGCTCTGCTGCCAAGGAAACATCGGCCGAGAGTTTATCGCCAAAGTTCTTGCTAAGTCCTGCATAGACATTCAGAGTTTGTTCGCGACGGCGGGAGTTCATGTTATTGTCCGGCAACAGGTGGTCTGTTTCAGGATCGTAATATTTTTGGTAACTATGGTCCAAAGCGGTTGTGTAAGCTATACCATAATTCAATCCCCATCCTTTGCCTAAGTTATGTTCTTGCCCGGCATAAAAACGCCATTGGTTGATTTGTTGTTTATCCCGGCTTAAGAAATTCATCGTTTCCGTTCCCAACGTACTATATAATAACTGGCTGCCGGGAGAATGGTAGTAAGTAAATGCTGCACCTGCTTTCAGTCCGAAAGGGGTTTGATAGTCCAGCTTCACATTATGGAGCTGGCTGTCTCCCTGCGAATCGGTAACAGAGTTCTGTGCCCCGGTAGCTATGGCATAATGTTTGGAATCGGTGAAGGCTGTTGTATAAACCAGGCTTAACAGATGCTCTTCGGCGAAGGTGTAGTCCATACCGAGACGTATCTGATGACTGTTGGTACGGGAAGTCGTTATATCATCCATATCCATCTGATGCACCGAACCATCGGCCAACGTGTGAAGTGCTTCTTTCTCCGTTATCCTTCGGTCGCGATCATAAGAGTAAGAGTAAAGAAGATCTGCAGAGAATTTACGTCCGGAGTAAAGAAGGCTTCCACGTTCTGCCAAAGATTCGTAATGGTGTTGATTAAAAGCTGTATAGAGTTCTCCCTGAAGGGAAGATGCCTGTCCTGTGCCGGGAGCCAATATCAGGTTAATCATTGGTCCGCGTACCTGATAGCGTGCCGGAGCAGAATACATCACTTCTGCCTTCTCGATCCGGCTGACGGGGATCGATTTTAATAAAGCATCCAACTGTTCGACAGACAGCGTGGTTACTTTTCCGTTGATGACAATGGTTACGCTCTGTCCGCCTAATGTCAGACTGCCGTTTATATTGACTATGCCCGGAAGATTTTTCACAATGTCGTAGGCATTATCCACAGGCAGGTTGCCTACCAGTCTCGGCACGTCATACACGAGTTTGCCTTGTTCGGCTTTCACGATCGGACGTTCACCTGTAATCATCACTTCAGGCAGTTCCTGAAACAAACTATCCATATAACCTATATTCTTGATACTGTCGACAGGTTCCTGTGACTGTTGTCCAACTTGTGCTGTAGCGGATATCCACACACATAGAAGAGACATAAATAGTAAATTAATCCGTTTCATTTCGTCTTTATTTTTGGAATACGACAAAATACGGCAGAAAAAATGGAAATTTGCGTTATCACTGGCTTATCTAGTGTTATTTAGTCTTATCAAAGAGAAGGATAAGAATAGTTTCCTATTATCTTTGTCAGTATGAAATTACCGCTAAAACATATCATCATACTGGTTATCTGCTCATTAACCGGAATCTTTGTTTATCAAGCTTATTGGTTGACAGGGCTTTACCGGTCGATGAAGATGGAAATGGAGAGCAATATCAGAGATGCGATGCGGACGAGTGACTTTAACGAGATCGTGCTCCGGGTAAATGATTTGCAAAAAGATAATGTGGAACACGGTTCGCTGACGGTATCAGCCGGATATGATGCGGACGGCAATTCATTAGTGACTCAACAAACGATTTCTTATACGGATAGTAGCCGTCAGGATACGATACACTCCCGGACAGAAATAACCACGGATACGGTAAAAATCGTTGGTAATGCGGAAGATTCTACACCTGTTGCAAGTAGCGAGAATGGGCTGGATGTGTTATTGAAAAAGCAAGATTCGCTAAAGGAGCTGTTAATGAGTATTCAGCAGGGTATTCATTCGGGTGTGGATACTTATATAGATGTCAACCTGCAGCGATATGACAGTTTGCTCACCCATGTGATGAAAGAGCATAATCTCTCTATTCCTCATCACACTCTTTTGATTTATACCGGGATCAGTGCCGATTCTTCCATTGTATATACCGATACATTAGGTATTGCGGGAGATAGCAGTTATATCCCCAGTCCCAAGGCAATCCGCTATGACTATGAATTTAATATGCATCACAGCCAACGTTACCAACTGGTGTTCGAGCCAATCAATTCATTGGTATTAAAGCAGATGACAGGTATTCTGGTCACTTCATTTGTAATTCTTCTGATTCTCGGATTCTCTTTCTGGTTCCTTATCCGGACGCTCCTGAAACAGAAAACGCTGGATGAAATGAAAAGTGATTTTACCAATAATATCACGCACGAATTAAAGACTCCCATTGCCGTAGCCTATGCGGCTAATGACGCATTACTGAACTTTAACCAGGCGGAAGAGAAAAGCAAGCGCGACCAGTATTTACGCATCAGTCAGGAGCAGTTGCAAAGGCTTAGCGGGCTAGTGGAACAGATTTTATCCATGGGAATGGAGCGTCGCAAAACGTTTCGTTTGCATCCGGAGGAAATCAACCTGAAGGAGCTGATTACTCCGCTCATGGAGCAGCACCAGCTAAAAGCGGACAAGCCTGTACATATCGAATTGGATATTAAACCGGAAACGCTTGTCATTGTAGCCGACCGTACGCATTTCAGCAACATCATCAGTAATCTGATAGATAATGCAGTGAAATACTCGAAGGAGGAAGCCGAATTATCTATTTCCTGCCGACAGACAGGGGAGACAGTAACCATCAGCGTTACCGACCGGGGAATCGGGATTCCACTTGATAAACAAAAACATATATTTGATAAATTCTACCGGGTCCCGACGGGTAATCTTCATAATATAAAAGGTTACGGACTAGGACTATTCTATGTAAAGAGCATGGTCGAAAAACATGGAGGGACTATCACCGTAAAGAGTGAACCGGACAAAGGAAGCACTTTTACCATTACTTTATAAACCCATAAAATCATGAGTAAAAACAAAATTACCGTATTACTGGTAGAAGACGAACAGACGCTCGCCATGATTATCAAGGATACACTTGAAGAAAATGATTTTATCATTCATACGGCGAATGACGGCGAGGAAGGACTAAGCCTTTTCTTCGAACTTCATCCGGATGTAGTTGTAGCCGATGTGATGATGCCGAAAATGGATGGCTTTGAAATGGTACGTCGCATCCGCCAGACGGATAAACAGACTCCTGTCTTATTCCTGACTGCCCGTTCGGCCATCAATGATGTGGTGGAGGGATTTGAACTCGGAGCGAATGATTACCTGAAAAAACCTTTCGGTATACAAGAGCTGATTATCCGAATCAAAGCACTGATGGGAAAGGCTTTTCTCTTCACAGAGAACAAGGTTGCCAATCATTTTGAGATAGGAAGTTATCTGTTTGATCCTGTTGCACAAACTTTATTACACGCAGGAACGAGACAGGAACTCTCTCATCGTGAATCGGAAATCTTGAAACGGCTTTGCGAGAACCGGAATCAGGTGGTCAACACGCAGGATGTCTTGCTCGAACTTTGGGGAGATGACAGTTTTTTCAATTCCCGAAGCTTGCATGTGTTCATTACCAAATTGCGGCATAAACTCTCGCAAGATGAACAGATACGTATTATCAATGTACGGGGAATCGGTTATAAACTGATTGTCAACTAAACTCTTTAACACCGCAAAGTGCCATGAATAAAAGACATCTCACAGGATTTATGTTTTTACTTTGTACCTGTACCGTATTTGCGCAACAGGTGGAAGTGAAAAAGGATAGCATCGGTCGTGCGGTTCTTCTGCCACCGGAGCAAAAACAGCCATTAAATATGGATAAGGAGGGATTTATCTTACCCGATATGAGTGTAACGCCGAACGACAGGAAGCCAACCATTCAAACGGATAGCATGACGCTTCATATATCTCCTCCCGAATTTATAGATACTCCTTGGCCTACTCCCAGGCTAGGTACTTCTTTCGATCCTTTCAGCCGCGACTATAATCGGTCGGATATTTTCGGGATCAATGCTAATAGTTATTTAAGTACGTATAGTTTGCATAATACATATCCTACCATAGGGACGCATATTCAGGTAGGTGCCATTTATACGTATGCCCCTAATGAACGATGGGAGCTTTCAGGTGGGCTGTTCAGTGCCAAGTATACAATGCCTTCTTTCCAACATGGTGCCAGAAATGATTTTGGTTTTAGCGGTTCGGCCGCTTACCGGATTAATAATTTTCTGCGTATACGGGCTTTCGGCGAATATTCTGTGAATGGTGAACGAAATGCTTCGCAGGGGTATCTCACTCCTATCTATCCGCAAAGCGGTTATGGCATGATTCTTGAAATCAAGTTCAACGATTATATCGAACTCCATGGAGGCATGGAACGTTCATACAACCCGATGAAAAGGAAATGGGAGACGGCTCCTGTCATTTATCCGGTGATTAAATTGAAAAGATAAGTTTTTTTCTAAGAAAACATAACGGAAGCGGATAGTCAGGTGGAAATTATCTATCTTTGTGGTAAATCAACCTTTACGAAGATGAAAAAACTGATTCTATTTCTTTCGCTGATATTATCGGTCGGTTTTGCATCCGCACAGTCGGA
>NZ_DAWCXD010000086.1:0-20908 GCF_052357945.1 Bacteroides sp. | reverse complement strand
TGTCTTATTTTTTTTATTTAATAATTTATAGTAGTATTTGAAGGAACAGGTAAAATTCTTCATTTAAATAAAAATAGAAAAATGGAGTAAGATCATTATATTACTTCCTTTTTTCTATTAAACATAATATCTATTATTCCCATCTTTGTAGTGTGATAATTAAAACTACTTAATATTATGGCTGCAAAAAAAACGTTTATTTATGTTTATTCTGTTACCCTTACTAATGGTAAACACTGTGTTGATTTGACTTATAAAGGTACTTTTAGTCAAGTTCTTAAAAAAGCAAAGTTTGCTTGTCCTGTTGGTTGGTTTATTCGTGATATTGTTTCTGTTTCAATTGTACTTAAATCTGTTTAATATGAAAATATGTGAACGAAAAAACATGAAGGTTGAGTTTGAACGTCCTCGTGATTTTGATTTTACTGTAAATCGTGTGTTCTCTCGTGTTATTGACGGTCAACGTCAAACTGTCCTTGTGCCTGCTGGTTCCTTCTCGCTATTTGGTATTTCTTTATTGGAAGCTCGTGCTATCTGTAATAAAATATCTTGTACTGCTCATTATATTTGTACTTCTCATTTAATTGATTAATTATGGCAAAAGAACAACCTGAATACTTATTAAGAGTAACTATTGATGTACTTTACCGTGCCTCCCAAGAGCGTATCACTTCTTTCTTTCTTGGTGAATTTGATACTATCCGCAAGGCTGAAAAACTACGTGATAATTTGACACGTTATAACCCTGACAAGCTATTTCTAGCTAAATATGAACAAATTACTAATCCACAATTTAAAATTATTTCAAATGAAATTAACAAATGAACAAATTAAAGCAATTATTACAGCGGTGTGTACACTAATTACTACGGTGTCCGCTATCGTGCTCTCAACTGCGTGTACAATGTCCCTTTCTGTTTCTAAAAACAACTCCAACAGTACACAAAAGACGGAACAAACGTCTACCTCGTCTGTTGACTCAACTCACATTAATATTAACCCTAAAAACTTTTAACAATGGCTGATAACATCTTTGATGCTACCCTTGACGTCGATAATGACGTAAAAGTCAATAACTTTGACTGGTCTCATGCTAACAACCTTACTACGCAGATTGGTCGTATTACTCCTATCTTCTGTGACCTTGTACCTGCTAAGACTTCTTTCCGTGTAAATCCTCGCTTTGGTCTCCAGTTTATGCCTATGGTATTTCCTATTCAGACCCGCATGAAAGCTCGTATTTCATTTTACCGCTATCCTCTGCGTGCCCTTTGGAAAGACTATAAAGACTTTATTGGTAACTTCCGTGAAGGTCTTGAAGAGCCTTATATAGATTTTAATAGTACTGAAAAACTTAAAAAAATGGGTTCTACTGGTTCTCTCGGTGATTATCTCGGTTTGCCTACTACTGTAGTTGGTTCTTATGGCTCTTCTGTTCAATATACTGATATTCATTCTGTTTTGTTTCAGCAGGATTCAGGTCTATATACGTATGATATATCAGATAATCAAGGTGTATTGTCTGGTTCTCGTGGTGTTTATGATGCAGGTTCATTTCTTAAAAATTTACAGTTAGGTATGGATATTGTATCTGGTTCATTTTTTTCTTTATCATTTCCTGATACTACCGTACGTAATAGATTTCCTGTTGGTTCTGCCTTTTGTTTTTCTGGTTTAGTTCCTGCTGATAGTACTTTAGATGATGGTATACTTTGTGTTATTTCAGATACTTTACCTGATTCTTCTAATATTTTGCCGGATACTTGTTACTCTGCTATTGCTGTTAGTACTTCTAATCAAAATATTGTTTTTGATTTGCCTTTGTCTGTTTCTTTTAATGGTACTGAACAACAATTCAAACTTTCTTTTACTTCGGATTTCCTTTCTTATGTTAAAGCTCATCCATCTGAAACAATTACTTTTTATGTTATTTTGAATCCGTTTTTATCTTTAGGTCGTTATATTGAATATAATGGTTCTATTCGTAAATGGGCTGTTGATTTTATCCCCTCTTCTGGTTTTTCTGTTACTCCTTCCGGTGGAAATCAATCTTCTGGTTCTTGGAGTTGCTCTTTTGCTCTTTATGAAGATAGTGCGTATGTTAACCCTGTTTATGTTCGTGATAGTGATTCTGTTCATGAGATATCTCTTTCTACTTCTCCGTGGTATAATTCTACTTCTGAAAATAAGGACAAACAGCAAAAAATTCTTGCTTATGGCTTCCGTGCTTATGAAGGTATTTATAATGCCTTTATGCGTGATAACCGTAATAATCCGTATTATCTGAACGGTCAAGTTCAGTATAATAAATGGATTCCTAATGATGAAGGTGGTGTTGATAATGAATTGTATGAACTTCATTATGCTAATTGGGAAAAAGATTTTCTTACTACTGCTGTTCAATCTCCCCAGCAAGGTAATGCACCGCTTGTAGGTATTACTACTTATACTCAAACTGTTGACAATGGTGACGGTACACGTACCGAACTTATTAAAACCGCCCTTGTCGATGAAGATGGTAAAAAGTACGGTCTTTCCTTTAAATCTTCTGATGAAGGTCTTGAAGGTGTTGAATATGTAGAACTTGATAACGGCACGGCTGTTCGCCAGGCACGTAGTTTGTACGACTTGGCTACCTCCGGTATCTCTATTCCTGACTTGCGTATGGTAAATTGTTATCAAAAGTTCCTTGAACTCAATATGCGTAAAGGTTATAGTTATAAGGATATTGTTGAAGGTCGTTTTGCTGTTAAGGTTCGTTACGCTGACTTACTTCTTCCTGAATTTTTCGGAGGTGTTTCCCGTGATATTGATGTTAACAGTGTTACTCAAGTAGTAGACCAAAATGCTGCATCCGGTTCAGGTGATTATGCTACTGCTCTTGGTTCGCAATCTGGTCTTGCTGGTGTCCGTGGTGAAGCTAATGCTAATATAGAGTGTTTCTGTGATGAAGAGTCTATTATTATGGGTATTCTTGTTGTCACTCCTCTGCCTGTTTATACTCAACTATTGCCTAAACACTTCACTTACCGTGGTCTTATGGAACATTATCAACCTGAATTTAACTTGATTGGCTTCCAACCTATTAAATATAATGAGGTATGTCCTATTCAGGCTTATAATGATAACCCTGATTCTCTTACTGAAACATTCGGTTATAACCGCCCTTGGTATGAATACGCTCAAAAATATGATGTTGCGCACGGTTTGTTCCGTACTGACTTGTCTAACTTCTTGATGCATCGTGTATTTGACAAAAAACCTGCACTTGCAAAATCATTCCTTTTGGTTGACCCTGAACAGGTTACTGATGTGTTTGCCGTTACCGAAACAACTGATAAGATCTACGGTCAAATTTGGTTAGATTGTACGTGTAAACTTCCTATTGCTCGTGTTGCTATTCCTAGGTTAGATTAACGCGCGCGCTTCGTGTGTGCGAATAACTGTCTCTCTTAGTTTCAGACCCGGTTACTCTGCGATGGGGGGCCCCTCTGGGGGGAGCTGTCCGGCTCCTTGGGGGGTCCCCTTCTAGGGGGTGCTCCGGTTAGTTTAACCTAAACCCTTAAAGGCGGAAGCCGTCTATGAAAAAATCAATGCAAATTTTCCCCGCGGAGCGAACTTGGGTGCAGCGTCACGCTGCCGCTGTCCGCGTAGGACAAAAAAATATTAACTTTTAATTTTACTATTATGGCTAAACGTATTTTAAAAGCGCAATTGCGCCCTTGTACTTGTAAATTAAAAACAGGTGTTGATTATGAAATCACAAAACCCGGTCTTGCCTTGACACCTCAAAATATCAAAGAATTGACCGATAGAGGTATTGCCGTCAACCTTCCCAATGAAAAACAATTTCTTGAAGGTGACGCAATATCTACTGCTAAATCTTGGGATGTTGAACCCGTTTTCAAACGTTCCGCTGATATGTGTGAACTTTGGGAACTTGAACAAGTTGCCAAAAACAAAGTACTTAAAGCTCATAAAGTTGATAAACGTAAATTCGGTTAATTATGTTGTCTACTGCTATAGGTTTTGCCAGCTCGATAGCTGGCAATTTCGCTTCAAATAAAAATATTGATACTCAAATTGCTGCTCAAAAAGATGAAAATCAGAAAAATCGTGATTGGAATTTGAATTTAGCTAAACAGCAAAATCAATGGAATATAGACCAATGGAATAGAGAAAATGCTTATAATACTCCTGCTGCGCAAATGGCTCGTTATAAAGCTGCTGGTTTGAATCCTGATTTGATATATGGTCAGCAAAATTTGTCTGCTGCTTCTCCTGAAATGACTGCCGGAGAAGGTTCTCAACCTACTGATGTTTCTAATCTTGCTAATAAGCGTACTATTGGCGATATGGTTTCTCAAGCTGCTTCTACTCGTTTGACGAATGCACAGGCTAAACTTGCAGAAAGTCAAGCTAAAAAAACGGATTCAGATACAGAAGGTCAAAATATAACTAATGCTTGGCTTCCTGACCTTTTAAAAGGTGATGTTGATGTTAAATCTGCTGATGTTCGCCAAAAACTTTCTGCTGCTGGTTTGAATGATAAACAGATTGAAGTTGCTACCGAACAAATTAAAGTAATGCAACAAAGTGTAAAAGAATCTCAAAAAAAGATAGAAGATTTGCAGAGCCAAATGGAAAATCGTATTTTTCAACAAGTTCAAGCAATGCTTGAATATAACTTAAGAAAAGATAAACAACGTTATGAGATTTCTGAAATTCTATCTAAAGTTTCTGTTAATCGTAGCACTGCTAAGCGTATTATGGCAATGCTTCCGTATGATATAGCTGAATCTATTTCGAGGACAAATGTAAATGATGCTTCTGCTGCTCTTACCTTTTTAAAACAAGGTACGGAGAGGATTATTCAGGCTACTAGCCGTTTAGATGCTGCTCAAAAAACGGAAATGATTAAGGCTTTACAAACGGATAATTATGAAAAGCTTATGCAGCTTAATTCACATCTTAGTTCTGATGGTACTGAACATTTTCTGTCTAAGTGTTTTCGTTCTATTGAATTGATGGTAAAATCTGTCTCACCTCTTAAGTAAATTAAGCCGGATTGTTATCCGGCTTTTTTACGATTTCTTCCAAAATCGTCCGCTATAACTTGATATATATAGAGTAACTGACACGCCTTTGAAAATGAGCGTTTTAAACTAGCTTTCAGTTACGAATTGCCCTAAGTGCTCCTCCTGTGAGCTTATCCCCTATTTTTATGAAACAAATATATTGTGAGAATCCCGTAATTATACGGAATTCTAATCTTAAGTATCTTCTTACTACATATAAAACCTATCATACTCCTAATGGTGATACTACTATAACTAACTCGATTGCAGAGTATTTTAAATACTCCTTTCCTGAATGGAAATTTAATCCCTATCGCTTTGGTGTTACTTCTGATAATATAGATGATTACTATATCATTAATAAACATACTGGTGAAACTTTCCCTATGTTTATTCTTGTTCCCTGTGGTAAATGTGAACTTTGCCGTGATAAAAAGTCCCGTGAATGGGCTTTTCGTGCCATCTGTGAAAATGCTACATCTACCTCTATGCCCTACTTTCTTACGCTTACTTACAATAATGAACATTTGCCCAAATGTGGTATCTTTAAAGAGGAAATTCAATTATTTCTCAAACGTCTACGTATAAAACTAGATCGTCTAAATATATCTCATAACCTCCGTTATGTTGCTGTTGGTGAATATGGTTCTAAGTCTAAACGTCCACACTATCACATGATTCTTTGGAACTTCCCCAATGATTCTGAACACTTCCGTACTATTACTTCTGTCTTACACTTTATTGAATCCTGTTGGACTTGCTTCACTGGTAAATATAATTCTGATGGTTCTCCTATAATGGAATCTCTTGGCTTTGCTTACTGTCTCCCCTGTAAACAAGGTGCTATTTCCTATGTCATGAAATACATGAAAAAACAATTTCAACCTCCAAAAGGTAAAAACCCTTTGTTCTTCCTGACTTCCCGTAAAAATGGTGGTCTTGGTGCTGAATATGCTCGTAAATTCCTCGAACATTATCGTTCTCACCCTGATGATACAAAAATAACTGCTACTGACCCTTTCACTGGCTATACTCAAACTATGACTATGCCTGGATACTTCCGCCGTATCTACTTCCCTACTCTTTCCGTTGTGCTACCTAAACAAATCCGTGATGCTCACACTGAATTGTGTAAACTTATCTCTAAACGTATCTCTATTGCTCAAGTCCTCGACCCTACTTATAAATTCCATATTGAAGATAATGAAAAAACTATCCTTAAAAAATATTGGTTTCTTCCTACTCAAATCTGTCTAAAATCTATGTCTAAATATGTTGCATATTATAAAACTATGTCTATTACTCGCTTACAAAATGAATATATAGATAACTGTCTACGTGCTAATGAACTATGCCGTTATTTATACCTTGAAACTTATGATGAATCCTACTTAAAACAATGTCTACAATTACAAGAAAAAAGGCAGCAAAAAATGTCACTATTATATGATTCTTTGCCGCCTATGAATATACAGGATATAAAATATAACCTAATCTATCGTAGAAAGATTCAAGAAAATAAAGAGATTATTTAACTGTTTATTAATCATTTTTATGTTAAATTATTTGGTTGTAATATCTATTATTCCCTAATCTTGGATGCTCATTTTTTGCCTGATTTGATCAGCTGTTAATAACAAGCAATGGTGTATCTGAATGGAAAATCATTTTTCTGGCAATACTTGGATTAAATAATCGAGCAAATATATTCCTTTTGTAAGAAGTTAAAGTGATTATATCTATATGATTATCTTTGATATACTGATCAAGTCCTTTTAATAAATTATCATTCATCACTACGTCATAATGAATTTCAAGCCCCGGATATTGCTTGTGAAAATATTCTTTTATACCTGCTAGTTTTATTTCATTCCAGGTATCTTTAGAATCTGTAAGGTGTATCAAAGATACAGAAAAATGGAATGATTTCCAAGTATTAAAGAATGCCTCGAAAGCAATTAGATCTCTTTGATCAAAATTGGTAATAAAGGCAATCCGTTTTACTTCACTAAACTGTTTAAATGGTGTATTTTCCGGAATAGCCAATACAGCCGTGCGACTCCTGTCAATAACTTCAGCGGTTACACTGCCAATTAAATCAATGTCTTTCTGATTTTTGCCTCGGGTACCCATAATGATAACCATAGGACGCTGTTCTTTAGCATATCTTAAGATTTCCTCCTCTGGAATACCTTCACGTAAGATGCAGCTATATTTAACGTTGGGAAATTCGCCTGATGCAACTTTTTCTTTTATCTTCTCTGATAAAGCATTGAGATCAGAATGGACTTTTTGGATAATCGTTTTTACAGATTCTTCATCTCCAATCTGGTAATTGAAAACATCCCCATAAGGCAACGACGATGCATAAATAGGCGTGAAATAGACATGCAACAGGATGACTTCTGCATTTTCTGTTTTTGCCAAGTTGAATGCAAATTCACATGCTTTCATCGAATAATTAGAGAAGTCGACGGGAATTAAAATCTTATTTGATTTATCTTTTACTTTGGGCTCCTTCTCTCCCACTATACTTTCAGACAGCCATGTAGAACTTTCTGTTATTTTCAAAGCACGTGGCAGATCGCTTTCTTTAATTCGTAAACGCACTCCCGATGAAACAACCGGTTGTATTTGATTAACGTTATGAATGTAGGTTTCTATACCTTCATTTTCCAAGACATTCTTTAAGATCTGCGCTTTGGTGTATGTCAGAATGGCCAGGGTTACTAATTTGTCTTCCATAAATGTACATTTTATAAGGTGAAAACAAATAAGAAATCCCAATTGTTTGATTCAATTGGGATTCAGTTTGTTATATTTTAAACTTGCACAGATTCGGTAGCCTGTTCTTTTTGCATACTCATATTCAATTCATCTAGGATTTTTAAAGCCCGATCAAGAACGGTCGTGTCATCCAACATTACAAGCCCACCATCTGGACCGGGCTCGAGATGTATTCCGACGCTTTTTCCCTCCTTGAAATTGTGTCCTCCGAAGAAGTTTCGCACTGTATCTACGTGCAAACCAAGTTCGTCTGCTATTCTATGCATGCTACCGCTAGGCAATGAATCTTTAATCTTGCGAAGTTCATTAAACGTTATTGTTCTCATGTCTCATAAATTTAATGGTTAATACTATGTGATTTTTTTATCACGCTATAAACTTAAGCAAAAAAAAAGATAAAACAAATTATTTGCTTATCTTTTTTTCTTGAATATATAAAATCTATTAATGACCTTTATATCACCTCGATAGCAGAAGCAGGTACCCACCCGACTTTTCCATCTTCCAGTCGAATTTCTTTCCATTCTTTCATAGAGTTGTCTTTGACACTTACCTTTCTCCCTTCATGGAGAATAAACAAGCTAGTCCCACTCTCACTTGGAGTACTTCGTACTGTTACACTCGGATTCATTACTATCGCCTCACTTCGATTAACCAAATGCTCTTTTTGTTGCGAAGCAAAAAGATTAGAGCAAACAGTGACAATCAGCAAAATGATTCCTGATATGAATCCTATTTTCTTTAACATAATCTGTTTGGAGAATATAAAGAAATAGAGAGCGATAATCAATAGAATAAAGGAGACAATACCCCATGTGGCCCATGCATCTACACTCATACTATTTGTCAGAGACTTGATCCATGAAACAAAGAACACTTCAGGAACAGGTTCAACCTTGTCTATTGTTTTTGCACGTGCCACTTCAAGATTAGCACGGATGTCACCATTTCCTGGTTGTAATAGCAGAGCACGCTCATAATTTAAAACAGCTTTCGCTATCTCCCCTATTTTATAATAACTATTTCCCAGATTGTAATAGACGTCGGCAGCTTCTCCATTTTTCAGTAATGCTTCATATATCTGAATAGCTGCTGCATAATCTTCTTTTATATATGCGGAATCTCCTTCAACTTTTGTTGCATCTTCCAGTGTATTACTGGAAAATGTGGTATGCGAAGCGTGGATAGAATCAACTCCATTCGTTTGCCTAGTATCAATGCTTAACGAATCTTGTCCGAAACAAGTAAGCGACATTGATAATAATATAAAAAATAATATCTTTTTCATGACTAATCTCTTCTGGGTTAATGTTTTATTGAATTCTCCATTTTGCTTATTACTTCTATTGAAGAAGAATAAACTTTATCCATAGCTTGATTCTCATCACCTGGAGCAAACCGGGCAAATTCACAATCATTCAATGCATTCAGGAATTCTTTGATTAGTTCCTCATTTACTCCGTGATTTCTTAGTTTCTCTTCAATATTATCTTTAGATAAACGAGATACCGGAATATTCAGTTTGTCACTTATATATCCCCACAATGCCTTGAATACTTCAGCGTAGAAAGCAAGTTATTTATTTTCGGAGAGTAATTTTACTGCAAGCTTCATAAGATTCGTGGCTAAGTTATTTGCTTTCTTCGTACGCATTTTAGCAACATTTGCATTTTCAGCAGCTTGCTTACGATAAATAATAAAGAAAAGAATAAAAGCAAGAGCTGGAATGATATAGAACAACCAATATGTCATTGAACCATAGAAGAAACTTCCTTTAGGTTGGAGAGTAACTTCATTCTGTTTGATATAACGGATGTCTTCACCTAATACTTTCAAGTCCTCTTTATTCGTGAAGTTAGCAATTACTTGATCCGCATTACCTGCACCTTTCTCAACATTTACTACATAATCTTCTGTTTTCAGTGTTTTGTAAGACTTCGAGCGAATATCAAAATAGCTGAAAGATACTCCCGGAATCTTATATGTTCCGGCATGTCTCGGAATTGCCAAATATTCAATAACCTTATTGCCTGTGAGTCCTTCCCGGGTTAATCTGACTTGATTGTCTACTTTGGGATCATATACTTCAAAGTCATCCGGGAATTTAATTTCCGGATTAGAAATCAACTTTAGGTTACCTGTACCGGATATTACCAGTTTAATAGTAATAGCATCATTGGTTTTCAGTTCCTTACTGTTGATAGAAGAAGATATGTTGAACTCTCCCACTCCACCTGAGAAATCTGCAGGTTTACCCGTAGGAAGCGGATTGACATTTATTGCTATCTTAGGAGTGGAAATGTTTTTTTTAATTTCAATGACATTACTTCCTCCATTGAAGAAAGCGTCAAAAGGATCATCTGATTGCACAGGTTTTCCGATAGTCATCTGGAACTGTGCTGGATCAATATATAGCTTTCCTGATTGTTGCGGGAAGAGAACAAACTGGCGATAAACCGTTGTATAGTAATTACGTCCCTGATAATGTTCGGGAGTCCATCTTGCATTGGTTGTCATTTCTATTTCTTGAGAATGGAAACCTTTAAAGTCTGGCAATTTCGCATTATTAAGTTGTAGATTGGATTCTCTGGTGTATATTTTATAGGTCAGAACAAATGCTTCCTGTTCATACACATTCGTTTTACTGGCACTTGCCATAATAAAAAGGTCTTGATTAGAGACACTTGTGCTAGATGAGGAATGTATAGAACCACCACTACTACTATTATTTTGTCCGTTATTGCCACCTTGATCTTGTGGCAATACTTTAATCTTTACTGAGTTTGACACCATTTGGTCACCATCGGCAACAATGGAGGCACCGGGTATTGTGTATTCTCCGGCATTATTAGCCATTAATATGTATGTAAATGTAATACTACTAGTAGATGTAACATTACCATTCACTATTTGAGTACTACTTTGTTGTGAACGGCTTGGGCCCATCAATACATCAAAACCTTTGATTGATGGTGCCCGAAAATCTTTCACTTTTTGTGTAGTTACAATATACGACAGCCTGAATTGTTCGCCTACTACCACTGCATCAGGAGCAGAAGCAGTAAAAGACACCTTATCAGCAAACACATGAGTGCTATATGCTATCAATGCCATCAATATAATAATCAGTTTTTTCATTGCTTATGAAATTTATATCATCAACTTTATATTACCAATCTTTTTCCAAGCGACCGCCTTGCATAACTTTTTGTTGCTTCTTCACTTTATCCTGCACATCTTTTTCGTCCTGCATGACAGAGTTCAGTAATTGTTCAGCATTCTCCTTTGACATCTGATTGTCTTGTTTCTTTTCAGATTTCGGTGGTTGCTGCTGATCTTTCTTTTCATCTTGTTTCTGATCCTTCTGTTTGTCTTTATTCTGGTCCTGTTTCTGATCTTGCTTTTGCTGATCTTTGTTTTGGTCCTGATTTTGATCTTGATTCTGCTGATTTTGTTGGTCTTTCAGCATTTTCTGTGCGAGAGCCAAATTGTACCGGGTTTCATGATCGGTAGGATTATTACGCAGTGACATTTTATATGCATCTACAGCTTTGGCATAGTCTTTACCAGCCTGGAAAATTACTCCCATATTGTGATAAATATGGGCGAGTTTCATTTTATCTTTTTCTATTTTGCTGGCTGATACATATTGTTCCATGGCATCCTGAAACTTTTGCTGTTGCGAAAGGGTATTTCCCAGATTATACATGGATACCGTAGACTTGGGATTAGCTTCCAAGGCCTTCCGGTAATTCACCTCTGCATCAACAAATACGCTATCATTAAACAGACGGTTTCCCTTACGGATATAGTCGCGTTCTGCTTTCTGAGCCGATACACCAGCTGCCGCTAACAGAAATACAGCGAATAGAATATATTTACTTTTTAACATACGTATAACTATTTCTTATTAGAAAACAGGTGAATGTTCTTAAATAAAGGATTTTTGCGATCCAGAATTAAGATTTCTGCCAATAACAATAGTAGAATAACCCATGTAATAGCCTGGAATTGTTCGTTAAACTCCGTATATACTTTCGACTCTACATCAGACTTCGCCATTTTATTCACTTCTTGATTGATGGCCTTTTGGGCTGAATTAGAATTATCTACTCGTACATATATACCTTTTCCTTCTTTTGCAATTTCCTGACACATAGCTTCATTCAAACGGGTAACGATCACATTACCTTCCCGGTCGCGGCGGTAATCATTCGTTCCTTCCACCGGTATTGGAGCACCATCAGGCATACCTACTCCCAATACACTTACCTGAATACCCTTTTCTGCCGCAGCTTTAGCAGCTTCCACTGCACCACCTTCATGATTTTCACCATCAGTAATAACAATAATGGCGCGTCCTACCCCTTCTTGCGGGGTGAAACTACGGGCTGCTAGATTGATTGCTTCTCCAATGGCTGTACCCTGTTTAGAAATTAAGGAAGGACTAATGGATTCTAAGAACATCTTAGCGGAAATATAGTCACTTGTAATTGGCAGCTGTGTAAAAGCGTCACCGGCAAATACAATCATACCTACCTTATCATTATCAAGCTCATCTACTAACCTGGATATTAATCTTTTTGCTTTTTCTAAACGGCTAGGCTGTACATCCTGCGCTAACATAGAGTTTGAAATGTCCAAAGCAATAATTACCTCTACTCCCTTACGTTTAACCGTTTCCAGTTTTGAACCGAATTGAGGGCGTGCCAGTAATACGGAGAACAAACCAATAGCAACAAAAATAATCCAGAATTTTACATCCGGACGATATTTGGATACGTCAGGCATTAACTGAGCCAACAAAGTCGGATCTCCGAAACGTCGGATATTCTTTCTCCTCTTGTAATTGGAATACAAGTAGAAAGCTGCTAAAAAAGGTAATAGCAACAATAAATATAAATATGTAGGTTCTCCAAATCGAAACATCTTCTTACTATTTTATGATTGGCAAATAACGATTGACAAACATCCTTATGGAATTTTCTTGAGTACCGAATTACGTAATAGTACTTCCAACAAGACACAGAGGAAAGCTGCTAAAGCAAACCAATGATATTCTTCGTCCCGCTTACTATACTCTTTTACATTCAGTTTCGTCTTTTCCAGTTTATCAATTTCTTCATATACTTCTTTAAGCTTCGAGTTGCTCGTAGCCCGGAAATAGTTACCATCTGTCGTTCCGGCAATCTCTGTCAATGTCTTTTCATCAATTTCTACCGGCATACTTACATATTGCACCGTATTTCCGACTGGATAAGGATAAGGAGCCATTCCATTGGTACCTACTCCGATGGTATATACACGAATACCAAAGCTTTTTGCTATTTCTGCCGCTGTCATAGGCGAAATATCTCCCTTGTTATTTGTACCATCCGTCAATAGGATAATAACTTTGGATTTCGCTTTGCTATCTTTTAAGCGGGTTACAGCATTTGCAATACCCATACCGACAGCAGTACCGTCAGTGATAAGACCACATTTGATATTATGTATCATATCCAACAATACAGCATGGTCTACAGTCAACGGACATTGGGTGAAAGTTTCTCCTGCAAATAATGTAATACCGATATTATCATTGGGACGTCCATTGATAAACTCTGCAGCTACGTCTTTAGCAGCTTCCAGTCTGTTCGGCTTCAAGTCTTCAGCCAGCATACTGGTAGAAACGTCGATAGCCAGCATAATATCAATTCCTTCTATCTCACTGTTCTGCCATTTATTAGTAGTTTGCGGGCGTGCAAGAACCAAAATAACCAGTACTAAAGCAAGGCAGCGTAATAGAAATGGAACATGCAACAAATAATTCTTATAACTTTTAGGTGTATGCGCATATACCCGGGCATCTGAAATTTGAAGAGTTGCTTCACTTTTCTTTTGCTTCAGGATATACCATACAATATACGGTATAAGCAATAATAGCAAAAACAGATATTCAATATTGGCAAAAACCATTTTATTTATGATTTAACAGTTTACTATTTAGTATTAAGCTATACATCCTTTATACAAAAAGATTGTATAACTGTAGACCTATATATATAAAGGTACCGATCAATGCTGCTGATAACAATGCAATTCCACAAATCAGCATAGCTTTAACACGTAAAGAACGTTTCTCAATAATAGTGATTTCCGTTGGTTGCGGTTTCTGATTTTCCTCTTCCGGTTGTTTGGTCTCATTGATAAAATCAATGGCATTAATCAAATTGGCATCGTTTTCATTCATCTGAGGATTATGCTTGGCGAACTTCACTAAATCAGCAGTCTGGAACAATAGTTTTAGGTCTGATATGGCCTCTTTATCATTCATTTCCAATAACTGATCGATTATTTCAGAAGAAGTCATTTCCAATGCATTAAATCCGAAACGATCCTTAATATATGTACGAATAGCATCGGTAAGTTCGGTATAGTACTCCTTCGATAGCCCTTTCTGCCATACCTTCTCTGTCTTGATACGTTCTATCTCTTTCATTGCAGCCTGATGTGGCGGCAATTTAGGTTCAACTTTAATTTTACGGATAATCGGTTTATTATCACGTATGCGAACAATCAGATAGATCAGCAAGCCAAGCAAAGGTAAAGCCAAGAATGAACAAGCGATCAATCCATACCAGTCTTCCCATGCAAAAGGAGCTTTCATCACAGGTTTTTGTCCGAAGAACTGGTCCGGATGTAAGGTGTCAACCGGCATTGAATATACTTTTAATGCGAGAGCTTTGGAGTTGTACACTTTCCCATCTACGGTAACCGGCATTGGCGGCAGATAATATAGAGCAGAGTCAAAAGAAGTGATAATGTACTCCTGCGTAATCACCATCCGCTGACGATCATTCAGGAATTGGGTATCTGGTTTGACTGTTTCTATAATTTCCACACCTCTTACCAGTGTATCAGTGTAAGCGGGAAAAATAGCACGCTGTTTGGCATCCATGGCTACTTGCAGTTGCACTTTCGCCTGTTCGCCGATCAGTATCTGCAGTGAATCAATTTTTGCTTCTACTGTAACAGACTGTGCTACTGCTTTACTGACAAACAATAGACCTAATAATGCTATCAGAATAATATTTCTATTCATCTTTGATTCCATTAATTTCGTTTGGCAAATAAATTCAACAATGCCTTTACGTAATCCTGATCGGTTCTGACGGATACAGCATCTACGTTACTTTTGGTAAAGGTATCGTTCAGTTCAGTCTGCTTTTGTATCCACCAGTCGCGATGTGCCCGGCGTACAGCTTTGGAAGAGGTGTCAATCCATTGTTCATGCCCAGTTTCTGCATCTTTGATTCGCATCAGTCCTACTGGAGGAAGATCACTGACTCTCCTGTCGTATACTTGCAATGCTACTACATCATGTTTCCTGTTAGCAATGGTCAGCGCATTCTTAAAGCTTTCCTGGTCAATAAAATCTGATAAGATAAATGCAGTGCAACGCCTTTTCATTACGTTTGTCAAATATTCCAAAGCAAGACGAATATTTGTGCGACGGCTTTCCGGTTGGAAATCAATTAATTCACGGATAATATACAAGATATGTTTACGTCCTTTCTTGGGAGGAATAAACTTCTCTATCCGGTCTGAAAAGAAAATCACACCTATTTTATCATTATTCTGGATGGCAGAGAAAGCAAGAGTAGCAGCGATTTCCGTCACCATATCTTTCTTTAACTGCTTGATCGTACCAAATTCCAAACTTCCGGAAACATCAACCATTAACATAACTGTCAGTTCACGTTCTTCTTCAAACACTTTCACATAAGGTTTATTGAAGCGCGCAGTCACATTCCAGTCTATGTCACGTATATCATCACCGAATTGATATTCACGGACTTCCGAAAATGACATCCCCCTACCTTTGAAAGCCGAATGATACTGGCCTGCAAAGATATTGTTAGACAATCCTCGTGTCTTTATTTCAATTTGGCGAACTTTTTTTAGTATTTCACTTGTTTCCATTTATACAGTAGTTAATTAGTAGGTAGTTAAGTAGTCATGCATAGATATTTATGACTACTTATTGACTGTATTATAACTACAAATTAGGGTACTTCAACCTTATTCAGAATCTTACTGATGATTTCGTCCGAAGTCATGTTGTTAGCTTCAGCTTCGTATGTCAATCCGATACGGTGACGAAGAACATCATGTGCTACAGCACGTACATCTTCCGGAATAACGTAGCCGCGACGTTTGATGAATGCATACGTACGAGCAGCTAAAGCCAGATTGATAGACGCACGAGGTGAACCTCCGAATCCGATCATATCTTTCAGTTCCTTGAGATCATATTTTTCAGGGAAACGAGTTGCAAATACAATATCTACAATATAACGCTCGATCTTCTCATCCAAATAGACTTGACGAACAACCTTACGTGCTTCAATAATTTCATCCGCTCTTAGAATAGGTTTCACATTAAACTTCTCACCATTGATATTCTGACGAATAATCAATTTTTCTTCTTCCAACTTCGGATAATCAATGACTACTTTCAGCATGAAACGGTCAACCTGTGCTTCAGGAAGCGGATAAGTACCTTCCTGTTCGATAGGATTCTGAGTTGCCAATACAAGGAAAGGTTCCGGTAACATGAATGTTTCTTTACCAATAGTAACTTGACGTTCCTGCATTGCTTCCAGCAAAGCACTTTGTACTTTTGCAGGAGCACGGTTAATTTCATCAGCTAATACAAAGTTAGCGAAAATAGGTCCGCGCTGCACTTTAAAAGATTCATCTTTCTGACTGTAAACCATTGTACCGATAACGTCTGCAGGCAATAAGTCCGGCGTAAACTGGATACGGCTATATTTCGCATCAATCAGAGAAGCGAGTGTCTTAATAGCCAAAGTTTTCGCCAAACCAGGCACACCTTCCAAGAGGACGTGTCCATCGGAAAGTAATCCGATAAGCAGTGATTCAACCAAATGTTTCTGACCAACAATGATTTGGTCCATACCTGTCGTAAGATTGGTAACGAAAGCACTTTGTCTTTCAATCCGCTCATTTAGCTCGCGGATATCAATTGATTCAGCCATAAATACTTAATATTTTATTATTTAAATCCCATTAATTTTATGTAAGCCTTGCCTGTGTCATAAGGCTTTTTATTTTGCCCCAAAAGTACGCCATATAATTAACGATTGCAACTAATTTTTATTAAAAAACAATGCGAAATCTTTAGATTAAGGTACTTTCATACGCTTTTGTACATCCATAACACTTCACCCGACCAATACAGGATTTGCATGGTCGGGTGAATGGATTATAACTACTTATTCTTTTGTGAGTTCCGGTATTTCAATAGTTGTGCCATACGGTACATTGTTGGGGTTCTTAATAACCTTCGGATTGTGTTTCACAATGTATGGCCACATTGCCTTTGTACCATAAAAACGCAAGGAAACCCTAGTCAAAGTTTCTCCTTCTTTGATTGTATATTTTGTCTTGGTTCCCGTAATCTTATAAGATGCTGAATCCAGATAGGCAGAAGTAGCAGGTTGTTGTGTAACCGTTTGAGGTTCTGCTTTGACAGGAATAGCTTCTTCTTTTTTGGCAACCGGTTGTGTCGTGGTAGCGACTTTGGATACATCAGGCGTTATTATCTTTGTAGTATCCTTATGTGCAATCGTATCAGAAAGTTGCGCTTCCGGTTGAACGGGTTGAGTCGTCACAGGCGGCATATCCAGTGCATTCTTGTCAGATGAAGAAGAAAATAAATCCGGATAATAAATAAATAGAATGACACCTCCACATAATAACAAAACGACTACAATAACAGCTATTAAATAAGGTACAGGAGATTTTTCCTTCACCGGGGCTGTCTTTTTAGAAACCGGTTGGGATACTTGTTTCGGTTGGACCGGCTTTATCGTTTCTTTTTCAGCAGGAGGCACTATGGGAGTCACAGGTTGCAGATTTGCTTTTAGAAGCTCTTGCTCTATAATCTTTTCGGCAGTGATCTTTTCTTTTTCTTCTTCTATAGATGCTGGTTGCTGTTCATCGATTGTCACTTCCTCCTCCGGAACCTCTTCATCTTCCAACTGTTCTACCTTTTCTTCGATATTAGTCTCTGTAATGATCTCTTCAGGCTCTTTAGGAGATGTCTGTTCTGTCAATTCCTGTACTATTGCAGATTCCTCAGTAATAGCAAGTTCTTCAATGGACTCTTCCACAAGTGGGCGACTGGCTATTTGCTCTTCTTGAATCGGCTCTTCTTCTGAAAGATTATCAGTACCTTCATTTTCTTCTATCGCAGTAGTTTCAGAATTATCCCCCATCTCATTCGAGACTGCCTGTGCTGACGCTTCCTCTCCTGTTTCTTCTTCCTCAGTCTCTTCTATTGGAGTATCTTCCAGAATTGTATTTTCATTCAACACAACAGTCTCAAAGTGTGCAAAAGGTTTGTTTATCGTATCCCTTAAATTTGCATCCGGAGAAAATGAGACTTTTGTATGTCCTTTTATCTGGAAACGCTCGCCTGTGTTGACATTGACACTTTCCCGGCTATCTACATCAATAAGTTTGAAAGTTCCCAATCCTTTGATTTTTACAGTCTTTTCGTTCTCCAAGGCTTGTTCTATCAAGAGGAAAAACTCTTTAACAAACGCTTCGGCGTCTTTCTTGGTCATGCTATGTTTGGCTGCCAATAAGTCAGTAAGGTCTTGAATTGTTAGTCTTTCATTCATAACGGGAAATATTTATTTAAACTTATCTTTCAATGTATTGCTAGGTCTATACGATAATACCAATTTAGGTGGAACCAGCATGCGTTGTTTGCTTGCCGGGTTGATTGAAATCCGTTCCGCTTTCTTTTTCACTTCAAAAGAACCGAATCCTTGAATTGCAACCACATTACCTTCTTCCAATTCTTGTGTCATACTGGACAACAAAGAATTCATCAATTCGGAAGTATCCTTGATTGTGTATCCCAATCTTTCCGCTAGTTCGGATGTAAATTCCTTATTATTCATAGTCATTTATAATCTTTGCATATAAATCAAAATCGTCTGCATTCATCACTTCTACCTGATAAAACTGTCCGATCTTAAGCTCTCTCTCTGAACGATCAATCAATACTTCCGGATCTACTTCCGGTGAATCAAATTCTGTTCGTCCGATATAATAATCTCCTTCCAGACGATCGATGATAACTTTCATCTGTTTACCGATTTTTTCCGCACTTAACTCAGCTGAAATACCTTGTTGGATATCCATCAATTCATCAAGTCGGGCTTGTTTAACCTCTTGTGGGATAGAATCTTCGTATGTTTCTGCAGCGTAAGTCCCTTCTTCTTCGGAATATGCGAAAGCACCCATCCGATCAAAACGTACTTTACGTACAAATTCTTTGAGATCCTCGAAGTCTTCCTCAGTTTCTCCGGGATGTCCTACCATTAAAGTCGTCCTCAGGTGAATGCCCGGCACTTCTTTACGGAATTGTTCGATCAATTGGTAGGTATCCTCTTTGCTCACTTGTCGGCGCATTAACTTCAACATGTTGTCACTGATGTGCTGAAGGGCAATGTCCATGTATTTACATACATTATCACGTTCGCGCATAACCCGGAATAAATCTGTTGGGAAATGTGCTGGATAGGCATAATGCAGGCGAATCCATTCCACCCCGGGTATATCAGAAATACGCTCAATCAATTCCGGAAGCATTTGTTTCTTATACCGGTCTATGCCGTAATAAGTCAATTCCTGTGCGATCACCTGAAATTCTTTCACGCCTTGCGATACCAAGTATCGTACTTCGTCCAGAATTTCTTCCATTGGTTTGGAAATATGGTGTCCTGTAATAATAGGGATAGCACAATAAGAACATTTACGGTCACATCCTTCTGAAATTTTCAGGTAAGCATAATGCTGGGGAGTTGTCAATGTCCGTTCGATATATAATTCATCGTGATAGACCTTTCCCAAGTCCTGTAAAAGCTCCTTCCAATTAAACTTCCCATAAAATTTATCTACCTGTGGTATCTCAACAGCTAATTCCTTGAGATAGCGTTCGGAAAGACAACCCATCACGAAAAGTTTCTTTAAATCCCCTTCTTCCTTTCTTTCAGCGAACTCCAGAATCATATTTATGGATTCTTCTTTGGCATCACCAATGAAACCACATGTATTGATTACCGCAATTTCTCCTTGCGGATTTTCAGTGTCATGAGTTACGCTGTATCCGACTTCCTCCAATTGGCGCATTAGCTGCTCGGAGTCAACCAGATTTTTAGAACATCCTAAAGTAATTATATCTATTGTCTTTCTTTTCATGCATTTTCTCCAAACAAGGAATCAACGAATTCATTTTTACGGAATACCTGTAAGTCTTCCATGCCTTCGCCTAGTCCGATATACTTAACAGGAATCTTGAATTGATCGGAAATACCAATCACAACACCACCTTTGGCGGTTCCATCAAGCTTAGTGATGGCCATAGCGGTAACTTCCGTCGCCAAAGTAAATTGTTTGGCTTGCTCAAATGCATTTTGTCCGGTGGAACCGTCCAGTACCAATAAAACTTCATCCGGTGCATCAGGTACCACCTTCTTCATCACATTCTTAATTTTGGTCAGCTCGTTCATTAAGCCCACCTTATTGTGCAGACGACCGGCTGTATCAATAATAACCACGTCTGCGTTATTGGCAACAGCCGAACTAAGGGTGTCATAAGCTACAGATGCGGGATCTGCTCCCATTTTCTGTTTGACTACGGGAACTCCTACCCGTTCTCCCCAAATCATTAGCTGTTCCACAGCTGCAGCGCGGAAAGTGTCGGCGGCTCCCAGGTAAACGGATTTACCTGCTTTCTTGAATTGGTAAGCCAGTTTACCAATGGTCGTAGTTTTACCTACCCCATTTACTCCCACAACCATAATGACATAAGGTTTTCTTGCGATGGGTACGTCGAAATCAGCTACATCACCCGAATTATTTTCAGTAAGCAGAGCTGCTATTTCGTCTCGTAATTTTCGATGCAGTTCCTGTGTAGTTACCTAGGTCTCTGCTGCTGGACGGTTTGCGTTGCGGTTGTT
>NZ_DAWCXD010000085.1:0-21376 GCF_052357945.1 Bacteroides sp. | reverse complement strand
ACCAGTCGTACCAGTCTCCGTAGTTGAAGAGGAAGGCGATTTCCGCTAATAAGGCAGCCCATAGTATCCCGCCCAGCCAGTCGATACCAAACAGAGGAAATTTGCGCATGAACCGGAAATGCTTCACACAAGTGAACTGTATCAATAAGACAATCAGCATCAGACCGGCAACGAACAGGTTCATGTATGTCCAGTGATAATGATACATCAAACGGGTCGTAATCAGGTCGGATAGCTGGATGCTTCCCAAAATAACAATATGAAGCCAGGGAAAGAAAACGGTGAAATCCCGTTTAGGAGTCATCCACAGCTGAATGTTTGACATACACTCGAAAGTTCCCTGTATTTTGCACATACCTTCGATGAAGCAGACCAACCACAATAGAGGGAGAAAGGTGATATGCGGTGCTATCAGGTTGCAGAGTAATACTCCCAGTGCGGCCGATGTAAGCAGGGTCTTATTGGTAAAACGAAACTTCATGCGGAACAGTAACGGAAAGTAGATCGCCATACCGGCCAGGTTGGCGTACATGCACATTAAAATATCCTCCCGCATCAGTGACATGCTGCCGATCATCTGATTCAATGCACCCAAATAGATACCTCCCGAAAGTTGGAAGGTGACGGCTATGAAAAGATAAATCCACGGTTGCATCTTCCGCGGCACGAAACTGCGGAACATCGGCAAAACAAAAGGACCGTTCAGAACAGGAGCACTCATAAGAATTGAAAATTAAAAAATTAAAGCGATTGGGAATTAAAGCAATTGATAATTAAAACAATGATTAAAACGATAAAGGGTTAAAGCGGTTAATACTTCACTTCACATTCCACGTTAAAACCGGCACGCATACGTTTCAAATCTTCCGGTTTGTTTCCTTTCAGACTGATACGTACGGGAATACGTTGCTCCACTTTCACGAAGTTTCCGGTGGCGTTGTCTTGCGGGATCATTGAAAAGGCGGCTCCTGTTGCATCGGAGATGGATTCTACTACTCCTTTGAATGTGACGTTCGGCACGGCGTCTGCGGTTATTTCCACTTCTGCACCTTCTTTGATATTCGGAAGCTGGGTTTCGCGGTAATTGGCGATTACCCACAAATCACTGCTGTCTACGATATCAACCATAGTCTGTCCCGGTTGCACCAGTTGCCCTTCCAGGATTTCTTTCTTTCCTGTCGTGCCGTCACACGGAGCAATGATGACTGTATAAGAGAGATTCAGACGGGCAAGTTCCAACGCAGCTTCTGCCAGGCGGACACCTGCTTCATTCTGTCCCAGGCGATGAGTCTGCTCACTTTTCACTAAAGAAGTAGACATTTTAGCCCGTGACACCTGTTCATAACGGGCTTTGGCAGCTTCGTATGCTGTATGTACGTTGTCATATTGCTGTTTCGTCACTGCGTCTTCCTGCAACAGTTTCTCAAAACGGTTCAGTTCACGTTTGGCATTTTCCATCTGTACACGTACTTCTTCAATACTTGCGTCGCTCACACTTAAATTGTTTTGCGTAGTGGCGATACCGATGGTAGTGGCCTGGCGTCCTGCGGTGGCATTCGCCAAATCCGCTTCTGCCTGTGCCACACGGAGACGGAATTCCGCATCTTCGATGATAAGAAGCGTGTCGCCTTTGCGCACTTGCTGATACTCGTCAAAGTAGATTTTCTTGATGAATCCCGGTACACGGGTATTGATCGGTGTGATATGTTGTTTCACCTGCGCATTATCCGTATATTCGATATTTCCCAAGTGGATAAACCGGGAACAAACATAAGTGACACCACCGATAAGTAAACAGATAATTACAATGTTGTATATTATCTTCTGGGTTTTTCTAGCTATCATAATCTGTTCTATTTTAAGAGAGATGAGAATTTGATTCTATTATAAGTTAGATTCTTTTTGATAAGTCATTACTTCTCTGTTAGAGAGTGTGTGTGATATATTTCATTTTATAATAACTGTATATCAAGTTAATACGTGCATTGACCAGACCGAGGTCGGCACTTAGTTTCATATTGCTGGCATCGAGCATATCGGTGAGCAAGGCAAGGTCGTTTTTATAACGGTTGCTGGTTACGTTATAGTTCTGGTCGGCAAGTTCCACGCTTTTCTCCTGTGTGCGCAGGTCTGTGAAAGAGGTGAGGAAGTTGACGTAGTTCGCCTGTACACCGTTCTCTATTTGTTCCTGTGCAAGTGAATATTCTTCCTGTGCTCTGCGGACGTTCAGTTTTGTCTGGCGCACTTTCTTGTTGTTTTTAAATAAAGAAGAAAGATTGTATTTGATACCGACCCCCACATACCAGTAATTGAAGTTATTGTCGAGCACCGGGACTTCGATGGTGATAGGACCATCTAAATGTTCACCGGCCACAAGTGCAATTTTCGGAAGCAGTTCCGAGCGTTCCAATTTCACTTTCTGCTCGTTCATTTTCATAGCCAGCTGGGCTTGTTGCAGTCCGACATTGCTTTGACTGGCCATCATTTGCCAGTCGTTTTCGGCTAATGCTGTCACTTCCTCGTTCAGCAAGGTAGAATCGGGAACGATCTCTGTTCCGGCAGGCAGATGTAAGGTAGTCACCAGTTGATGATTCATTATTTTGCGGGTATCCTGCACCTTTGCCAGTTGCAGTTTCAGCGTCTCTTTCTGTAGCTCATAGCGGGTGATGTCATTTTTTAAGGCCGTTCCCTGTGTGCGGCGTGATTCCATGTTGCGGATCACCTGTTCCGTCAAATCCAGATTCTTCTGTAACACTTGCAGCTGGTTATTCAACTTGTATAAATCCAGGTAATAGCCGGTCAGGAGAAAGCGGATTTCCTGACGGTTCTTCTGCCAGTCCAATGCAGCCATTTGCTGACCGAGTTCAGCCAGAGTAATACTGCTGTTGATGGCTCCTCCGGCGTAAATCACTTGTTGCGCTTCCAACGCAAAGTTATTGCCGAAGTGTGGCATAGAGATATTCTGCCCGTTTTTGAAGTCACGGTCCCATATATATCCGTCGCCCAGGTAACTAAATGAGAGTGAGGCACCTATGTCCGGCAAACGTTGTGACTTGGCAGCCTTCAAAGCTTCATCGGCTGCTTCCTTTCCGGTTTTATACATTTGAATACTCTGACTGTTCTCGTCTGCCAGACGGAACATTTCGTCAATGCCCAACACTCTCCTGTCAAGCGTCTGGGCAAACAGTCCCTGACTGCATAGCACGGCACATAGCGGCACTATGAGCCATCTTTTTTTGCTCATAAAGTGAAAAGAAATTTAATTAATAGTAGAATTTTGAATTTTCTTCACCACGGAATAATACAGAGTAACACAGAGTTTTTTTCTTTTGAAATATGTCAGTTGACACAAATTAATGAAGATTATTTGAACGCTGTGTCCTCTGGCGTTCTCTGTAGTGAATTCTTTGTAGTGAAAATAGGAGGGTTATCAAATCTGCGCTGCTACACCCCAACCGTGAAAGTCATGCATTTTGTTCTTGTAACGAATGGCGATTTGATAATATCTTAGTTTCATCTTGATACCTATTTTTCTATTTTTGGTTTGCAAAATTATGAAAAAAAACAAGTAAGTTGTAACCCTATATAGGCTCAAATATAATGTTTTTTAACGAATGGCAGCTAGCATATCAAATAGGAGAAAGAATAGAAAGAAGTACAACCACTCCTGAAGTAAAGATGCGATATAATATGTACCGTAAGGTGAAGCTATACGACTAAATAAGAAAAATTGTTCTGAAAAGCTCCTTTTTTGTTCTGATTAAGCCTATAAGTAAATAAAAGAAAACCTATACCTTTGCAGTCGAATTTTAATCAATAGTTTATGACTGCAATAATAAATAAGGAGAACTCAAAGGTATTTTTGCTGATTTTGCTCGGTATGTTGTCAGCGTTCGGACCTTTTGTGACGGATATGTATTTGCCTAGTCTGCCAGCCATGGCAGACTATTTTTCTACCCACTCGTCGATGGTGCAATTGGGGCTTACCACCAGTATGATAGGTTTGGCATTGGGACAAATCTTTTTCGGACCATTGAGTGATAAATACGGTAGGCGTCCGTTGTTGCTCGTCTCGATGATACTGTTCATCGTGTCTACCGTATTCTGTCTTTTTGCACCGGACATTTATTCGTTTATCACCTTGAGGTTGATACAGGGAATCGGAGGAGCAGGCGGTATTGTCATATCCCGTTCGGTGGCTACGGATAAGTTTTCGGGGAAGGAACTGGCCAAGATGCTGGCCGTGATCGGTGCGATTAATGGAGTGGCTCCCGTGGCAGCTCCGGTAATCGGAGGGTTGGTGACCGGGACGATCGGATGGAAAGGGATTTTTGTGATATTGCTGTTTATTGGCGTACTGCTGTGGATAGGCTGCATCCGTTTTAAAGAATCACTTCCCGTAGAGAAACGCTCGAAGACGGGAATCGTTTCTACTTTCCGTAACTTCGGTGCAATCGTTCATAACCCCCGTTACATGCTCTATGTTCTGCAACTGGCGTTTGCACAAGGCATCCTCTTTGCTTACATAGCTTCCTCACCTTTTATTGTGCAACAACATTACGGATTTTCCCCCTTTGCATTTAGTATCTGCTTCGCGGTGAATGCGGTAGCTATCGGGGTGGCAGCAGCTATCTCCGTGAAATTCCGCCAACCTGAAACTGGGACGCTGACCGGATGCATCGGTATGTTGTGTCTGTCCGTCTGTGTGATGATTGCCTTGTATAACGGATGCGGCTTTTGGACCTATGAACTGCTGATGTTCGCATTACTTTTCACAATGGGACTGACCTTTACTTCCTCCACCACCTTGGCGATGGATAGCGAACGCCGTTACGCCGGAGCAGCTTCCGCCCTGTTGGGAGCACTCTGTTTTGCTTCCGGAGGTATTGTTTCTCCGTTGGTCGGCTTGGGAAATATCCTTGTATCTACCGGAGTTACATTTGTGGTCTGCGCCATCTGTTCCCTGCTTTGTGCACTATGGGCGATGAGGAAAGTACCGATGAAAGTAGCAATGTGCCGGATTTTCCGTTAAATTGAGATTGTCTCAAAAAGAAGGTGTGACATAATGAATAATAAAACGCAGATTAACGCAAATTATCGCAGAAATAATTTTATAAGTCGTTGATTGATATTTCAATATAATTGAAATAATCTGCGATAATTTGCGTTAATCTGCGTTTTAACACACTTTCTAATTTACTACCGGTATAATCTTAGTATAATTACTACCAGTATAAACAGACTGAAATAAAACTACAGTTTTATCTCTTCCGTGAATATCTCCCCAAAACGGTTTTTAACCACCACCTTGACAGATTTTGCATCTTTGGAAGGCTGTGCACGGAAAAGATGACGTGTGCGATAACCCGTTTTCTTTCCCTTTACCATATTGATATAATCCTGATCCTCATCGTCAAAAGCCTGCATAGCACCTTTCAACACTCCATCCTCGTACCAGTTTACCGTATACGTCCAGTCCCAATCCCAGATATTGGCTACCACATAGTCTTTCTGGCTTTCAAACTCTCCCGGTTGGTAAAGCCGGAACTGATAGTCAGGAGAACACCCTGTTGCCTTGTAACGCCATTTCACATCATCACCTTTCACTTGTACCACCAGATAACCGTTTGGTGCTCCGCAACGATTCACGTGTCCTGCCCACCATGCGCCGCAGGCCGCTCCGATATTATGTTCGTAAATGGTAGGGGCGGGCAACTGATTTTCATAAAAGTGCGTGTGTCCGGAGAAAATATGTACTTGGTAAGGCCTCAACAGTTGGAAAAGCGCATTGGCGTTGCGCGCATTTCCCCCCGCAGCTACCGTGTTATTAGCTACTGGAGCGTGAACGTTCAGGAACACGATATTTCCTTTAGGCACATAACTTAAATCTTTTCTCAACCAGTCCAAATCTTCCGGCGTGAAGCGTTCCGTGTATTTCTTGTTGCCGTCGTAATCAATATCCTTCATTGCTATCACATGAACTTTACCGATATTGAATGAATAGTTGGCCGGGCCGAATGACTGATAATAATTCTGTTCCCCATAACCGTCCGCCGGATGATCCGTCTGCGTTATGGATTTGTAGAGCAGGTTGAAGTCGTGGTTTCCCATCAGTTGGAACATCGTCATTCCCAAGTTGGACACCGCTTGACGGTAAGGAGCGTACAGGTTCATGGCATCCCACACCAGATCCCCCAGTCCCATGCCGACGATTTCGAAGTTCTTTAGTGAGTCGGCAGTCTGTTTCAGGTCGGGCACTGTTTCCGTGCGGAAGCGGTCCAGTTGCTTTTCGTTTCTCACTTGCGGGTCGGAAAGGACGATGTAGACAAATTCATCCACCGGTTTCTGCCGTTTAGTCAATACGAAGTCACATTGGTTCTCGCTTTTCCCGGCATCCAGATATTGATAGAAACCATCGGCTACCCCCTCTTTGGAAGGAAGCTCATACGCTGCCGGAGTAGAGATGTAAACCATTGGATAACGTGTCGGATCAGTGTTCAGAACATAATTTCCTTCTGCATCAGTCGTATTGAAATGTGCCCCGTCTGTCACCACTACACCGCTGATGGGTTTACCTGTATTATCTTTCACACTACCTTTCACCACCGTCTGACCAAAGGCGGCAATAGCGTTCAGCTGGAAAAGCAAAACCGCTGCAAACAGCGTTTTTCTAAAATTGATCTTTTTCATTGCTTATAACTTTCTTAAAGTAACCTGATTGAATAATGCGATAATTTCTTCCGGTTCATCTGCCGACTTGAGAGCCTCCTCAAAAGACTTGCTGTTATCATCGAAACACATCACATTGGCGCAATCCAGAATATGACCCATGTTGAATGTAGCAACTTCCCGGCTCACCTCTTCTTTCTTCAATGCCTTCTTATAATATTTATTCACCTTATTAACCGCCTTGTAAATAGAAGGCTTCAAAATTTCGACCGAAGAATCCGTAAATCCGATTGTTACATCATACTCATGCGTATAATTCTGGATGAAAGTATTCCATTTTCCGGTAATGTCACTCCCCAGATAATGTTCCGCTTCAAACACTGGTTTGGTAGTCGGGATTTCTCCATACACGTCGAATATAAACGCCGCTTTCGGCTTTTTGCCTACGGGAGTAGCTTTTTTTTCGTTTTTGGAAATATGGTCTTTTCCGGAGATATTCTCGTTCATGGCGAGCTCTCCTTTTTGCGCCATTGCTGCCATCGTTATAACTAACACAACAGCCATACTGATTATTCTTTTCATATTCATTGAATTTTAAAGATTGATTGAAATGATAATTATTGCCGCAATCTTGGTGACCGACACATTCATTTATTGCTGCCACATCAGTCGGATATGGAAGTCATCGCCTCCCATGTTCGCTTTAGCCGCCTGATAATTTTTCAGATTAGTACGCTGCAGAGCAGATGGATATTTAAAGCGTTTCGGCATTTTGTTATTAGCATTTGCGATGCCGGGCCCCACAGGTAACACAGGAAAACCGGTACGGTTATATTCAAACCACTGCTGATAATCGCAGAAGAACAGTGCGACAAACTTCTGGTTCATGATTCGTTCCAGCGTATCATCATAAGCAGCTTCCGGATTTTCAAAATAATGGTCAGGTATTTTCTGTCCCCACTGTTCGATAGCCGCCTGCACTCCCTTCTGATAAGCCTCTTTGGCAGCGCTATTTCCTCCGTCGATCACTCCTTTTTTCAGTAATTCCGCTTTGATGAATTCCACTTCGGCATAAGGCATCATGGCAAGTTTCATAGGTGCCTTCGCCATTTCCTGATTCAGTCCCGAAGCAGTGATTGAAGGCAACGTCTGATAACCGCTGGGCAAACCCACATAATCTTTAGTCTGGTCGGGGAGAGTGACCTGTGTTGCATACACCTGCAGACGGGGATCGTTCCAACCTTTCAGCAGATTAACAAAGAACTCTGAAATCTGAACATAAGAAGTGAAATCCTGTGGACGGGTGAGCGGAGCTTCCTCCGGATAAGTTCCGCTGATGGCAAGCAGGGCAGCATCATCGTTCGATTCGAATACCGGGTAAGTGGCGGGATCGGTCAGCATGGTACGCAGCTCCTGCTTCGCGTTGAATTCCGGCACGTCGATCACCCGGAGCAGTGCACGCAGACGGAGCGAGTTGCAGAACTTCTTCCATTTCAAAATACCGGTTGCATCCCCTTTGGACGTCTTGTACAACATTTCGCCCGATTGGTTGTAGATCAACCCGTTAGCCTTGTCGAACAACTCGTTAGCTGTTTTCAGATTGTCGATAATCTGTTGGTACACCTGCTGCTGGGTGTCGAACTTCGGTGCAAGTATTCCCTCGTCGGCGGAGCAGGCTTCGCTCATCGGAATATCACCGAAGGCATCCGTCAGAATCTGGTATAGCCAACATTGCAAAGTCAGCGATATAGCATCGTAGTTGGGTTGTTTGGAGGCTTCCGGCAATTTTCCGGTGAGGCGCATCATCTCTTTGGCGTTGTTGATCCATTTATAATAAGTAGTCCATGTGCCGTCTCCTTCGCTGTCCGTCATATACCACCATCCCACACCGTTGGTGCTGCTGGTAGATACGGCACATTGCATCAGGTCGTAGGTATAGCTGTTGTAGCGTTTCCAGTTGTAGACCGATGTTTCGTATAAAATCGGGTTGAGCAGCGTGCCGGGATTCACCTCATCCATGCGGGTGGGGTCTGTATTGAGTTCGTCGAAGCTGGTGCAGGAAGTCGTGCAGAGAGTTCCGCACAAAGTCATTCCCCATACTATATTTTTGAAAAGTTTATTGGTTTTCATAAGTCAGTGTTTAAAAAGATACGTTAATATTCAGTCCGAAAGTACGTGCCGTAGGCAGTGAGCCCGTCTCCACACCGGTCACCATCGAACTTCCGTTGAGGGCGGCAGATTCGGGGTCGAACAGAGGATAGTCGGTGATACAGAACAGGTTGCGTGCGTAGAGTGCCACCGATGCTTTGCTGAACGGTGTTTTCTTCAGTGTGCTGTTCGGCAACTTGTACTCCAGTCTCATTTCGCGCAACTTGAGGAATGAAGTGTCGAACGTGTTAGTTTCCACATTGGCCATCCGGTAATATTCCTTATAATAACTTTCCACGGTCACCACTTTGGTGTTTGGCGAGTAAGTTCCGTCATCGTTCTTCACTGTTCCCGGAGCAATCATGTACATCCCGTCTTGTGGTGAAAGTCCGGCCGCAGCGATGCGCGGGTCGTCTTTCGACATATAAAATTCCGTTCCCGGCAGACGTCCGTTCAGGGTATGTTGCAGTTTTCCCTGTTCCGTCATTTTGTGGTGCGAGTGCGAGTACATTTTACCTCCCACTTGTCCGTCGAGCAGGACGCTAAGCGTGAAGTTCTTGTAAGAAAATTCATTGTACAGTCCGGCTTTCCATTTCGGATAGGCCGTGCCGACGTATTCGATCTCTCCCGAACGTTCGGGCAATCCGTTGTCGTTGATGACCACATTTCCTTCCGGGTCGCGTACCAGTTTATATCCCCAGAGATCGCCCGTAGTTCCACCCACACGTCCGATGATAGACACACTACCGATACTGCTGATTAACTGGTTCTCATCCGCCCCTTCCGCCAGTGAGAGAATCCGGTTCTCGTTCTTAGACCAGGTGAAAGTAGCGTTCCAGCGGAAATCCCTGCTGACTACCGGAGTAACGTCCAACTGGATTTCGTAACCGCGGTTGCGGACGCATCCCGAATTGATGGTAGCTTTGCTGTAACCTGTGGTCGGGTCCATCGGAGCATCCAGAATCTGGTTTTTGGTGCGGTTATAATAGAATGTGAAATCGAGTCCGATGCGGTTGTGAAACATGCGGAAGTCGAATCCCGTTTCGTAATTGGTCGAAATCTCCGGTTTGAAATCCTGATTATAGAGCGTAGAAGATACGATGGCCGATCCGGGGAAATCGCTCGTGCCATAATAGGGCGATGTCTTGTAAGGGTCTGTGTCGTTGCCGACCTGTGCCAGCGAACCTCTCACTTTCAACAGACTGATCTGTTCCGGCAACGTGAACCACTCGTTCATTACTGCACTGACGCTGACCGACGGATAGAAGAAAGAACGGTTGCTTTTCGGCAGGGTAGACGACCAGTCATTGCGCCCGGTGACATCGAGAAACAGTTTATCCTTATACGAGAAATTGGCCGTGAAATAAAGACTGTTCAGCGCTTTCTTTTTGATAACCGTCTGCACGTTCGGGTTGGAAACACCGTTTGCCAGTTTGTATACTCCCGGCGTAATCAATCCTACCACCGAGGCAGCCAACATATCGTAGCTTTGTTGCATCATGTTTCCACCTGCCGAAGCGTTGACACGCAATCCGTTGGCGAATGAATCATGGTAAGTAAATAAAGCATCGCTGTTTAATTCATAATCGAACACATTCTGCTTCTTGAAAAACCCGTTTCCGAAAACCACGTCACTGATAGGACGATGCTGTTCGCGTTGGTCGGCTGACAACTGGATACCGGACCGGATCATGAAATCGAATTTACTGTTGATGCGCAGATTGGCAGAAATGGATGATACATTACTGTGTTTCTCCGAAGGATTTTCAGATTCGTACAGAATGACATACGGGTTTCCGATAAAGGAACTGTACGGTTGGAGCTGTTTCACATTTTCCTGTCCGGTACGCCACATCGGACGCAACCAGTCGAGGTTGACATTCGGATTCTGGAAGATAAGGAAGTAGGAGATAGAGTTACTGTTATATCCCAGTGCAGGCGTGTTGTTGAGCTTGCGGTACGTATAACTCGACTTGAAATTAATGCGCAGTGCCCTCGAAATCTGCTGTTGGGCGGAAACCATGGCGGTGATACGCTGGAAACCTGTATTGGGGAGAATCCATTCGTTCTTAGTGTGGGTGATGGACGCCCGTACGCTGCCCCGGTCGGATTTTCCGGTCAAGGCTACCGAGTTGGTCAGGGTGTATCCTGTCTGGAACAAATCTTTGCGGTTGTTTTTGTACGCTACCCAAGGGGTGGCAACAGAAGCGCGTCCCTGCGTTACGGGGTCATATTGGTAGAACAACCTGTTGGCGTCGAAACGTGCTCCGTAGGCGCTACTGGTTCCGCTGGTGCTTGCGTAACTGCCGTCTTCCGCTTTCCCGTAAGAGTAATAGGGCTGGCCTTCGTAGATAGAACCTGCCGGACCGATATTGCTCGGCAATCCCTGTCCGAATTCATACTGGTAATCGGGCCATCTCATCACATCGTCAATACTGAAGTTACCGCTGTAAGACACACCGATACCTTTGGGTGCACCCGCTCCCGATTTGGTAGTCACCATAATCACGCCATTGGCTGCACGCGTACCGTACAAGGCTGTCGCACTGGCCCCTTTTAATACTTGGATGCTTTCGATATCATCCGGATTGATGTCGGAGAATCCGTTACCATAGTCCACGGAAAGTTCGCTGTTTGAACCTGCACCGTAGGCAACACCCGGATTGGTCATCGGACTACTCATCGGTACACCGTCCACTACCACCAATGCGTTGTTTCCGTTCTGGTTCAGCGAGACATCCCCCCGCAGCGAGATACGGCTCGAATTAAGCGGACCACCGGAAGAGATAACACTCAATCCGGCTACCTTGCCGTTCAGTGCCGTCGACCAGTTGGTGGGCAGGGCACTCGTAATCATATCCCCTTTCACGGTTTCCGTGGCATATCCCAATCCTTTTTCTTCACGTTTGATCCCCAGGGCAGTCACCACCACATCATTCAGTTGTTGCGACTCTTCCGCCAGTTTTACGTTCATCGTATTGCCTGCATAGTTCTTCTGTAGCGTTTTATATCCCACATAACTGAATACAAGCAAATCCTTTTGAGTCAATGTTTTCTTAGTCTTCAGGGAGTAGTTTCCGTCGATGTCGGTCACCGTGCCGTCTGTCGAGTTTTTCACAGCTACGGTAGCCCCGATTAACGGTTCCCCACCTTCACTCGTTATTTTTCCTTTCACTGTTGTCTGTGCGTATGCAGAGCCACAGCACAAGAGCCCAATTGACAGAGAAAGCAGCCATTTGTTTCTTTTCATAATCTTTTACCTTGCTTCTTTTAATTTATTAAATGCAATAAAGTTATTCACACCCGTGTTTTTGTTTCACGGTGCAAAGGAATGCAAGGCAGATTAAGATAGTATTACAGATCTGTTAACAATCTGTGTTGTGCGATAAATACAAATTAATAAAATAAATGGAGGCACGGATTACGCGGTTCTTTTATTAACTAAAACCGTGTAATCCGTGCCTAATAATCTAATAATAAAAGATTATTTTACTTGATTAGATAGAATACTTACTCTGATACTCTTTCGGCGACATCCCCTCGTGCCGTTTGAAGTACCTTCCTAAATACGACTGATCGGGAAAACCAAGTCGGTCGGCTATTTCCTGAATCGTCAGTCCGGTGGATTGAAGCAACACTTTTATCTCCAGGATGGCAAAGTCGTCGATAATCTTTTTGGCAGCCTCGCCCGTCACGCTTTTGCAGATACCTGTCAGGTATTTGGTGGAGATACACAGTTTGCTGGCGTAGAAAGTCACTTCCCGTTGTGAGATACAGTTTTCATGTACCAGTGCGATGAAATTCTTAAAGATTTCATCCTGCCGGCTTCCTCCTTCGATTTCCTGTCGGTCGAAGTAGCGGTAACACTTATCATAAATATCCAGCATAAACGACTGGAGATGATTTTTGGCGATCTGGTTGCGGAAACGGTTTTCACGATCGTTGTATATAGCTGTTGTGGCACGCATTAACCCGTTGATTGCTCCTGTGCTTTCATCCTTGAGTGTATAGCACGGTTTTTCTTTGATGAACCGGAAGAAGATCGGCTCGAAACGGAGGCAGGCTTCGCGAAACATTTCTTTGGGAAATCCGAAGAAAGAAGCTGTGAAATCGCTGCTGTTGCCATTGATGCGGATAATCGTTCCCGGCAAGAGCACGATTTGAGTGTTTTCTACTATTTCATAGTCTTTCAGGTCGATTGTGACGTGTGCCCATCCGCTTCTGCAAAAATAGATGGCACCCCCTTCCAGTTTCCACAGGCGTTGCATAATTGGAGACAGGTTTTCGTCCATTCCGGCAACGAACGGTTCATGAAGTATGGCTAGGCTAGAGTTTTTTTGTTCCATTGTTCTTCTTATTTTGGGTACAAAAATAGGACTTTTTCACTAAATATCGGTTTTAATGTTCCTAAAATGAACAAAACTGAATACACTATGTCCAGTTTTCTATGAAGAAAACAGCCTACCTTTGCCGCGTTCAAAAATAGTTAAATAGGTAACAGAAAATGAGTAAAAAGGTATGTAAAGTGAAGCAAGGGCTATTGTTGCTCTGCTGTATGGTAGCTGCTACGGGCTGCAAACAAGCTCCTCCGGCACAAATGGAAACAGAATATGAAGTGATGACCGTTTCTCCGGCCGACCGGATGATTTCAAGCGCCTACTCGGCGACCATCCGCGGACGTCAGGATATTGATATTTACCCCCAGGTAAGTGGTACGCTGACTAAAGTATGCGTAACGGAAGGGCAGCGTGTAAAGAACGGACAGACATTGTTCATCATCGACCAAGTGCCGTATGAAGCTGCTTTGCAGACGGCAGTGGCAAACGTTGAATCGGCCAAGGCCTCTCTGGCTACAGCGCAACTGACGTATGACAGTAAAGAGGAACTGTATAAAGAGAACGTAATTTCCTCTTTCGATTTGAGTACGGCAAAAAACTCCCTGTTGGCTGCCAAAGCACAGTTGGCACAGGCCAAGGCGCAGGAAGTGAGTGCCCGCAATAATCTTTCTTATACGGTTGTGAAAAGTCCGGCCGACGGAGTGGTAGGCACGTTGCCTTACCGTGTAGGAGCTTTGGTTAGTTCCGCTCTTGCCCAGCCGTTGACTACCGTTTCCGACAATTCGGATATGTACGTCTACTTCTCCATGACGGAAAACCAATTACTGGGACTGATCCGCCAATACGGTTCTAAAGAGGAAGCATTGAAAAATATGCCTGCCATCGACCTGCAACTGAACGATAAGTCAGCCTACTCCGAACGGGGACAGATTGAATCTATCAGCGGAGTGATCGACCGTTCGACGGGTACGGTCAGCCTGCGTGCAGTTTTCCCGAACAAGGAAGGATTGCTGCATAGCGGTGGTGCGGGTAATGTGATTGTTCCTGTTCAAAAAACAGCTGCGCTGACCATTCCACAGGCTGCCACTTTCGAAATACAAGATAAGAGATATGTCTATAAGGTAGTGGACGGCAAGGCTCAATCCAGCCAGGTACAAGTGACCCGTGTCAATGGCGGTCGGGAATTTATTGTAGATGAAGGATTGGCACCGGGAGATGTGATCGTGGCAGAAGGAGTAGGTTTGCTTCGTGAAGGCACTCCGGTCAAGGCGAAGGCTGCTCAATCTCCAGTGGCAGGAGTGACAAATGCTAATCAATCCTCATCAACAGAGACAACAACGAAGTCTCCGGCAACTACTACTGAAAATTAAACCAAGGAGGAATCATTCATGAATTTAAGAACCTTTATAGAACGCCCCGTATTATCGGCAGTCATCTCTATCACGATTGTCGTAGTGGGTATCATCGGGCTGTTCAGCTTGCCCGTTGAGCAGTATCCCGATATTGCTCCGCCTACCATTATGGTGAGTACCACCTATTATGGCGCCAGTGCGGAAACATTGCAGAAGAGTGTTATTGCGCCTTTGGAAGAGGCGATCAACGGAGTGGAAGACATGACCTACATGACTTCCTCCGCCACCAATTCCGGTTCGGTGAGCATCACCGTCTATTTTAAGCAGGGCACAGACCCCGATATGGCGGCTGTCAACGTGCAGAACCGTGTATCACGTGCTACGGGACAACTTCCGGCGGAGGTAACCCAGGTCGGTGTGACCACTTCCAAGCGTCAGACGAGTATTCTGCAGATGTTCTCATTGTATAGTCCGGACGACAGTTACGACGAGAACTTCCTGTCCAACTATATCAGCATCAACCTGAAACCGCAGATTCTTCGTATCTCCGGTGTGGGCGACCTGATGATTATGGGCGGTGAATATAGTATGCGTGTATGGATGAAACCGGACGTGATGGCACAGTACAAACTGATTCCGTCCGATATCACCGGTGTGCTTGCCGAGCAGAATATCGAATCGGCTACCGGTTCGTTCGGTGAAAATTCCGATGAGACTTATCAGTATACGATGAAGTACACCGGACGTCTCATTACTCCCGAAGAATTCGGGGATATCGTCATCCGTTCCACCGACAATGGCGAAGTCTTGAAACTGAAAGACGTTGCCGATATCCAACTGGGACAGGACAGCTACGCTTACCACGGTGGTATGGACGGTCATCCGGGTGTATCCTGTATGGTGTTCCAGACGGCAGGTTCCAATGCGACCGAAGTAAACCAGAATATCGACAAACTCCTCGAAGAGGCAAGCAAAGACCTTCCGAAAGGCGTGGAACTGACGCAGATGATGAGCTCCAACGACTTCCTGTTCGCTTCCATTCATGAGGTGGTGAAAACGTTGATCGAGGCTATCATTCTGGTTATCCTTGTGGTGTACGTCTTCTTGCAGGACTTCCGTTCTACATTGATTCCGCTGGTCGGAATTGTGGTTTCCCTGGTGGGTACGTTTGCTTTCATGGCGATAGCCGGATTCAGTATCAACCTGCTGACCCTGTTTGCGCTAGTGCTCGTTATCGGTACGGTGGTGGATGATGCCATTATTGTCGTCGAGGCGGTGCAGGCGCGGTTCGATGTGGGCTACAGGTCGTCATATATGGCAAGTATCGACGCTATGAAAGGAATCAGTAATGCCGTTATCACCTCTTCGCTGGTATTTATGGCGGTGTTCATTCCGGTGTCCTTCATGGGCGGCACTTCCGGTACGTTCTATACCCAGTTCGGTTTGACGATGGCGGTTGCGGTAGGTATCTCCGCTATTAACGCGTTGACTTTGAGTCCGGCTTTGTGTGCACTGCTGCTGAAACCTTATATTAATGAAGACGGAACGCAGAAGAACAACTTTGCGGCACGCTTCCGTAAGGCTTTCAATTCGGCTTTCGATGTGATGGTGGATAAATATAAGACGATTGTATTGTTCTTTATCAAGCGCAGATGGTTGACATGGTCGTTGCTGGCTTGTTCCGTGGTATTGCTTGTGTTACTGATGAATAACACGAAGACCAGTCTGGTACCCGACGAAGATCAGGGTGTTATTTTCGTGAATGTAAGTACGGCGGCAGGCAGTTCGCTGACAACGACGGATAAGGTGATGGAACGTATCGAAAAACGCCTGATAGAAATACCTCAACTGAAACACGTGCAGAAAGTGGCCGGTTACGGATTGTTGGCAGGACAGGGTAGTTCGTTCGGTATGTTGATTCTCAAACTGAAACCGTGGGACGAACGTCCGGGTGATGAGGACAATGTGCAGTCGGTGATCGGTCAGGTATATGCGCGTACGGCTGATATCAAGGATGCCAGTGTGTTCGCCATCTCTCCGGGTATGATTCCGGGTTACGGTATGGGTAATGCGCTCGAACTCCACATGCAGGATAAGATGGGCGGTGATATGAACGAGTTCTTTACCACCACCCAGCAATACTTGGGAGCTTTGAACCAGCGGCCTGAAATATCGATGGCTTATTCGACGTTCGACGTTCGCTATCCGCAGTGGACGGTAGAGGTGGATGCAGCTAAATGTAAGCGTGCAGGTATCACGCCCGACGCTGTATTGAGTACGCTGTCCGGTTATTACGGTGGACAGTATGTGTCCAATTTCAACCGTTTCTCTAAAGTGTACCGTGTCATGATTCAGGCCGATCCGGTGTTCCGTTTGGACGAAACTTCCCTCGATAATGCTTTTGTGCGTATGTCGAATGGAGAGATGGCGCCATTGAGCCAGTTCGTTACGCTGACCCGTAGCTACGGTGCGGAATCGTTGAGCCGTTTCAATATGTATAACTCCATTGCGGTAAATGCGATGCCGGCCGACGGATATAGTACGGGAGACGCCATCAAGGCTGTGCAGGAAACTGCCGAACAGTCTCTTCCGAAAGGCTATGGCTATGATTACGGAGGTATCACCCGTGAGGAAAACCAGCAGAGCGGTACGACGATCATTATTTTCGGTATCTGCTTCCTGATGATTTACCTTATTTTGAGTGCGCTTTATGAGAGCTTCATTATTCCGTTCGCTGTGCTTTTGAGTGTGCCTTGCGGATTGATGGGTAGCTTCCTTTTCGCCTGGATGTTCGGACTGGAGAATAATATTTATCTGCAAACAGGTTTGATTATGTTGATCGGTCTGCTGGCGAAGACGGCTATTTTGCTGACGGAATATGCTGCCGAACGTCGTAAAGCAGGTATGGGGCTGATTGCTTCTGCGGTCAGTGCGGCTAAAGCCCGTCTGCGTCCGATTCTGATGACGGCATTGACGATGATTTTCGGTCTGTTCCCGTTGATGATGTCAAGTGGAGTGGGAGCCAACGGTAACCGTTCATTGGGTACGGGTGTAGTAGGTGGTATGACCATCGGTACGTTGGCGTTGCTCTTCATCGTGCCTACTTTGTTTATTGCTTTCCAGTGGTTGCAGGAACGTTTGCGTCCCGTGCAGAGCGTCCCGACGCATGACTGGCAGATTGAAGAAGAAATCAAAGTGAGCGAGGAAGAAAAATCTAAAGCTGGAAAAGAATAATTGATGATTAAAGGTTTTAGACCTGAATTAAAATAAGAACTAATGAGAAAAATAATCATTCTGTCCGCAGCAACGCTTATATTGAGTAGTTGCGGTATCTACAATAAATACAAACCGGTATCGGAAGTTCCCGAAGGACTTTACGGCAGCGAATCTGTTGCTGCCACCGATACGGCAAACTTCGGTAACCTCTCGTGGCGGGAGGTCTTTACCGACCCTTATCTGCAGAATTTGGTGGACTCGGCACTCTTGCGCAACACCGATATGCAAACTGCCCATTTGCGTGTGAAAGAAGCGGAAGCCACGCTGTTGACGTCCAAACTGTCTTATCTGCCTTCTTTGTTTCTGGCACCGGAAGGAGCTGTCAGCAGCTTCGACCGTGGAAAGGCTACACAAACTTATTCGCTGCCCGTGACTGCTTCGTGGGAACTGGATATTTTTGGAAAGGTGACAACAGCAAAGCGTCGTGCGAAAGCTGCTTACGAACAGAGCAAGGAATATGAACAGGCTGTCAAGACGCAGTTAGTAGCATCCGTTGCCAATACGTATTACACCTTGCTGATGCTCGATTCGCAGTATGAGATAGCTGTGGCTACCGAAGCTGCCTGGAAAGAAAGTGTAAATGCCACCCGTGCCATGAAAAAGGCCGGGATGGTGAATGAGGCCGGACTGGCGCAGACGGAGGCTACCTACTTCAATATATGTACCACCGTACTCGACCTGAAAGAGCAAATCAATCAGGCGGAAAATTCACTGGCACTTTTACTGGCAGAAACTCCTCACAAAATACAGCGTGGCAAATTGGGAAATCAACAGTTGCCGGAAAACTTCTCCGTGGGTGTTCCCTTACAGATGCTTGCCAACCGTCCTGACGTGCGTAGCGCAGAATTTTCGTTGGCACAGGCTTTCTATACAACGAATGCCGCACGTGCCGCTTTCTATCCTTCCATCACGTTGAGCGGCAGTGCAGGATGGACCAACAGTGCAGGGAGCATGATTGTCAACCCGGGTAAGTTCCTGGCCTCCGCCGTGGCTTCCCTGACGCAGCCTTTGTTTAATAAAGGAGCGAACATCGCCCAACTGAAAATAGCGAAAGCCCAACAGGAGGAAGCCCGCCTTAGTTTCGAACAGACCTTGCTGAACGCAGGCGTGGAAGTGAACGAGGCACTGGTGCAGTACCAGACTGCCCGCGAGAAAGCCGACTACTACAACAAGCAGGTGGCTTCCCTGCAAACAGCAGCCAAGAGCACAAGCCTGTTGATGAAACATGGCAACACCACTTATCTGGAAGTATTGACCGCCCAACAGACGTTGCTCAACGCGCAACTGTCACAAGTGGCGAACCGCTTTACTGAAATCCAGGGCGTAATCACTTTGTATCAGGCATTGGGTGGCGGCCGTATGTAGGGAGGTATGTATGAATCCAGAAACACTGCGTTGCCGGATACTCGACTACACCAAGCGGGAAATGTACCAGCATGGTGCCGACGGGTTGACGATGGATGATATAGCCAGGGGAATGAAGATGTCGAAGCGGACACTCTACAAGCTCTTTCCCAGCAAAACGAGTCTGTTCCGTGTCTGTCTTTCTGATTTTGCCAACGGAATCAGAAGCCGGATCCAGCAAAAACAGATACGGATGGACAGCTCGTGCATGGAGGCACTTTTTATCACAGTGGATGGCTATCTCACCCTGCTTCATTTGCTGGGGAAGAAGTTGCTGATGGATATTGCTGCCGACAAGGAATACCGTGCTGCTTTCGAGCGGGAGGAGGCTTTCTGGTTGCAGCAGTTGATTGATGTCTTGACGCATTGTAAGATTTGCGGTTATCTGCTTCCCGGAGTCGATCCCGACCGTTTTGCACCGGATTTGCAGGAGGTCATCTACCAGAGCAGCTTGCAAGGCACCCCGTACCTGGTGCAGCGTATGTTGAACTATACGCTTCTGCGGGGGCTTTTTAAGATGGACGGTATCCGTTATATTGACGAACACCTGAAACCTGATAATTTGAATGTTTGTGTATGAAGAGAAAGAGGTGGACTACCCTGCAAAGGGAGCTCACCTCTTTTTATTTTCTTCGTTCGTAAACGGTTGGTTACAAGATAGTGCCTTTATGAATCCGATTACTTTATAATCCTTCGATTATGCTTAAAGGTAAATCGGTACATTCGGCGATAGACTCATTGTCTATCCCTTTGGCTTTCATGTTCCGGGCTATTTTCAGCTGGGTTTCTTGTGCACCTTTTTGTTCAGCTGCATCCATTGTCACCAAATAATCTCGGTACACTTTGACGCTATTGTCGTATCGCTCCCTGTCTTCCGGAGACATAGAAGCCACATCAGCGATATCTTCCAATTTCTCGAAGACAGCTTTTCGTGCCTTGAACGGCATGCGTTTTAAAGTTTCCATATTATTTATTAATGCGAATCAGTAGTTGATTATCAACTACTGATTCGCATTAATAATAAACTATATATAAGTAAGTGATCTAAAATATTTTTATATTCAGCATAAAATATTAATATTGTCTCATGATATTTTAGACTTTGAATCATGAAACATATAAAAGTGCTTGAATTAAGCGAGGCTGATCGCCTCAAACTAGAGAAAGGCTATTATAATGGCCTTACTCATAACTATCGTATCAGATGTAAATCCATATTGTTGAAGTCCTCAGGAAAATCAGCTTCAGAAATAGCTGAAATATTCGATGTGACAATACCAACAGTATACGCATGGATAAAACGTTATAAAGAAAATGGTATCAAAGGCTTGGAAACACGTCCCGGCCAAGGTCGTAAACCTATAATGGATTGTTCCGATGAGGAAGCAGTCCGTAAAGCTATAGAGGAGGACCGTCAAAGTGTATCAAAAGCACGCGAAGCCTGGGAAAAAGCTTCTGGTAAAAAAGCCAGTGACATTACCTTCAAACGTTTTTTAGGAGCATTGGTGCAAGATATAGGCGAATAAGAAAACGCCCAAGGGGCATACCCTCACCGCAACTCTACACATACAAGAAAGAGAAGTTGCAAGAACTTGAAAGCCTTGATTCCAAAGGTAAAATAGAACTTTATTATGCTGATGAAAGTCATGTATGTACCGATGGTTATGTACCTTACGGATGGCAGTTCAAAAATGAGAATATCTATATTCCATCCGAGAAAACCACAAGACTTAATATCTTTGGCATGATTACCAGAAGAAATCAATATAAAGGCTTTACAACACAAGAATCCATTAATGCAGACAGGCTTGTGGATTAGCTTGACAGATTCTCCTTTGAGGTAAAGAAGAAAACGGTAGTTGTCCTTGACAATGCTTCTGTCCATAGAAATCGGAAGATAAAGGAAATTAGAAAAATATGGGAGGATAGAGGATTATTCCTTTTCTATCTTCCACCATACTCTCCGGAACTTAATCCAGCCGAAACTTTGTGGCGCATATTGAAAGGCAAATGGATAAGACCTGCTGATTGCAATACTAAGGACTCGCTTTTCTATTGTACAAACAGAGCTCTAGCATCTGTAGGTACGAACTTATTTGTGAATTACTCATATATGTAAAATTAATTTTGAATAGACCCGTTGGCGGAATTAAATCAGCGCATATTTAATTCTTCCAATGGGTCTTCCAT
>NZ_DAWCXD010000084.1:0-21388 GCF_052357945.1 Bacteroides sp. | reverse complement strand
TAGCTATATAATAATTAGGCTCTACTGTTTCAATTTGGCGCATACTTAAAATGCTATGATATGTCCTTTTCATGGCTTATCCGATATTTCTTTCATTCTTTAGCATAGCCAGTTCACCCTTTAATTTTTGGTTTTCTTCCAAAAGCCGTTGGGTAAGCACTGTCTTCTCATTGATTTCATCCTGCAAATTGGCTATGGTATATACAATACTTTTCAATTTGTCCATTCCTGGTTCTGTTTCTTCTTTTTGAATGAGCATGGAACCTGTTCCTCTTAACAACCATTCAGCGGAAATTTCCTCAAATGAGGATGAAATTGCTATTATTGTTGCAAGGCTAATTTCTCTTTTTCCTATCAGTTGATTATTAATAGTTGTGGGCTTTAATCCACACTTAATAGCAAATCCCCTCTCTGATAGCCCTGAATAGGTTATTACTTCTTTAATTCTGTTTATCATAATCAATCAAAAGTTAAATATCCACAAATGGGGATATAAAATAGGTTTTAAATTTTTATATATCCACATTTGAGGATATATTTGCATCATAAATCAATCAATCATACAAACATACAAAAAATGATTGATAAAACCAATTAAAAAATAACGATTATGAGCTACAATTTATCACAAATAATGAAGTCTGCACACCGCAATTACAAGAAGGGTGGAAAAACATTTTCAGAGTGTTTAAAATCTGCATGGAGCTTTGCAAAACTCCAAGAAAGTTTCTCACCGGAAGCAGTGAAATCAAGAACTGATAAATTTTTAGCTGAAAGACATGAAGCTATGAGCAAGACTGCCAAAGCTACACCTAGCAAGGAATATAATAACCTTAATATTCCCGCTTCCGCTTACTACAACCCAAATAGTACTCATTACGGTGCACATTACGTCGGAGATTAATCAAATTATACAACAATGGATAAAAGAACCGAACTAGAAATACAGCGAGACAAATATGAAGCTGTGATTGAAGAACGAGACGCGTTGATCAGCTCTTTGAGAGGTGAAAATGAAAAACTCAAACGAGATTTAGAATCAGAACGTGGATTTTATAGAGAGAAAGTTTCCCAATGTGATGATTTGAAGAAATTTATTGAATCGCAACGAAACTTAATGGACATAGTTTTGAAGAACAACCAAAGTATTCTCTAACCCTCACTAAAGTCAAACCAAACCGCCGGTTATCCGGTACCCAGTCCGGTCTTTGAGCCTGCCCTTGAAGGGAGACTGGGAACAACAGAGAAGAGTTCTTTGACATATTGGTAAAATGGTGTTTTGGAAGCCGACACGTGCTGAAAGGGATTACTGACGTAGGCGGGCTTCTCAACGATATAATGCTGTGGTTAATGGTCAAGCCGTATCGTTGTAAAACTAAATCAGTTAGACGTTTGTCGGCAAATCGAGGTATTTGCTTTATGTATATAAAGGTGATGTAGCTCAGGCAGGTTAGAGCGCTGTGTGTGGTGGATGGTTGAGAGTTCGAGTCTCTCAAGAAATACTCTTAGCTTAACGGAAGAGCACCACAAGCAGAGGTCGGCGGTTCGAATCCGCTCATCGCTTCAATGTTTAATTTAAAATTAGATTGTATGGAAAAGGATATTCAGAGACGTAACGTAATTGATGTATTACGGAGTATGGATGTTGGTGCAATAGAAGTATTTCCTATCGTTCAGAAACCGTCTGTAACTAATACATTGAATGCTCGGCTTTATAAAGAAAAAGCTGAAGGAATGGCTTGGAAAACAAAGTCAGATGTAAAAAATATGCAGTTTATAGTAACCAGAATTGCATAACTACCTTGCTTGTTGAGATGATCAGAGGTGAAATGGCTGAAATATTGCTAGATAATATTCTCCGTCTGTTTTCTACAGAAACGTTTGGAAAAGATAAGTCTGCGTATTATGTGGGTGGGGAAAAGAAATTGATGAATCTTATAGAAGCGGGTAAGATTGAAAGTGATAAGCCCACTAATGTTCAAAATGGCAAATGGCATTGTAATGCTGCTCAAGTATTACTGCATTGCCGATGTGCGAGAAGGAAAGTCAAATCTAAAAAGCGGAAGAGATGAAAAAAATAAAATTCATTCATAACATTTTTACAGTAGTTGCCATATTAGTAGCTATGTATATAGGTGGGGGAATCGAAGCTACGAGAAGTGATATCGCCTGGTCATATCTCATATTCATTATAACTGTTGTACTATTGGCTGTGAGATTCGAATATGAGGAAAGGGGAAGAATATAAAAATAGCCTGTGAAGGTTTGCATTGCTTAATTTTAGTATTTGTCATGTTTATTTAGCCCGGTTCGCCGGGCATCTGCCGGGATAGCCCAGTTGGTTAGAGCGCATGTTTCTACATGAGGTCAGCGGTTCGAATCCGTTTCCCGGCTCAACTCAATCAGAGTTAAGTAACCCGTGAGGGTGAAAATATATTTGCATTATATATACAATCAATGTAGCCGGAAGCGTCTGGCTACGACCTGAAGGAATGGCGGAATTGGTAAACGCAAGTATGCAGATAGATTGAAGAAAGTCATACATAGGTAATCTATCATCCCGGTTCGAGTCCGGGTTCCTTCACAGAGAATTTTTCTTTTTATGTTTAACTAATGTTGCCAGCGAAAAGGACGCTGTAGGGTTAAAGCCCCTGTTATTTGAGTTTTAATTGTTCTATACTATTCCGGTGTGCTTTGAACGGCTATCCGGAAGCAAGAAGCTCGTGAGAGTGCTATTTAATTAATAGTTAATGTCGTGTTTTATTTTGTGTTTGTGTTCTAGGTGAATGGTTCGTGAGAATAGTTCACTTAAAACGGATGGCTGGTGTAATTGGCAGCATACGCAGATATGCGTGATGTGGGTTCGAGCCCCACGCCATTCACTTTTCTGCTCCTATTAAATTATAGTAGTTCATGAGTTATGTTTTGTGTTTGTGATTGGGGTGTATGGTCTGTGAAGATAGTGCACCTCTTTAATTAATCGGGCGGATATGTATATCGTTGGTTGAAACTGCGGTGAGGTGCACCAATATTCCGTGAGACCGGTTCGACTCCGGTTCTGTCCACTAGCATTTACATTATGTATAAATCAGGGAGCCGTACACCCTTAAGCGTAGCCGTTCCATAAGGTACATTGGATTATTCATTTTCTTATTTTTCTGCCTGTACAATACCGTACAGGCAGTTTTTTACTACCTGAAAATGGCGTTAAAATGGCGAAGTTTCTGTTTGCTAAACTTGTCAATAACGATTACCTTTACTGATGTAATGAACTAAAAGTCAAACCATTAAATTAGAATTATGACAGCGAGAAAAAACACTGTATCAACGGTTCAGAATGAAGAGAAGAAGAAAAACTCTATCAGACCGCTTCTAGCTTCTGAAATTGAATGTAGAGTTGGTACTATGAAACCGGACGGTTCGGGCTGCTCCTTGCTATTATACAAGGATGCTCGAGTAGACATGAGAATACTTGATGAAGTGTTCGGAGAAATGAACTGGAAACGGCACCATGATGTCGTTAATGGGAATCTATTCTGTACGTTATCCATTTGGGATAATGAAAAGAAGGAATGGGTGAGTAAACAGGATGTTGGGACAGAATCTAGCACAGAAAAAGAGAAAGGGCAGGCTTCGGACGCCTTTAAACGTGCAGGATTTAACTGGGGAATTGGGCGTGAACTTTATACGGGTCCTTTCATTTGGATTCCACTTGAGAAAAATGAAATATATCAGAGCAAAACAGGTTCTCCTGCTTTATACACCAAATTCAGTGTAAAAGAGATTGGTTATAACGAGCAAAAGGAGATTATTTTACTTGTTATTGTGGACAATAAAAACCGCGTTCGTTTTGCTTATGGTAATACAAAGGAAAAAGTATATGCTCCCAATGTTTCTGCTTCAAACGCTTCGGGCAAAGTATATACTGGTGTAGACCTGGATCGTGCAATTAAACAAATGACTGGTGTTAAAAGCCGCGAAGAGCTTGAGAGAGTTTGGGCTGAACATCCCGAACTTCACAATAATAAGGAGTTCAGAAACATAACTATTGACATGCAGAAAACGTATCCTCCTAGAAATTGATAATAATGATAGAATTAGTGAAATCCAGTGTGGTTTTCAATGAGGAAAACCACACTTATATGCTCGGTGAAAAACAGTTGCAAGGTATAACCGGTATGATTAGCCGGCAGTTGTTCCCTGACAAATATAAAGATGTCCCGGATTTTGTGTTGAAGAGAGCTGCTGAGAAGGGTAGCCTTATTCATGCTCAATGCCAGTTTGCTGATGCAACAAGTTTACCGCCTGAAAGTATTGAAGCAGAGAATTACATCAGAATGAGGATAAATGCCGGATATAAGGCGTTTGCCAATGAATACACCGTCTCTGATAACGAATACTTTGCATCGAATATAGATTGTGTTTGGGAGAAAGCCGGTAGAATCTGTCTTGGTGACATCAAAACTACGCTGCATCTTGACGAAGAGTATTTGAGTTGGCAGTTGTCAATTTATGCTTATCTGTTTGAACTCCAAAATCCATTACTCAAAGTTGATAAATTGTTCGGCATTTGGGTACGTGGTGATAAACATGAATTGGTTGAAATTCCTCGTAAGCCTGATAAAGAAGTCAAGAAGTTAATGGAATGTGAGAAGAAGGGTGAGCAATATCTATCCAATCTTCCCGTTCCTACCCCTGATGATGACAAGTTACTTATTCCAATGCAGCTTGTAAATACTATAATTGGGATTGAGGAAGAACTTGCAGATCTAACCAAGATTCAGAAAGATTATAAGGCAAAATTGAAAACTGCTATGCGTGAGAATGGTGTCAAGTCATGGGATGCCGGAAGATTGCGAGTTAGTTATACACCCGCTTCTACGAGTGACAATTTTGATACTAAAAAGTTTCAGGCTGATCATCCAGAATTATACTCTAAGTATATCAAAACAGTTCCTAAAGCTGATAGTATCCGTGTAACAATAAGGGAGGATAAATCATGAGTTTAAACAAATTGATGCTTATCGGGCACGTTGGCAAAGACCCCGATATTAGAATTTTGGAAGCTGGTTCTAAAGTGGCCACTTTCTCCTTTGCCACCACTGAAAAAGGTTATACCCTTGCTAATGGAACACAGGTTCCTGAAAGAACTGAATGGCATAATGTTGTTGTTTGGCGTGGTCTTGCCGATGTTGTTGAGAAGTATGTCCATAAGGGAGACAAGTTGTATCTGGAAGGAAAGATAAGAACTCGGAGTTATGATGATAGCAGAGGAATTAAACGGTATATTACAGAACTTTTTGTTGATAATATGGAGATGCTTTCTGTTAAGCCTCAACAAGCGCCACCACCGCCACCTCTTCCGGAACACACCAATAATCAGACTCGAAGTGCGGTGAATGAGTGCCCGCCACCGCCACCACCGACCAAGGACGATTTGCCATTCTGATAGGTTATGGAAGCAACATTGACGAAGAAAGATGGCAAAATCCAAATGGATAAGTCTTTCGAGTTCATGTGCAGCACACTTCGTAATGGAGAATACACTGTAACCATTAAGAAAAAAACACAGCCGAGAACATTAAATCAAAATGCTCTCATGTGGAAATGGTTTCAGTGTATTGGTGCCTGTTTGCGTGAATACACAGGTGAAGAGTATTGGAGCACTGCTGCTGGAGTTCAGGATATACATGACTTGTATTGTAAGAAGTTTCTTGTGAAACAGGTTCATGTGAATGGTAAAGTGGAAACTATTGTGCGAGGAACAAGTAAACTTAATACTTTAGAGATGCATAATTTCATGGAAAGCGTGAAAATAGATGCGGCCACCGAGTTTGGTATTACACTTCCATTGCCTGAAGACCAGCATTACTTAGATTTTATTCATGAGTACCAAAACCGGTACTAATTAATCCTTTTATAATTTATGATTGCAAATTTGAGAAACTACGAACCCGAGACAATCGAGTTTGTAGTTCCCGATTCTATTCGGGAAAAATTTCCCCCTGTTTTATTTCAGGGTTCTACGAATGTAGATGAATTGATAAAGTTGGTGAATGAGCATTTCAATGCTACATTCCCTGAAAGTGAGGTGACACAACGTTTACTGGATGAATTTGAGATTTCCGAAATTCGTGAAGAGTATTGCATCAAGCAAGAGAATGAGGTCCCCAAACGCGAACGTGAATTGTTGGAAGCCATTGAACGTGCGAAGAAAATTAAGAGTGATGCTCAAGACAGGTTAGCTTCTATTAAGACTGAAATTAAAGACCTGGCTGCCGAGGTCAAAAAGGGGACGAGGGAGTATCATCTTTCAAGTAAGAATACGATCCGGTTTGCTCTTGATGGATATTTCCTGTATTATTCATGGGTGAACGGTGAGTTTAAGCTTGTGAAAGCTGAAAAAATTCCTGATTGGGACAAACGTTCTCTTTGGGCACAGGAAGATCGAAACAGAAAAGCGATGCTTGATTTGTTTGGTATTGAATATCCTGAAGTAGAACGTCCTATTGATGATACAGAAGATTATGGGGACAAGTTCGAAGAAGACCTGTCTGATAAACTTCCTGAAGAAGAACCGGAAGACGATGAGTAGATTGCAGCACAAAAAAGGCAGGAAGTCCAACTATGTGAAGCGGCTTGTGAATAATCCAGATTGGGAAGAAGCCAAGCGTAAGGTTCGTATTAGGGATGGACATAAATGCCAGATGTGCGGTAAAGACTTCAATTTAGAGATTCACCACAAAACATACAGGGTTAACGGAAAATCAATCGTTGGTCATGAACTTGAACATCTTGATTGTCTCGTTACCCTTTGTGGTGACTGTCATTCGAAAGTTCATAAATATCACATCAAATTATGACATACCAGTTAAGAGACTACCAAAAAAGTGCTAGTGATGCAGCGGTCAGCGTTTTTAAATCCAAGGAAAAGAAAAACTACGTGATAGTTCTTCCCACTGGTGCCGGGAAGTCCCTTGTCATTGCCAATATAGCTGCACGGATAGACGGGCCGCTGATAGTGTTCCAGCCTAGCAAGGAAATACTCGAACAAAATTTTGCGAAACTTCAATCATACGGCATATTCGATTGTGGAGTTTATTCAGCTTCTGCCGGAAGAAAGGATATCAATCGTATTACGTTTGCTATGATTGGTAGTGTGATGAAACACATGAGTTTCTTCAAACATTTCAAGCACGTTCTGATTGATGAATGTCATTTAGTGAATCCGGAGAAAGGAATGTATAAGGAATTCTTTGAAGATGAGCAAAGGAAAGTTATTGGGCTGACAGCGACTCCTTACAGATTATGTTCAGGAAGAGGTGGTGCTATGCTTAAATTTATAACTCGTACCCGGCCAAAGGTTTTCACTGATGTTATTTATCACTGTCAGGTGAGTGAACTACTTGCTAAAGGATTTCTCGCAAGTTTGAAATACTATGATATTACAAAGTTGGATTTAAGTAGAGTCAGGACTAATTCTACTGGTGCAGATTACGATGAAAAAAGTCTTCTGCAAGAGTTTGAACGTGTGGACATATACAAAGATATAGTTGGATGGACAAAACGTCTGTTGAACCCCAAATCGGGCATACCACGCAAAGGTATTTTAATATTCACGAGGTTTATTCGTGAAGCCGAAAAACTGGCTTCCGAAATTCCTAATTGTGCGATTGTTAGCGGTTCTACTCCAAAGGAAGAAAGGGCACGAATTCTGAAAGGTTTTAAAGATGGAAGAATAAAAGTTGTTGCTAATGTCGGAGTACTTACAACCGGATTCGATTACCCGGAGCTTGATACGGTTGTTCTTGCACGTCCAACCAAATCCCTTTCCCTCTATTATCAAATGGTCGGTCGTGTCATTCGTCCCTGCCAAGGTAAAGAGGGTTGGGTTGTTGATTTGAGTGGGAATTTCCGGCGTTTTGGGCGTGTTGAAGAGTTACGCATAGAACAGCCTGAAAAGGGAAAATGGTGTATAATGAGTCGTGGCCGTCAATTAACCAATGTAGTATTTTAATTATCATGTGGAGAAATTACAAGAAGAAAGAAAAGAAAAAGCCTCTTTTCGAGGTAGAAGGTGTTAAGGTCAAGAAGAAACCTGATCTTGTCGATAAACTAGACAGAATATTTAGTTTATTCATCCGTTATCGTGATACGATGCCTAATGGATATTTTCAGTGTATTTCATGTGGTAAAATAAAGCCTTTCAATAAAGCAGATTGCGGTCATTACATCAACCGCCAACACATGAGTACTCGCTTTGATGAAATGAACTGCAATGCTCAATGTTCACATTGTAACCGCTTCATGGAAGGAAATATTCAGGATTATCGCAGACGTCTAGTTGCCAAGTATGGTGAACGAAATGTGCTGATCCTGGAAGCCAAGAAAAATGTTACTAAGCAATTTAGTGACTTTCAATTAGAAAAGCTGATTACTCATTACAAGGAAGAAGCGAAAAAACTGAAGGAAGCAAAAGGTCTGTGAGTTTTATTACTAATCGGAGTATAATCCCTTAAAATATGGAAAGAAATTCATTCATCTTTTATAAAGGGTGGAGAGAAGCAATCAAGGATTTGCCGGATGATGTCAGGCTGGAGATTTACGAAAGCATAATTGAGTATGCGACAACGGGAAATCTTCGGGGGTTGAAACCTATGGCAAATATTGCTTTCAACTTTATAAAGATAGATATAGACAGGGATACTGAAAAGTATATGTCTATTGTGGAAAGGAATAAGAGCAATGGTTCTAAGGGGGGACGTCCGAAAAGTGAAAACCCAAAAGAACCCAAAGAACCCACAAAACCCACTGGGTTATTTGGAAACCCAAAAGAACCCACAAAACCCGATAATGATAATGAATATGATAATGATTATGTAGATGATAATGATTCTCATTTAAAAAAGAAAGAAACTTCTCCTAAAGGAGAATCAAAGAAAGACGAGCTTTCTTTGTTCCCCGAGGAAAAGATTGATTGGGGTGGGCTAATGGATTATTTTAATTCCACGTTTAAAGGTAAACTTCCTGCTATAAAGTCCATAGATGCAAAACGAAAGAAAGCTATTAAAGCACGTGTCGCACAATACGGGAAGCAAGCTGTATTCGATGTGTTCCAATTGGTTTTAGACAGTCCTTTCTTGCTTGGACAAAACGATAAAAATTGGAGGTGCACTTTTGACTGGATATTCAAGTCTGCGAATTTTACTAAAATTTTAGAAGGAAATTACAATGGAAAACGAACTGATACTGCGGCCACAAGAAGAGAATCGGTTAGCAGTCTTACGGACCTCGCCGAAAAACTATTGCAAAGCTCTATGCCCCAAGAAGGTTGAAGATGTATTTCAAAGTGATGAACCTTCTATTGGCACTATTATAAGAAAGTTTGGTGAGCCGCAAGCCAGAGCAGTGTTGGTCATATTGATAGCTGATGCCTTGGAGTTTTTCAATGTCGGTAATCCAATGTCGGCTACACAAGTCGCTACTACAGTAGATTTAATCATTGAAGAATATCCATATATGAAAACTGATGATTTTAAACTGTGTTTCAAGAACGCAATGAAAATGAAATATGGCAATATCTATAATAGAATTGATGGTCAGGTCATCATGAGTTGGCTTCGTGAATACAATAAAGAACGTTGTGCTGTTGCTGATAATCAGTCATGGAATTTTCATAAAGAGAATTTGTCGGAGGAAGTGGGCTATACAAGTGGCTTGTCGTATGAAGAATACCGGAACGAACTCAAACTTAGAGTTGAGCAAGGAGATGAAGAAGCTGCTAAAGCGTTAAGTCTCTCAAATGAAATAATCTCTTATCTAAACAAAAGAGAAAATGGCAAACAAGAAGCAGAAGGTGACAATTTACTGGAACACTAGGCATATCAAACTTGAAGATATTCCTGAAGTGAAAAGAAGAATACGGGAGCGTTTTGGTATTCCTAATCACACAACTGTTAATGGTGAAACGGATTGTTATATCCGTGAGGAAGATATGGAATTGCTTCGGGAAACGGAAAAACGTGGCTTCATTCAAATACGTAATAAGCCCGCATGAAAATGGCGTTAAAATGGCGAAGTTTCTGTTTGCATAACTTGTCATTTTACGATAACTTTACTGATGTAATGAATTAAAAGTCAAACCAATATAATTAAATTATGGAAGTACAAAACATTAGAATTGACCTTATCAGTCCTTCTCCTTTGAATCCGAGAAAGACTTTTGATGAAGCAGCTCTTGAAGAGCTTGCAAGCAACATTGAAAAGCAAGGTTTATTGCAACCTGTCACTGTCAGAGTTGCTAAATCCGAGGAGATGACTAACCTAGAAACCGGAGATGTTACCCCATTACCTTACACATACGAAATTGTTTGCGGTGAGCGTCGTTTCCGGGCTGTGTCACTTTTGAAAGCAAAGGAAGATGAAGCGAATGTTGCAAAAATCAAAGCCCATCGAAAAAAGTCGGAAAAATTTCAGACAATATCCTGCATTGTCAGAGAAATGACAGATGATGAGGCTTTTGAAGCGATGATTACCGAGAATCTTCAAAGAAAAGATGTTGATCCCATCGAAGAAGCTTTTGCCTTTGCGCAGTTGGCTGAAAAAGGACGAACTTTGGAAGATATCGCTCTTAAAATAGGAAAGTCTACCCGGTTTGTATTTGACCGTATTAAATTGAATTCTCTTATTCCTGAACTAAAAGAGCGGGTAAGAAATGGAGATATACCATTGTCCGGTGCTATGATTCTTTCTAAATTGGATGAAGATACTCAAAAAGAGTTTCATGAGGAGGAGGAAGAACAATGTACTACTGCTATGATTCGAGAATTTGTGAGTAATTCTTTCATGGAGCTTGGTAACGCACCTTGGATTAAAGATGATTCCGATAATTGGGAAAATACTGATATTAAATCATGTTCTCAATGTGAGAATAATACGTGTAATCATGGTTGTTTGTTCTATGAAATGAATAGTAAGGATGCTAGATGTATCAATGCTGCTTGCTATGAGAAAAAACAGATTGCTTATGTGACGCGGAAAATTCAACTAGAATATGAACATCTTGTTAAAGTTGGCGAACCTCTTTCATTTGGAAAAACAGTAATTATCGCTAGACGTCCCGATACATATTGGGGAGAAGATAGAAAGGTTTTCTATGAAAAAACTTTGGAAGCTGTTAAACAACTTGGATTTGAAATAGTTGATCCTGATGAAATCTTTAGATGTAAGTGCTGGTATTCAGAAGATGATGAACGCACTTTGAAAATGCTTGAAGATGGAGAAGTTTATCGTTGTCTTTCATTTTTTGGACATTATTCTCCCGAATTTAACGTTAGTTTCTATTATGTTAGAAAAGCAACGGCTTCCTCTACTTCCGCCGTTGCCGATCTAAAAGAGATAGAAAGGGAAAAAATAAACGCCCAATTAAAAAGAGCGAAGGATATAGTCAAGGAGAAGTCTGCTGAAGAAATGCGCAAGTGGGCGCAAGAGAAAACATATTATCAGAGAACAAAAGAATTCTCTGAAAATGAACAACTTGTTTTTGATGTGCTGGTTCTTAGCGGTTGTAACAGTACTTATCTTGAAAAACTGAATTTGAAAAAATGGAATGGTGAGAGTGATTTTGTAAATTATGTCAAGAACAACCAAGCTGACCGACACCAATGGTATAGAGCCTTTATTGCTGAATGCTTATCATCGAATAATGTGAATTTCTGCTCCTATTTGCAAAAGTGTCAGAAAATCCTTTTTGCAGAACAATATCCGGATGATTACAATGCGCTAACAAAGAAACTTGTAGATTCATATAGCAAGAAAGAGATGAAGCTCAAACAGCAACTCGAAGAACTTAATAACGATAACACAGAGGAAGCCTAACGGTTTCCTCTCTTTATTTGAAATGAAAATGAAAGACTATATAGAATTTCTAAAAGACAAGATGGCTATTAGCCACAATACTGGATTTGAAGTTAATCCTAATGAAATATCAACTTCTCTTTACCCTCATGTGAGAGATACCGTTCGTTGGGCGGTATCCGGTGGTTGCCGTGCCATATTCTCCAGTTTCGGTATGCAGAAAACAGTAACCCAATTGGAGATATGCAGAGTTATAATCAACCAGTATTTTGGTAAAGCTCTTATCGTTTGTCCTAAACGTGTAGTAGTAGAGTTTATCACCCAAGCTAAGGAGCACATGAACATGACAGTTAAGTATGTCAAGACCATGAGCGAAGTCAGAGCCTGCAAGTGTGATATAATGATTACCAACTATGAGCGTGTCCGTGACGGAGAAGACGGCGTAAGAATAGAACCTTCCTTTTTTACCGTTACCTCATTGGATGAAGCAAGCGTATTGAGAGGGTTCGGCACCAAGACATACCAAGAGTTCCTACCGCTGTTCGCCGATGTGCCTTTCCGCTTTGTTGCCACTGCCACGCCGTCACCTAACAGATACAAGGAGCTGATACATTATGCCGGATATCTTGGAGTGATGGATACAGGTCAAGCCCTTACACGTTTTTTTCAACGTGATAGTACCAAAGCTAATAATCTAACGCTTTATCCACACAAAGAAAAAGAATTTTGGCTGTGGGTATCAACTTAGGCATTGTTCCTAACCAAGCCTTCCGACCTCGGTTATCCTGATACCGGCTATGAATTGCCGGAACTGCGGGTACATGAAGAAGTGGTTAGCGTTGACAATTCCACTGCCGGTACAGACCGTGACGGACAAGTGAAGATGTTTCGTGAGGCTGCTCTCGGACTTGCTGATGCAGCGAAAGAACGTCGGGACAATATGGCAGAGAAGATTGCCCGTGTCGTAGAGATTATTAATCGTCCTGAAAACAAGGACGAGCATTTCCTTTTGTGGCATGACCTTGAGAGTGAGCGGGAAGCCCTTTGCAAGGCTATCCCCGGTTGCAAAGCTGTTTATGGCTCGCAGGATGATGAGGAAGCCGACAAGGTGATAGCGGACTTCAAAAACGGGAGATTGAAATACCTGGCCGCAAAGCCTGAAATGCTTGGTGAGGGTTTGAACTTCCAGTACCATTGTCATAAGGCTATCATGTTCATCGACTACCGGTTCAATGACAAGTTTCAGGCGATAGCCCGTATCTACCGTTTCATGCAAAAACATCCTGTAGACCTTTACTTGGTCTATGCAGAAAGTGAAGGAGAGATATTCAAAAGCTTTATGCAGAAATGGGCGCAGCATCGTGAAATGGTTTCTAAAATGACTGATATCGTCCGTGAGAACGGTCTGTTCGGTTTGCAGGCAGAGGAGAAGATGATGCGCTGGATGTTTGCCAGCCGTGAAGAAAAATCCGGTAAACTGTGGAAAGCCATCAATAACGACAATGTTTTGGAGTGTCAGAAAATGGAAAGCAACTCGGTGGATTTGGTTGTAACCAGCATCCCTTTTTCCAATCATTACGAATATACGCCGACCTATAACGATTTCGGGCATAATGAAAGCAACGACAAGTTCTTCGAGCAGATGGACTACCTCACACCAGAACTGATGCGGATATTGAAGCCTGGGCGGCTGGCTTGCATCCATGTGAAAGACCGTGTATTGTTCGGTAATGCCACAGGTGACGGTATGCCCACCATCGACCCGTTCTCCGAAATGACGGTATTTCACTACATGAAACACGGATTCCGCTACATGGGGCGTATCACAGTAGATACCGATGTGGTAAGGGAGAATAACCAGACCTACCGCCTTGGCTATACAGAGATGTGCAAAGATGGTTCTAAGATGGGTATTGGTTGCCCTGAATATGTGCTTCTTTTCCGTAAACTGCCTTCTGATACTTCACGTGCCTATGCAGATTTGCCAGTAACCAAGAATAAGAATGAATATTCGTTAGCCCGCTGGCAAATAGATGCTCATGCAAGTTGGAAATCTTCAGGTAATACTTTGTTAAGCTATGAAGATATGAAAGTTGCCGGTATTGACAAGATACGCCATTTGTTTAGAAACTATGAGCGTGAACATATATACAATTATGAAGAACATGTTGCTTTCGCTGAAGAATTAGAAGTTTACGGTAAACTACCAAAAACATTTATGGCCGTAGATCCTGTAAGTAAGAAACCTTGGATTTGGGATGACGTTACCCGGATGCGTACACTCAATACCAAGCAGTCACAGAAAAAACGTCAAAATCATATTTGTCCTCTTCAGCTTGATATTGTTGAGAGGTTGATTGAACGGTATTCAAATAAAGGAGACTTGGTATTCGACCCATTTGGCGGTATCGGTACTGTTCCTTACTGTGCTATTAGATTGGGGCGTAAAGGGCTCTCTACCGAGTTGAATTATGACTATTGGAAAGACAGCCTTTCATACTTGCATGAAGCTGAAATTGAAGTGAATGCACCGACGCTATTTGATTTGATGGAAGCTATTTAATCTAAATAAGAATGGATATGTATTTGTATAAAAACAGACCACCGCCTTTATTAAATAGTGTGAGATTATTCTTAGTCTAACAATTTAACCCGATCGATATGATAACATTGAATAGGTTTGCCCAGAGATGCTTGAATATCATGAGGAAGCGCTTTAAGATGAATGAGCATAGCTCAAGAAAAGCGTTTAGCATAAGAATTGAAGCCGTTTGGAGAAAATTCGATATTGCTTCTAAATATAGGAGTGATAATCTTCCTAAATATTCGGAAGATGAAGAATTGGCAGCCGAGATGATAATTTACCTTGTTGCCTATTTAAAAAGATTTGGTTGTGAGGACATTGAACAGCTTATCAAAGATAAGATAGAGTTCGATGATAGAAAAAATGATTAGGTGTTGTTACTGACTGTTTGTGTTGTTGATTTTGTGTTGTTGATTTTAATATAGTTAGTTATGACAGAGATTATTCAAGTCTGCCTACTTGATTTTAATAAGGGGCAGCTCATGGGATTGCCGAAAAATCCACGTTTTTTTCGTGATTACCGCTTTGAAGCGATGAAGAAAAGCATTCAGGATTCGCCAGAGATGCTTGAACTTCGAGAACTTATAGTTTTTCCCTACAATGATGGCAGATATATTGTTGTTTGTGGTAATTTACGTTTGCGAGCTTGCAAGGAGTTAGGTTATAAAGAACTGCCTTGTAAAATTCTGGCACCTGATACCCCCGTTAAGAAGTTGAGGGAATATGCCACTAAAGATAATGTCAATTTTGGTGAGAATGATTTGGACGTTATGGAAAACGAGTGGAATAAGGCGGAACTCCAAGATTGGGGCATCGAATTTGCCCCGGAGAAGAAAGAGGATGAATTTAAAGAGCGCTTCGATGCCATCACGGATGATACAGCCATTTATCCTCTCATTCCAAAGTATGACGAAAAACATGAGTTGTTTATCATCACCTCAAGTAATGAGGTAGATAGTAATTGGCTTCGTGAAAGGCTGGATATGCAGCACATGAAGTCGTACAAGACCGGGAAAGTAAGTAAGAGTAATGTAATCGACATAAAAGACGTTCGCCATGCCTTGCAAAATAGTAATACCAAGTCATAAGCGCCATGACCGGGTGTTCGCTAAAAAGTTGGTGAACGATCCTATCATTTGCGTTGCTGAAAGTCAAGCTGACTTATATCAACAATTTAACCCGGAATGTGAAATTGTTACTCATCCTGACGACGTTATGGGCCTCATCCCGAAACGTAACTGGATGGCAAAGCATTTTGGAGAACTTTTCATGCTTGATGATGATGTCCATGCCTGCAAACCTATTTATGTGGAAAAAGGAGAACCTAGCCGGATAAAGGATAAAGATAAGATAACCAATATCATTCAGTCATTATTTGAGATGGCCAGTATGATGGATGTACATCTGTTTGGCTTCACCGCTCGGATATCGCCGGTAATGTATGATGAATCCGCTTTTCTTTCTCTTTCGAAAATGATAACCGGTTGCAGTTATGGAGTAATCTATAACAAAAACACTTGGTGGAATGAGGAAATACGTTTGAAGGAAGATTTTTGGATTTCTTGTTACATGAAGTACAAAGAACGTAAGGTTTTAACCGATTTGCGGTATAATTTTGAGCAAAAGAACACTTTTGTAAACGCTGGTGGGCTTGCTTCTATAAGGAATCAGGAAGAGGAACGTAAATCTATCCTCTTTATCAAAAAGAATTTTGGTGATAGTATTTTGCTAAAGAGTGCAACCACTAATGGGAAAGACAAAACAAAGCAGCTCGTTCAATATAATATATCATGCAAATTCAAATTCTAATAGTCTGTAAAAAAGGCGTTTAAATGGCGTCCATTCTGTTTGTCATATTCGCCTTTTTTAGCTAATTTTACTGATGTAATAAACTAAAAGTCAAACCATTAAATTAGAATTATGATTATAAGAACAGTTTGCGGATATGATTTCTTTGAGGTGAGTTCTGCAATGCAGAAAGCCATTAGGCGAGCCGACACCGGGGTAGCCGGCTTTTTTGCATTGGAACTTTGGGCGAGTGGGTACCGCGACTATGTGTGGAAGCGTCTGTTTACCATTAGTGCTGAAGATTGCTATGGAATCATTACTAAAGAGATAGAAGCATTGTGGCAGGGGCATGAGCTGGTAAACAAGACTGCTACTGAACCCAAAGGGAGGATATTTGTCAGTAAAGCTGTTATTCTCCTTTGTGAATGTAGAAAGAATCGTGATGCGGATCATTTGCAAAACTTCATCTATGATAGAAAGGATATTGATATAGAAAAGTGGATAAATGATGTCAGGCGTTACCCTATTCCTATTCCAGATTACACTTTCGATGTACATACACGAAAGGGTAAAAAACATGGGAGAACCAAAGAAGAATTCTTTCAGGAAGAATACAAGGCGTTACAACCTCGTGTTCCTGGTTTATTCGATGATTTGGTTCAACCCAGTCAACCAAAGTTATTTAATGATGAAACCACGGCTAAGTAGCTGTGGTTTCATCATTTTTCATATAAGTCAAACCAATTTAATTAAAAAAATGAACACGTATTACAAATTTGCGCCAAATGTATTTTTGGCAAAGTGTGATGAGAAGCACGAAAAAGGTGAAACTATTGAAGTTACCACCAAGTATGGAAAAGAAAATGAATGTATTGTTTTCAACCTCATTTACGAACGTGATGGATTCTATTACTACTCAATCGTACGGGCTGATGGCTTTAATGTGCAAGAGTGGGCCAAACAAAGAGCTGAACGTCGTCATGAATGGGCTACATCTGCTGTACAGAAAAGCTGTGAATATTACAACAAGTCCAATAAAGATAAGGATTTTCTTTCTCTAGGTGAGCCTATCAAAGTGGGACATCATAGCGAGAAGCGACACAGAAAAGCGATAGATGATGCGTGGAACAATATGGGGAAAAGCGTTGAGTTTAGCGATAAGGCTGCCGAACATGAAAGAGTTGCGAAGTATTGGGAAAAAAGGGCTAATACGATAAACTTGTCCATGCCGGAAAGTATAGATTTCTACGAACATAAGTTGGAACAAGCAAAAGAATATCACGAAGGATTGAAGTCCGGTAAGTACCGACGCGAGCATACATACGCTATGGCTTATGCCAATAAAGCAGTAAAAGAGGCTAAAAAAAATTATGACCTTGCAGTAAAGCTGTGGGGCGATGTTTAATAATTTGTAGTATCTCAAATAATTTACTATGAGAGAATTATCAAAAGAAACCTCATTACAAAGGGTAATGAGGGCTTCAGGTCGTGTACCTGTACAATGCTCATGCAGTGTTTGTAAACAACAATGTCATACGCCATGTTTAGGTACTCCTGATGATATTGAACGAATTATTGATGCAGGTTATGCCGACAGGTTAGCGCTGACGAACTGGGCTGCTGGTATATTCTTAGGGGTTATTAATATTGCTATTCCGATGATTCAACCTGTTTCCGGCAAAGAGTTTTGTGCTTTCTTCGAAAATGGACTGTGTATCTTACATGATAAGGATTTGAAACCCACTGAAGGGCGTTTGTCTCACCACACTGTCAGGAAGGATAACTTCAATCCAACTATGAGTATTGCTTGGAACGTTGCGAAAGAATGGCTGATGCCAGAGAATGAGGATGTACTTTCTCGTGTAGTTAATAAATTCTTGAATGCGAGGAAGCCATGAATGTGTATCAATCAATACCTCGTAGAGATTGTAGGGTGTTTGCTAAATGTGGGGCAAAATCCTTATCACATTGCCGGCGGCATCGTGGAACTGATGGTGAGTGTAAAAACTGTACTCTTATTCATCGCAAACCTCGCAATCGTATTATAGATGCTTCAGGACGTGAGATGAAAAAATGTACACACTGCGGAAATTACTTCTACTTGAACCGGTTCTACAATCGTATAGTAGTGAGAAAAGGTAAGGAATATCATTTATTGACTTCTTGGTGCCGCATGTGTATGTCTGAAATCAATAATCAAAGAAATTTGAAGAAAAGAAATGAGTAGTATAAATTTATTATATATTGACCTGTTTTGTGGAGCAGGTGGAACCTCGACAGGAGTGGAATCTGCAAGAATTGATGGTAAACAGTGTGCTAAAGTAATAGCCTGCGTCAATCACGATGCCAACGCCATTGCAAGCCATGCGGCCAATCATCCGGATGCATTGCATTTTACGGAAGATATTCGCACGCTGGAACTTTCCCCGCTAATTGAACATCTTGCTAAATGTAAGGCTCAATATCCGGGTGCAGCGGTCGTTCTTTGGGCGAGCCTGGAATGTACGAACTTCTCCAAAGCAAAAGGTGGGCAACCTCGGGACGCTGATAGTCGCACACTTGCTGAACATCTTTTCCGGTACATTGAAGCTATTTGCCCGGATTACATTCAGATTGAAAACGTTGAAGAATTTATGAGTTGGGGTGATATGGACGAAAACGGAAAGCCTATCAGCATGGATAAAGGTAGACTATATCAAAGATGGGTACGCAACGTAAGAAAGTATGGCTACAACTTTGATTTCCGTATTCTCAATGCTGCCGACTATGGTGCATATACTACTCGAAAACGCTTCTTTGGTATATTTGCCAAAAATGGATTACCGATAGTATTTCCACAACCCACTCACTGTAAAAACGGTAAACAAGATATGTTTGGTCGTTTGGAAAAGTGGCGCCCGGTTAAAGAGATACTGGATTTTTCCGATGAAGGAACAAGTATTTTTCGTGAGAAGCCACTTGCTGAAAAGACAATGGAACGTATCTATGCCGGCCTGATAAAATTTGTAGCCGGGGGCAAAGATGCTTTTCTTATCAAATATAATTCCATGAGCCGGACTGGAAAATATAATGCCCCTGGGATTGACGAACCATGCCCGGTAGTAGCTACGCAAAACAGACTGGGAGTTGCGCAGGTATGCTTTCTTTCAAAACAGTTCAGTGGACACCCCGAAAGCAAGAATGTTTCTATTAATGAACCAGCCGGAACAATTACATGCAAAGACCATCATGCGTTTGTATCAGCCCATTACGGTAACGGATTTAACCGCTCAATAAATGAACCGTCTGCAACCGTAACAACGAAGGATCGGTTATCTCTCGTTTCTCCATATTTCATAGACCAGCAATATGGAAACAGCAAACCTTCATCTACAGAAAAGCCGCTTGGATGTATTACCGCCAATCCTAAGTACAATCTTGTTAGCTGCAAGCCGTGGATTATGAATACAAACTTCTCCAACGTTGGTAGTAGCATAGAAGAGCCCGCACAAACAGTCACTGCAAATAGAAAGTGGCACTACCTAATGAACCCTCAATTTAATAGTGCAGGTGGTTCCGTTGATAATCCATGCTTCACTCTCATAGCACGTATGGATAAAATGCCGCCTTATTTGATCGCAACTGAAACTGGACATGTAGTAATCGAGATTTATGATACCGACAGCCCTATGACAAAAAAAATAAAAGAGTTCATGGGCTTATACGGGATAATTGATATTAAAATGCGAATGCTACGCATACCTGAACTAAAGCGTATCATGGGATTTCCAGAAAACTATGTGTTAATTGGTACACAGGCTGACCAAAAGAAATTCATAGGGAATGCAGTCGAAGTTAACATGGCACGTGTTCTCTGTGAATGTATTAGTAAAAAGTTACGTGAACTAGGGTCAGTTGCAGCATAAAATGGCGTTAAATTGGCGAATGTTCTGTTTGTAAAACTTGTCAATAATGATTACCTTTATAGATGTAAAGAACTAAAAGTCAATCAATATGAAGAGGAATGAAAAAATAGCAAAATTAGAAAGACTAGGTATTTTCAATCAATGGAAATATAATACAGAAAGAGCAAATGAGACATTTAATATTGAGTGTCCTGACTTCTCAATGACAAATGAAGAGCGGATGAACAATTTGTTAGATGTTGATTGCTGTTTTCATTGGTTTCTAACTATTTCATTCCCTTTTAATAATACTCCTGAAGGCGTTGCTTTTTGGAATGATATTGCAAAAAAATAATTAAAATAAATATAGAAAGGAATCAAATGAATCTGCAATCTAAAATAGATTACTCTATCGCTTTACTTCGCAAATGTGAACAGATGGCACTTGACTACGACCCGGATAATGGCTTTTATTTAGCTTTCTCCGGCGGCAAGGATAGTCAAGTCCTCTACCATCTTGCGGTAATGGCAGGAGTAAAATTCAAGGCTCACATGAACCTTACGAGCATTGACCCTCCGGACGTTATTCGATTTGTGAAGAGGAATTACCCAGACGTGGAACTGATAAAGCCTAAAATGTCTATTTATGACATGGCTCTAAAAAAGCATATAATTCCTACACGAACGATGCGCTGGTGCTGTGCTGAATTTAAAGAAATGTCCGGTGCAGGTAAAGTCACCTTGATCGGCATTCGTAAAGCTGAAAGTGTGCGGCGCTCTAAACGTGAAGAAATTGAGATTAGCAGCCATAAATTCAGCGGGAATTTCGACCAATTTTCCGAGCATAAAGAAAATATGGTTACATGCGTCAATGGAAAAGATAAGATTCTTGTCTCGCCTATTCTTTACTGGACTGAACGTGAAGTTTGGCAGTATCTTAACTCAAATAATATACCGCACTGCAAATTATACGATGAAGGCTATAAGCGTATTGGATGTATTCTTTGCCCGATGTCTAACTACAAACAGAAGCTAAAAGACTGCCAGCGTTTTCCTCATGTGAAGCGAAAGTGGATACAAACAATTCAAAAACTGATTGATGCGGGATATCTCAATCGTAACTTCACCGATGCCGAATTTGGGTTTAATTGGTGGATAAGTGATAAAAGTTTCAATCAATATTATGCAGACGAAGTGCTGCAGCAGAAGATAGTGTTTAACTAATAATGCGAATCAGCAGTTGACAATCTTCTACCTTTTCGCTTGTTAAAATGTT
>NZ_DAWCXD010000083.1:0-21466 GCF_052357945.1 Bacteroides sp. | reverse complement strand
TGAATAAGATTTTGCCATAGTTTTGTTCTATTTAGTAATTTGAACAAAAGTACAACTTTGGAAGAATAAAAGAAAGTCTCAAACAGTTTTTAACCGTTTGAGACTTTCTTTTATAAGTTGAATATAGAGAGACTATGCCATAAAGCACATTACCCTACAATTTCCAACCTTTAATTTATAATTTTTAATTATTAATTAATCAAAGGTTCTTTCCGTGGCAGTTTTTATACTTTTTGCCGCTTCCGCATGGACAAGGATCGTTACGACCTACTGTCTTCTCTGCACGAATCGGTTCACGTTTCTGCTGTTCACGAGTATCCTGATTTGCAGCAGCCTGCTGGTTCGGATCACTCAAATTTTCTTTGTTTTCGCGATACTTGCTCATATCCTGGCGCTGTTCAGGAGCAGCCTGACGTACTTCCACACGGCGTGCTGATTCGTCTGGAGCCTCTTGTACAGGAATTTGTCCACGCATCAAGATAGATATAGTCTGGTTGTTGATCTTGTTCACCATGGCGTCGAACAAAGTCACAGATTCCAGTTTATAAATCAACAGCGGGTCTTTCTGTTCGTAACTTGCGTTCTGTACGGAATGTTTCAGTTCGTCCAGTTCGCGGAGGTTTTCTTTCCATGCTTCGTCGATAACGTGGAGCAGGATTGATTTCTCGAACGATTTCACCACTTCTTTAGATTCCGATTCGTAAGCCGCTTTCAGGTTACAAGAGATATTGTACATCCGTTTACCGTCTGTAATAGGAATCAGGATGTTTTCGTACATGTGTCCCTGGTTTTCATATACCTGTTTGATAACCGGATTAGCGATCTGTGCCAGACGTTCAGTTTTGCGTTTGAAGTTATCCATCGCAATGTTGAAAGTCTTTTCGGCCAACTTTTCTTTCTTCTCGTTACGGAATTCTTCTTCAGTGAACGGAGTTTCCATCGCCAATGTCTGAAGCAGTTCCATCTGGCAGCCTTCATAATCATTGTTTTCGATAGCATTGGCACAACGGTCCCAAATCATGTTCACGATGTCCATACCAATACGTTCACCCATCAAAGCGTGGCGGCGTTTGGTGTAAACCACTGTACGCTGCTTGTTCATCACGTCGTCATATTCCAACAGACGTTTACGAATACCGAAGTTATTTTCTTCCACCTTCTTCTGGGCACGTTCGATAGAGTTGGAAATCATCTTGTGCTCGATCATTTCGCCTTCCTGGAAACCAAGTTTGTCCATTACGCTGGCGATACGGTCGGAGGAGAACAGACGCATCAAATCATCTTCCAGTGACACAAAGAATATAGAAGAACCCGGGTCACCCTGACGTCCTGCACGACCACGCAACTGGCGGTCTACACGACGGGATTCGTGACGTTCCGTACCGATGATGGCCAAACCGCCCGCAGCTTTCACTTCCGGACTTAACTTGATGTCGGTACCACGACCTGCCATATTGGTAGCGATGGTTACTGTTCCGCTCAAACCGGCAGTAGCAACGATATCTGCTTCTTTTTGGTGCAGTTTGGCGTTCAATACCTTGTGCTCGATATGGCGCATGGCAAGCATCTTGCTCAACATTTCGGAGATTTCTACCGAAGTAGTACCCACCAATACCGGACGTCCTGCCTGAACCAATTTTTCGATTTCCTCGATAACAGCTTTATACTTTTCGCGTTTCGTCTTGTAAACGCGGTCGTTCATATCCTTTCTTGCAATCGGACGGTTGGTCGGGATCACGACTACGTCCAATTTGTAGATGTCCCAAAGTTCGCCTGCTTCCGTTTCAGCAGTACCGGTCATACCGGACAGTTTGTGATACATACGGAAGTAGTTCTGCAAAGTAATCGTTGCAAAGGTCTGCGTAGCAGCTTCCACTTTCACACGTTCCTTGGCTTCGATAGCCTGGTGCAATCCGTCAGAGTAGCGGCGACCTTCCATGATACGGCCTGTCTGCTCGTCTACGATCTTCACCTGTCCGTCGATTACTACATATTCATCATCTTTCTCGAACATGGTGTAAGCCTTCAACAATTGGTTGATGGTGTGTACACGTTCCGATTTGATGGCATAGTTTGTCAGAAGTTCATCTTTCTTTTCAAGCAGTTGTTCGTTAGTCAGATGTTGGTTTTCCAGTTCCGAAAGTTGTCCGGCGATGTCCGGAAGAACGAACAATGTCGGGTCTTCAGAGTTACCGGTAATCAGGTCTACACCCTTGTCTGTCAGGTCTACACTATTCAGTTTCTCGTCGATCACGAAATACAGCGGATCAGTAACTTCATGCATACGCTTGTTGTTCTGTTCCATGTAGATTTCTTCCGTTTTGAGCATACCTGCCTTGATACCCTGTTCACTAAGGAACTTAATCAAAGCCTTGTTTTTCGGCAATGCCTTGTGGCTGCGGTATAAAGCGAGGAATCCTTCTTCCACCTCTTTCTTATCGTTGGATGCGATCAGTTTTTTTGCTTCGGAGAGATATTTGGTAGCCAATACTTTCTGTGCTTCTACCAGACGTTCTACTAACGGACGGAGTTGCTCGAACAATTGGTCGTCGCCTTTCGGTACAGGACCGGAGATAATCAACGGAGTACGGGCGTCGTCAATCAATACCGAGTCGACCTCATCGACGATGGCATAGTTGTGCTGACGTTGTACAAGATCTTTCGGGCTGATAGCCATGTTGTCACGCAGGTAGTCGAAACCGAATTCGTTGTTCGTACCGAACGTGATGTCTGCCAGGTATGCCTGACGGCGTGCGTCGGAGTTCGGTTGATGGCGGTCGATACAATCCACGCTCAAGCCGTGGAACATATAAAGAGGTCCCATCCATTCGGAGTCACGTTTGGCGAGGTAATCATTCACGGTAACCACGTGCACACCGTTTCCGGTCAGTGCGTTGAGGAATACCGGGAGGGTAGCCACCAATGTTTTACCTTCACCGGTTGCCATTTCCGCAATCTTACCTTTATGCAGAACGACACCACCGAAGAGCTGTACATCGTAGTGAACCATGTTCCATACCGTATCGTTACCACCGGCTATCCAGTGATTCTGATAGATGGCCTTGTCACCTTCGATGCGTACAAAGTCTTTCGTTGCAGCCAGTTGGCGGTCAAAATCCGTAGCGGTAACAACGATTTCTTCATTTTCTGTGAAACGTTTGGCAGTGGCTTTCACGATAGAAAAAGCAACGGGCAGTACTTCGTCCAGTGCTTTTTCATATTTCTCCAGAATTTCTTTTTCTGTCTTATCGATTTGTGCGAAGACTTCTTCGCGGTCTTCCAGTTCCAGTGTCTCGATGCTTGCCTTCAACTCTTCCACTTTCGCACGTTCGGCAGTAGCCGATTCATGGATATATTTTTTGAGTTCTTCCGTTTTGGCACGGAGGGCGTCGTTGTCCAGTTTCTCAACCTCCGGGTAGGCAGCTTTGATCTTTTCCACCCAGGGCTTGATTTCTTTCATGTCTCGTGTGGATTTGTTTCCGAAAATCGAGCTTAAAAATTCATTAAATCCCATGTTATATTATTTAGTTTATTATTTATCTTTTTCTGCACCACAGATTCCACGGATTTACACAGATTTTTTCATATAGAACACGGATCTTTCTTTTTAATCTGTGTGAATCTGTGGGATTTGTGGCGAATAATCTCCGCAAAGTTACATTAAAATGCTGATTTATTTATGTTTTGCTCCCTGTTTTTGTGAGTAAATTTTTACCGTAGGTCGGTAATAGGAGCAGAAGTACAGGCATTGGGAGCCCGGATGCGCATGAAATGTGCCAGTGTAGGCGCAATATGTTCAATGGTTACAGGTGTCTGGATAATGGCCGGTTTTACGGAATGTCCCATGAAAATCAGCGGTGAAGGGATATAAGAATGACGTACCACTTTGTTTTCGCCGCCGTTCTCGTTGACGATGGTCCATCCGGGAAGGACGTCGATTACGAGGTCGCCCGAACGTTTGCGGTGGTAGCCGTTGCGTATTTTATGAATTTCCGGTGTCCATGAACCCAGCAACAGTCGGTTGGCTGAATATGCTTCGTTCACTCCGCTGAACTGCATCAGGAATTCTGCTGACTTTTGTTGGATCTCTGCCAGATTCAGTTCCTTCTTTTCCAGCAATTTATGATTCAGATAAATCTGCTGGTTGTGGTGAGCTTCCACATACTTTCCTTCGCCATACGTAGCCATCAGGTACATATTCAATAGGGCGGCACAACGGTTGAGATAAAACTCTCCGCCGGGAATCTTGTACAATCCCGAGTCAGCCGATTCGCTGTCCGTATATCCGGTGGAAGTGACGAAAATAAGCACGTTTTGTAGTCCTACTTTCTTGTCGAGTGCTTCGAGCAGGTTTTCGATGCTGCGGTCGAGACGCACGTAGGTGTCTTGTATTTCCATGGCACATTCCTGTACGGATTTATGTGCGTAGTTTCCTGCATAATAAGTAAGTGTCAATAAGTCAGTAATGTCATCCATGCCGATGGAGCTTTTGTTCAATGCTTCTTCGGCAAGTGCGTTCACTTCGTCATTCACAAAAGGGCTGGCGATGAAGCGTCTGTACTTATTGTTACGGTCGTCATCAAATTTATATTTGAAGAGTATATCCCGCCAATCTGGCAGAAAAGTGTACATGCCACGGGGGAATACCGGTTCCCATGTCATACCCGCAATACGGAAATCAATCGCCTGCCGGTCATTGTATTGGCTTGCCCACCACGGAAATTCTCCATAATAGGTCGTTCCGCTCCATTTTCCGGTGTTGGGATTGAGCCAGAAAGCACCGTTTCCGGCATGTCCGGCTGCGAAAAGCGCGGCGTCGCAATCGGGGGCGATGGCATATACGAGTCCTTTGCCTTGGGTCGCTATTTTAAGCTCGTCGGCAATGGTGGAAGTCAATAATTTGGTGGGTGCGGCCGTTTGGTCGGTGTAATATCCCATGAATTCGGTATCGTCCGTACTGTTGACGGGGCGAAGGGTAGAGGCGTCCATCCATCGTTGGGAGATGATTCCGTTCATGGAAGGCGTCGTGCCACTGTAAATGGCTGCGATGGCAGAAGCGCGGTCTACGTTGCAGAAGGTATATTCGGCGTTATGGAACACTCTTCCCTCTTTCCAAAGACGTTTGAAGCCTTTCTCGCCGTAGAGTGACGAAAACGCTTCCAGATAGTCCGTACGCAGTTGGTCGATAGTCAGCCCTACCACTAATTTAGGGGCGGAAGGCAGTGACTGGGCTTGTAGCCCGGTGAAAGTCAGTACGGTGATGAGGGAAGTTAGTAGTCCTTTCATTATTTCTTTTTAGATGTCACAATCAGATTGCTTGCTGAACGTATCAGCAAAACGAGTGCCAAAGGTACAACAGCAAAGTCAAATCTTTGCGGAATTACAGGAAAAAGCACTATAAAAAGTGTTAAAACGACCAGATTCAAGGTCAAGTACCAGCATTTCTTCCCTTTTCGGACACAATATACGATGTAGGGAAGGAAAAGAAGTTGTCCCGGATGGAAAACCAATAACAGGAAATTGGAGCTGACTGCCGGGTGTTGGGAGAAGAGGGCGAGGAAGGCGAGGACGCATCCCACGATACCTGCCATGCCAAAAAGAACAAGGTCGATCCCCCATAATCCGGTTCTTCGGCGGATGCCATAGATTGTGGCGGCGGCTGTCAGTATAAATAAGAGCAACGAGCATTGGAGAGGAGTGGGCATCCAGCCGCTTTCATCCGGTTCGGGAGTGACGTCGATTATCAGTTCGTTGGTCTTGACAAGCGGACGGGAATAGGTATCTGTGGAAATCTGTGCGCCGTCGAAAGCATCCATCAGATAGAAGGGGGCAAACATCATTTGCCGTTGTGTGATGGGCTGGTCGGCTTCGCTTCCGATGCAGAGGTCGATGCCGAAACGCGCCCACGGATGTCCTTTGCAATATTGATGTACGATGTCGCGGAAAGTGCGCGAACCATCCTGCGGTTCCGTCGGATAAACCACCTTTCCTGCAATGCTTTCTTCTATCTTGTCCCGGGGACGGGTGGCGCAATTGTCGTAAAAGAAATTATAGCGGTACACCCGGTTTTCCGGGCGATAATTTTCTTGTAATAACTGGATTAGTTCTGTTTTCTCTTCATCAGTCAGGTTCAGTGTCTGCTGCCACACGCTGCGTCCGTAGAATGCGTATTCAGCCGCAAAATGCTCATAATCCGTTACCCCCAGTTGGTAATCGGTTTCTCCGAGCGAGAAGCGGAAGATGAAGTTAGGAGTGTTGAAACTGAATAATCCGTAATTGAACACAGCGTCAATCCCTTGTGACGGATTTTCATAGCGGATGGCAGTGTGTCCGAACAGGGAATATATTTCTTCTCCGGGAGCGCAAGTCAACAAGCTCAAGCGGATGGAGTCGTTGCTGTTGGCAGGTGCTTGTCCGGCGGACGGAAGCAGCAGGAAGAAGGAGAGGATTGTATATAAGAAAAACCGTTTCATTAGCAGGCTCGTTTTATTTTGGTGGCAAATATAGGAAGAATTGTTGGATTCGGGAAAACGGTGGTTCTGTTTTATCGGAATAGAGTCTCTATTTCATACAAACAGAGGCTCTATATGGCTTAAACAGAGGCTCTGTTTCCCTCAAATAGAGCCTCTATTTGGGGACTAAAAAATCGAACAGCCAAACGAACACCCCCTGAAGGTGGCTCAACTGCTTGTCTGTCATGCGTTTGCAACGCTCGAAAAAAAGTAGGCGAACCACCAACCGAACATATATAAATACTAAAATATAATAATCTATATAATATAGTTCGCTCAACACACTTTTTCTGTGTTTTGTGAATGAAAAAATGAAGATGATTCAGGAAATTTGCCTTTAGATGAGATAAAACGGAGCCTCTGTTTGGATGAAATAATGTTTCTGTTGGAACGGAAAATTGATTACAAAATAGTGAAACGCTTTGTGGAACGCTGTTTTTCTCTTGTAATCTATTGCTTATTAGCTGTTTATGATGTAATGAAAAAGGACTGCCGAACGCAAAGTGGAATACATAATAAACAATAAAAGATAATTGATCTATTTAAAAATAGATAGTTCGATATTTTTGTTTGGGGGGATTTCTAAAATGAAAAAAGAAGATAATTCCTCTTCTATGCTTCAACTTTTCTTTTTTTACTTTACCTTTGCGCCCGCTAAAGAACCAAAAGATTTGAATTTAATAATCGACATAGGAAATACAAAGGCAAAGATTGCTTTCTTCGACGGCGGAGAAATGGTGGATGTAGTAGCTGAATCCAATCAGTCTCTAGGTTGCTTGAAAGCTCTTTGTTCTCAATATCCGGTTGAACAGGGGATTGTGGCTACTGTCATTGATCTAAACGAAAAGGTTTTAGCTGATTTGGCCGCTTTGCCGTTTCCTTTGCTCTGGCTCAATCATCAGACTCCGCTTCCGGTTGTCAACCTGTACGAAACTCCCGAAACATTGGGATATGATCGTATGGCTGCCGTAGTGGGTGCTAATGAGCAGTTTCCTCATCGGGATATATTGGTGATTGATGCGGGAACTTGCATTACTTACGAGTTTATCGACTCAAAAGGCCAGTATCATGGCGGTAATATTTCTCCCGGTATGCAGATGCGTTTCAAGGCACTGCATCAGTTTACGGGACGTTTGCCTCTGGTAGACACCAACGGGCGCAAACTCCCGATGGGACGGGACACCGAAACGGCTATACGCGCCGGAGTGATGAAAGGGATGGAATACGAAATTTCAGGTTATATTGAGTCTATGAAGCATAAATATCCTGAACTTTTGGTTTTTTTAACGGGCGGAGATGATTTTTCTTTTGATAGCAGCGTAAAAAGTATCATCTTTGCAGATAGATTTTTAGTGTTGAAAGGATTAAATAGAATTTTAAACTATAATAATGGTAGGATTTAAACACACACTTTGTGCGCTTTTGCTCACGATGGTTACCGGAATGGCAATCGCTCAAAATAATACAAACTCTCCTTATACACGATATGGCTATGGCGACTTGTCCGATCAGAGTTTCGGGAATAGCAAGGCGATGGGGGGAATTGCTTTTGGACTTCGGGATGGAGCACAGATCAATCCGCTGAATCCTGCTTCGTATACAGCCATTGACTCGTTGACGTTTATTTTTGAAGGAGGCGTTAGTCTGCAAAATATGAATATTAGTGGCGGTGGTGTGAAACTGAACGCTAAAAACTCTAGCTTTGACTATCTGGCTATGCAATTTCGTTTGCATCCGAGGGTAGCGATGAGTATCGGTCTGTTGCCGTTCTCCAATGTGGGATATTCTGTATCGGAAAGCAATGAGGCTACAGAAACTTCACCGTATAGCACGAAAAGCCTTACTGGTGAGGGAGGTTTACATCAACTGTATGTTGGTGCGGGTGTAAAAGTCTTGAAAAACCTGTCTGTTGGTGTGAATGCTTCTTATTTTTGGGGAGACATAACCCGCTCGTTGACGCAGCTTTATCCGAATACCGCTTCTGCTTATTCTTACATTAGGCAGAATGCTGTGTCAGTGTCGGATTATAAACTGGATTTTGGATTGCAATATACGCAAGAATTTAACAAAAAACATTCAGCCACTATCGGAGCAGTATATTCTCCGAAGCATAAACTGAATAATGATTATACAGTAACGACGCAAGCTAGCTCAACTGTCAGTCAGGATTGGGATGCTACGCTTGAAGTGCCTAATACTTTTGGCGTCGGCTTTACATATAACTATGACAAACGTTTGACTGTCGGTCTGGATTATAGTTTGCAGCAATGGTCAAAAACAAAGTTTGGCGTAAATACATCGGATGATGCTGTACGTGAAGATTTTGATGAAACATACACGTATTGCGACCGTCATAAAATATCAGTGGGTGCGGAATATATTCCCAATTTGATTGGACGTTCCTATTTATCCCACATCAAATATCGTTTGGGAGCTTATTATACGACTCCGTATTATAAGATTGGTGGTAAAGACGCAGCCCGCGAATATGGCGTAACTGCCGGTTTCGGTCTGCCTGTGCCTCGTTCCCGTTCCATTCTTAGCATCAGCGGGCAGTTTGTTCGTGTAAGTGGACAGGAATCGACCTTTGTAAACGAAAATATCTTCCGCGTTAGCATCGGATTGACGTTCAACGAACGTTGGTTCTTCAAACGCAGAGTAGAGTAATTGAGATGAATGTAAGAAGAGAAAGAATAGACGACTATAATAATAACAACTAAAATTTAGATACAATGAAAATTAAAACGCTTGTGGCTATGTTGTTCCTTTCGGCAGGGGCAACCACTGTGGTAGCACAGGATGCGACTAACTGTAACTCGAACAGTAGTATCTCGCATGAAGCTGTGCGTGCAGGTAATTTTAAAGATGCGTATACTCCTTGGAAAGCTGTGTTGGAAAACTGCCCGACGCTTCGTTTCTATACATTTACTGACGGATATAAAATTCTGAAAGGCTTGATGGGACAAATCAAGGATAGGAATAATCCGGAATATCAGAAATATTTTGATGAGCTGATGAATACGCATGATTTGCGTATCAAATACACAGATGAGTTCTTGGCTAAAGGTACAAAAGTGTCTTCTGCTGATGAAGCTCTGGGTATCAAAGCAGTAGATTACATCGCTTTCGCTCCGAAAATTGATGTTAATCAGGCTTATCAATGGTTGAGCCAGTCGGTAAATGCAGTAAAAGCTGAATCTGCTGCCGCTACTATCTTCTATTTCCTGCAAATGTCTTTGGATAAACTGAAAACAGATCCTAACCATAAGGAACAATTCATTCAGGATTATCTGGCTGCTTCTGAATATGCTGATGCTGCTATTGCCGCTGAAACGAACGAAGCAAAGAAGAAAAACTTGCAAGGTATCAAAGATAATCTGGTTGCTTTGTTTGTAAACAGCGGAACGGCTGATTGCGAATCACTGCAAAACATCTATGGACCGAAAGTAGAAGCTAACCAAACAGACCTGGCTTACTTGAAGAAAGTAATCGATATCATGAAAATGATGAGATGTACGGAAAGCGAAGCTTATCAACAGGCTGCTTTCTATGTGTACAAAATAGAACCTAGTGCAGATGCCGCTACCGGATGTGCTTACCAAGCATTTAAGAAAGGTGACATCGACGGTGCTGTCAAATTCTTCGACGAAGCCATTGGATTGGAAACTGACAACGTGAAGAAAGCTGAAAAAGCATACGCTGCCGGAGCTGTATTGGCTTCTGCTAAAAAACTGTCTCAAGCAAGAGCATATTGTCAGAAAGCTATCGGGTTCAACGAAAACTATGGTGCTCCATATATCCTGATTGCCAATCTGTATGCAATGAGCCCTAACTGGAGCGACGAGTCAGCTTTGAACAAGTGTACTTACTTTGCAGTAATCGACAAACTGCAACGTGCAAAACAAGTAGATCCGAGCGTAGCTGAAGAAGCTAACAGCTTGATCGGTAGATATTCTGGTCATACTCCACAAGCTAAAGACCTGTTTATGTTAGGTTACAAGCAAGGCGACCGCATCACTATCGGCGGTTGGATAGGAGAGACTACAACGATTAGATAACCGTATGTTGCGAAAACGAAGAAACCGTTTGTTGCATAAAAGCATGAGCATAACAATCACCTTCGGGGTGGTTGTTATGCTTCTTTTATTATCTTCCTGTGGCGGAAAACAGAAAGCTATGGGAGAGGCTATCACAGAACGTGATTCTCTTCCGGTGATGACCACATTGGGAGTTACTACCCTTATTTCCGATTCCGGAGTGACACGTTATAGGGTGAACACGGAAGAGTGGATGATGTACGACCGTAAAAAGCCTTCGTATTGGGCGTTTGAAAAAGGTGTGTATATGGAGCAGTTCGACTCTATCTTTAATGTAGAAGCCAGTATTAAAGCAGATACTGCCTATTATTATGACAAAGAAAGGCTTTGGAAGCTGATAGGGAATGTGGATATACAGAACCGCAAAGGAGAGCGTTTTAACACCGAACTGCTCTACTGGAATGAGGCCACTCAAAAAGTCTATTCCGACAAGTTTATACGTATTCAGCAACCGGACAGAATTATCACAGGACACGGCTTCGACTCGAACCAGCAAATGACTATATATACCATTCGTAATATTGAAGGTATTTTCTATGTGGACGAGGAAGCGAGTAGCGGTCCGCCCCAACCGGAAACAAAAGCACTGCCGGATTCAGTGAATAAAGATACTGCGAAATAGGCGAAGTCATATCATTGTACCGTACCTCGTAAATCGTCTGATCGTAAATCAAAACTTATGAATATTTATATCTCTCTAATTATCACCATGGTCTTTTCTGCTTTCTTTTCAGGAGTGGAGATTGCCTTTGTGTCGGTAGACAAACTGCGTTTTGAGATGGAACGCAAGGGGGGAATTACGTCCCGCATCCTTTCTATCTTCTTCAAGAACCCGAATGAATTTATCTCTACCATGCTGGTGGGGAATAATATCGCACTAGTCATCTATGGTATTCTGATGGCACAGATTATCGGCGACAATCTGCTGGCGGGATTCATTGACAATCATTTCCTGATGGTGTTGGCGCAGACCGTTATTTCTACCCTGATTATCCTGGTGACCGGAGAGTTTTTGCCGAAAACAATCTTCAAAATCAATCCTAATCTGGTCTTGAATGTTTTTGCCATTCCGCTTATTGTTTGTTATGTGGTTCTCTATCCCATCTCCAAATTAGCCTCCGGCTTGTCTTGTATCTTCCTTCGTCTCTTTGGAATGAAAGTTAATAAGGATGCGTCCGACAGAGCTTTTGGAAAAGTCGACCTCGATTACTTCGTACAAAGCAGCATTGATAATGCCGAAAATGAAGAAGAGTTGGACACGGAAGTGAAAATCTTCCAGAACGCCCTCGACTTCTCGAACATAAAAATCCGCGACTGCATCGTTCCCCGTACCGAAGTGGTGGCTGTTGATCTGACTACCTCGCTGGACGAGCTGAAAAGCCGCTTCATAGAATCCGGAATCTCCAAGATAATCGTATATGACGGGAATATCGACAATGTAGTCGGTTATATCCATTCGTCGGAAATGTTCCGTGCCCCGAAAAACTGGCATGAGAATGTGAAACAAGTGCCGATTGTGCCCGAAACGATGTCCGCCCATAAACTGATGAAACTCTTCATGCAGCAAAAGAAAACGATTGCCGTAGTGGTGGATGAATTTGGCGGTACGTCCGGCATCGTGTCTTTGGAAGACCTCGTTGAAGAAATCTTTGGAGATATAGAAGACGAACACGATAACACTTCCTATATCAGCAAGCAGATCGACGAACGCGAGTATGTGTTGTCCGCCCGCCTGGAGATAGAAAAAGTCAATGAGACGTACGGACTCGACTTGCCCGAGTCGGATGATTATCTGACAGTAGGAGGGTTGATCCTGAACCAATATCAGAGCTTCCCGAAGTTGCATGAAGTGGTCCGGGTAGGACGTTATCAATTCAAGATAATTAAGGTCACAGCGACAAAAATAGAACTCGTGCGATTAAAAGTCTTGGAATAATGACGATAATCAAGAAATTTTTAGCCAATAAATAGATGCATATTAGCATTTTTTGTATCTTCGTGCGCTAAAACGACAAAAGAAAGAAATAATAATAAACATAAATCGTATTAATCAAAATGGCAACGTTACAAAACATTAGGTCGAAAGGACCTCTATTGGTGATTGTTATCGGCTTGGCGCTGTTTGCTTTCATTGCGGGTGACGCATGGAAGGTGATGCAGCCGCATCAGGCACATGACGTAGGTGAGGTGAACGGAGACGCTCTTTCCGCTCAAGAGTATCAGAATTTGGTAGAAGAATATACCGAAGTGGTGAAACTCATGCGTGGGGTGACCGCCTTGAATGACGAACAAACCAATCAGGTGCGCGATGAAGTATGGCGTTCCTACGTAAACAATAAACTGATCGAAAAAGAAGCAAAAGCACTGGGATTGACTGTTTCTGCTGCTGAAATCCAGGACATCCTGAAAGCAGGCGTTCATCCTTTGTTGAGACAAACTCCTTTCCAGAATCCGCAAACAGGAAACTTTGACAAGGATATGTTGAATAAGTTCCTCGTGGAATATGCCAAGATGAGCGAATCACAAATGCCGGCACAGTATGCTGAACAATACAATAACATGTATAAATACTGGTCTTTCATTCAGAAAACTCTGATCGAGAGCCGTCTGGCAGAAAAGTATCAGGCATTGGTGTCTAAAGCTCTTCTTTCCAATCCGGTGGAAGCACAGGACGCTTTCGACGCAAGAGTGAACCAGTACAACGTGTTGATGGCTGGTATTCCTTACTCTTCTGTAGTGGACTCTACAATCGTAGTGAAAGAATCGGAACTGAAAGACTTGTATAACAAGAAGAAAGAACAATTCAAGCAATATCAGGAAACTCGTGACATCAAGTACATTGATGTACAAGTGACTGCAAGTGCTGAAGACAGAGCTGCTATCCAGAAAGAAGTGGACGAAGCTACTGAACAGTTGGCTACTACTACGGAAGATTATACTTCTTTCATCCGCTCGACTGGCTCGGAAGCTCCTTATGTAGACTTGTTCTATAACAAAACAGCTTTCCCGTCAGATGTAGTTGCCCGTTTGGACTCTGCTTCGGTAGGTACTATTTATGGTCCTTACTATAACGGTGCCGACAATACAATCAACTCTTTCAAAATTGTAGCTAAAGCTGCTGCTGCCGACTCTGTCGAATTCCGTCAGATTCAGGTATACGCAGAAGATGCTTTGAAAACAAAGACCTTGGCTGACAGTATCTACAACGCGATCAAGGGTGGTGCTAACTTTGCTGATCTGGCAAAGAAATATGGTCAGACTGGTGATGCAAACTGGCTAACTTCTGCACAGTACGAAGGTGCACAGATAGACGGCGATAACCTGAAATTTATCTCTGCTATCAACAATGCAGGTGTGAACGAACTGGTGAACTTGCCGATGGGACAAGCAAACGTAATTCTTCAGGTGACTAACAAGAAATCTGTAAAAGACAAATATAAAGTAGCTGTTATCAAACGTGAAGTAGAGTTCAGCAAAGAAACTTACAACCGTGCTTATAATGATTTCAGCCAGTTTATCGCAGCTAATCCGAGTGTAGAAAAGATGGTAGCTAACGCTGAAGAAGCCGGTTACAGACTGCTCGACAGAATGGATTTGAGTAGCTCTGAACACAATATCGGTGGCGTAAGAGGTACAAAAGAAGCGTTGAGATGGGCGTTTGATAAAGCAAAACCGGGTGATGTTTCCGGCTTGTACGAATGTGGCGAAAGCGATCACATGATGGTAGTAGGTCTGGTAGGCATTAAGCCGGAAGGATATCGTCCGTTGAAAGCAGTACAGGATCAGTTGAGAGCTGAAATCGTAAAAGATAAGAAAGCTGAAAAGATTATGGCTGACATGAAAGCTGCCAATGCAACTTCATTCAACCAGTACAAAGAGATGACTAATGCAGTCAGCGACTCTTTGAAGATGGTTACTTTTGCAGCTCCTGCATACGTATCAGCATTGCGCAGCAGCGAACCGCTGGTAGGTGCTTATGCTTCTGCAGCTGAAGTAAATCAGTTGAGCGCTCCTATCAAAGGTAATGCCGGAGTATTTGTATTGCAGGTATACGGCAAGGACAAACTGAACGAAACATTCGACGCAAAAGCAGAAGAAGCTACGCTGACTAACATGCACGCACGTTTTGCCAGCCGTCTGATGAATGATTTGTATCTGAAAGCAAACGTAAAAGATACACGCTTCTTGTTCTTCTAAACAAGTAGCAAGTAATAGATAGTAGGCACGGATTACACGGATTTACGCGGTTTAAACTTATGAGGGAACCGCGAAACCCGTGTAATCCGTGCCTTTTTTGTGCTCGTTTTTTTTGTTTATGGTCTTTGTTATCTGATTAAATTTCCATATCTTGCCAATCTTTATCAATTGGCTTTGTGGAATACTTCATTAACTAATACGAATCTATATTATGACTAAACAACTAGCCCAGTATTCAGTTCCCGCTGAAAATTCACGTGTTATCCGTGTATTCCTTTCGTCAACGTTCAGAGACATGGAGATGGAACGTTCTGCATTAGTCAAACTCTTTAAGGGTTTGCAAGTGAAGGCTGCCAGCCGTGGTGCCACCATTTCATTGGTTGATTTGCGTTGGGGAATCACAGAAGAAGATGCGAAAAGCGGCAAGGTTGTTGAAATATGCCTGAAAGAGATCGTTAACTCCCGGCCTTTCTTCATTGGTATGGTAGGCGACCGCTATGGATGGTGTCCCAGTTATGAAGATTTATCTCAAACTCTGAATGACAGCTTGGAATATCGTTGGATAGAAGATGACTTGAATCACCATTTGAGTGTGACGGAAATTGAAATGCAGTTTGGTGTACTGCGCAATCCCAATCCGTTACATGCCTATTTTTATATAAAACAGTCGGCAGATGATGAACTGTCTTGCCCTGAAGAGGAGGCTCTTAAACTGAAACGTCTGAAAGAGAGTATTTTGCAACAGGATCGTTATCCTGTGCAGGAGTATGATTCGCCCGAGCAATTGTGTGACTTTGTAGGGCGTGCTTTCACAAGATTGATTGAACGGGAGTTTCCTGAAATACTGACTGTTGAAGATAATCAGGAGTTGCAAGAACAACTGGCACGCAATGAACTCTTATTCAATTATCACTCAATATCTGAAGCAGATCAGGCATTTGCTGACTTTTTGGCGGCGGATGAGCAACGGTGTCTGGTAGTGACGGGCGATTGTGGTCTTGGCAAGAGTGCTTTATTGGCTCATTGGAGCGATTTAGTGAATAATGATATGCCGATAATTCCCATCTATCATCGGTTAGATAGTACTGCTCTGTCTTCTTATCCGGCAACGTTGGTGAGAATGTTAGCCTCAAAGTGCCAGAATGCATTCAAACATCAATCTTTAGGTGAAGAAAAGTTGTTTGCGGCTGAAGTTTCTAAAGAGCCGGACTCGTCTCAAAGTTCCGCCAAATCAATCATGGATATTGTGCAAAATTCGATTGCACTTGGGAATAATATATTGGGTGCTTTTTCGGGAAACACGCTTCGAAATCTCAAGGAGATTGAAGAAGATTTGAATTCTATTCAGAAGTTTGCTCAATTGTGGAGTGTATTAGGCGCATCAAGGTATCCTGTCATTCTGTTGATTGATGACATTAGTTATTTAAATCCGACTGAAGTATCATTGTTCTCTTTATTCGCATCTATCCCTTCAAACGTGAAGGTTGTGTTGAGCTTTTCTGCATCATCTACTGCCTATCTGCCTTTTATTCAGAATGGGTACGTTCATTTCCAGTTGAATGGTTTTTCACAAGTGGATGCTAAGGAGTTCTCAAAACAATATTTGTCTGCTTACTCCAAGACCTTGTCTGCACAGCAGGAAGATATTCTTGGTTCGTGGGTGCTGGCTAAACAACCGCGCTGTTTAAGTGTATTGCTCAATGAGCTGGTTTCGTTCGGTCAGTACGATGCTCTCTATGAATATATGAGTGGATATTGCCGGCTCAATGAGGTTGAGCAATTTTATGACAGTGTGCTTCGGCGTTTGTCGGCTGATTATGGTTTCGAAGAGATTGGAAGAACGCTTCTGATGCTTTCACTTACTTTAGAAGGATTTACCGAAGATGAAGTAAAGAGCATGGCAGGCATAAATCAGATGCTTTGGTCACAGTTGAAAGTGGAAATGAGTAGCTGGCTCACCAACAAAGGAGGGCGATATTGTATTTGTGACACACAAATGGTAGAGGCGATTAAACGATGCTTCGCTCAAGGCGATATGTGCATCGATAAGTGTCGTCATAAAATAATAACCTCTCTTCTGGACAATGAAGATATCCTTTCGCACCAACTGACTTTTGCTGATTATAGCTATCGTATGAAACAGTTCTGCTACCATGATTCTTATCGCTATAAAGTGGAGATTACTTATCAAGGTTATAAGATGCAGGAGCGGAATTTCTTGAGAAAGTGGATTTGTGATGTAGAACTCTTCGAAATTCTGTATCGTACGAATTATTCTTTGTTGGAAGATTGCTGGAAGGCACTTATGAGCGACGACTCTTCTTTTATGCCTGATGTCTATGCCGAATCGGACTTTGGTCAGGTTGATTCTTTTTTGATTCCTGTCATTGCTAATGATATAGCTACTTTCTTAAGTCGTTCTTTTCACCTGACAAAGGTAGCAAATGTTGTGAGTGAGAAATGTATGGAAGGAGCTGCTATACCGCCAATTGCCAGATCAGTGCTGAAAATGAACGAGGGATGTCGCTATGCCCGTGACGAAGAATATGAAATGGCATGTGATTGTTTCCTGAAAGCATTGATGATGCAGGAAAATATTGTACCGATTCCGGTACCCCAGATTACTGATACATGTAGGAATTTGGGGATGGCATGTTATTATAATGGGCAATATAATGAAGCGGTGACTTATCTAAATAGAGCGCTTGGCTATCATGCGGCTTCTACTGACGAGAATAATATGGCAGAAATCATTGAACTTTACGAACTGCTGGCTTATTGCGATTATTATAAGAAAAACGAAGAGAGTGCGGCCGAACAATTCCGGAAAGTAGCTAAAATGCACGAATCTTTGAATGGTAGATTGTCAAGTGGAGTGGCTAAATGCATGCGTATGCAAGGTAGATGTCTTTATTGTGTTAAGCAATACGATGAAGCGTGGAATCTGATGAATCGGGCATTGGATATTTCTATGCAGATAGATAATAGAAAGCAGATAGTCGCTTGTCATAAACAGTTGTATTATCTATGCATAGAATTCAAACGCATAATGAATGAGCGTAACGATGAGCAGGCCGCTACTTTATTCTTCCATGAGTCTCTTCTGCATGAAGTGTTTTTCAGCGAAAAGCCTCGTTTGGCAGAATTGACTATCCGTTACGAGGCATTAAGATGTGATATTATGCAGCAATATTACATGAATAAAGATTATGATAATGTGATTCGTATAGCAACCTCCCTGGATATTCATGATGATGGTGACCCCGATTCTTCCTGTCTGGTATATTACTACAAAGCACTGGCTTATACGAAAAAGAAGGATTATCCAATGGCGAAAGCGGCTTTCTTCAAAGAGTTTGAACTGCGAAAGAAGCATCAGGGATGGGAGAATGAAGATACGATTGTGGCTTGTCAAAACTTAGGGGTTTTACACAAATATTGTTATGAACGGAAAGATGCGCTGGCTTGTTTCCGTGAGGCGTATGGTCACGAAGTGAAACGGAATGGCGAGGACTCTGAATTGGCGCGAACGCTACTTCAATATATCAGCTTTGTTAAATAATAACTTGGGTATACTTCCTTTTTTGTTAACTTTTACATTCCTGCTATACGGAAATCGACTTTATTTCCTTACATTTGCAGATATAAACTATCAACAGAAAGAAGAATGTCTAAATATCCCCTTTTAGGAATGACTCTTGTAGAGCTTCAATCATTGACAAAAAGACTGGGTATGCCCGGCTTTGCTGCCAAGCAGATTGCATCCTGGCTTTACGAAAAGAAGGTAGCCTCGATTGATGATATGACTAATTTGTCATTGAAACACCGGGAGTTGCTCAAGCAGAACTATGAGGTGGGAGCGGAAGCTCCGGTAGATGAAATGCGCTCTGTAGATGGTACGGTGAAGTATCTTTATAAAGTGGGTGAGAACCATTTTGTAGAGTCGGTTTATATACCGGATGATGACCGGGCAACGTTGTGCGTGTCGTCACAAGTAGGTTGCAAGATGAACTGTAAGTTCTGTATGACCGGTAAACAGGGGTATACGGCTAACCTGACCGCCAGCCAGATCATAAACCAGATTCATTCGCTGCCGGAACGGGATAAACTGACTAATGTCGTAATGATGGGAATGGGCGAGCCGCTCGATAACCTGGATGAGGTATTGAAAGCATTGGAACTACTGACCGCTACTTACGGTTACGCATGGAGTCCGAAGCGTATCACGCTTTCTACTGTCGGGCTACGGAAAGGATTGCAGCGTTTTATCGAAGAAAATGACTGCCACCTTGCCATCAGCCTTCACTCTCCGCTGACCGTTCAGCGTGCTGAATTAATGCCGGCGGAAAAGGCGTTTTCAATCACCGAAATGGTGGAACTGTTAAAAAACTATGATTTTAGTAAACAACGTCGACTTTCGTTTGAATATATTGTTTTTAAAGGGCTCAATGATTCGCAGGTCTATGCTAAAGAGTTGCTGAAACTTCTTCGCGGGCTAGATTGCAGGGTGAATCTGATTCGTTTTCATGCCATACCGGGGGTAGACCTCGAGGGGGCGGACATGGATACGATGACCCGTTTTCGTGATTATCTGACGTCACACGGACTTTTCACCACTATCCGTTCATCCAGGGGCGAAGATATTTTTGCCGCTTGCGGTATGCTGTCGACAGCGAAACAGGAGAAAAATAATGAAAGTTAATATATAAAACCGAACATCATGAAAAAGTACTCTTTTATTTTATGCATCGCTTTGGTAGCCTTTGTCGTTGCATCTTGTGGTCTGAAAGGAAATCACACCTCTAGTGGTCGTGCTTACGAGCTTTTGGTTGTAGTAGATCACGGTGTTTGGGATCGTGCTGCCGGAAGGGCTTTACATGATGCGCTCGATGCTGATATGCCCGGTTTGCCGCAGTCGGAACCTTCTTTCCGGATTATGTATACTTCACCGAAAGATTATGATTCTACGCTGAAGTTGATACGTAACATTATTATTGTAGATATACAGGATATATATACGAAAGCCTCGTTCAAATATGCGAAGGACGTGTATGCCAATCCGCAGATGATATTGACTATCCAGGCTCCGAACGAAGAAGAGTTTGAGAAGTTTGTGGAAGAGAACAAAAAGACGATTGTCGACTTCTTTACCCGTGCGGAAATGAACCGTCAGATTACGTTCCTGGAAGGGAAACACAGTAATTTCATTTCGCAGAAAGTGGACAGTTTGTTCGGATGCGACATCTGGGTGGATGCCGAACTGGCTAATTCAAAGACCGGGGATGATTTCTTCTGGGCTTCTACCAACACAGGTACTGCCGACCGTAACTTTGTGATGTACTCTTATCCGTACACTGACAAGGATACGTTTACCAAAGAATATTTTGTGCACAAACGTGACTCCGTGATGAAAGCCAATATCCCCGGATTCAAGGAGGGCGTTTATATGTCGACCGATAGTTTGCTGACCGATGTCCGTCCGATCAATGTGCAGAACAGCTACACAATGGAAGCACGTGGCCTGTGGCGTATGAAGGGCGACTTTATGGGTGGTCCGTATGTGTCTCATACTCGTCTGGACGAGAAAAACCAACGAATTATTACTGCAGAAATATTTGTTTATTCACCTGATAAAATGAAACGCAACCTGGTACGCCAGATGGAAGCATCTCTGTATACACTGAAACTTCCGAATGAAGTTCAGCAGAAGCAGATTCCATTGGGAGAAGCATCTAAGGAAGCGGAACAAACTAATAAATAAAAACATGGAAGATAACAAGATAAGGATAGGTATCACCCAAGGAGATATTAACGGGGTGGGCTATGAGGTGATTCTTAAGACATTTTCCGACCCTACGATGTTGGAACTATGTACTCCGATCATTTATGGCTCACCGAAAGTAGCGGCTTATCATCGCAAAGCGCTGGATATACAGGCCAATTTTAGCATTGTCAACTCTGCTACCGAAGCGGGGTACAACCGTTTGAGCGTGGTGAACTGTACGGATGATGAGGTGAAAGTGGAATTTTCCAAACCCGACCCCGAAGCCGGTAAAGCTGCGCTGGGGGCTTTGGAACGTGCCATCGAAGAATATCGCGAAGGGTTGATAGACGTTATCGTAACAGCTCCGATCAACAAACATACGATTCAGTCGGAAGAGTTCTCCTTCCCCGGACATACGGAATATATCGAAGAACGTCTGGGTAATGGTGATAAGTCATTGATGATTTTGATGAAGAATGACTTCCGGGTGGCTTTGGTTACGACACATATCCCTGTCAGGGAGATCGCGACTACGATTACCAAAGAACTGATTCAGGAGAAACTGATGATATTCCATCGTTGCTTGAAACAGGATTTCGGTATCGGCGCTCCGCGTATTGCGGTGCTCTCTCTCAATCCTCATGCCGGAGACGGTGGTTTGTTGGGAATGGAAGAGCAGGAAGTGATTATCCCTGCCATGAAAGAAATGGAAGAAAAAGGAATCCTTTGCTACGGTCCTTATGCGGCCGACGGATTTATGGGTTCGGGCAATTATACTCATTTTGATGGTATCCTGGCGATGTATCACGATCAGGGGCTGGCTCCGTTCAAGGCCTTGGCTATGGAAGACGGGGTGAACTATACGGCAGGCCTGCCGGTGGTACGTACTTCTCCGG
>NZ_DAWCXD010000082.1:0-21680 GCF_052357945.1 Bacteroides sp. | reverse complement strand
AGAAGAAGTGTTAAATCAAACAAAAAGGAGGATTAATCATGGCACAACAAGTTCAATCAGAAATCAGATATTTAACTCCGCCGTCAGTAGACGTTAAGAAGAAAAAATACTGCCGTTTCAAAAAGAGTGGTATTAAGTATATCGACTACAAAGATCCTGAATTCTTGAAGAAATTCTTGAATGAACAAGGAAAAATCCTTCCGCGTCGTATTACTGGTACTTCTTTGAAGTTCCAACGTCGTATTGCGCAGGCTGTGAAGAGAGCTCGTCACTTGGCATTGCTGCCTTATGTAACTGACATGATGAAATAAGAAGGAGGAAAAGTATGGAAATTATATTGAAAGAAGACGTAGTAAACTTGGGTTATAAGAACGATATCGTAAACGTGAAATCCGGATACGGTCGTAATTATCTGATCCCGACTGGAAAAGCTATCATCGCTTCTCCTTCTGCAAAGAAAATGTTGGCTGAAGAACTGAAACAGCGCGCTCACAAACTTGAGAAAATCAAGAAAGATGCTGAGGCTATGGCTGCTAAGTTGGAAGGCGTTTCTTTGACTATCGCAACTAAAGTTAGCTCAACCGGTACTATCTTCGGTTCTGTTGGTAACATCCAGATTGCTGAAGCATTGTCTAAACTGGGGCATGAAGTTGACAGAAAGATTATCGTTGTAAAAGACGCTGTGAAAGAAGTTGGTAGTTACAAGGCTATCGTTAAGCTCCACAAGGAAGTTTCGGTAGAAATTCCTTTCGAGGTAGTTGCTGAATAAGAGCAAATTTACTTCATATATGAAAAGCGATTTGTTCTGAACGAATAAATCGCTTTTTTTTGTTATCTTTGCTATTACTATTATGAAATTCGACTATTGTTTTCTAAAGAAGAGGTTTTTGCTTCTGCTGATTGCTTTGGGAATTGGCAGTGTTCTTTATGCAAATAATGAGTTGAAACTATTGACTGATTCTTTGCGTAGAGTGATAGATGAAAAACACGTCTTTGTTAAAGAGAAAGAGGATCGGATAAACCGGATAAAATGTATGTTGAAAAGTCCCGGTTTGACTCTTGAAGGAGAATATAGAATCAATCTACGGTTATATAACGAATATAAAAAGTTTCATATTGATTCAGCCATCCATTATGTTGATCGTAATATTGAGATTTCCCGTCGGCTGAATAAACCCTATTTCACCAATCAGTCGTTTTTAAATCTTGGTCTTTTATATTCGATGTGTGGCAGGTTTCGCGAAGCGGAGATTATTTTGAAAAGTATAAAGACTTCAGAACTTCCCAGAGATTTATTAATAAACTATTATCAAACTTATTCCAGCTTTTGGGGACACTATTCGATTTCTGTCGCCAACAATCTGTATGGTAAGCAGCAGGCTGCTTATCAGGATTCGCTGTTTGCCCTTATTGACCACACTTCTTGGGATTATCGAATGTCCCAGGCTTCTTATTATATTTGGCGTGATACGCTGAAATCGAAAGAAATTTATAAAGAACTGCTGGAGATTGAGGAAGTGGGGACGCCCAATTATGCTATGATAACTCATTCATATTCCAGGTTATGTCACCATCAAAAAAAGTATGATGAGGAAAAAAAATATTTGATGTTGTCGGCAATAGCCGATACCCGGAATGCTACGCGGGAAAATGCATCCCTGCAATCTCTTGCATTGATAGCTTATGATGAACAGAATTTAGCTGATGCCTTTAAATTTACACAGTCCGCTATCGATGACGTTATATCTTCCGGTATTCATTTCCGGGCCATCGAAATTTATAAATTCAATTCTATTATTAATACGGCTTATCAGGCGGAGCAGGCCAGATCACGGTCGCATCTGACTACTTTTCTTGTTTCTACAAGTATTATCCTTTTTCTTTTAGTCCTGTTGGTGCTTTTCATCTATATTCAGATGAAAAAGACGTTGAAAATAAAACAGGCATTGGCACAGAGTAATGAGGAGCTTTTACGATTGAACAACAAACTGAATAGCATGAACAGCCAGCTGAATGATACAAATAATCAGTTGTGCGAAATTAATAGTATAAAGGAGTATTATATAGCCGAATTCTTTGATGTCTGTTTTAGTTATATCCATAAAATGGAGAAATATCAGAATATGCTGTATAAAATAGCTATTAATAAATACTATGATGAACTGATTAAGAAGCTAAAATCATCTGCGCTTATTGATGAAGAGCTTGACGCTTTATACACTCGTTTTGATAAGGTATTCTTAGGTTTGTATCCCACTTTTGTATCTGATTTTAACGCTCTGTTGAAAGATGAGGAGAAAATTATTTTAAAACCGGATGCTTTATTGAACAGAGAACTTCGTATTTATGCTTTATTACGCTTGGGTATTACGGATAGTGGGAAGATAGCGAACTTCCTCCGTTGCTCTACAAGTACGGTTTATAATTATCGTACGAAAATGAGAAATAAGGCAGCCGTCGACAGAGATGAATTTGAGAATGAAATTATGAAAATTAGTTCAACACAAGAGACATAATTATCATTTTAACATTATAATACTTTCCAAATCATCTACATTTTTTTGATGTGTTAAGCTAGCTAAGTTGTTGATTAATAGTAAAAAGAACTAATTTTATATCTACATAAAGTAGTGTAAGTCAAATAAGCCGTTATTTATTTGGCTAGATTTGCAATATCAGTTTTTAGCTCATCAGTTTGATAGTTAGGAGTTGATGTTTTATCTATTATTTGTACTTAAATTCACTATGTTTAATTATGAACACGCAATCTTCAGTAGACACGAGAATTAAAGTTGGAATTATCGGTTTTGGTAGGATGGGAAGATTCTACTGGGAAGCGATGACTAAAAGTGATCGGTGGAATATTGCTTATATCTGTGATACCAATCCGGCATCGCGTCAGTTAGCCAAGAAGCTTTCTCCTAACTCTATTATATCAGAAGATAATCAAAAGATTTTTGAGGATGAAAGTGTGCAGGTAGTCGGACTTTTCACTTTGGCTGACTCGCGGATGGAACAAATAGAAAAAGCTATTCGTTACGGCAAACACATTATTTCAGAAAAACCTGTTGCGGATACAATGGAAAATGAGTGGAAAGTCGTAGAAATGACAGAAAACACAAACCTCATTTCTACGGTAAACTTGTATCTGCGAAATTCTTGGTATCATAATTTAATGAAGGAATATATCCAGCAAGGGGAGATTGGAGAGCTGGCTATTATCCGTATTTGTCACATGACTCCCGGCTTGGCACCAGGTGAAGGTCATGAATATGAGGGACCTGCTTTCCATGATTGTGGAATGCACTACGTAGATATTACCCGTTGGTATGCAGGATGTGATTATAGAACATGGAATGCCCAGGGAGTGAATATGTGGAACTACAAGGATCCTTGGTGGGTACAATGTCACGGAACTTTTCAAAACGGGGTCGTTTTTGATATTACCCAGGGATTTGTTTATGGGCAATTATCTAAAGACCAGACACATAATTCGTATGTAGATATTATAGGTACAAAAGGGGTTGTGCGTATGACGCATGACTTCAATACTGCTGTTGTCGACCTGCACGGTGTCAACCAAACCATCCGTGTAGAGAAACCTTTTGGCGGCAAGAATATAGACGTGTTGTGTGACCTGTTTGCTGACTCGGTAGAAACCGGAAAACGCAGTTCTCGATTACCGTTAATGCGCGATTCGGCTATTGCATCCGAATATGCGTGGACATTCTTGAAAGATACCCGCAAACACGATTTGCCTGCTATTGGTAATTTGCGCACTTTGGAGCAAATACGCGAACGAAGAAAAAACATGAAAAATGGATATGGATTGTTGCACGGCAACCTTCCAAAGATTATTAACCCTTAAACAAATAAAATCATGTCAAACATTTCGAGGAGAAAGTTTCTCAAAACGGGAGCCGCTGCTTTAGCAGGTATAACCATTGCTCCTAGTACAATTTTAGGTATGAGTCATGGGCATGTGTCGCCTACTGATAAATTAAATCTTGCAGCTGTGGGTATTGGTGGCATGGGACATGCCAACATTAATCATGTAAAGGGCACTGAAAATATTGTAGCTCTTTGTGATGTGGATTGGAAGTACGCAAAAGGCGTGTTCGACGAATTCCCCAAGGCTAAAAAGTACTGGGACTATCGTAAGATGTATGATGAAATGGGTAAGTCTATCGATGGTGTGATTATCGCAACTGCCGACCATACTCATGCTATTATCACTGCTGACGCAATGACAATGGGAAAACATGTGTATTGTCAGAAACCATTGACCCACTCTGTTTATGAATCTCGTTTGTTGACAAAGCTGGCTGCATCAACGGGTGTGGTTACCCAAATGGGTAATCAAGGCTCTTCTGATGAAGGTACGGATTTAGTGTGTGAATGGATTTGGAATGGTGAAATCGGTGACGTAACGAAAGTCGAATGTGCAACAGACCGTCCTATTTGGCCTCAAGGATTGAATGTTCCTGAAAAGGTTGATAAAATTCCTAGCACATTGAATTGGGATTTGTTTACAGGTCCTGCTAAAATGAATCCTTACAATGCTATTTATCATCCTTGGAACTGGCGTGGATGGTGGGATTACGGAACAGGTGCATTAGGCGATATGGCTTGCCATATTTTGCATCAGCCGTTTAGAGCATTGAATTTGCAATATCCTATTAAAGTGGAAGGATCGTCAACTTTATTGTTAAACGCTTGTGCACCACAGGCACAGCATGTGAAGATGATTTTCCCGGCTCGTAATAATATGCCTAAAGTGGCGATGCCTGAAGTGGAAGTACATTGGTACGATGGTGGTATGATGCCCGAACGTCCGAAAGGATTCCCGGAAGGAAAACAACTGATGCAGAGTGGTGGCGGTTTGACTATTTTCCACGGAACGAAAGATACCTTGATTTGCGGATGTTATGGACAGAATCCTTGGTTGCTTTCTGGTCGTAAGCCAAATGCGCCGAAGGTTTGTCGTCGTGTTCCTAATGCAATGAATGGTGGTCACGAGATGGATTGGGTACGTGCATGTAAAGAAGATAAATCCAATCGTATCATGACTAAATCTGATTTTTCAGAAGCCGGACCAATGAATGAAATGGTGGCAATGGGTGTATTGGCTATTCGTCTGCAAGCGCTGAACAAAACTCTTGAATGGGATGGAGCTAACATGTGCTTTACAAATATCGGTGACAACGAAACCATTCGTACCGTTATCAAAGACGGATTCAAGATTCATGACGGTCATCCTACATTTGATAAGACATGGACTGATCCGATCAATGCAAAACAGTTTGCAGCTGAATTGGTGAAACATAGTTATCGTGAAGGCTGGAGACTGCCTGATATGCCAAGATAAAAGTAGATTAAAAATTAAAGATTAAAAATTAAATAGTTGATATCATGAAAAAAGTATTTTATCCATTAGCTTGTTGTTGTCTTGCTGCAGGCGTTTTCGCTTCTTGCGGTGGTCAGAAGAAAGCAAATGCTCCGGAAGAGCAAAATAAAGTAGCATTGTCTTACTCTAAATCATTGAAAGCACCGGAAACTGATAGTTTAAATCTGCCTGTTGATGAAAATGGTTATATCACTATCTTTGATGGCGAAACATTTAACGGATGGCGTGGTTATGGAAAAGACCGTGTTCCTTCTAAATGGACAATCGAAGATGGCTGTATCAAATTTAACGGTTCCGGTGGCGGTGAAGCTCAAGACGGTGATGGTGGTGACTTGATCTTTGCTCACAAATTTAAAAACTTTGAGTTGGAACTGGAATGGAAGGTTGCTAAAGGTAGCAATTCTGGTATTCTGTATTTGGCTCAAGAGGTCACTTCCAAAGATAAAGATGGTAATGATGTACTTGAACCTATTTATATTTCTGCACCTGAATATCAGATTTTGGATAATGCCAATCATCCGGATGCTAAATTGGGTAAGGACAACAATCGCCAGTCAGCTTCTTTGTATGACATGATTCCGGCAGTTCCTCAAAACTCTAAACCGTTTGGCGAATGGAACAAGGCTAAGATTATGGTTTATAAAGGTACTGTTGTTCACGGACAAAACGATGAAAACGTACTTGAATATCATTTGTGGACAAAACAATGGACTGATATGTTGCAAGCAAGCAAGTTCAGCGAAGAAAAATGGCCTTTGGCATTTGAATTGCTGAATAATTGCGGTGGCGAAAATCATGAAGGTTTCATTGGTTTGCAAGATCACGGTGACGATGTTTGGTTCCGCAACATCCGCGTGAAAGTTTTGGACTAATTGAATAGCAATAAAGAAAGGCACGGGTTACGTGTATTTCACGTTTTTTTGAATGGCGATTGCCATGGAGTAACCGTGAAGTCTGTGTAATCCGTGCCTGTTTTTTTCTATGTAAACCTGAATTATTGTAACCCACTAATATCTATTATATGAAAACTAGAATTTATATCTGTGCATTGGCTGCTCTTTTCATGATTCCACTGGCAGTAACGGCACAAACCAAGAAAAAAGCTAAAAAAGAAGTAGCAATTCAGCTCTATTCTGTCAGAGATATATTAAACAAGGTAGACAACAAAAATGGTAAGTGTGACCCCACTTATACTGCTCTTCTGAAGAAATTGGCAAACATGGGATATACCGGTGTTGAAGCAGCCAATTATAACAACGGTAAATTTTATGACCGTACTCCCCAACAATTTAAGAAAGATGTCGAATCGGCAGGATTAAAAGTCTTGTCTTCACATTGTACAAGACAATTGTCTAAAGAAGAATTGGCTTCCGGCGACTATTCAAAGTCACTTGAATGGTGGGATCAATGTATTGCCGATCACAAAGCTGCCGGTATGAAATATATTGTAGCTCCGTGGATGGATGTACCTAAGACGCTCAAGGATTTAGAAACATATTGTGCATATTATAATGAAATAGGTAAGCGTTGCAAACAACAAGGTTTGTCGTTCGGATATCATAATCACGCTCATGAATTTCAGAAGGTAGAAGATAAAGTGATGTATGATTATATGTTGGAACATACGAATCCTGAATATGTTTTCTTCCAGATGGACCTTTATTGGGTAGTTCGCGGACAAAACAGTCCTGTTGATTATTTTAATAAATATCCCGGTCGCTTCCAGATATTCCATGTGAAAGATCACAGAGAGATTGGACAAAGTGGAATGGTCGGTTTTGATGCTATCTTTAAGAATGCAAAAACTGCAGGCGTTAATTATCTCGTTGCTGAAATCGAAAAGTATAGTATTCCGGTAGAGGAAAGTGTAGAAGTAAGTCTGGATTATTTATTGAACGCTCCTTTTGTGAAAAGTTCATACGCTAAATAACGTGTGGCTTGCTAAAAATAAAGGCATAAAAAAAGTCTGTGCATGCTTTCGCATGGCAGACTTTCAATTCTCTCTAGCTGTTTCTGAATTATTCAGCTACAGTTTCAGTTGCAGTGCTATCAGCATTCAAAGAATCTGCTGCTGCGGCTGCTGCTTGTTCAGCTTCAAGAGCTGCTGCTTCTACTGCTGCGATTGAGTCAGCGATACGGATAGAATCTGCAGTTGCTTTTGCTGCGTCAGCTGCTTTGTTACCACATGATGCGAATGATACTGCTACGATAGCTACGGCCATCAAAACTAATTTTTTCATTTTCTTTGCTTTTTAAAAACGTAATACAATCAATTGCTTTATTAAAACGATGCAAAGGTATGTACTTTTTCAATATGTTGTTCTCGAAACGCCAACTTTTTTTATATTTTTTTTTGTAACTGGCCACTTTTCTCCCCTTTTTATATGTTTTAGAACATGCTAATCGACAGCAATACTGTTATATAAGTATCTTTTTATGCTTCTTTTGGGCGTTTTTTCAAATTCAGTAGGGTAGAGTTGGATCTTGCTGATTTTCTCATAAGCGGCTACGTTGCTGTTCAGATTCTTAAGATTTTCATCCATGATTGTTTTCAGGTTATCCGGATTATTTAATCCAAGAGAATCCAACGCTTCGTAATCGGCATAAACAAGTGCCACTAATTTTTTATTGCGTTCGATAACAAGACTTTCGAGAATGAAAGGCAGGTTATTCAGTTTGGTTTCCAACTCTTCAGGGAAGATATTCTGTCCGCTAGAACTTAAGATCATAGTCTTGAGTCGTCCCCGGATGAAAATATTTCCGTTGCTGTCCATGGAACCGAGGTCGCCGGTACGTAACCAGCCGTCCTGCGTGAATACTTCCTGCGTTGCCTCCTGATTCTTGTAGTATCCCACCATCACATTCTCTCCGCGAACCTGGATTTCTCCGGTTTCTGCTTCCGGGTTTTCTTTATAGATACGTGCTTCCATTATATCCAGAATCTTTCCGGAGGAGCCTAATACAAATTCATCCCAGGGGGCATAGCTGATAAGCGGGCCACATTCCGTCATTCCATAACCGATCGTAAAAGGAAATTTGATTTTGTAGAAGAATTCTTCTACTTCCTTATCCATAGCGGCGCCACCGATAATGATCTCTTTAAACCGTCCTCCCAGTGCATCAATCAGTCTTTTACGTATCTGGTTGTAGATTTGGGTGTCGAGCAGAGGAATATTGAGTGCCCACTTCATACCTTTTTTATTAATGAGTGGCTGGATAATATTCTTATATATCTTTTCAATCACTAACGGGACAGTAATAATAAGGTTAGGTTTCACTTCCTCAAAAGCCTTCATTATAATTTTGGGAGAAGGCGTTTTTCCAAGCAAAGTGACATGGGTCCCGACAGCGGTTGCTGTCAGAAAGTCAAATGCGCAACCGTATGCGTGGGCAAGGGGAAGGAAAGACAGCACTTTATCCCCTTTTTTAAGGAGTTCGGTACGAATACCGAAAGTGACATTGCCAGCAAGATTGTTTCCTGTCAGCATCACACCCTTACTGAAACCGGTGGTTCCGGAAGTGTAATTTAACAGCATCACTTTGTCATTGGATAAAGTGGTGTACTGAACATCTTCACGGGTAAATCCTTTCGGATATAAAGCATGTATCTCTTTATCGGTATTTTTCAGAAACTTCTGTATGGTTTCCCCGTCACGTTGATAAAGACACCGGAAATCAGTCAATGAGAATACTCCCCGTAGCCCCGTTAATTTTTCCTCTTCCAGATTCTCCCAAATACTGTCGCTGGTGAATAGGAATACAGATTCGGAATGATTGACGATATGATGAACGTCATTAGGCGTAAAATCTTGAAGGATAGGGACAATGATCGCTCCGTATGTGATCGTTGCCATATAGGCGATGCACCAATGAGCGTTATTTTTGCCGATAACTGAAATCTTATCTCCTCTGCGAAGGCTACAATGTTTGAATAACAGATGTAAACGGGCGATTTTTTCAGCTACCTCACCGTATGTGTATTGGGTATCTTCTCCATAATCGGTATAACAAGGCAGATCCCAATTCTCACGAAAACTATTTTCGTATAGTTTAATGAAATTCTCTTTAATCATTGCACGTTTTTTAGTGAATTGTGCAAAAATAGGAATAAACTTTCGTATCCTAAAGTGTTTTACTGATAATAATGTGTAACTTTGCAAAGTTAATGTGTTTATAACAGCTTATGATAGATACCACTGTATTTCAAAATAAGACAGCCGTTTATTATACTTTAGGCTGCAAATTAAATTTTTCAGAGACTTCAACTATCGGTAAAATCCTGCGTGAGGCAGGAGTCCGGACTGCACGCAAAGGAGAGAAAGCAGATATCTGTGTGGTAAATACCTGTTCGGTGACAGAGATGGCGGATAAGAAATGCCGGCAAGCCATCCACCGCCTGGTAAAGCAGCATCCCGGTGCTTTTGTGGTAGTGACCGGATGTTATGCGCAATTGAAGCCCGGCGACGTGGCAAAGATTGATGGAGTAGATGTAGTGCTGGGAGCGGAACAGAAGGGAGAGTTACTTCAATATCTGGGCGACCTCCAAAAGCATGAAAAAGGAGAGGCTATCACTACTACAACCAAAGATATCCGTTCGTTTTCTCCCTCGTGTTCACGGGGAGACCGTACCCGTTTCTTCTTGAAGGTGCAGGATGGATGCGATTACTTCTGTTCATATTGCACGATTCCTTTTGCCCGCGGGCGAAGTCGTAACGGGACTATTGCTTCCATGGTTGAGCAGGCCCGGCAGGCAGCTGCTGAAGGCGGAAAAGAAATCGTTCTGACCGGAGTGAATATCGGAGATTTTGGTAAAACAACAGGAGAGAGTTTCTTTGATCTGGTAAAGGCATTGGATCAGGTAGAGGGAATCGAACGTTATCGTATCTCTTCCATAGAACCCAATCTGTTGACTGATGAGATTATCGAGTTTGTGTCTCATTCCCGCAGTTTTATGCCTCATTTTCATATCCCTTTGCAATCCGGTTGCGATGAAGTTTTGCAGTTAATGCGCCGTCGTTACGACACTGCTCTTTTTGCTTCGAAAGTGAAGAAGATAAAAGAGGTGATGCCGGATGCTTTTATCGGAGTGGACGTGATTGTGGGAACCCGTGGAGAAACACCCGAATACTTTGAACAGGCTTATCAGTTTATTGATGGTCTGGATGTGACGCAGTTGCATGTGTTTAGCTATTCCGAACGTCCCGGAACGCAAGCCTTAAAAATAGAGTATGTGGTTTCTCCGGAAGAGAAGCATCAGCGTAGTCAGCGTCTGTTGGCACTATCGGACCAAAAGACACAGGCTTTTTATGCACGTCATATCGGGCAGACAATGCCGGTATTGATGGAAAAATCGAAAGCTGGTGCTCCGATGCATGGATTTACGGAGAATTATATTCGTGTAGAGGTGGAAAGTGATGACTCGCTGGATAATCAGGTGGTTAATGTACGTCTGGGAGAGTTTAATGAGGAGATGACAGCACTTAAAGGTACAATTTTGATATAAGTTATGAGATCAAAACTTATCTATTGGTTGGTATACAGTGGAATGTGGCTGTTTTCAGCTCTTCCGTTCCGGGTTTTATATATGCTTTCGGATTTTAATTATCTGCTGATGTATCGTGTTGGAAAATATCGTCGGAAAGTAGTTCGGGGAAATCTATTGAGATCATTTCCGGAAAAAACAGATGCGGAGAGATTACAGATAGAACGCAAGTTTTATCGCTATTTGTCGGATTATATGCTTGAAGATTTGAAATTGTTGCATATGTCTGCCGAAGAACTTTGTGAGAGAATGACTTATAAGAATACGGAACAATATCTTGAACTGACAGAAAAGTATGGAGGTATTATAGTAATGATTCCTCATTATGCCAATTATGAGTGGTTGATAGGCATGGGAGCAATCATGAAACCGGGGGATGTTCCCGTACAGGTTTATAAACCGTTGAGGGATAAATATTTGGATGAGTTGTTTAAACGTATTCGTTCTCGTTTCGGGGGGTATAATATTCCGAAACATTCTACAGCCCGTGAAATTATTAAGCTCAAACATGATGGAAAAAAGATGGTAGTCGGTTTGATTACTGATCAATGGCCCAGTGGATATGATAAATATTGGACTACCTTTTTAGGACAGGAAACTGCTTTTCTGAATGGTGCGGAGCGAATTGCCAAAATGATGAATTTCCCTGTTTTCTATTGTGAACTTAGTAAGAATCGCAGAGGATACTGTGAAGCGGAGTTCAAGTTGATGACGGAAACACCGAAAGAAACAAGAGAAGGAGAAATCACGGAAATGTTTGCTCATAGATTAGAACAGACGATTCGTAAAGAACCGGCATATTGGTTGTGGTCTCATAAACGTTGGAAAATGACTCGTGAAGAAGCTGACCGATTAGAAGAGAAAGAATTGAACAAGAAGAAGGAATAACAATGAAAGTTTCAGTTGTAATTTTAAATTGGAACGGGTGTGATATGCTTCGTACTTTTCTTCCGTCCGTCGTCCGGTATTCGGAAGGGGAGGGGATCGAGGTCTGCGTGGCTGACAATGGTTCTACGGACGCTTCCGTTACTTTGCTTCAACAGGAATTTCCTTCTGTCAGAACGATTGTACTCGATCAGAATTATGGCTTTGCGGATGGATATAATTTAGCATTGCAGCAGGTCGACGCAGAATATGTAGTTCTTTTGAATTCGGATGTCGAGGTGACGGAACATTGGTTGGAACCAATGATTGCTTATCTTGATAAGCATCCGGAGGTAGCTGCTTGTCAGCCGAAGATACGAAGCCAGCGGCAAAAAGAATATTTCGAATATGCCGGGGCAGCCGGTGGCTTTATTGATAAATACGGTTATCCTTTTTGTAGGGGGCGTATTATGGGAGTTGTGGAGAAAGACGAAGGTCAGTATGATACGGTAATTCCTGTTTTCTGGGCCACGGGGGCAGCGCTGTTTATCCGGCGCACTGATTATGTGAATGTCGGGGGATTGGATGGACGTTTCTTTGCTCACATGGAAGAAATAGATTTGTGCTGGCGACTCCGTTCACGGAATCGTGAGATTGTCTGTATACCTCAAAGCATTGTCTATCATGTGGGGGGAGCTACTCTTAAAAAAGAGAATCCTCATAAGACTTTTCTTAATTTCCGTAATAATCTTGTCATGCTCTATAAGAATCTTCCACAGGAGGAGTTAAATAAAGTGATGCGTATCCGGACTTGTCTCGATTATCTGGCGGCGTTCAATTTCTTGTTGCAAGGGCACTGGGATAATGCTAGTGCTGTGATGCGTGCGCGGAAAGAGTATAAACGATTATGTCCGTCGTTTTCTTTATCCCGTGAAGAGAATATGAGAAAAAAAACTTTGAATCCGATACCTGAACGGACAAAAAGTAGTATCTTGTGGCAGTTTTATGCGAGGGGATGCAAACGATTCTCTCAATTGTCGGATTTAAAAGGATAGCAAATGAAATCAAAGGTTAGAAGAGGCATCGGGCTGGTAGCGCATGATGCAATGAAAAAAGACCTCATCGAATGGGTACTGTGGAACTCGGAACTGTTGATGGGTAATAAATTCTATTGTACAGGTACTACGGGTACTTTGATATTGGAAGCATTGAAGGAGAAACATCCTGATGAAGAGTGGGATTTTACGATTTTAAAATCAGGTCCGTTAGGTGGTGACCAACAGATGGGATCACGTATTGTGGATGGGCAGATTGATTATCTCTTTTTCTTCACGGACCCCATGACATTGCAACCGCATGATACGGATGTAAAAGCATTAACCCGTTTGGCCGGTGTAGAAAATATTGTTTTCTGTTGTAACCGTTCTACGGCGGATCATATTATTTCCAGTCCGTTATTTATGGATCCTGATTACGAACGCATTCATCCGGACTATTCCAGCTATACAAAACGTTTCCAGAATAAACCTGTGGTGACGGAAGCTGTCGAATCGGTAAATAGAAGAAAAAAGAAGAGAAAATAAACCGGTAGTTTACGGCTGTGAAAATAGAAGCAGATCTTGCTTAAAAAAGGAATGCAGATGATACGGATTACTTTATTAATATCGTATTATCTGCATTTCGTCATTTATATTTCATTTCTGGCTGTGATTATCTTATTTCCTGCTGCAGTGTAGCTCAATTCCTGCGGACTCTATATCTGCTCCCATCGGTGGGTTTCGTTTGGAAAGCCGAAGTTCGATTTCTTCAATACAGGGGAATTGGTCAAAGAGTTTTTGTATAATCCGTCCGCTGACATGCTCCAGTAACTTTGACGGAATAGCCATTTCATTTTTTATCACTTGATGTACTTCAGCATAGTTGACAGTGTCGGCAACCTCATCTGTCCGGGTAGCTTTGCTGATATCCACTTTCAGTTTCAGGTCAATGAGATATTCATTTCCAATCAGATTTTCTTGCGGTGCGACTCCATGATAGGCGTAACAACGAATTTCCTTCAAAAGGATATAGCTACTGTTTATCTTCATATACTGTCTTTTTAGTATGATCTTGTTTGACTTTTAACAGGTCTTTCTGTGCAACCATTTGTGGAATCACTTTAAGAAAGACGGGTGTGAGCAGAAGGCAGATGCTTAATGTTATAAGCAGAAGTGCGCTTGCCTGTGCCCAACTATTGTGAATATAACGGCTGACTAATGGACCTAAAAAATGAAGTATCGGTCCATGAATACTCAAGGTGATGATTGAATATCGTCCCAAGTAAGAAACAACCTTTATCTTTTTCACTTTTTTGCAAAGTAACATAATCATAAATATTCCTGCAAACGCAGCGATATATACTTGAAAAATATTTCCCGTATAATTGTTGGTACGCATACCCAATGTGGTAGCGGTAAAGTACATTACCACCAATGCCAATACAACAAAAACCGGTATCAGTTTGTCGAAACGATGGCTGGGATATAGAAAGAAATTATACCGTCGGATCCAGAAACCGGCTACATAGAAGGGGAGGGCAGTCATAGAAACATCTATATACAGGGGTAATTCTATCTGTAATTTTCCGAGATAAAATCCTGCGCAACCAATCAGGATTGTCACAGCGAACATGACAGGCAGATGCTTTTCGCGCAGAAAGTGAATTAGATAAAACAGGATGTTGCAATTGAATAATGCGAGTAGAAACCAGATCGGTGGATTGAACTTGATAAGGTCGTGTCCATGAAATACAACCAAGAGTTCATTCCACGACACAGGCAGTTGAAACACTCCTGGAGCAATCTTCCAAACAATGTATTTCATTAGAAATGCACTTAAATAGAAGAAAAGAAAAGGAATAATCAATTTGTTTATTTTTCGTAGGATGAATCCGAACAGGCCTTCGTATGATTTGAAAAACACTCCCGAGATAAAGAAGTAAAGCGGCATGCGGAAACAGGATAACATCGAATTCGTATCCAGTTGTTCGAAGGCCCCTCCAACGTGTGCCATTACCACAAGGATAATGCAGACTCCTTTGGTTAAGTCCACAAAATCAATACGTCTGCTCTGGTTGCCTTCCATTATCTCTTTTAATTTCTCTTTTTCGGCGCAAAGATACTTTATAAATCGGAATAAAAAGAGGAACATTGAAAAAATAAACGAATGATGCGAAAAGCGAAAAAGTATGATATATAGTAATGATATTATTGCGAAAAAAATGGTTGACTATGTTTTGAAACTCCTTATTTTACCTCTGTTATCAATATATCCTTGAAAAACGAATGACGCGGATCACATAGATTTTTAGCGTTCTTAATCTAGTGTTATCCGCGTCGGTAGTGTCCGGAAAATATCCTTTTTGAAAGTTACTTGTATCTTTTATTCTATTTATTCGGATCTCTTCCTGTGTATTTAATCAGTTCACCAATCTTATCATTAAGTGTTTTTGCTTTCATCAACTGTTCCAGAGTGAGATGCATTCGGTATCTCCAGTAATTGCGTGGATTGGATGGAACATTAATTCGCTCTTCCGCCACATTCGGATTTCTCCATTTCCCGTCTATCGATAACCAATCCTGGAAAGACAAGATACAGAGAATGGAATTACTGTTGAGATGGTTGCGTACGATTTCCTCGCACAACTCCGGGGTGGCAGTTGTCGGTGCAACTCCATAATGTCCTAACGTTGCATTATAGTAACGTTGGATCTGTTGATAATCTTCTTCCCACCAGCCACGCAACGTAGACATATCGTGAGTGGAGATTGTGCAGACAGACCGGTACGGATACTCATTTAAATGCCCGAATTCATACATCGGATTCTTAGGCATCCGCTGAATTTCCAGACTAAGAATCCGGAGATCATTCATCACCGACGACACACAAGCAGGAATCATCCCCAAATCTTCTCCACAAACTAACATGCGGGTTGACTGTGTCAGTTGAGGTAACTTCTTCATTGCTTGCTGATACCAGAACTCGTTGTGCCGGTGATAATAATACTGGTCGTATAGTTTGTTAAACGCATTTTTCTCTTCTTCGTTCAGCGACCGGAATACGAAATCCCGTTGCACACCGATGCGCGGGTGGTATTTACTTTCCTCTTTCTTATCCGCAACAAATAAGACGTTGCTGATTAATGAATAAAGCCCTTCCCGAATCCACACACTATCTTCATCATTTCTACCGGCGAAGAATTGCTCTACCTCCCGTTGTGTTTCGAATCCCGGTTTCATCCGATAAAGTCCGGAGTCATCAACCGATTCAAGGAAATCCTGTTTGACTAAATGGGTATGCGGTCCGAACAACTGTCCGAGGAAAGATTCATGGATGAATGGTAGCAGATATTCATCGCGGAACGTTAGACCATAACTTTCGATTTCTTCCCGGCTCATCGGCAAAGAAGGATCAAACTGGCCTAACAATCCGTGTACAGCGTGCATTGGTATTTCCCAAATACGGAAGAAACCGAGGATATGATCGATCCGGTAAGCATCGAAGTATTCCGCCATTTTCTGAAAACGCTTCATCCACCAGCGGTATCCGTCTTTTTCCATGACATCCCAGTTGTATGTGGGGAATCCCCAGTTTTGCCCGTTGATCGAGAAATCATCGGGCGGAGCACCCGCTTGTCCGTTTAGATTGAAGTAATGAGGTTCTGTCCAGGCTTCCACGCTGTTGCGGCTGATGCCAATCGGAATATCCCCCTTTAATACGACACCGTGTTGGCGAGCATATTCGGTTGCAGACAACAACTGCAGGTGCAAATGATACTGGATATAATAATACAACGAGATGTGAGGATAATCTGCCGTTCCCGGTTGGCACATTTTTTCTATATCTTCCGCTTGGTAAACAGAGTGTCGCGGCCATTTGCGGAAATTGGGCGTTTTGTAGGCATCGCGCAGATAACTAAAGACTGCATAAGGTTGCAGCCATTCCTTGTTTGTTTCAAAGAAATCTTTGAAACCTTTGGAAGCCAATACCTTTTCTCCTTCCTGTCGGAATAGTAAGTTGAAAAACTCCCATTTAGTTTGGTTGACCGCTTCGTAGTCAATAGCAGGGAGGCTGTTCAGTTCCTTTTGCTTCTTGCTGAATTTCGATGCCGCTTCTTTATCTTTCAGAGTTCCCATTTGCCTGATATCCGCATACATCGGATGGAAAGCATAAATAGAAATGCTGTTATAAGGATAAGAGTCCGTCCATGCATGAGTCATGGTGGTGTCGTTGACCGGTAAAATCTGAATAACTTTCTGGCGAGTATTTACTGCCCAGTCGACCATACGTTTCAAATCGCCGAAATCACCTACTCCGAAACTTTTCTCTGATTTTAAAGAAAATACGGGTATAGCGATTCCTGCCCCTTTCCATGCGGGAATGTCGAAATAAACATATCGGTCGGAAATCACGAGCGTTTCGTTGGTCTTCAGTTCCGGGTCTGCCAGATAGCGGTTAGGGTTTTTCTCCCAGCAGTCTGCTTTCTTTTCCTGTTTGTTGTAGAGGATGAATTTATATTCCAGCGGATATTTTAGTTTGCTGGCGTCCAGCTCTATCTGCCATTCCGGGAAATTGGTATCACTCATCAATACCGCTTTCTCCGGGTCCCAGTGACCTAATGATTTCTGGTTGCCACAAATTGCCAGGCAATAATCTTTGTTGATACGTGGGGCGTAGGCCTTGATAACCAGTCCCTTCTTATATCTTTGTGGGATATTCTCTTTTTCAGGATGTGCCAGTAAGGCTTCTGTAAAAGCAGAACTATAAAGATACAGTTGTTCCGGGATATTTTTCCAGCAATCATTGATTCTGTATATCTTCCTGGAACTGCCTGATAAGAAAATAGATCTCGAAAAACTGTCCCATTCCTTGCGGATAACTATTCCGTTTTGCTCTATCTGATAGCTATAATTGATAGTCATCCCTTCTTGAGGGACTTCAAGCTCAAGTTCTGCCGTCCAATAGATACCATCGGTGGTGTGTAAAGGAATTGATTCCGGAAATAAGCCGGAAATCCTTACTTCTTCTCCCCAATTGGTGCGGTATTCAATATTAAATGATAGAATCATATATATTAGATTTTGATTGTATATGTAAGACACTGCAAGTATAAGACATTTTTTTGAATAAAAAATAAAAGGAGCCGCACCGGACTCCTTTTAATCTTTTGTTTATATATTAATTAACATACGTAGGACTATTATCCACATCTGGAAGCGCCGCAAGTAGTACAAATCAGACAGCCTTCCTGATAAACCAATGTCTCGTTGCCACAGTTCGGGCACTTCTTACCTTTGGCTTCCGTTCCATCCTGAATATACTTCTTCAATGCACGTTCTACACCGTTTTTCCAAGTGTTGATACTTTCACTGTTCAATTGCAGAGAGCCAACCAGTTTGATAACCTGTTCAATCGGCATCCGGTAGCGAAGCACGCCGGAAATCAATTTTGCATAGTTCCAGTATTCCTTGTTGAACTTCTCTGACAATCCTTCAATGGTCGTCTTATATCCGCGTTTGTTCTCGAATTGGAAGTCGTAACGTTTGGTACCGTCTTCATCCACATTTTTGATGATACGTCCGCAAGTTACGCTCTTAGGCAGCAAGATACCTTCGTCATCATCTTGCAAACCAGTGAATATTTCATAAGGGTGTCCGTCCAATAATCCGACAAAAGCTACCCATTTTTCCTTGTTGTTCTGGAAACGGACAACGTCTGCTTCCAATATTCTCGGACGTACCTCTACAACCGTAGGCGGTTTGCAAGGAGGAAGTCCTTCTTTCTTGTCTTTATCCGATTTCGTAGAGATCAGCACTCCGGAGCGTGAACCGTCACGATATACGGTACAACCTTTGCAGCCGGATTTCCATGCCTCTACATACAGGCGGTTTACTAAATCCTCGTCCACATCGTTCGGCAGATTGATGGTTACGCTGATAGAGTGGTCTACCCATTTCTGGATTCTTCCCTGCATCTTCACTTTCATCAACCAGTCGACATCGTTAGAAGTCGCTTTGTAATAAGGAGATTTGGCAACCAGTTCGTCAATCTCTTCCTGGGTGTAACGTCTGGCCGGATCGTATCCGTTAGCTTCCATCCAGGTAACAAATTTATGATGGAATACGATGTATTCTTCAAATGCGTCCCCTGTTTCGTCTACAAAGTCTACATGCACATTCGTATCGTTCGGGTTCACCTTTCTTCTACGTTTGTAAACAGGCAGGAATACAGGCTCGATACCCGAAGTGGTCTGCGTCATCAAACTGGTCGTTCCGGTCGGAGCAATCGTCAGGCAGGCAATGTTACGGCGACCATATTTCTTCATGTCCTCATACAGTTTCGGGTCGGCTGCTGCCAAGCGTTGGATGAACGGATTGTTCTGTTCACGTTCGCTATTGTATATTTCGAAGGCACCGCGTTCTTTGGCCATTTCCACTGAAGAACGATAGGCACCGAGAGCTACTGTCTTGTGTACTTTTTCAGAGAATTCCGTTGCTTCTTCCGTTCCGTAGCGCAATCCTAATGCAGCAAGCATATCACCTTCTGCAGTGATACCTACGCCGGTACGACGACCTTGTCCGCTCTTCTTGTAGATTTTCTCCCAAAGTGCACGTTCCGCATGTTTCACTTCTTCGTTTTCCGGATCTTCGTCAATCTTGGTCATGATACGTTCGATCTTCTCTAGTTCGAGGTCGATAATATCGTCCATGATCCGTTGTGCGAGAGCCACGTGTTTTTGGAACAGGTCGAAATCAAAATAAGCATCCGGTTTGAACGGATTTACCACATAAGAATATAGATTGATAGCCAATAAGCGGCAAGAATCGTAAGGACATAGAGGAATTTCTCCGCATGGGTTGGTAGATACCGTTCTGTAACCTAGGTCTGCATAACAATCAGGCACAGATTCACGGATAATCGTATCCCAGAACAAAACGCCCGGTTCTGCCGATTTCCATGCATTGTGAACGATTTTCTTCCACAAGGTAGAAGCGTCGATTTCCTTGGTGAATGTAGGTTGGGCAGAGTCGATAGGATATTGCTGTACATACGGCTTTTCGTCTACGGCAGCCTGCATGAAAGCGTCGTCCAACTTGACAGAAACGTTTGCTCCGGTCACTTTGCCTTCGGTCATCTTGGCATCAATGAATGCTTCCGAATCCGGATGCTTGATAGACACGCTCAACATCAATGCACCGCGACGTCCGTCTTGAGCTACTTCACGAGTAGAATTCGAATAGCGTTCCATGAATGGAACAAGACCGGTAGAAGTCAACGCCGAGTTTTTAACGGGAGAACCTTTCGGACGGATGTGTGATAAGTCATGACCTACACCACCACGTCTTTTCATTAGTTGCACCTGTTCTTCGTCGATTTTGATGATAGCGCCATAAGAGTCGGCTGCACCGTCCACTCCGATAACAAAGCAGTTGGATAGTGAAGCAACCTGGTAGTCGTTACCGATTCCTGTCATCGGGCTACCTTGGGGGACGATGTACTTGAAGTGATCCAGTAAATCATACAGTTCTTTTGCTGTCAACGCATTCGGATACTTCGATTCTACGCGTGCCACTTCATTTGCAATTCTCCAATGCATGTCTTCCGGGGATTTTTCATAGATATTACCGAAAGAATCCTTTACTGCGTATTTGTTTACCCAAACCCTTGCAGCAAGCTCGTCGCCTTGAAAATATCGTAAAGATTCTTCATAGGCTTCGTCGTAAGAATAAATCTGTTTTTCCACGATTCAATTTGTGTTAAATCTCGTTTTTAATAAGTAATATGTAGAAGTTTACTTATCGTTAACAAATGTAGGCGCAAAGCTAAGAATGTTTTTTCATCTATCAAAATAAAAATGAATTAATTTATTAACAGGTTGCAAGTTTTCCATTTGTTTATGCTAAGTGTTTGATAAACAGATAAAATTGAAATTTGTTCAAAGGTTAAAGTTCTCCAAAAAGAAAACTATTCTATTCTGCTAGTGTGGTGGAATATTTTTTTCTTTTTATATCTTTGCAAAAAAAAGATATGTTTGAAACCGTAAAAAACAGAAGAACTATCCGGAAATATCTGCCTAAAGATATAAATCCGATTTTGTTAAATGATTTGCTTGAAACCTCTTTCCGTGCTTCTACGATGGGTGGGATGCAACTTTATAGTGTGATTGTGACCCGTGATGCGGAAATGAAAGAGAAACTTTCGCCTGCTCATTTCAATCAGCCGATGGTAAAAAATGCTCCGGTCGTATTGACTTTTTGTGCTGATTTCCGTCGTTTCAGCAAATGGTGTGAACAGCGGAAAGCTATGCCGGGCTACGATAATTTAATGTCTTTTATGAATGCGTCTATGGATACTTTGCTTGTTGCACAGACTTTTTGTACACTGGCGGAAGAAGCAGGACTCGGCATTTGTTATTTGGGAACTACCACTTATAATCCTCAAATGATTATCGATACCCTCCAACTCCCCGAACTGGTATTCCCTCTCACCACAATAACGGTAGGCTATCCGGATGGTATTCCCGCACAAGTAGACCGTTTGCCTTTGGAAGCTGCGGTGCACGATGAAAAATATCACGACTATACACCGGAAGAAATAGATAAACTCTATGCTTACAAAGAATCATTGCCGGAAAACAAGCAGTTTATCGAAGAAAATAAAAAAGAAACATTGGCTCAAGTCTTTACGGACGTGCGTTACACAAAGAAAGATAACGAATTTATGTCCGAAAACCTATTGAAAGTACTTCGCCAGCAAGGATTCTTGAAATAAGTATTAAGTATTTTTCAAGTATAAAGTATTAAGTATTACCCTGGTGCGAAACCGCAT
>NZ_DAWCXD010000081.1:0-21696 GCF_052357945.1 Bacteroides sp. | reverse complement strand
TATTGTTATAGCATTAATTATATTGATTATAATTTTACCCGTATCCTAATACTATGATACAATATTTAAAATCATAATAAAATGTGATTTAGGCTTTCTGCTTTGGGAAAATATATTTTTGCTGTAAAATCGCAATATAGTGTGAATATTGATAATTAAATAGACTCATTGCGGGATAGTATTTCGTTTGTGTATCCAATTGTTGAAGCATTTTCAATAGCTACATAAAAGGGATGTCTGCTGTTTCGATACTTTTTTTATTGCCATACTACTTTTGTTTTGATTATTAATGAAGTTTGATGCAAAAGTAAAAGCAGGGTGTCTCATTTTATGTGACACCCTGTAAAAGAATCACCTATTTTTCTCCTCCTTCACCATCTTTCTCCACCTCTGAAACGCCCTCATTAAACTTTCTTCTTCCACTAACCCTACTATATTATAATGTTCGACAAAAGTTTCCATTGATTTTTTGAACATGATGCCGTGGCAGTATTTATTTTCCAGTAGAAATTCATAAAGTTCGGCCCTCATTTCTACTTCCATTGCTTTTTCAATGATAAGTGCACTGTTATGACCTATATAATTATATACATTTGGATTTTTGCCGTTTCTGGGATGGGGAAGGGTGAAGGTAATATTTCCGGTTTCGTGCCATGAGGCGTTGGGAGGGTGGGGAATGGATAGCTGGTGGAGAAAGTGGTAGATGGGTTGGGTGTCGAGAAGATGGATGGCGGAAAGTGAGGAAGAAGAGCGGTCTGGAGGTACGTCGAGGTGATTTTTGTAGCGCATGTACATGTAAGCCGCTAGATAAGGCTTGATCTGAAAAGTAACTGTAACCATTGTTTTTAGATTTGATTTGTAAAATATTTATCAGTGGAGTACCGTGTTTGATATTGGCATCCGTTTTCTCTTGTTGGAAATTTTACTTAAAAAGAAAGGCCGGGAGGACGCTTTTGTAATGCTTTGCTTTTCAGATAGTTACATAAGTGGGTTTTGGTTTTAAACCAACGGGTCGTTCCTTTAAAAGGAACGACCCGTTGCACACCGAGAAACACCTCGTTGGTTTTAATGCAACGAGGTGCTCCTTAAAATCAAGAGATAAAGCTAGAATAAATCTCTCGAAATTTTGAAATCATGAAATAACTTGTTTGTTTTCGATGTAAGCAAATAGTACTATTGTATATTTACTTGTTTTTATCTATATAAAGAAATATATAGAGTGTCATATATGAAGAAATTTTAGATGAAGTCTATTTAACATAGTTTAAATGAGCCTCTTTTATATTTCTGATTTTATTTTATGTTTGAGGGAGATTTAAAATATAATTATAATGTAACTGAAAAGTAGAATAGGAAGGAAATCCAAGTAAAATGGCTAATAGTAGCTCCTTAAAATGAAAAAGCACTAAGTTCTATCAGAACTTAGTGCTTTTTTATATTCTATTCTTATTAAAATAAATATATAGTTCTTAAATTACAAATTATATCTCTTTTTCGGATTGCATTTGTTAACAGTTCCGATTTGGTATTAGATAATGGAACAAAAGTATATATTCTTTTTGCAAAAAACAACGAAAAGACATATTTTTTTTATGGAATAGTCATCTAAATTGATCGAAAAAGTAAAATCAAGCAACATTTCTTTCCAGAATTACATATTTGATGTAAAAACACTACAAAAACAATGGATTATAATTAAGTTCTGATAGAACTTATCGAAGTGTAAAAAGTGAGTTTAAATGTTTTAGGGCTATTTAATAATTTAAAAAGAGATTTATGAAGAAAAAATTAGCGCTGCTATTTGGATACCTTTTTATAGGTATCGGGCTGATAACAGCTCAAACGCAGAAAGTCACGGGGACAGTGATTTCCGATGATGACAAACAACCTGTTGTAGGGGCTTCAATTGTCGTAAAAGGCACTAACTTAGGTACAATAACAGACATAGACGGGCATTTCACATTATTGGATGTACCACATTCAGCAAAAATATTGCAAATATCATATATAGGAATGAAAACGGAGTCGGTTCCTGTTCAGCCGACTGTTAGAGTTATCTTAAAGTCTGATACACAACTGATGGATGAAGTTGTTGTGGTAGGTTACGGATCAGCAAAAAAACTAGGGTCAGTAGTCGGTTCGGTAACAACGGTAAATAATAGTAAGATAGCCAACAGACCGGTAGCTAATGCCGGAGATGCATTACAAGGTCAAGTTGCCGGTTTACAAGTATTTACTCCCAGTGGAGAACCAAGTGGAAGTGTTGTAATGCGATTGCGTGGAGTCAGCTCGATCAATTCAAATACAGAACCTCTCTTTATTCTCGACGGTTCACCTATATCATCCGGAGCATTTACAGCATTAAATCCGAACGACATCGAAAGCATGACCGTATTGAAAGATGCTTCCTCAACAGCTATATATGGTTCCCGTGCTGCTAATGGTGTGGTGATAATGACTAGCAAGAAAGGAAAAATGGGACAGAAGGCCCGTGTTAGTATCAATGCGCAATATGGCTGGTCGAAAATGACGGGAGATAATATAAAGATGATGAATACCGAACAATGGCTTAACCTGCAGGAAATGCTGGACCCGGGAAAAGCATACGACACTACATTTCAAAAACGGAAGAAGTTCTATATAGATAATGGTATATCTACAGATTGGGCAGATGTTTTCTTCGGAGATGCAGCTCCTACCCAACAATACGATGTAAATGTGGTTGGTGGTTCCGAAGGGATCAACTACTATATTTCATTTGGACATTATGATACAGAGGGAATTATGGACGATTCTTCATTGCGTCGTGAGACTTTGCGCAGTAATGTGGAAGTAAAGGTGACCGACTGGCTGAAAGCCGGGATTAACGTGAACCTTTCTTATCAAAAATATAACACGACAACTTTCGGAACGGAAGCTAACAGCGTTTATAATAAAGCGTATGCTGCCCGTATTTATCGTCCCGACCAAACAATGAACGAGATATTGACCGACGAAGAAGGTAACTTTACAGGATATGGGAAACGATTGGACTATTTTGACGATATGGGATATTATAATCCGTATTACTTGGCAGAACTTCAACCTAATGACCGAAGTACGGTACGTATCAATGGCAATACCTTCTTTAATATAAACCCAATAAAAGGATTGAATATACGTACCTCGCAGGCAGTAGATGCCTTTGATTATCGTAACTCCCATAAAGCCTATCCGGAAGGTCCCTTTGAAGGGGCAGGGGTGGCGTCCGAGTCTTTCGAACGTTATTATTCATTTACTTTCACCAATACGGCGGAATATAAGTTCAGTCTGTCAGACAAGCATCTTTTTACCGTGTTGGCCGGTCAGGAGTCCATTATCACAAAGAATGAGAATTTCTCGGCAACTTCTAAAAAAATGGTAGACTCACGAATGATGCTGATGGCAGCTGGAGCAGAGTCAGAAGTGCCGATACATTCGATGTATGACAAGGTCTTCAATTCTTATTTCGGCACAATCAGTTATAGTTTCGCTGATCGCTATTATGTCGATTTGGCAGCACGGCGGGACGGTTCTTCTCTGTTTGCCAAAAACAACCAGTGGGCAAACTTTTATTCTTTGGGAGCCATGTGGGATATGAGAAAAGAGAATTTCCTGCAGAACGTTTCCTGGTTGAACAGTTTACAGTTGAAGGTGAGCTATGGAACAACTGGTAATTCCGGTATCAGCGCCTATAATGCGTTGGCATTGGTCGGCTCCGGTTTGCTGTATAACGGACAACCGGGTATTGCTCCTTCTACCGTCGGAAATGATAACCTGACATGGGAAAGCATGAAAACACTGAATGTAGGCATCAGTACAAGAGTGTTTGACCGCTTTTCTGTAGAACTGGAATTTTATAACCGTCAAACGGATGATATGTTGATGGGATATCCATTGTCATATACTACCGGACACGGAAGCAGTGTGGAAAATGTAGCAAGTATGCGTAATCGTGGTTTCGATATTACTCTGGGAGTGGATATTCTGAAAACGAGAGATTTCTCATGGAGTATCTCCGGAAACCTGAATTATAATAAGAATGAGATAACTAAACTATTTAATGGATTGGATGAATATACCTTGCCTGATACTGGTTTGAAGATGAAAGTTGGCAAACCTTGGGGAGAATATTACTATGTAAGATGGGCAGGGGTCGATCCGCGTGACGGATATAATACATGGTATGATAAAAATGGAAATCTGACGAAAAGCTATTCGGAAGAAGATGCAGTTTTTGTCGGCAAACAACGCTATGCACCATGGTCCGGTGGCTTTGGCACCCAGTTTGGATGGAAAGGAATTTCTGTTAGTGCCGACTTCTCTTTTATGCTAGGCCAGTATATGTTGAATAATGAGCGTTTTTTTACAGAGAATCCCACTTTTGCAGGTTCGGACAATCAAACTGTAGAAATGCTTACCATGTGGCAGAAGCCGGGAGATATAACCAGAATTGCCACTCCCGACTCCCCGATGCAGTTTGATACGCATTTACTGGAAAATGCTTCATTTATGCGTATGAAAAACCTGACTGTCGGGTACACCCTTCCGGCCAAACTAATTCAGAAAACAGGAGTAATCAGTAACGCCAGAATCTATTTTGTAGGACGTAATTTACTTACAGTGACTAAATATAAAGGATATGACCCGGAAGTAGACAGTAATATCCAATTGGGTAACTATCCCAATACGAAACAATATTCATTCGGAGTCGAACTAACTTTCTAAAAACATAAAGAATGGTGAATATGAAGAAAATATCTATGATAGCATTGACTGTACTGACACTTGGAGTGACTTCCTGTGATATGGATAAAATGCCATACGATGCTGTTCCTACAGAAGAAGCGTTAACGACCATAGTCGGTTTTGAAGAAGCACGTGCCGGTATCTATTCCGCATATTTAGGACTGACAGGAGGAAGCTATGTATTAGCTCCGGAAATTCAGGCAGATGCCTTTAATGCAGTGGCGGATTTCTCTAATAAATATGGTGAGTTGCACCGTTGGACTTTCGAGAGCACCAACTCTACCGTAGAAACAATCTGGTCGAACTACTATGCCGCTGTCGGACGTGTCAACTTCTTTATTGACGGGGTAGGTAAGATCGATGAGAACCCGGAAATCGAATTGACTGAAACCCAAAGACAACAGATTAATGTATATGAGGGAGAAGCGTATTTTACAAGAGCATACTGCTACTTTTATCTGGCTACTTTATTTTGCCGCGATTACGATGTGGCTACCGCAGCAAGCACTCCGGGACTGCCGCTTCAGGTAAAATATGAACCTAAACTTTCTGCTACCCAGTATCCGGGACGATCTTCCTTGGAAGATACTTACAAACAGATATTGGAGGACCTCGAAGAAGCCGAAGAACGTATAGAGACTGCAAAAAATGGCATTGCTGATTATGACAGGTATATTAATGGTGCATACGTGACAGTCAACACGGCTCCCAAGAATTGTGGGAATTATATCACGGTAGATGTAGTGACTGCCTTGAAAGCGCGTGTTGCCCTACAAATGGACGACTATGAAAATGCAGCCAAATATGCAGGTGACCTGGTTAATTCGAACAGATATCCATTATCGAACACAGCAACAGATTTTGAAAGTGTATGGAAGAATGACAAGGGAACGGAAACCATCTGGCAGATTGCCATGACTAGTGCCGACGATGCCGGTGTACCTCTGGGGACTATTTTTATCGGTTATCCGACTACAAAGAAGGATTATATTCCTACACAAACACTGATTGACCTATACAATGAAAAAGATATCCGACTAAAGACTTATTTCGGGAAATACCACTTAACCGTATCGTCAGGTAATGCGGCAGATATCTATTTCTTTAATAAATATCCGGGCAATGAATATTACAATGCATTAGGAAGCGAAACACGCTATTTGAATCAGCCGAAACCATTCCGAATTGCTGAAATGTATCTGATTGCCACTGAAGCTAATGCAAAGATTGGAACGGCAGCTGCTGTGAAAAAGGGTAATGACGCTTTGAATGCATTAAAGGAAACGCGAATCGAGGGATGGACTGATGCAACCTACGATCAGGAAGCTTTATTAAATGAAATCATGAACGAACGGGAACGGGAGCTTGTAGGTGAGGGATACCGGTTGATGGACCTGAAACGTTGGGGGAAAGGTGTGAAGCGTGGAAAACCGCAAAGCAAAGGACTGGTGCTTTTCCCGGGACAAGCAAGCACCGATGGACTGGATAAACCTGTGGATGACCAGCGGATGCTTTGGCCTATTCCTAAAACAGAAATGGATGCCAACCCTCAATTGGCAGGTCAGCAAAATCCGGGATATTAATCAATGAATAACGTAAATTATCAAACACTTGAGTAAAATGAACTATCTGAAAATATACGCCCTTTTTCTATGTGCCGTTCTGATCGCCGCCTGTTCGGACGATGAGGAACAGTTTAATTCCGGAGCGGCTACGGTAAACTTGCAGGAAACTGCAATGACGGTGAAAGAATCTGCCGGTTTGTGTACTGTGCCTGTTGTTGTGACGGGCGAACATACCGGAACTATCCGTGTGACGTTCGAATTAAAAGACCATAACGCCAAAGAGGATGAAAACTATATTGTCACAACCAAAACGTTACTTATTCCTGCCGGGCAGGAAACAATGAACTTTGAGTTTAAGACCGTTGATGACAAGCTTGTTAATGACGACCGTTCTTTTGATGTTGAAATTGCCGATGTGAAAGGGGCGTCTATTGGTGAGAACAAACGACTGACAGTGACTATCAAAGACAATGATTCCAGCTTTTATGAAACGCTTTCGGGAACTTGGGTATTTACCGGAACGGCTTCTGCCACCAATGTTTCCAATGTGCCAGTGGGATTCTCCGTTAGAGTAAATACAGCGGAAGAAGGCACGGAGGCATACGAACACTATCTGGTCTGCTCGAATAAGAATGGATTTGATCCGGATAATGATATTGAATGGGAATTTAGTTGGCGGTTGCATTATGAATATGATTCGGAGGCGCAGAAAACCTACCTATCCATTGTGCCGGGTGAAGATGTCGCTTCTTATGGCCCGTATACTATTCGTTTCAGGAGACTGGCTTTGGACGGAAGTACTTCTGACGTATATCGCGGAGAATATGATGCTGAAACTAAAACTGTCACTTTCGAGAATGCCAATTTGATAGGCGATATGTATAAGGACGGCTTGATACAAATACAGAAATTCAGGCTATTTGGCTGTAAGATGGAACACATCAGATAAAACAAGATTATTAACATAACAAATAAAAGAACTTATGAGAGCATTAATTGTCTGCATTACACTGTTGTTCGCTTTTCTAACTTGTACCATGGCACAAATACCATCAGTCAAGGTTGAAAATGCGAAAGGAGCACAGGTAAATACCTCCTCCCTGGTTAATCACAAAACACCTATGATTATTTCTTTTTGGGCAACAACCTGTAAACCATGTATTCGTGAATTGGACGCTATAAATGAACAATTGCCCGATTGGTTGGAAGAAGCCAATTTCCGTGTAGTAGCTGTTTCGACAGATGACAGCCGTTCTACTGCTAAAGCGCGTGCATTGGCAGAGGGACATGGATGGGATGATTTTATCATGTTGTATGATAAAAATCAGGAATTCATGCGAGCTATGAATGTGAGCTTGACTCCACAGGTATATGTAGTGGATGCCGATGGGAAGATTGTCTATTCACACACCGGGTACGCGCCGGGAAGTGAGCTGGAACTACTGAAAGCGATAAAAAAACTACAGAAATAGGAACTGTTATTATTCATAGATAAACGCAATGACATGACTAGAATAAGAATTCAGGTGTTGGCTTTAGTAGCGTTAGCGTCTACTCTAACCTATGCGCAGCAAGATAACAAAAAAGGTTATCTGACAGGGAGCTTTGAAACGAATACGATTTACTACAAGGATGATAGTAAGACAAAAGCAGAATCTCCGGAAGATCATTTCGGTTCGAACAATTATCTGAAACTGGATTACTATCAAGGTAAGTTTGCCGTAGGTGTACAGTTGGAAGCCTATGAACCGGTACTGGTGGGATACCCGACAGAATTGGAGAAAGCAAAACTAACCAACTATTACGTATCTTGGGCCGACAAGGATTTTTCCGTAACAGCGGGTACATTTTATGAGCAGTTTGGGAGTGGACTGCTATTCCGTAGTTGGGAGGACCGCATGCTTGGTTTGAATAATGCGGTGATGGGAGCACGTTTTACCTACAATTACAAGAATATTGTAAGGTTGAAGGCCATTTGGGGAACTCCACGTTTTGGTATGGACTTTTCCGACACACAAGTACGTGGCGTAGATGTAAGTTTCTCCTTATCTGAAATGCTTAGTTGGCAAAATACGTCCTTGAGTATCGAAGGAGGGGCATTGAACCGGTATGAGAAAATCAATATCGACCTCGAAGAAGAAGGGGGAAAACCTTATTCGAATGGCTTCTCGGGACGGGTAAATTTTGAACGCTCCGGATTTACAGCGAAAGGTGAATATGTGGATGGTGGCAATAAATATTATAATTTCATTCATGATGACAAACTTTATGCGAGGAAACGTGCCAATGCGCAATTGCTGGAGCTGGGATATAGCGGCAATGGGTTGGGAGTAAATCTGACCGGGCGCCGTTTGGAATGGATGAATAGTGAGATTATTGCCGGTAATGGTTCGACTTCGAATCTGTTGAATTATGTTCCGGCTATGAGTACGCAATATACCTATATGCTGACCAACTTGCATCCTCATACTCCACAAATAGGAGATGTGACAAATGCAGTTAGCGGTGAGATGGGCGGACAATTGGATATCTTTTATCATTTCAAAAGAGGAACGGTCATTGGAGGTAAACGTGGTTTGAAATTACATGCTAACTTTTCTACCTATTATGCTTTAGAAAAAGAAGGAACAGCCCAGATAGGTAACTTGGCATTTCGTGACTTTAGTGTTGATGTGGAAAAGCAATGGACAAAGTCATTCAAAATGAACTTGCTTTATTCTATGCAAGAATATAGCCCTTCGTACGGAGCGAATAAAACGACTAATCTATCGAATATTTTTGTAGCAGATTTACAATATAAGTTCACGCCTTCTTTTTCAACTCGCATGGAGTTGCAATACCTAACTACAAAAGAAGATCAGAAGGACTGGATGGCAGCTCTGTTGGAGATAAATTTTGCTCCGGCATGGAGCATTTACGGAAGTGATATGTATAATCACGGCAAGGATAAAATCCATTATTACAATGTGGGAGCCAGTTATGCCAAGTCCCGTACGCGTATAGCCTTGAGTTATGGTCGTAACAAGGAAGGGTACGTCTGCTCTGGTGGAGTTTGCCGGACGATTCCTAAATATACAGGTGCCAACCTGACTATAACTACTTCATTTTGAGTTCATCGAAACATTTATTAATTAGAATATAGAATATGAGAAAATTTACAATGTTTTTTATGTCAAGTCTGATATGCTTGTGCGGATGTTTTACAGCGTGCAGCGGTAATTCTGACGACAATGGTGAAGAGCCGGATAACGGCGAAGTGACAGGACCTATTACTTTGACTGTGGATAAAGCCAAGATTGAAGCCAATGGAACAGATATGGCGACTTTTACGGTGACTGATGCCAATGGAAAAGTACTGACGACTTCCGAATATATGAAGAATATATATTTTGAAGATGTAACTACTGGTGATTATTTGGAGAGACGGACCAATACGTTCTCGGCAGTAGAGAACGGGACACATAAGTTTAAGGCATATTACCTGGACTGGGAGTCGGATGAAGTTTCCGTAACCGCACAGAATCGTAAGAATTATGAACTTTTCTATCGTAAAGTAGGTGTCTTCAAAATGACGGGAACTTGGTGTACTTATTGTCCGGCCATGACTTCGGCATTGAAGAAAGTGGAAGAGCTGATGCCGGGACGTATGGTAAAAATGGCTTTTCATTCTTCCAGCAGTTCCGCCACTGACCCGTTCCATTTGTCACAGACAAGCACAATCATGGGCCGTTTTGGAGCGTCCGGTTTTCCTACCTGTATCTATGATTTGAAAGTCATGTCGATAGACAGAAATGTGAGTGCTATTAAACAGACTTTACAAGACCAAATCCGACAATATCCGGCAACCTGTGGAATTAAGGTAAATACATCTTATAATTCTTCTATGGGTGAGATTACAGTGAATGCCGCACTGAAGTCGAGCCAAGGAGGAGAATATGACCTTGTTTATGTCTTGGTGACTGATGGTTTGACGGCATCCGGAGGAAATGAGACTTCTTATGACTATACGGTAAGAGCTATTTCCAACAATTACCTGTCGATGTCAACCGACGGACGGTTTACTGTGAGTGCAAACGAGGAGCACACTGCCGCAACTTTCAGCATTTCTAATGCAAAGAACCTGAATCCTGCCACATCGCGTGTAGTGGTTTATGCATTGCGTAAAGTGGATGACGCATATATGGTGGATAATATAACCGAATGTTCGATCAATGGTAGCATAGACTATCTCTATAATGATTAAGACTTATGAAGAAATTATACTCGACAATTCTACCAATTGTAATGATCCTTTGTTTAGCAATGCTGTCATCCTGTTCCGGCAATTCGGACGAAACGGAAAATGGAGGGACGGATGACGGCATTTTGCGTATTACAGCTGATAAGACGGCTATACAGGCAGATGGAGTAGAAAAAGTGACCTTCACGGTCAAACTGGGTACAAAAGATGTAAGTGAAGAAAGCACAATGAACCTGATTTGGGTAAAGGAATCGGGAGAGGAAAACCTAGATTACGGTGTTCGTGCTTTCAGCACTTCAGTGCCGGGTACGTATGTCTTTAAAGCCCGCTATTATGAAGGAAAAGCAATGGTCAGTGAAAATGAAGTGACCGTTCAGGTTGCTCCCGTATCAGGAGGAACCAGCTATTATCATAAATTACTGGGGATGCAGTTTACTTCTGTCGGGTGTCAGGCCTGTCCGGCACTTAGTACTACATTGAAAGCAATTCAGACTGAACAACCGGGGCGATTGGCTGTCGCTTCTTTCCACATGGATTTCGGAGGAATGACGGATCCCATGAGTACAGCAGCTACCAATAATTACCGGACTAACATTTTGGGTAATTTCTCGGGACTGCCCCGTTTCTTTTACAATCTGCGTAAGGGTACTAAAGAAATGATTAGTATTAAGAGCCAGATTGAAGAAGAGCTTCAAAAAGAATTAAGTAACTATCCGGCTTCTTGTGGGGTAGCTGTTGAGTCTGTGTATAATGCTTCTGACCGTACAGTGAAGATTACTGCCAAATTAACTTCCAACGTAACAAACACTTATCGTTGTTTGATTTATTTGGTAGAGGATGGAATCAAATACTTTCAAACGAATGGCGCGAATGATTATACGCATAATAATGTGGTACGTGCAGTGGTGTCCACATCATTGAACGGCGACCGTTTCAATGGGGAAGTAAATGCGGGAGTAGAATCTACCATGCAACGATCTTATCAGTTGGAACCGGGATGGAATGTGGATAATATGCGTGTGATAGTGTCGATGCTGACAACACTGGATGGGGGAAAGACTTATACGTGTAACAATGTAAATGAGTGTAAACTTGGAGAATCAGCAGATTACTTGTATAACGAATAAAGAAGAGTTATGTGTATAAATGTTTATAAAATAATATTGCTGGTCTGTATGTGCTGTGTGGGAATATGCTGGATTTCCTGTTCAGGCAATTCTGATGATTCGGAGCAGACAGAAGTGATTTTGAGCGTCGATAAAAATACATTGACTGCGGACGGAAAGGATATTATAACCTTTACGGTAATGCATGCGGGAATAGATGTAACTGCTGATGCAATCATCCGTTCCGTGATGGACGGACAAACTTTGGATGGAAATACCTTTTCTACTTCTAAAGCCGGAACCTACGCTTTTGAAGCATCTTATGGCAAATATGTATCCAAATTGATAACAGTAGTTGCAAAAAGTACATCAGGTACAGTATCCAATTTTGTGAGACGCATCTGCGCAATGGAGTTCACCGGAACATGGTGTGCCATGTGTCCGGCAGGAATGACCCGTCTGAATTATCTGATAAGTTCGAGTTACGAGGGAATTGTTTATCTGATGTCATTTCATGTTGATGGGACAAGTGCCGATCCAATGACAATTGAACAGTCATCGATTCTTTCCAGAAAGTTTGCTATCTCCGGTTATCCTTCATGCGTGGTTGATATGCGTGGGACAATGGGGCTATCTGAAAACTATAGTGTCATGCGGGCTATATTTAATGAGTCTTTGGAAAAATACCCCGCTCATTGCGGAGTAGCTATCAGTTCTGTTTACAATGAGGTTAATTCCGAAGCTAAAGTTACTGTGAAAGTGACTTCGGAGAAAACGGCTGATTACCGCCTAGTATTGTATGTTGTTGAAAATGGATTGAAGTATCAGCAAAATGACGGAGGCAACTATCGGGACTATACACATAATCATGTAGTCCGCAAATTACTTTCTGCTTCTGTAGAAGGTGACAAACTGGGACAAATAGCAGAAGATAAGGAAGAAGTAAAGGAGTATACTGTGGCATTAAACGATACATGGAAAGCAGAGAATCTTTCTTTTTATGCATTAGTAATGGATGAAAACGGCTATGTAAACAATTTGGCTGTTTGCGAAGTAATAAACGGCAATGCCGATTATGAATATGTAAATGATTAATCACATTTATCACTTAGAATTATGAAGAAGAAATTAATTAGCTTATTATTTTTATTAGGGCTGGTGTTAGTTATAAGCCCTATGGTGCTATCGTGTTCGGATAAAGATGAACCTGCTGTGGAACCTGACGTGCCGGTGACCCCGGATGTACCACTTCCTCCTGTACCAACTCCAATCAGATGGGTAGAAAACGAAGTGGATGGTGGTGAACGTGGGGTAGGTATCAAAGTAACCAGTAAAACTACCAACAACTTTGTGTTTGAATGTACTCCGGGAGATAAGGTACAGTCATATCGTATGGATGTTTATCCTTTATGTCGTATGTATAACTACTTATTTGAAAGTGGCGGTTCAGGTGCAAGTGAAGAAGAAATCGAAGATTTGATTTTGGAAGCTCTCTATAATTCGGAGGGTGCGGGTGCTTATACTTTCAGTAGGAAAACATTAGGAGATAGTTATCCGAATACAGAATTTGACTGGGTAAATTCCAAATATGCTCAATCAGAGATTGTGCCGGGAGCAGAATATTTGATTATAACGGTAGGGTGTAATGATGAAGGCGGACAAAATCCGGCTGATATGAAAATCTGTTATTTGAAAACTCCTTCAGGAGATGTGACAGGCCATCCTCGTGTTGAAATTGATGTTAAAGCAAGTTATCAGGCAGCTGCCATTCAATATGTCCCCAATGAGGATTGCAAGTATTTCTATCAGTTCTGTGCGGATTCCGAACCTATCGATGCGTTTATTGAAGCTTATGGACAGAATATGTATATCGACTTTATGAGACACTGGACACAGACATCAGAAGATGCACAGGTACCTGAAGAAGAATTATTATATATAGTTGATTTTGGATATAATGCCGATTCGAAAAGAAAATTTACGGCTACTACTATCGGACTGGATGAGAATAAGAATAAAGGAGATTATGTACGGCAGGATTTCCAATTGAAAGAAATTCCTGATAATCCGGACGAGGCGGAATGTGACCTGAAGATTGCAAAAACAGGTGCTTCTATTGTTAACATGGATGTAAAAATGGAGAAAACTTGTTATGCCATGTTTTATCGTATATTCAGCGCTGCTGACTGGGCACCTTATGAAAATGCCGATGAAGCAACAATGACGGCATTGGCACAAGCTTTAGATCAAGAAGGATGGGGGATTAAGAATATAAATTTCAGTCAGGAAGGCTCGTATGCAACTACAGATTACCAACATGCTCTTGATCCTAATACTTCTTATGTTGTTGCTTATGTAGGTCGTAATATGTATGGACAATTATCAGAAGTGAAGACGGAAACTTTTTCTACCAAAGCACGAGTAACGGATAATCCGGGAGCATCTAAAGCTACGATAGATATTGCCATTTCCGATCCGGGACGGACAAGCCTGAAATTAACCTATACTTATAATCAGGAAGCGGCAGTATATTATCATCAATACATTATGACGCCGGATTTACTTGAAGAAGGTAATAAGGCTGAACTGATTAAATATCTGATGTCAGAAAATTCAAATATATGGGCTGCGAATGCGAATGGAGGAGTAGAAAATTTTAAATGGACCGGTTTGGATCCTGGAACGGAATACACATTCGCTTATATGGCAGAAGACTGGGATGGCGTATTGACAGATGTGAAGATTGTGAAAGCGACGACTGAAGCTATTATAGCAGGGCCGAATCCAACGATGCAACTGAATGCCTATATGAGTGATTTGAATAACTTTACAGTTCAGTATTCTATTGTGAAGGATGTTGCCAAACTATATTATACCATTACAGAAGATAACTATTCCGCAAGTGGTGATTATACTTATCAGGAATGTATGGATGTATGGAAAGAGCATTGTCTGGATTATGGTTTATCAGGTGTCAACTCAACTACTCAATCGTATGATAAGACAAGTGAAGCCAAACGACTGGTTGCTTTATGTGTGCCTATTGGTGCCGATGCTGACGGAAATGAAGTAATTGGCGACCTTTATACAGTATTCTATGATAAAGAAAAAGGTATTATTACTGATCCTTCCGTATTATTCCCTGATGCTCCGAAATTGAAAAAAGGAATAAAGGGAATAGCGAAACCTCAAGTAGTGAAGAAAGATAACCGGGTTCCTGCAAAATTGATTGTTAATGAACAAGTGAAAGTGAATACTCCGGGAGTCATGAGAAGTGAAAGTGTTATTTATCTTGATTTGAAGAAATTGGGTAAACATCCTCACTCCAAATAAACATCGGCAAAACTAATTTACCGCACGATAGTGTGTAAATCTATCGTGCGGTTTTTCTCTAATCATTAAACTTTTTATGGGTATGAGAAGAAATCAATTTTTAGGTGGCATAGGAAAATGTATGTGTTTCCTGGCTGTATGTGTTATGACATTTTCGTCATGTTATAATGACGATGATTTGAAGAATTCGATTTCCGGTTTGGAAGATCGCATGGATAAGTTAGAAGCTTCTTTGCAAAGTGTACAAACTGATATTTCCACATTGAAGACGCTGACTGATGCTTTATCTCAAAATAAATCAATTGCTTCTGTGTTGGAGAATGAAGACGGAAGTTATACAATTAAGTTTTCAGATAAGACGGAAGTAACTATTCGTAATGGTGAAAACGGAGAAGATGCTCCGCAAATAACTGTGATAAAAAACGAAGAAGATGGCGTTTATTATTGGGGAATAACCAGTACAGACGGCAAGAAGACATTCCTGAAAGATGAAGAAGGGAATATGATGCCCGTGACGGCTGTCGCTCCTAAGATTCGCATTAATACGAATACGAAAGAGTGGGAGATTTCTACGGATGGTGGAAAGACTTGGGAGTCTACTGGTGTTTATGCATCTGGTGAAGGAACAGGAGATACCTCTCTTTTCAGTGGAGTAAGTCAGGATGATGATTATGCATATTTCACTCTGAAAGATGGCACAATATTAAAGTTGTCGAAATCTAAGGAATTGAAATGTGAGATATTATCAGGAAAACAATATTTTGCGAACGGTGAGGAGAAACTGATTTCGGTTGAAATGAGTGGAATTTCGAAGTATACTGTAACGAAGCCTGATGGTTGGAAAGTTTCATTGACAGGAAAGGGATTGACTATTACTGCTCCTGTTGCAGAGAATCAGTATGCAGAAACGGGGGGCAAAGTGGCAGTAATGGCTGTTGCGTCTAATGGGCAGAGCATAATCTCGGAGATTCCGGTAATAATAGGTGAGTCTCCTGTTACTATATCTGTTGAGGGCCAAACGGTTTCTACTACTTTGACGAATGGTGTGGAAATGTATTATTTGGGAGTGCTGGAAATTAATGAATATAGTGCAGAGGCTGTAGCTGAATTAGTGAACGGATATGCTGCCCGTATGTACATGAAGACAGCAGCTCTTGATAAAGTTTCATTGGCAGAACTGATAGGCAAGGATCCTGAAGCCGGAAAGACATATATGATTTGGGCAGTACCTCCATCTGAAGCTGGTATTGAATATTTACCTGATGACGTGATTGCCAGCGTGATTAAGACTGCTGCAACAGTAGAACTGAAGGTTTCGGATATAACGTTTGAAGGTGCAACGGTTTCTGCAATCAGAAAGGGTTGTGACGTTTATTATACAGGGATTTTAGATAAGCCGAATTATTCACCCGAAAGAGTTATTGAAGATCTGGCTTATGGGGGAGGAACCAAACAGTATTCGGATTATAACGGGCCGTTGGAAGGTAAAGTGTTAGATTTTCTTCCGACAGTAATACCGGGAACAACGTATGTTCTTTGGGCCATTCCTTATAAGGAAGAGAAGGGCTATAAGACAGAAGAACTGGTAGCTGTGGAGATTCCTGTGCCTGCCTTGACGTATGACGGGACAGCGGCGATAAATATTAGCAGTGTTGTTACTACGGTTTCAAGCATTAGTGCGACTATTACTCCCGGAACAGGTTGTTATAAGTTCTATTATTCTTATATGAAAGAACAGACTTTGGCCAATTATGCGACCGACAAGGATGTAATCTCTTATCTTATCAAAAGCGGGGATTCTTCTAAAGAGGCTAAAAACTTTGAAAGGACCTCTTTAGAGCCAGGAACAAAAGGTTTTATTGTTGCGGTAGCTTTGAATGAAAAAGGTCAGCTCGGTTCGTTAGTGAAAATACAGGCTGACTCCAAAGAAATATCTTATAATCCTTCAATCTCGGTAGATGTGGCAATAGAGGCAGGTGTTCTATCTACAACTTTAACATTGGCACCAACCGGGAATCCGGTAAAATACCGTTATGTTCACATGAAATTGAAAGATTTCACAAATAGTTATCCGTATTGGGGAAATGAAGAAACGGTTAAACAAGCTTTGGTGATGAATAGTGATGTAACTGAAATTGTTGCCGCTGAACTGAAGAATCATCAATTGACCATTGAGGATATCGAGTTTAATACAGAATATGTATTGTTCATGATAGCTATTGATGCTGATGGTAATCCTGCGTCAACCATAACAAAGAAGGAGTATACTAGTGTAAAACCGACTTTTGTAAGGAAAGACAGGGATGCGGATTTATGGAATGCCAGTGTGCCGGAAGTGACGATTGACAAGATAGAAAAGGATAAGTTCTATACCGTTTCTTACACTGTAAAACCTAAGTCTGCTTGCAAAGTATTTTATGTATTTGCCGGACCGGCAGATTATCTGACCGGTATGTATGATGAACAAATCAGGTATGTGATGAAAAATGGAGTAAAACAAACAACTACTTATTCGGGAAGTGCTTACGGAACATTACCTACTAATATCAATATAACCTGGATGGATGAAGAAGGACGTTTTTATGAGGTTTCTAAAACCGCAGTGGAAGCTCCGGCACAATAATCTTTTTAATTTTTCTAATTTAATAATAATGATAGATGAAAAACTTATTTAATAGCTTTTATAGTATAGTATTGCTTGCCTTGTGTCTGATTACCTTCAGTAATTGTTCGGATAGCGACGACGGGGGAGATGTCGGTGATACTGATAATGGAATCACTGCGATTGGTACTGAAACGGAAAAGACGGTTTCTATTTATGGAGAGACTGTTGAGATTTCGTTTACGGCTTCAGGAAAATGGACTCCTTCTTTGCAATATTCTACAGGAGCAGATTGGGCTGCTATAACTAATACCAGTGGTAATTCTGCTGCCGGTAAAGGAGGAGTAAAGGTGAAAATTAATAAAAACGAATCCGGAAAAGAGCGAGTATTGACTGTGGTTGTGCAAGTGGAGGGATATAAAACTCCTGTTACAGTATGTACTATCATACAAGGAGGAGGATCCGGAGCGGCAGAAGATCTAGCTCTTAATGAGTATATGGATAAATATTTGAAGGAACATTATCTCTTTAAAGAAGAATATAATACACTAGATGTAGATTATGCATCGGTTTCTTATGATAATTTTCTGTCAACTTATCTTTTACCGATGAAAACCAATATAGAGGATGGCGGAACTTATCGTGCATTTTCAGTCAATGCAGGCAAGCGTTATATCTATTCTTATATTATGGAAACAGGTTCCAGTAGAACTCGTGCAAATACTCGTGCAACAAGTGTTGTAGGATCGGGACTTGGAACGTTTTTTTCTTCTTACATGCCGGATAAAACAACTATTGGATTAGCCATTGGATATGTATATTTAGAATCTCCTGCTGAAAAAGCCGGATTGAGACGGGGGGATGTAATTGTTGCTGTAAATGGTACGACTTTGAATAAGAATAATTACCAGCAATACATGAGCACTTTGTTTTATGCAGGTGGAGGTGAAACTTTTAAGATCGGCTACAGGCGTAAAATCTTTGATGAAAACCGGGGCGGCTATGATTTGGTGGATGGAACTACTACATTAACTACTGGTAGTTATAATAATAGTCCTATCTTGAATTCAATGTTTATCAAAGATAAAAAAGAGAATAAATTCAACATCGGTTATTTAGTTTATCTAGGTTTTGATTTGAATTTTGCGGAAGACTTGAAATATGTAATTCAACAGTTCAAGGCAGAAGGTATCACAGATTTGATTTTGGATTTACGTTTTAACAATGGAGGCTCTGTTGAATTAGCTCGTTATTTAGCCGCTTCTATCGCTGGTACATCACATCGTTCGGATGTATTTATGAAAATGCAACGTAATTCCGGTGCAGATGAATATATCCGTTTTGGAGATGGTGATGATCTAAATCTTAAATCTGTAAGAATCATCTGTTCGGAAGAAACGGCTTCCGCCAGTGAATTGATAATTAGTGGATTAAGAGGCATAGATTTTCCTGTGAAATTATTTGGTAGCCGCACGGAAGGAAAGAACGTAGGAATGGAAGTGCAAGAATATAAATATGGAAATAAATATTATGAATTTGCTCCAATTACTTTCCGTTCTTTCAATGCAAAAGACTGGGGAGATTATGCTGACGGTATTGACCCGGATGTCATGTTGAATAATCAAAACTCAAGCTATGAAGATGATATTGATAATGTATTCCCTTATGCTTTCGGAGATTGGGACAATTTTGATTTCAATTATCCATTATATTGGGCGCTATGCGATGTTCAAGGGGTGGATCCGACTACAGGAGAACCTGTGAAACGTAGTGGAAGAGCTGGTTTGACACGTTCTTCAAAAGATGAAATCATCAGAGTACCATCTGTACCTTTGAAACGTCCTGCGGGAACTTTTGGCTCGCTCATTTACAACAAGCCGGAAGTAGAAAACTTATATTAGTAAGACTAAATCTCTTGTGAAATAAATTTTCTCTTAAGTTAAAGGGGATGCTTCTCGATAAGGTGTTAGTGAGAGCATCCCCATTTTGCTTTAATTATTAGGCTGTTTTTAACTGTTAAATATATTGCATATGAAGAAAAATCTTATTTTCTGTGTTCTATTAATATTAATAGGCTGTTCTGAAGAAACACTTGATATTAATTTTAGAGAATCTATTCCAGTTGATAGAATAAATCAGGATGATGTGGTTCCCATTGAAAAAGCCTTAAAGGGACTCTATTCAATGATGGATGCCATGCCAATAAAGACACGTAGCGGTTGTACGAGACAGATTGAAGCTATAAGTGTTTGTGGCGGTAATTCTATAACTCGTAGCAATGGAGATTTATTATCAGACACTATTGCATATATCGTAAATTTTGCGGATAATCAAGGTTTTGCTGTTTTAGGAGCTCGATACTCTCTTGAACCTATATATGCACTAACAGAGAGGGGTAGTCTAGATGCAAAGAAGTTAAATAATGCCATGATTAATGCATATAGGCGAAATATTAATAACGAACCAATAAATACACTTACTAATAATTGGGGAAGAAATAATGAGGTAAGCATTGATTATATGTATGATTTATTGGCAGAGTCAATGGTTGTAACTCCACGCATCAAAGTAGATAAAACATATATATATGGAGAATGGGAGCCTATATCATACATAGGACCTTTAGTTGAGGTTAAATGGGATCAAGGTTATCCATTTAATATGAAAATGGATTATGTCACTTGGAATGGATATACAGCACAAATGTATGTTGGATGTACTGTTATAGCGGCAACTCAAATGATGTCTTGCAATCGTCATCCTATGTCTGCACCTGGAGATTCTGCAACTTATCCATGGAATAATCTAAAATTAGTATCGAATTATTTAAATATGAAAAATTATTCTTCTTATTATCCGGATTCTTTGCTTTTACCGGAAAAAAGTGAATATGTTGATCAACTTGCAGATGTTCTCCACCATATTGGTAAATGTTTTAATGTCTTTTTTCATGAGGGAGGAACAGGGGCCACAATAAAAGATGTACTTACCGGATTAAAATCATTAGACCCTGTTTATTATAAAGATGCAAAATGGGTTACTATTAAAGATAATATGGATAAAATATATAAGTTGCTTAATGATAATAAGCCTATCTTTATACACGGCGCTGAGAAAGGGAATTCTGGTGCTCATGCATGGATTATAGATGGATATTTAAATTGTGAAAGAGAAGTTGTAATAACAGAAACGAGTGGATATAATCCCCCAATAACTTATACTAGACGCGAACAAGGAACTATGTTACATTGTAATTGGGGATGGCAGGGAACAGGAGATGGATATTTCCTGCCAGGTATTTTTAATGTTAGTAAACGGGAATTTGTAGATGAAATTATTGATTGTAACATATCACATTCACTTGTAATGGTAAATTACGGCTATTCAAATGAAATAATAATCTATTAAATACATAATGTTATGTTTAAGAAAGAAATAATATTAGGAATATTGTGTTTGTTCGTAGCTTGTCATAGTAACGATGAGATAATTGAAGAGCAAGAGTCACCTAAAAATGAACAACAAGAGCCAAAGGCACGTGTTGATATCATTCTTTCTCATGAAGAACAAGCTATGTCAGAATCAACTAATGATTTTACATTTCAGCTATTCAAACAAGTATGTGTTTCAGAAAATAGAAAAACAAATATATTCATATCACCTTTCAGTGTATCTCTTTGTCTTTCTATGTCAGCAAATGGAGCAAATGGAAACACGCTTACTGAAATAAAAAAGGTATTGGGCTTTTCTTCTTCTATGGATGAGGTTAATACTTATAATCAGAAACTTATGTCCTCCTTATTAGATATAGACAATACAACCCAAATTGGTATAGCTAATTCTGTTTGGATAAATCATGGTTTTATTGTAAAAAACACATTTATTGATATAAATAAATTGAAATATAATGCTTGGGTTGAAAATTTGGATTTTAGTTCATCATCTGCAATAACTACAATAAATGCTTGGTGTGCTAAAAATACTGAAAATCGGCTTGTTGACATAATGGATGAGATATCTCCGGAAGCTCGTTTAATTTTGATTAATGCTTTATATTTTAAGGGGAAATGGACTAATCCATTT
>NZ_DAWCXD010000080.1:0-22265 GCF_052357945.1 Bacteroides sp. | reverse complement strand
TATAGAAACTATAGTTTACAAAAAGTCACCATTGACACTTTGTAATTCTTAATCTGGTGACACCACTATCGATTCGGTAATAAAAAATCCCATTGAAATGACTGTATTTCAATGGGTTTTCTTTTATACTCCAACACGCAAATTCTCACCGATTTGAAACACCTTCATTTACTTGCTCTGTATTGTCACCGCTCCCTTCAGACCTACATGGGTATTTATTGCGTTGTTAAGCAGAACCCGCAGCTCACACTCTGTTCCTGTGGCTGGGAATGCCACTTTGAAGTCCTGCTCGTTCACGGTCTCCTTCTTACCTAAAAGCTTGCCGTTCAGCCACACTTCCGCCTTTCCTGCAAGATTCTTGAAAAGAATGATTCCTCCAGCTTCCTGATATTCCTTCAGAAGATTGAACCTCGTACGCCAGATCACATATCTGGCATCTTTCAATATCATGGCATTTCCAGCACTGATGGCTTCCCACGTATTCATGTCATTGTCCGCAATCTTACAGTTCACGTCCGGTCTCTCCATGAAAAAAGGAGAAAAGAACCATTTGTCAAGTATCATCCGAGGATATTCTACACAGACAGAGGGAAGCGGACTGGTCCGGTTTACTGGAACTGTAAGAGTAACAGGCTTCAAACCGGAAGCAGTTGCGGTGAGATGCACCTCACCTGTTCCCTCCTCTGTCTGAATGATCACTTGAGCCAATCCGTTAAACAAGCTACGCTTGTTTCCCTTCTCAGGTTCATGACAATTGGGATCACCATTGCCCAAGCCTATAATTTTGGCAGGACCGTCAATGGAAAATTCAATCATATTATTGGCAGTCGGTACATGACGCCCTTTGGAATCGACCACCTCAACAGTCACAGGCATGGCATCCCTGCCATCTCCAAACAGACTATTTCGATAGGGAGTCAATTTTATCTGTACAGGGCTCTTTGTCGTCTCCACTTTGGCACGTGAAACAATCCTTCCGTTCTTATAACCGACCGCCTCCAGTCTTCCCGGTTTATAAGGTACCATCCAGGTATTCATCTCAAAAGAATCCACTTGTTGCTCGGAAATTATCTTTCCATTCAGCAGTAGCTTCACACGGTCGGCATTGCTGAACGCCATCACCTTGACAGGCTTTCCAATAGAGTCGGCTGGCCAGTTCCAGTGGGGTATCAGTTCCAGCACAGGCTTGTCCTTCCTCCACTGTGCCTGATGCAAGTAGTATGCACTCTTGGGAAATCCGCATATATCCATAATGCCGAAGAAAGAACTGACGGAAGGCCATTGGAATGGAGTAGGTTCACCGTGATAATCGAAGCCAGTCCAATAGAAGCAGCCCGCCATCCAGGAACGTGTAGCCACTTCCTTCCAGGCACGGCGGTGGGTAGCTCCCCAACCGGCAGCCTCAGTATCGTATGAGTCAATGATGTTCCTTGACTTGTCTGTCTTGTATTCCCCTCTCACTATGAAAGCTGAACCATCCTCGGAGCTGATCAAAGCCAGTTCCGGATTTTGAGCATGAAAACGGTCGTAACTGCCGATCTGATAATTGAATCCACCCACATCAACTGCCCGAGAGACATTGTGTTCCGCAAAGAATCCCCCGTTCATGGCAGCCGTTACCGGACGGGTGGTATCCATCTCTTTGACCACGGAACACATGCGGCGCACCATCTCATAGCCATTCTCTGTTCCCTGCATCGGCTCCTCGTTGAACACCGACCAAAGGATGACACTGGGGCAATTACGGTCACGACGCACCAGCCATTGCAATTGGCGTACATACTCGGGAGAAGTATTGAACAGACGGTTCTCATCCAATACCATAATACCCATACTGTCACACGCTGCCATAAACTCTTTGGACATCGGATTGTGGGCAGCCCGATAAGCGTTAACTCCCATCTCTTTCAGTTTGCGGAGACGGAACTCCCACAAGGCATCCGGAACGGCTACCCCTACTCCGGCATGATCCTGATGATTGCAGACACCTTTTATCTTGATGTTCTCGCCATTCAGCCAAAAGCCGGTATCCTTATCAAAGTTGATAGTGCGGAAACCACAACGGGTTGTCACCTCGTCCTTCACTTTTCCATTCTGTCTCACCACACTCTTCACCTTATAAAGAGTCGGGATATCCGGAGACCACAGCTCAGGATTGGAAACCGGCAACTTCAGACCGGCAATGTTTTCCTGTAAAGCCTTTACTGTCAATTTTGTCGTACGGGTTACTATGAGTGAACCATCGGGAGCATACAATGCCACTTCCACTTCCCCCTCAGCAGGAAGTTTTCCTGAATTATACAAGGATATTTCGGCAGGAATCTCCCATTGACCGTTCTCTTTCTTTACCGGATGGGCAAACACACCATCAGTAGTTATGTGTAAAGGCGACCGCTTTACCAGCCACGTATGACGGTAAATCCCCGCCCCTTCATACCACCAACCTTCCTGGGCATCGGCATCCACACGTACGGCTATCGTATTCAAATTATCACCGTAAGTAGCGTATGGAGTGATGTCAATATACATGGAAGTATAACCACACCAATTGCGGTGAAGCACCGTACCGTTTACCCAAATAGTGGCATGAGTGGATATTCCGTCAAATTGCAGCTCAATATGTTTTCCCTTGTCCTTTGGGGACAGTCTGAACTGACGACGATACCAGCCGAATCCACGATGGTAATACCCCTGCGACAAATTGGCTGTAGAATCCACACTGCTTTCGATAGCCCAGTCGTGTGGAAGGTCCAGCATACGCCATGAAGTGTCATCATAGCCGGTCGAAGCAGCTCCACTAGCGCGCCCGGCTTTGGTATGCCGATACGTCTCATTATGCCCTTTTATTATCGGAAAAGGGATATCCCCTTTATGAAAACGCCATCCCTTGTCCAAAGAAAGGACTTCGCGGGATGCTGTTTCCTCTTGCGCATTACTTATGCCACAAAACACAAAGGCACATAAAATCACTAATACATTTCTAAATTTACTCATAGCCATATCATTGGTTCTTTATACTTCAGTTAATCAGTTTCAGGAAGAAAATCATCTGTACGGAAAGGAGCAAACGGCAGTCCCCGGTTCGTTTTCAGGTTTCCCAACTGGAAGTTCCTGAAACAATAACGCACCGCTACCGGTTTCTTTACCGTTACGCTCCAGACCGATACCGTACGGGTACGGTAATCAGTCTTTGCCTGGGCCGGATGGAACACCCTGTCCTCACCGGCTATCTCGAAACCGGTATATTCACAATAAGAAGAAAAACCGTTTACATGATTGAAGCTGATTACTGCAACACTGTCCTTCACCGTCATTTCTTTATATACTGGGGAATCACAGGCAATATCCTTATACCCGTAATCCCTGTTCAGAGCCATATAGGCAAAACGGTCACCCACTGCCCTCTTTTGACAGGGATGAATCTGTTTCCGCTCGTTGGGATATACCAGGTCATTGGTACAGATAATACCGCAACGAGACAAACGCGCAACAGCCTTGTACTGCGCCTCACGCAGAAAAGCGGCAAATTCTCCCTTTCCGGCATGTTCAAAAGGAGCTATTTCAGCCATATAGAAAGGTAAATCACCCAATCCCCAATCTTTACGCCATCGGTTCACCAAAGCCACCATGCGGTCTGCGTAGTGTACATAGTCCTTAACGTTGGCCTCCCCCTGATACCATAGAATACCCTTAATCGTGTAATTCATCAGAGGCTTAACCATGCCGTTGTACATGATAGTGGGTACTCCAGCATGAAAATGCCGCCTATTACTGAATTCGGCTTTTGACAAATCCACATCCCTGCAATCCTTGAGTATTTCCCTCGGTAACCAGCCTTCAATGCGAGAACCGCTCCAACTGCAATTGATAATTCCTATCGGGACATCCAGTACCTGATTGAGCCGTTCGGCAAAGTAGTATCCGACGGCACTGAACTTGGGCGCATTCTCCGGACTACATACCGCCCAACTTCCCGCGCAGATTTCCTGGGGAATGTGTGCACCTTCCTTTTTGACAGTAGCCATACGTATTCCCTTTCTCAAGCGAGCGGTAGCAATCGTTTCATTTCCACCCTGAGTAGAAGCATCCAGAAAACCGCCCAGAGGCATCTCCATATTGGACTGCCCCGAGCAGAACCAAACTTCTCCGATCAGCACATTGTCTATGCGGACCGTCTCACCGTCCGATACATCAATGTAACGGGGGGTATAATCCCCCTTGGGGGTCTCAACCACGACCAGCCAGTTACCGTCTGTATCCGACTGCACTATGTATTTTTTATCATCCCAAGACGTACGTATGGTGACTCGGACATCAGGGGTGGCCTTTCCCCACAACTTGACTGACGTATTCTGTTGCAGTACCATATTGCCGTTCAAAATCTCTGGCAATACTATTTTACCATAAGCTGTCTCCAAAATGAAAAACAAAACCGATATAAATAAACAAAACTTCTTCATGGCATCCGGTTATAATCAGTTTGTAATCTGGTTTATCTTCTCTTTCCTTACCTTTTGAACACTTCTCGATCTATAATTCATTATAATCCTTGGTGTTCAACTTCGGAAGTCCAAAACGGGCGTCCTTGAACCATGCCAAAGCCGCCTCCCTAAGAGAACATCTATATTCCTTTTCATAGCCTTTCAGGAAATATGGTATTTCACACCAGGTCTGCTCTTGAGCCTGTAACGTCCACACCGTCGACAACAGACCTACCAATACAATCAAAATTCTATTCATACTAAAATCACTACGTTTTTTCTTATCTGTTGGTATGTCATATTATAATCTAAAACATTTAAAGGATAACATTATACACATTTGGTTTACATTCAAATATGGACTAGTTGAACTTAATTAAATTGGAAATCTTCCTGTCTAACATATATCTTAAAATCTTTGATGCAACCAGGAATATTACTTTCCATGCGTGGCAGACACTGAATCCCGGTCAATGTACAGACAGAGCCCAAATCAATTACAATAACATGGGGATAAGGATTGCCGATCTTCGTATTCCAACTTGTAGACTCTTGAAAGTCAAAGATTTTATTTGCAGAATTATTCAAGTGGGCTATGTCTTCACTATCAACATACCTCACTGCCCAGGATTCACGTGAAAGACGTGCACCATTCCCATCCAGAAAAAACATCTCAGCAATGGAAGCCAGCTCTTTGCCGTCATGAGAATTCAAAGCTTCAAGGCAGACATAACGCCCCTTTACCGATTGCTTAAATCTTATCTCCTGCCAGTCATTTTCATGCTTAAAACTCCCGGAGAAAATTGGCCTTTCGCCTGATAAATCCAAACTTTTTCTTTCACTACGATGTTCCACTAGAAACCCCTGTTCAGATAAGCGATCAAGAATAGGTTCTTTTAAACCTTCCGACTTAGCGGCTTTGGGACCGATAATATCGAATACCACTATTTCATTTTCACCCTTTTTCAGCCAGCAGCCGGGTACATAAAGTGTTTGTTGAGGCCCTATTCCCCATATGCGTCCCAACGCATGACCGTTGACATATACCAATCCTTTGCCCCAAGTTTCAAAATTCAAAAATGTATCTCCCGCTTTTTTCACCTGAAAATAAGCCCGATAACAGCCGGGAATACGTTGTCCCAATTTATCGGTCAACGACTGAACTGGCTGAAATTTCATACCTTGATAAAACTCATAAGTATCTTCAATATTGAATATCTCCCAATTTCTTAAATCACAGACGAAAGTGTAGCCGTCAATATTCATTAACAACTCGACATTCTTCGTAATTCCTTTAAAGTCCTTGATGGCACCTCCAAAATTGATACGGCCCATGGCTTCCACAAGAATGTCAAGTCTGGCACCTTTAGGGCAGTCCGGCAATACAAGCTGTTTTTCTGCCTGCCGCCTGTCCAGTTTCCCTATATATTTCCCGTCTACGAATATCTGCGCATAATCATGTGCGTCGTTTACAGTGAGTATAGTTCCTGATTTCACTTCAGGCAAGACAGTACGATACAGTATACTTCCAAAACCTTGATTATATTCTTCCATCGTACGGATACTAATGTCTTTCTTCGCCACCGGCAAATTCTCAAACAGTGGCGCCATCTCTGTAAAGTTAAAGGCAGGAATATGGACAGACTCTATCTGAGCTGGAACTTTTGACTGTCTGCCGCCATCCGCATATTTTGCTAGAACTTCCCTTAAAGCCCAATATTTGGGAGTGGTACGACCGGATTCACTGATAGGAGCATCGTAATCGTAAGAGGTAACGTCAGGAGCGAACCCTGGGGAATTGGCGCCTGCCCAATGTCCCCAATTGGTTCCACCATGCGTCATGTACAGGCTGAATGAAATGCCTTTGGAAAGCATCTCATCAATACCCTTAATCATTTTCTCTGCCGGACGTGTCTCATGATTGGCACCCCATTTGTCAAACCAGCCGCTCCAATACTCGGAACACATCAGAGGACTGTCAGGACGGAGTCCCTTCAACCTTGCAAATTGTTGTTCTATATCAGCACCCGCACCAAAATTAATTGTCCATACCAAGTCATCAAGACCGTTCTTTGTAAAATTAGAAGCCCAGTCACATTGAAACAACAATATGTCATTACCAAAATTGGCACGTATAATGTCCCTTATCCGAGATACATATTCTTTATTTTCTCCATAAGCACCGTATTCGTTCTCTACCTGTATCATAATGATAGGACCACCATCAGTGATAGTCAAATGCTTTACCTGTTCCGCTACGGCATTTTCAAACATGGCAACACGTTCCAGAAAATAAGGGTCGGATTCCCGTAAACGGATATCTTTCTTTTTGAGCAGCCACCAAGGGAGACCGCCCATTTCCCATTCGGCACATACATAGGGACCGGGACGCAATATGACATACATACCGTTCTGCTGGCAAAGCTTGCAGAACTCTGCCAGATCATTCTGTCCGGTAAAATCGTATACACCGGGTGACGGTTCATGAGCATTCCAGAAGGTATAAAGACAGATGGTATTCATGCCTAACGCCTTACAAAGTTTGATACGTTGTTCCCAATATGGTCTCGGAATACGAGGATAGTGCAATTCTGCCGCTTTAACCACAAACGGCTTTCCATTCAACAAGAATGTTCCTTGTCCAGCCTCGAAACGCCCTTGGTCGGTAAAGTCGGCAAAGTTCCATTTTTCACGCCAAGGTATCGTAATCCTGTCTCCTTCAAAAGAGAAAGGTAACCATACATAACGGGAATCCTCCAGATCCTTCTTGTTCCATCGGTCGAACATGGCAATATACATATCCTTTTTGCCTATTACTTTCTGCACATAGGTACTTTGACTATAAAAGGTTTTATCCGCTTCGGCTCCTGTACAAGGATTACCGACTGTTCTCCATTCACCCATGATAGAGTCGGCTACAGCAAGCTCCGCCCGGTTCGGGTCCCATCCGCTACAACCGGAAGAAAGCATATAGTATTTGCCATTACGCTTGAACACAGCCGGAGCCTCACGGCTCTTCTTGATGAAGTTGCGAGTATATTTCCCGCTCGGTCTCAAATAGTCATCCGTTAGCTCACTGATATACAACGTGGAATTGTTTTCCGATGAATAGAACTGGTAAGCACGGCCATCATCATCTACAAAAACCGTCTGGTCGCGGCTCATGACACCGTTAGGACGGAAGCTGCCCAAGTAGGTGAATTCGCCAGTGGGGGAATCGCTTACCGCCACTCCCGCACAGGCTTTACCATAGTCCGCACTGTCCACATGCATCCACATCACAAACTTTTTAGTCTTCCGATTATAAATAACCTTGGGGCGTTCCAACACTTTGCTGGTATGCAAATCGTGTCCTTTGTCATTCTTCACTGCAGGCAAGACAATACCCTCGAATTTCCAGTTCAATAAATCCTGTGACGAGTAGCAGCTGACTCCTGTCACATCCGTACGGTAACATTCCCACGTTGCCCATTCTGGCAAGACCGTCTTGCCTTTCTTGTACTCTCCATACCAATAATATGTCCCTTCATGGTATAATATACCGCCACCATGCGCATTTATAGGATCCCCCTCAATATCATTCCATACAGCCCCCGGGACTATAGCTTTATAGGCTGTGGCCTGCTCTTGCGCCTGTAGCGCAGTATTTGCAAACAAGATGGCAATATACACCGCTATCTTATAAAAAACATTTCTCATAACCATTTTTTACGAAGAATAATATTCCAATACATAACTTCCCTAAAATCAAAGCCGGAACAAGCGATGAAGCTGTTCTTCCGAAAGTCTGTTTTCCGGATTAAACGACCTGCTATTTATATATTTCAACAAGCCATAACGCAACTGGCGAGATACCGGTCGCGCCTCCGAGTTCTCCGTCAAATCCACGCTACAGACTAAAAGTTGTCCTTTACCGACCCGTGCCTCGAACAACAGAGCCAAATTCCTATTCTTAAAAAAATTATCCATCATACAGATTATAGGTCGCAAATCAGCGTCAATTCTGTCAAGTTCCATCACCGCCGCACGTTTACAAATATCCCACCATTGCCAATCGCTGTGCTTTTCCGTAGGGAAATGCATCAACGACGGATGTGTCGGATCGCAGAGTATTCCCATCGTCCCGGTCTATTCCGGAAAATGAAGTGGGCTCCAGAATACAGGAAAAAAATTTCCATCCGGTCCGAAAACAGCCTCCGACACCGGATTCAGCAGCACCTTCTTTCCAAGCCGTAAAGCCGCTTTAGCTCCCTCCAAGTCTCGGGTATAGACTATCTCTAAACTGTCCAAAGCGACATTCCATTCTCTGGAAAGGTATATTTCCTGTGCCTTACCGGCACAGGAAACAAACCATAAATCCACACAAAAAAATAATTTTATAAATGTCGTTCCTCCTGTCATGTTCATTCTTTCTCCATTTCAGCGAAGAAAGATTCGATAGCCTCTTTCTTTACAAAATAAAACTCTTCTCCGCATACAGTCTTCTTTTCCATCAGTTTGTATAATCCTTCATACCCCTCCGGATCCACATCTATTACCTGCTTTTTATAGTAGTCCGAAGCGGTCCGCGCCCCACTGCCTTCCGGAATATTTTCGATATTTCCTATATACCAATTGTCCTCAAAAAACTCAGTGCTTGCGCCATTCAATAAAAAACTATGTTTTTTATCTTTATAAGGAGCATAAAATACATTACTACGGAAGGCAGGATTCTTCACCAAACCCCTACCTGTAGAAGCTCTGACAAACAGAAAATCATTATCATCCGCTACTTTCGTAGGGGAAGTATGAATTATGTTATGTTCTATCAAAGGCTCTTTCACATCGCCGACAAAATGGAACAAAGCTGAAGGAGTATTTCTTTCGCTCAAAGGACGTACACCGTCATTTATGCTGATATTGTATCGCACCTTGCTCTCCAATACACCTATATTGTTGACATACGTGGCAGTCGGGTCGTCGCAGAAAAGAACAAACCCTCCGTGATTTTCGGTACTGTAATTATACTGTATTACGGTATTCCTGCAATTAAAATCGCAATCGTACGCCTGTCCGTCAGTCTCCGCCTGATGTCCGACAACATGATTATATTGGATAACCACATTATCGCTGCTCCATGGCCAAATACCCGCAGCCACTAAATTATATCCGCCCCGATTCTCATCTTTCATGACATTATATTCAACTAAAGCTCCGTCGCATCCTATTGGCAGGATGCCATCTCCCGGCACATTCTCTATCAGGTTATTGCGGATAATGATGTCCTCATTCGGGTACCAGTTCTTACGATTACAATAAGCACCGCCCGATCCTGCCCAAAAGATTCCGTTGCGCTTACAATCTTTTATATGGCAATTCTCTATCAGAAGGTTTTTATAGCATGATTTCTTTTCTTTTCCAGTATTGGTTAAAAGAATGCCGCCACTATACTTATTCGCGCCCTCCGATTTTCCGGTAACATCTTTTACCGTCAATCCTCTTATTACAAGTCCATTGGATACACCATATTCTTTGCACTCAATCTTTAAACCTGCCCGACTGAGCAAATCTTCTCCTTTGTTGACAATTTCCAGATTCTGCAATGTCACATAAGTGGAATTATAAAGACGAACCGCATAAAGCGATGTCTGCTTCCCGCGGATACTTGGCTTGTCGCCCTCGCCATAAGCATCGATAACGATAGGCTGTTCCTTGGTTCCTTCGGCAGTAATTTCCAAAACGCCATTGAATACTTCCCCCTTTTTAAAGAAAAGTGTATCGCCGGGATTCAATTCAACCACACTCGCTTTATCAAGCGTTTTCCACGCTTTCGTTGGAGTGGAACCGTCATTCATATCATTTCCCAAAGTAGCGTCTACGTAATATTTCTGTACGTTTTCATTCTGCTTCTTTTGTTCCGGCTGATAACTGTAAGAACTCAATCCGTTCTCGCTACACGAAAACAGTAATGCCACACTTAATAAAAAGTTTATTTTTTTTATCTCCATATCCAAAATCCCTAATAATTTTTTCAATCATTACTCTACTTCCCTCTATCTATCCATACATTCGTTTTTTTTTGTATGGCGGCAAAACATTACTGTCCTCCCAAAGCGCAAATAATAGTGAACATCCGCTTCCGCTATTACTTCTTTTCCATTTCCGCAAAGAAAGCCTCGATGGCCTCTTTCTTTACAAAATAGTGTTCTTTCCCGCCCACCATACGTTTTTCCATCAATTTATACAATGCCTGATAACCTTTCGGATCAACATCCACCACATTTTTTTGATAATAGTCCGAGCTATTCGAAGCCCCCATATCCTCAGGCTTATTTTTGAAAGAGCCCAAAAACCAATTGTTCTCAAAGATAGTAGGCTTGCTTCCTAAAGAAAAAGAACTTTCTATAGGAGCATAAAAAATGTTTTTACGGAAAGTAGGATTTATCGCAGCCTTTTCTCCCCCACTTATTCTAATCATGGAATGCGATTTGCCATGATCCGGTGTCGGAGAGGCATGGATGATATTATATTCCAATAATGCTTCTTCCGGGCAACCAAAGAATTGAATGGAAGTCGGATTCACTCCCGCACGGGGATTAATGCCGTCATTGATACTGATATTGTATCGGATTTCCGTGTCAATAATGCCGATACTATTCACGTAAGTAGCCGTGGGGTCATCACAAATTAACACAAAACCGCCATAATTGTCATGACTATAATTATATTGTATTATTGTATTCGTGCAATTAAAATCCGAATCATAAGCTTGTCCGTCTGCATCTGCCTGATGCCCGCTCACATCGTTAAACTGGATAACCACATTGTCACAGCTCCAAGGCCATATGCCTGCAGCAGCACCCTTATTAGGCAGAAACTTACCATCACGCATCACATTGTATTCAATCAATACGCCATCACAGCCTATCGGTAAAATACCGTCTCCGGGTACCCCTTCAATCAAATTGTTACGGATAATTACATTTTTGCTAGGATACCAGTTCTTTCGATTGCAGTATGTACCGCCTGAGCCACCCCAAAAAATACCGTTACGTTGGCAATCTTTAATATGGCAGCCTTCGATAAGTAAATTTTCATAACGGGACTTTTTCACATTACCTTTATTGATAAATAAAATAGCTCCCCCATAATCCGGTTTATAGAATGTACTTGTCACATCGCGTACGGTAAGATTACGAAGAATCATCCCACGCGAAATCCCATAATCCACACACTCCACTTTTAATCCGGAACGTCCGGCAAGCTCAGTTCCTTGATTAACGATTTCAATATTCTGAATCGTTACATATGTGGAATTATATATACGCACCGCATAAATAGAATTGATATTTCCCTGAATGCTTGGCTTCGAATCCCCCTCTCCATAGGAGTCGATTACAATCGGCTGTTCCTTGGTTCCTTCAGCAGAAATCTCCAAAACGCCATTAAACACTTCGCCCTTTTTAAAGAAAAGAGCATCGCCTGGCTTTAATTTAATCCCGCTTGCTTTATCCAGCGTTTTCCAAGCATTTTCCGGTGATGTACCGTCATTAGCATCATCACCCGATGTAGCATCCAGATAATAACTGGCGGGATTCTCATTCAGTATTTTTTTAGGGGGCTGATAAGTATAAGCATCGATGCCATTTTCTGCACATGATAACAACAAAAAAGCAACAAGCAATATGTAAAATTCTTTTATCTTCATATTTTTATTTTTTTATTATAACTTAATTAGCCGTCTGGTTCACCTTTTCTTCTTCTATCTTCTGCTCTTTCCGACTCCTATAATTCATATAATCTTTGGTATTCAACTTCGGAAAGCCATGCTTTCTGATACGCTCGCCCACCTCTTTCAAAGTTTTTACATTCTCTTCCAGAATGCGACCATCGGGGTAAGGAGCGATATTCAGCAACAAGTTGGCATTCATTTGCGCACAGTCTTCCAGCAGTTTCCACACCTCATCTTTCGTTTTTTGCCGTTGACGGGGAGATTCCAAATAGCCCCAAGCCATGGTCTGAATCGGAATGTTTAGCTCAGCCGGTTTCGCCTTGTTGCTTTCCCACGAATGGTCGGCAGCGTCTTGTACCGACTTCGGCAAACCGGAATTTTTAAACAACGGTGCCAAAGACCCCATGTTTCTTTCTCCGGTAATAAAGTCTTCGTTACCATTAGCACCGGTCTTGAACACTACCAACGCATGAGGCTGTATGGAATGAATCATGTCATACACCTCCTGTATGTTGAACAAATCCGGATACTCGTATACTCCACCCACTGTATCAAACCAAAGCCCTGCAATCGGTCCATACTGTGTGCACAGCTCCATGATTTGCGTCTTCGCAAAGTTCAAATAATGTTTGAAATCTTCAGGCTTCTCATATTTATACTGGGCTGGTTGTTTGTCATAGCGAGGACGTGCCGCGTTATACATAGACCTAGGCAGATAATACGGATGATGCCAGTCCAGCCCCACCGAATAATATAAGAACAGTCCTATACCGGCTTTCCGGCAAGCTACTGCCAGTTCTTTCACAAAATCACGTTGAGGAGTAAAATCCATACTGTTGTAATCCGTCGCTTTAGAATCCCACATTGCATAGCCGTCGTGGTGTTTGGTTACGAAAGTAATGTACTTCATGCCGGCACTGACCGCCAAATCCACATAATCCTGTGCGTTGAACTTATCTCCGGTAAACTCACGTGCTTTTTGCACGTATTCGTCCACAGGAATATTTTTGTTATACATCACCCATTCCCCTTTGGCATAGAGCGATGCAGGTCCCCAATGGATAAAAAGTCCGAAACGCGCATCCTGAAACCATGACAAAGCAGCCTCTCTCGCCGACTTCTTGTACTGGGATTCGTATCCTTTCAGGAAATAGGGCATTTCTCTCCATGTATTTTCCTGCGCTTTAAGCATCCCGCACATAGCCAAGAGAGTTACTACAAAAAGAATTTTCTTACTATTGAATAGATTATTCATCATTGTTACATTCCAATTAAATTATTTATACTCCAGCCAAGCCGTAGCAGTGGTAGCTTCGTTTGCATAGAAACGTATCCATCTTGCCTGGAAAGGCGCTTTAAACTCATGAACCAGTTTTTCTCCCGGCTTTACCGTCAGCGTGGTATACTTCACCCATTTTCCATTACCGGTAGGATCAATTTCCACTGTAAAAGTTACCTCTTTTTCCGATTTATGTGACAGGGTCAACTTCTTCTTGTCATAAAAACCTATCAAATACGGGTCGGAAACGTCCCCTGCCTGAATAGAAGTCTCGTACCACGGACCGCCTTTTCCTACAGGTTTCCCCATATTCCACAAGTCATCGATAGCGCCTGCCCATACAGCGGCTTTTCCGTCTTCCGAAACGATGATATGTTCGTTGTTGTTTGCAGCCTTCGGATCGATACCTGTCATAATCAGCATACCACGATAGGAAGCGTAATCATTAATCCGGAAATTATGAGAAGCGATCGGACGCATTTTGGCATACCCATCCGCATTTTCAGCAGGCAATTCATAGAAAGTACCATGACAACTGAACAGATCACGTTCCGTAGCTACCTCGCGACAAATGCGCAGCACATCCTGTCCCATAAGTTTAGTATATTCATTATTTCCCAAAGGCAAGCGCCAACGTCTTTGTTTATCATCAACAATCAGTATGGAAGATTCATCGACAGTAACAACCTGATGAGGAATCGCAAACTTATCACGAATGAAACCAGCAGTTTTCGCATCATCTTTACGTACCAACGCTAAGGAATCGCCCATTTCGTAATATCCGTTTTCCACAACTTTTCCGTTTTCAATGGTGGAAGCAAGTACTCCCAACGCCCTTCTATTATCTCCCAATCCATACAACAGACCACCTATCGTCTTTTCGTCTGACACATCGGACAATCCATTGAACATCGGAGCGGCAGAAGTGCCACGCTCGTCCGCACTCGTATATACAAAACTTACAGATACATTACCCGCCTTATCCGCTTTCACACGAATCCATTCGCCTTTCTCTTTATCAGCAAAGGGTACATAAGCCGATTCTCCCGCCAACACTTTTATTTTGGATAATTCTTTCCAATTGTTATTTCCCTGTTCGTCTGTCTCAAAGGTAAAAGTAAGTGCCTGCTTACTGTCATTCTTCACCCAGCAGCAACGCTCTTTCCAGCCAGCAAACATATAAGGGTCTGAATAGACATCAGCCTGTATATCCTCCTTTTCCCAAACCGCACCGTCCACGGTTGCCGGACCCAATTCATCGGGTTTGGTCAATGAAGTAAACCACAAGTTTGAGTTGGACTGCCCGGGGCCTTCGATACCGCCCTTTGCTTTCCGTTTGTTCAAAAATTCCTTTTGTGCGGAATCATCACATCCAAAAACCAATTCATCATTCCAACGAGTAAAATCTCCGATTACCTTTAAATAACTGGTACGAGGACGAATACCTGCCGTATTATCAACACCGAACGTACCGGGGAAATGCCAAAACAAACCATGCATAGTCATCAGATAATCCGATTTACCTTCTGTCCCAATATCGCGGATACGAGGCCATTCGGTATTCCACCCATGTGCACCGTCATAAGAGTGACTTGCTTTCGGCAAACGATAGAAGGTCCATCCTTTTTGCGGTTCTCTTACTCCAAGCAATACTGATTTATGATCCCATCCGGTAGCCCAAATCGGATCTGTTTCCGGATTTGGATTCCCATAGATACCGCCAGGACCCGTCAATTCTACAAACTGGTTACGACGGATAACTTTCCAGTTTGTGCCATCCCATTCGGACAATGAACCGGACAATGCATCGAATTTCTTCATAGCATCCTCACTCAGCTCTCCATTATTAGAGAAAACCATCACTCCTTGTCCCGAGTACAATCCTTTACCATGTGCTCCCGGCAGTAAATCTACAGGTTTGGGCTCTTTTTTAGCGTCTTTGCTATAAAGACGCTGTGCCCAGTTCCGATCTCTATATAGTTCTCTGGTTTCCAGAGTATTTACATCTACTTCATAAAATCCCTCTTCCATTGTGGCAATGTAGATTTTATTTACCGGGTCTGTCAAGTGACGTGCAGCACCCGTATAGCGTCCCGGAGCGTCCTGCCACGGAATGACCTTGACACTTCCATTGGCGTCAATAAAATAAGGACCGATGTTCAACTGATTCGTTTCTTTGTGAATCAAGCGATTGGCGGGTGTCCCGCCAATGCTTTCCGAACGTACTACCATTTTCTTGTCCACACTAATCTGATACAGTTTATCAGATGAGCCAAAAGGTAGATGAGGACCATAAGTAATAGCCCAAAGGCTACCAGCCCAAGGCACAACCGCCCCGGTGCCACATTCTCCTTCGTCATTATAAAATGCCAATTTAGGATAAATGCCGGAAACATTATCTTTTGAAAGGGGAGATGAAGTTGAACAACTTGTCAAACTTACTATCAACAATGTACTAATCAATATATTTTTCATGAGAATTTTTTTATTCATTTATGGTATATACTACATCATATACAGCAAACTCTGCCATACCGAACCCTGTAGAAAAATCCAAATTTCCTGTCCCTATTTTTTCTGTCTTAGATGCTCTCAATTTGATATACTTAAACTCAAAAGGTGCCAGACATTCCTTGGGTTCAGACTTTCCTCCCTTACCCTCAGACAAACCATCTTTTCCTGTTAAAGTCGCAACATGTGTCCATTCATCCGTCTCTTCTGCTTTGACATAACACTCAAGTTCTGATATAACACGAGAAGTCGACCAACTCATATTCTGATAAGAAAATTTCAAAAATCTTTGTACCTTAGGATAAGTAACATAAATACTGAATATATCGTTTACAGTGGCACTTTTCCATGGATATATCTGAGTATCGGCTTTTCCATCTAATAAATAGTTCTTATAATTACCCGGAGAAATCTTCTCCAAACCTTCATCAGTCGCAATTCTAATGTCGTCAACCGTTATTTCCAATTTTGACGAAGATATAACTACTGGGACTTCCGGTTCCGGATCCGTTCCCGGGTCTGGGTCTGTTCCCGGGTCTGGATCAGGAGTTATATCTGGATCTCCTGACACTCCACTGATTGTCTGAACAGCTCCCGGAACGAAAATCATACTAAAAGGTTGCAACGAAAAATGATACTCTCCGTGTTCCTGACGGGTATTCTCTAACGTAAAAGAGGTGGCAAGCCCATTGAGGGTTTTCAACACATCCTTCTGAGCAGCCAAATCGTAATACCTTACTTCCACACAACGGTTTTTGTTCACTTCTGTATCTTCAGCATATCCCCAGTTCAGCGTAATGCTTCCTTTGCCAGTGGAGAATGTCAAATCCACAATCTCATTCACTGGAGCGGAATATTCTTCTTCGCTGCAGGAAGCCAACAACAAACCTAAACCTATACAAAGGTTAAGTGTGATATATATTATTTTTTTCATGTCCAGTTCATTTTTATCATTAATCATTATATCCCGGATTCTGTACCATATTGGGATTCATATTTATTTCCTCTATAGGAATAGGCAAGAGATAATGTGCCGGAACAAAGCGCCGTTTCACATCGACTGTTGTCGGTTGCGCAAACTTTTCAATATCTTTTTCCATGACCGATAATCCTTCGGGTTGTTCACCTAGCGTCTCGGCAATGCCCCAACGCCGCAAATCCCAAAAGTTGTGGTTCTCCAGATAAAGCTCTATCAGGCGTTCGCGATGCACGATTTCCCTTAATTTAGTTTGGTCAAGAGATGCAACACCTCTCCAAGAGTCTTCCACCGCTGGAATACCGGCACGCTCACGTATATAGTTCAAGTATTTTTTGCCTTCATCCAAATTGCCAGCTTCAATGCATGCCTCTGCATACCCCAAATAAACTTCTCCAAGCCTAATCATAGGCCACGGATATTGCTCTACTGTGATGCCTTTATCCGAAACACTCGTAGCCGGATGGGTCGCTTTTTTATTCAAGTAACCGGTTTTGGTTCCATCTTTTCCTTCAGTAGTAACCCCCATGTTCTGTTCTTTACAGAATTGCACATACTGCTTATAGTCATTTACCTTATATTCCGGGGAGAATGAGTTTTTTTCAGTAGTCTTATTGATACCTTTTACTTCGTAATATCCTTCCTGGAATGCCACCCAAGCATAAAAACGCGGTTCACGTTCCAGATTCATTTGAAGAGTTTTCTGATTGGTACGACCATATTGCCAGTCTGCCGGAGAAGAGACTACTTTATACCAATCGGTTCCGGCGAATTTCGGATCTTCGTCTATCGGCAATCCGTTTTGGGTATAAAAACGCTCTATCTGCCTCAGGGTAATGGCCAATCCGCCATAAGAGATCTTTCCCCAACGAGGTACGGATTTTGCTTGAATAGCCCATTGGTTCTCTGCGCCGCAATGCGCCCAAATCACTTCCTTGGTATTGTTCTTATCGACAAATGTGAAACGCAAATTACGCAATGTCGCATCTGTAGGCTCAGGGGCATTAGCCAAAAGTCCGGTCCCCTCTCCCTTATAAAGTTCATAAATGCCTTCTGTCATCTTCAAAACGTTCTGATATGCAGCCACCGCCTTATCCCATTTCGTATGGTCATAGGTAGTACTGATAAGTTGTGTTCCATCAGGATTTCTGAATTGCGAGTACATCGTCCTGAATTTTTCTCCACCGTTGAATTGTGGAGAAGCAGCATAAAGTAGCATACGGGCACGCAATGCCATGGCGATTATGCTGGTAGCACGTCCATAATCATCTCCCTCACGAACATCCGGCAGACGCCCGGCGGCAGACTTGAACTCCTCAGCTATCCATTCCACGCATTCATCATAGGGACTGCGTCCAAGAAGTTTTTCATCATTCAGGTTCACCAATTCTTTTACTAATACAACGGGACCATACATACGCAACAGATAATAATGATGGTATGCTATCAGGAAATCCGCTTCGGCATTATATTCATCGATCTGTTCTTGCGTTATTCCGGGTACGGACTCTATATTCTGTTTCAGTAGATAGCACTGGCGGATACCTTTGTACAGGTCGTTCCAATAATTAATACCCGGCGTGCTCGGAGTGTAATCGCCTTTCGCAAATTTTGCAAAATCTTCATGTTCCCATGCCGTCACAACATCATCACCGGTAAGAAGGTCAACAGCAGTAGATGTGTCACTCGGTTTTTTCATATATGCATAACAAGAATACAAGAATTTTTCGGCAGCTGAGATATTCTTGAACGCATCAGCCTCCGTAGCATTTTCATCGGGTACGATATCCAAATAGTTGCAAGAGTGGCAACTGACCGCCAATAATAGTCCTATCAATAATTTATTTACTATCTTTTTCATAATATACATTTTTAGCGTTTTCCATTTAAAGTCATTTGGAATCCAATGTTGAACACCCGTTGGGTAGGATATTTCAAACCGTTTCCTCCTCCTTGTTCCGGATCCCAAAGGTCGAATTTCGAGAAAGTGAGCAGGTTGGCCCCCCGCAGGTAGAAGCGCATGAATTTATAAGTATACCCGATCTCCACATTCTTCAACTTCAAGAAATCACCATCACGCAACCAGAAAAGAGAAGCTACCGCATTGTTGTCTGAATATATAGCCGTGAGACGTGGATAAGCAGCCCTTATATTTTGGTTATCCGGACTCCAATGATTGTTAGCTATAAAAGTCTGAAGGTTGTTTGAATATTCCTGACCAAAAGGCTGAAGATTGCTCATAATTAGCGATGTTTTTGCGACCCCTTGGAAGAAGAATGAGAAATCCCAACCTTTCCATTGGAAAGACGGTCCGAAGCCGTAGACAATTTCCGGAGTAGTAGGATCACCAATAGGTACACGGTCGTTTTTATCAATCACATTATCATATACTCCTTTCGCATTGGGAATATTCACATACTTAATATCACCCGGCCCCACTGTACCGCCTATCAATTGTGTAGGACTATTGTCCACCTCTTGCTGGTCGGCAAATAAATAATCGGAAATATATCCCCATTGCTGGCTTACACTATATCCGACCTTCGAAAGATTAGGATAATCACCATAAGACTCGTCATATTTACGTATTTCATTATGAGCGTATGTAAATGTTCCCTTGAAGGTCATACTAAAATCTTTGTTGAACTGATGTCCGAAATCAAGAGAAAGATCGATTCCCTGATTTCGTACTTCAGCACTATTACTATAAAATTTAGTGCCATACACTCCCGAATAATAAGGGATATTCTCAAGGGCTTGGAATATTTGGCTACGATCCTCGCGGAACACATCGAAAGTAAGATTTATATTCTTCCACAATGTAAGGTCCAATCCCAGATTGTACTTTTTGCCGACTTCCCAAGTTAGGTCTTCATTAAGAAAACGCTTGTATAATGGACCACTGAGAGTAATCTCCTGATTTCTTCCAGTGGTAAACGAAGGACTTCCGGTCAAATTTAGATCTGACATGTAAAGGAAACGCTGGTCGCTGACCTGATCATTACCCACCAAACCATAAGAAACCCTAATTTTCATACGCGGAATAATCTTTTTTAAGGGTTCGAAAAACTTTTCTTCACCGATGTTATAACCGATGGCAAATGATGGAAAAAAGCCAAAACGGTTATTTTTTGCAAAATTTTCAGAGCCATTGTAACCCAAATTCACTTCGGCCATATAACGGTTATCAAACATATATGAAGCCCTGGCGGCAAGCCCCTGACGCCTTTTGGGTAATGCCTTTAACAACTCGGTTCCGGGATTATTGTCTGCGTATTCATCTTGATTGTAGATAAACAATGCGTTAACATCATGTTTTCCAAATACCCTGCCGTATTCCAACATTGCCTGTAGGTAAATCTGTCGGTTTCCAGTATTAGAACTGGTAGACTTCAACACAGGAAGTACCTCACCGCCTACTCTGCTCAGTGTAAAGTCATAAGTTCCGTCATCAAGCCGGTTATAGTTTTCCAGAGAAAAAGCATTGTAAGGTGCAACACGGTTTTGAGTAGAAGTAGACAAACTTTTGAACGATGCCAATGCCTTGAACTTCAATCCGGGGGTGATGAATTTCAAATCTTGGTCAAAGTTAAGAGAAGCAGTCACTGAACTTTGAAAAAGGTCGGAATACCCTCTCACCATTTCTGCCAAAGGATTCTGCACTGCACCTGCACGGACGGTCCCCCACTTCACATAATCGGTCACACCATCATCAGGATAATATACTGGTGTAGCTACCGGATTAGCATACATGACTTGATTATAAAGCCCTGCCGTGGTACTACTAGGAGAATGTTTGTCTACTAATATGACATTTAAACGCAATGACAAGCGGGAGGTAGCTCCTAATTTTGCATTGATATTGTTCTGAAAAGCATAACGCATCCTATTGATATTATTGTTATATGAAAAGAACTCACGTGAGCGGTCTCTCAGCATACCTTCTTCATGGGTTACAGAGATACTGGAAAAGTAATCCACCTTTTTGCCTCCCCCCCGGATATTGAAATTAATCATCTGATTAAAAGCATGGTCTTTGAACAGCTCATCATACCAATTGACATTAGGAAAAATGTAAGGATTAAGCCCTTGGCGGGTACCTTCTATTTTTTCTTTAGTATAAGGCATCTTTCCGGAGGGTTCGTTGGTTACTGCCTCATTAAACAGCTCCATATACCTTACACCATCTACAAACTCCGGAATACTGGTCGGAGTAGACAGACTACCTTCTACACGAAAATTGATGACAGGTTTATCCAGATTGGCTCCTGACTTGGTAGTGACAATCATTACACCATTTGCTCCTCGCATACCGTACATGGCCGTAGCCGTAGCATCTTTTAGGATAGAAAAACCCTCTATCACTTCAGGGTCTAGTGCATTAAGGTCGGCTGCCGTGGCTTCTACACCATCAATCACAATCAAAGGCGAAGTGCTGGCACTTCCTAACGTCGAGACTCCACGAATCCAGAAATTGGCCCCGTCTGCTCCCGGTTCACCGGTACGCTGCATTGCGATAACTCCGGCCAAACGGCCTGCAAAAGAAGTTGTAAGGTTAGACGAAGGTACTTTCAGGTCAGAAGGACGCATCGTCTGCACCGAACCTACCACACTGACTTTTTTCTGCCCCGTTCCAAAGGCCGTAACAACGACCTCTTCCAAGGTCTTCTGATCTTCTTTCAAAGTGATAATAATATTCTGCTGTTTTCCAACTTTCACCTCCTGAGTAGTATATCCGATATAAGAAACTACTAAAACTGAGTTTTCAGATGGTACAGTCAAATTATACAATCCATTCATATCGGTAGCAGTACCAATTGTAGTATCTTTCACTTTGATTGTAGCACCTATGATGACTTCACCTTTTTCGTCTTTAACAAGTCCCTGAATCAACTTCTTCTGCCCGGATTGCTGAGAGGCATTCTCTTTTCCTTCAACCTTTTTCAGAAGAATCTGCCGGTCATTTATTTCATATACTACAGGAATTCCCTTCAGAACCTGTTCAAGAATCTGCTCTATAGCCTGTTTCTCCACTTTCACAGATACTTTTTTTGACGTATCAAGCAAATCTGCACGATACATAAATATAAATTCACTGTGTTTTTCAATATACTGAAAAATCGTTTTAATAGAGGTTTGTTTAAATTCAAAAGTGAATTTTTGTTCTTGTGCATATACGGAATTACTTGAATAACTCCAAACGGAAGTCAACAGAAATCCCAGCACAAACATAATTTTCGTTAATCGATTCATTATGATTGTGTTTTTCAACTTATTTTTCATAATTTTGTAATATTGATTAATACC
>NZ_DAWCXD010000079.1:13040-22515 GCF_052357945.1 Bacteroides sp. | reverse complement strand
CGGCGTATGCCTGTGTAAAACGCATACCTTCATTCGCCATCGTGTCTATATGAGGAGTGCGGATAAATGGTTGACCGTAACAACCTAAATCTCCATATCCCATGTCGTCACAAAGAATGAAAAGAATATTGGGTTGGGTGTTCTTTTTCTGTCCGTTGGCAGTTAAGGTAGATAGAAGCAGCGTGCCGCCTATCAACGAGATTGATTTATAATTCATCATATTATGCAATTAAATAAGGTTAAGTTGGTTAGAATGAAATGCCTCTCTAAGGCTTTGTGGCTGTCTTTATGAGGCATTTCAGTATTCCATATCCTGAATCTATTTTCCGATTAAATCTTTTCCTTCGCGTACGCTTTGAAGGATATTTTGCAGTTCGGTCACTTTCTCCGGCATATTTTTTGCGTAGTTGGTCACCTCTTTCACTTCTTTCATTTTATAAAGCTGCGGTTCTTTAGAGTTTCCGGTTTCTATCTTCGGTCCCCATTGGATCATTTTCGGTCCGTCATTCGGTTCGATGTATTTCCAGTCTTTGGTGCGGACAGACAGCGTGTGATTGGAAGCCTGCTCTATTACCCACGGACGGTCTGTCTTTTCTTTACCTAACCAACTCACCAGATAGTTGTAACTATCCGGTGCAGTGCTCTTAGGCATCGTAGCTCCGGTGAGGGAAGCCAGAGAAGCCAGCCAGTCTACTTGCGAAACCAACAGGTCTGAAGTCATGCCTTTTTCTGCTCCCGCAGGCCAGCTGACAATGGCGGGAATACGCGTGCCTCCTTCGAAGGCACTGTATTTGTTGCCCCGTAACGGTCCTGCAGGGCTATGCCCGTTGAGCAGTTCCTCTGCTTTGTCGTCGTATCCGTCGTCTACTACCGGGCCGTTGTCACTTGAAAGAATGATGAGCGTATTTTCTCTTAAACCCAATTTCTCTAATGTATTCAGAATTTCACCGACACAATAATCGAACTGTACGATAGCGTCGCCTCTTAATCCCATCGGGTTTTTGCCTCTGAAACGGTCGTGAGGAAAGCGAGGAACATGTACGTCGTTAGTGGCAAAGTAGAGGAAGAAAGGTTTGTTTTTGTTCTCCTCAATAAACTGAATGGCATGTGTCGTTAATGAATCAGCAATGTTTTCGTCTTTCCAGAGTGCTTTTCCTCCGCCTTTCATGAAACCGATGCGGGAAATCCCGTTGACGATGGACATGTCGTGACCGTGACTTGGCTTGAGGTTGTAAAGTAATTCAGGATTACTTTTTCCGGTAGGTTCGCCCTCGAAGTTCTTTTGATAACTTACTTCGATAGGAGCACTCGGATCGTAGTTGGCAACTTTTCCGTTTTCGATATATACACAAGGCACGCGGTCGGCTGTAGCTGCCATGATATAATGATAGTCGAATCCTAAATCACCTAATGCGCAAGGCAACGGAGCATTCCAGTCTTGAGTAGCGGTTTTATCTCCAAGTCCCAAATGCCATTTGCCTACTGCGGCAGTAGCATAACCGACACTTTTGAACATATCTGCCATGGTGTATTGCTCGGGGCGGATAATCATCCCGGCATTTCCTGCCGCTACATCCGTTCCTTCTTTGCGCCAGGCGTATTCTCCTGTCAGCATGGAATAGCGGGAAGGGGTACTGGTGGCGGCTGTTGCATGAGCGTTGGTGAAAAGAATTCCGGATTTTGCCAGTCGGTTGACATTAGGGGTTTGCACGTTTTTAGCTCCGTAACATTCCAAATCGCCATAACCGAGATCGTCAGCGTAGATAAATACGACGTTGGGTGTTTTTGACTTTGTCGGTGTAGTGTTTTCCGGTGCTTTGTTAGTGGCTGTTGCAGCGCAGGCAACAGTGGACATAAGGGTTAGAATGAAAGGTTGTTTCATTGTTTTTGGGGGTTAAGTGTGTTATTAGTAGTAGAAAAAGATGTGTCTGTTCTTTGCCGGACACATCTTTTTCATCGTCTGTTTAACTTAATTCAATGATTTCTTCATTGCAGTTTGTCAGCTTTTCTATTCCTTCATTGGTTACTACCCAAGAGTTTTCAATACCTACGGGGCCTACACCCGGAATAACGATTTTCGGTTCGAGGGCAAAGACCATGCCCGGTTCTAATTGTTGTTTTATGCGGGGAGCCAATACCGGAGCTTCATTAATTTCGAGTCCGATACCGTGGCCGATAAACTTGGCTTGTTGCCCTGTTCCCATAAATTTGTCGGCAAATCCGGCTTCTTTGGCCATTTCGGCAGCTATGTCGTAAAGCACTTCACAAGCAATGCCCGGTTTGGCGATGGAAGCTATCTTTGTTTGGATATCCAAACAAACCTGATGGGCGGTGTAAGCCTCTTCGGGCAGCTTTCCTATTGAGAATACGCGGCTCATATCGTTCATGTAGCCGTTGAAGTTACCTCCCAAGTCCACCATAACGCTCTGACCTTCCTTTAGCGGAGTTTTATTTGCTCCTCCCGGCAAAGCAGGATCAAGTCCCTGTCCACCTAAAGCAAAATCATAGGGCGAGGGGTATCCGGCATTGTCTCCGGTCAGTACGCTACCCATGAATATTTCCATGCTGCGTCCGAATACCCGGAAAATTCCGAGGCAACCTTGCAGACGCATCAGGCGTTCTATTTCAATGGAAAACTCGATGTCCGTCATACCGGGGCGATATACGCTTGGAATCTGCTCGTATGCCTTGGCGTGGGCAATGCCCGAACGGCGGAACATCTCGATTTCTACAGGTGTTTTTACGCTGCGTGCCTGACGAATCAACGGGGTGCCATTTACAACTTCTGCTTCCGGAAACAGGTTGGCCAGACGGCAATATTCCGTATAAGGGAGCTCGTCACCTTCTAACATCAGTTTGGTTGGCATCGGCAATCCTTGTTCTTTCAACAGGTCAACGATTTGTTCCGGTTTGCGAATCGAGAACGAATGTTCTCCTGTGATATTATTAGGGCGTTTGAAAAACAATAGTGCAGGCGAATGAAGGGGGAGGTAAAGATAGCCACTGACTACACAGCCATACGTGTAAATTAAATTTGCATTACAAGTGATAAGTGCGGCGTCAATGCCCTGTGACACCATCAGACTGCGAATCTTGTCACGGCGAAATTTCAATTCGGGTTGTAGCATTTTTTATTTATTACATGATTATTAATTACAAAACTAGTAATGGTAAATTATTAGTTGTGAGTTGTTTATCTGATATAACAAATTCACAAACCATTATTTAACCTATCATGCTACAAAGATAATTAATTCCAGCGAAAATAATGTTAATCTCAAAAAAATAGCGCTACCCGCGTCCTGTCACAGGAGGCGAGCAGCGCAAACCACAAATACAAATACAACTAAACAAAGTCTTCTAAATAACGCCTTGTCCCATCATTGCGTGAGCTACTTTCATAAATCCGGCAATGTTGGCACCCTTCACATAATTAATGTATCCGTCGGGTTCCGTGCCGTACTTCACGCATTGTGCATGGATGCCGTGCATGATTGCATGGAGCTTTTCGTCCACTTCGGCAGCACTCCAGCTTAGGTGCATTGCGTTTTGAGACATTTCCAGACCGGAAGTGGCAACACCGCCTGCGTTGACCGCTTTACCCGGAGCATACATTGTCTTATGTTCAATAAAGAGGTCGATTGCTTCGGGAGTACATCCCATGTTGGAAATTTCTCCGACGCAAAGTACGTCATTTTTTATGAGATTTTGAGCATCTTCTCCATTTAATTCATTTTGGGTAGCACAAGGAAGTGCGATGTCTGCTTTCACTTCCCATGGGCGCTTGCCTTCTACAAAGGTAGCATTCGGATACTGTTCTGCATAAGGTGCAACAATGTCATTACCTGACGAACGAAGTTCGAGCATATAGTCTATCTTCTCGCCGCTGATACCATCCGGATCGTAGATATATCCGTCCGGACCGGAAATTGTAATCACTTTGGCACCCAGTTCGGTAGCTTTAGTAGCTGCTCCCCATGCAACGTTGCCGAAGCCGGAAATAGCGACTGTCTTACCTTTTATATCAATACCTTTCGCTTGTAGCATCTGATTTACAAAATACAGACCACCGAAACCGGTAGCTTCCGGGCGAATCAACGAGCCTCCGAATTCTAATCCCTTGCCGGTGAATGTGCCTGTAAATTCGCGAGTCAGTTTCTTATACATACCGAACATATAACCTACTTCACGTCCGCCTACGCCGATATCACCGGCTGGTACATCCATATCCGGTCCGAGGTGACGCCATAACTCCAACATAAAGGCTTGGCAGAAACGCATAATTTCAGCATCACTCTTACCGCGCGGAGAGAAATCGGAACCACCTTTTCCACCACCCATAGGCAGCGTGGTCAGTGCATTTTTGAATGTCTGTTCGAAACCGAGGAATTTCAGAATGGAAAGATTGACGGAAGCATGGAAACGGATACCACCTTTATAAGGACCGATCGCATTATTGAATTGTACACGATAACCGAGGTTGGTCTGCACCTCGCCTTTGTCATCCACCCACGTCACACGGAAAGTGAAGATACGGTCGGGTTCTACCAATCTTTCTATGATTTTAGCTTTTTCAAATTCAGGATGTTGATTGTATATATCTTCGATAGAAAGAAGAACTTCCTTCACTGCTTGAAGATATTCAGATTCACCGGGATGCTTAGCCTCCAAAGAGGACATGATTTTCTGGATGTTCATGATACTATATTTTAAAAGGTTAATTCTGATAAAATGTCAACTAACTCACTGCAAATATAGGAAAATTTTTCAAAGTTGCTTGTTTTAATGCGGATATTTTGATTAAATAATGATAAAATGTCAAATTCTTCTGCTGAAAAACACAAAGCCCCGCAGCCTGTAATGTAAAATACAGGCTACGGGGCTTCTATGTGTTTACAAATAGGAAGTGGCGCTTTAGAATTTTGGCTTCATTCCTAGATTATACATGATGAATCCGTAAATATCAGCTTGTTCTTCCAGTACTTTGGCCATTGGTTTGCCAGCGCCATGCCCGGCTTTGCTGTCAATACGGATCAGTGTCGGATTCGTACCGTCGTTGTCGGCTTGCAGGGTAGCGGCAAACTTGAATGAGTGGGCAGGGACTACACGGTCGTCATGGTCGGCGGTAGTGACTAGTGTTGCCGGATATTTCGTGTCCGGTTTCAGGTTGTGCAGTGGAGAGTAGCCTTTGAGGTATTCAAACATCTCTTTGCTGTCTTCGCTTGTGCCGTAATCGCTTGCCCAGTTCCAGCCGATAGTGAATTTATGGTAGCGGAGCATATCCATTACACCTACTTGCGGGATCGCTACACGGAACAGGTCAGGACGCTGTGTCATGCAGGCACCTACCAACAGACCACCGTTGGAACCTCCTACAATGGCGATTTTATCTTTATTCGTATATTTCTGGTCGATCAGATATTCGGCAGCAGAGATGAAATCGTCGAATACGTTCTGTTTCTGCATTTTAGTTCCGGCTACGTGCCAGTCTTCGCCGTATTCACTACCGCCGCGCAGGTTTACTTGTGCGTAGATACCCCCATTTTCGAGGAATGGAACACGTGTGGCGCTGAAGCCCGGGTTGAGGCTGATGCCGAAGCCGCCATATCCGTAGAGGAATACAGGGTTTTTGCCGTCTTTCTTCAAATCTTTCTTATAAGTAAGGAACATCGGAATTTTTACGCCGTCTTTGCTGGCGAAGAATACTTGTTCGGTCACAAAATCGTCCGAGTTGAATTGTACTTTCGGGGCACGATATAGTTCGTAGGTGTTCTGATCCATGTCGTATTTGTAGGTAGCACCCGGAATGGTGAATGAAGTGAATCCGAAGAAACATTCTTTGTCGTCTTTGTTGCCGCTAAAGCCTACGGAACCGAGTGACGGCAGTTGGATTTCCTGAATTTGTTTGCCGTCAAGACCGTAAACGTATGCGTGGTTCGAGGCATCTTTGTCATAAGTAAGGAACAGTTTGCCACCGATCACTTCCGCGTTTGAAAGAACAGCTTCCGATTCGGGTACGAGCTCTTTCCAGTCTTCCAGTTTCGGACGGTTGATGTCAGCTACCATGATCCGGTTTTTCGGTGCACCGTAGTTGGTATAAATATAAATCTGGTCGCCGATAACTTCGATTGGGTAATATTGGTAGTCGAGGTCTGTAGTCAGCTGGATGAAGGGTGAATTCGGCTTTTTCAAATCCCGTATAAACAGGTTGTTACCTCTTCCGGCGCCGGATTCCGTTAGGAAGAGAATCCGTTCGTCTTCACTGGTGCTCGATGTATAGAAACGTTTCGGATAAGCAGGATTCTGATAAATCAGTTTATCTTTTGACTGTGGCTCACCGATTTTGTGATAATAGATTTTGTGATTCTCGTTCACGTTGGAGAACTCTTTACCTTTGGACGGTGCATCATAGGCGCTGTAATAGAAACCGTCTCCCTGCCAGGCAGCACCGGTGAACTTGGCCCATTCGATGTGGTCTTCCAGCAGTTTTCCGCTTTCGGTATCCATTACATAAATTTCAGACCAGTCCGAACCGCTGCGTGAAATACTGTAAGCGGTGTACTTGCCGTCGTTTGAGAAATAAAGACCGGTCAGTGCTACTGTTCCGTCGTCCGATAGTTTGTTCGGATCGAGAAAAACACGCGGTTCACCGTCCAGTGAGTCCTGCACATAGAATACACTCTGGTTCTGCAGACCGTCATTTTTACTGAAATAATATTTTCCATGTTTCTTGATCGGGGCACTGATCTTCTCATAATCGGCCAGTGTCGTCAATCGTTTCAGCAGGTTTTCGCGGAACGGGATCTGGCTAAGATACTCATTCGTTACTTTGTTTTGTGCTTCTACCCAGGCAGTAGTGGCTGCGCTGGTGTCATTTTCCAACCATCTGTAAGGGTCGGGAACTTGTGTGCCGAAGTACACATCTACAGTGTCTACCTTTGCCGTCTCGGGGTAGACCAGCTTTTTTTGTTGGGGAGCGCATGACATCACCATGATTCCACTCATTAATAAAGTTACTTTTTTCATGTGAATAAAAAGTCTTTTTGAATAAACTTAAAGTTACAAATCTACAAAATAATAAGAGATAAACAAGTAAACTTTATAAAGAAGATGATGGAAAATGAGATTTAAAGAATTAACTTTGCAAAATGTGATTCTGCAGATAGACGATTTGAAATAAGAAAGGAGAATGACTTTATGCTTAGTAAATATAAATTAAACCAGCTTTACTTCAAAGATACACAGTTCGCCAACCTGATGACAAGGCGAATTTTTAACGTGTTGTTAATCGCCAACCCTTATGACGCTTTTATGCTGGAAGATGACGGGCGCATTGATGAGAAGATTTTCAATGAATATACCTCTTTATCTTTGCGTTATCCACCTCGTTTCTCGCAGGTATCCACAGAGGAGGAAGCATTGGCGCAGTTGGAAAATATGTCGTTCGACCTGGTGATTTGCATGCCGAGCACAGGGGATAATGATAGTTTCGACATCGGTCGCCATATCAAAGAGAAATACGAGCATATTCCTATCGTGATCCTGACTCCTTTCAGCCATGGTATCACCAAACGGATTATCAATGAAGATTTGAGTGCGTTTGAATATGTGTTCTGTTGGTTAGGCAATACCGACCTGTTGGTGTCTATTATCAAATTGATAGAGGACAAGATGAATCTGGAACACGATGTGCAGGAAGTCGGTGTGCAGTTGATTCTTTTGGTGGAGGATGGCATTCGTTTCTATTCTTCTATTTTGCCGAATCTGTATAAGTTCGTGTTGAAGCAGAGTCAGGAGTTTTCTACTGAAGCCTTGAATGCGCACCAGCGTACACTTCGTATGCGTGGGCGGCCTAAGATTGTACTGGCACGTACGTATCAGGAGGCAATGGAAATTTATCATAAGTATCAGAATAACATATTAGGAGTAATCACCGATGTCCGTTTTCCGAAAGTGGAGCGGGGGGAGAAAGACGGTCTGGCAGGTATCAAATTGTGTGCCGAGATACGCAAGAACGATCCGTTTGTTCCGTTGATTATCCAGTCGTCCGAATCGGAAAATTCGTCTTATGCAGCTAAGTATGGTGCCAGCTTTATTGATAAGAACTCAAAAAAGATGGATGTCGATTTGCGTCGTATCGTTTCCGATAATTTTGGTTTTGGCGATTTTATATTCCGTAACCCGGATACCGGGGAAGAGATTGCCCGTGTCCGGAATCTGAAAGAATTGCAAAACATTCTTTTTGCCGTGCCTGCGGAGTCTTTCTTATATCATATCAGCCGGAATCACGTGTCGCGTTGGTTCTATTCTCGTGCCATGTTCCCGGTAGCCGAGTTCTTGAAACCGATTACCTGGAATAGTCTTCAGGATGTGGATGCTCACCGGAAAATCATCTTTGAAGCCATCGTGAAGTATCGTAAGATGAAGAATCAGGGAGTTGTGGCTGTCTTTAAGCGCGACCGCTTCGACCGTTATTCTAACTTTGCCCGTATCGGAGATGGTTCTTTGGGCGGAAAAGGGCGTGGACTGGCTTTTATTGATAATATGGTGAAGCGTCATCCGGAGTTTGACGAGTTTGAGAATGCGCGTGTCGCCATTCCTAAAACGGTAGTGCTCTGTACGGATGTGTTTGATGAATTTATGGATACCAATAATTTGTATCAGATTGCATTGTCGAATGCGGATGATGATACGATTCTGAAATACTTCCTGAAGGCCAAGTTGCCGGACAGGCTGGTGGAGGACTTCTTTACTTTCTTCGATGTGGTGAAATCTCCGATTGCCATCCGTTCCTCTTCTTTATTGGAAGACTCTCATTATCAGCCGTTCGCCGGAATTTATAGTACATATATGATTCCCTATCTGGATGACCGGTATGAAATGTTGCGTATGCTTTCGGATGCTATAAAAGGGGTGTATGCTTCGGTTTATTTCCGTGACAGCAAAGCGTATATGCAGGCCACTTCGAATGTAATCGATCAGGAAAAGATGGCTGTTATCTTGCAGGAGGTAGTTGGTAATCAATATGGCGACCGTTATTATCCGTCTATGTCCGGTGTGGCCCGTTCGCTGAATTATTATCCGTTAGGGGATGAAAAAGCAGAAGAAGGAACGGTTAACCTGGCTTTGGGATTGGGAAAATATATTGTAGACGGTGGTATGACCCTTCGTTTTTCTCCTTATCATCCCAATCAGGTATTGCAAACCAGTGAAATGGAAATCGCTCTGAAAGAGACCCAGACCCGTTTTTATGCTTTGGACTTGAAAAATGCCGGGCATGATTTTTCTATCGACGATGGTTTCAATTTATTGAAACTCCATGTTAAAGAGGCGGAAAATGATGGTGCCTTGCGTTATATCGCTTCTACGTATGACCCGTATGACCAGATTATCCGGGATGGTTTATATCCCGGAGGTCGGAAGGTGATTACTTTTGCCAATATCCTGCAACATGATGTATTCCCGTTGGCTCGTA
>NZ_DAWCXD010000079.1:0-12940 GCF_052357945.1 Bacteroides sp. | reverse complement strand
AAGGTGATTACTTTTGCCAATATCCTGCAACATGATGTATTCCCGTTGGCTCGTATTCTGCAATTAGTCTTGAAATATGGTGAACAGGAGATGCGCCGTCCGGTTGAAATTGAATTTGCGGCTACGATGAGTCGTGAACATGATAAATCCGGAACTTTCTATCTGTTACAAATACGTCCTATCGTAGACAGTAAAGAAATGCTGGACGAGGATTTGAACGAGATACCGGATGAAGATGTGATTCTCCGCTCATATAATTCGTTGGGACACGGTATCATGAATGATATTTATGATGTGGTCTATGTAAAGACCGATAATTATAGTGCCTCCAACAATCAGACAATTGCTTGGGAGATAGAAAAGATTAACCAACAATTCTTGAATGAAGGAAAGAATTATGTGCTTGTCGGTCCGGGACGTTGGGGAAGCAGCGATACTTGGCTCGGTATCCCTGTGAAGTGGCCGCATATTTCGGCTGCCCGTGTGATTGTGGAAGCCGGACTGACCAATTATCGGGTAGATCCAAGTCAAGGGACACACTTTTTCCAGAATCTGACTTCTTTTGGGGTAGGATATTTCACTATCAACGCCTTTATGAATGATGGGGTTTATAATCAGGATTTCCTCAATGCGCAACCGGCAGTGGAGGAAACGAAATATCTTCGTCATGTCCGCTTTGAGAAACCGATGGTGGTCAAGATGGATGGAAAGAAGAAGCTGGGAGTAGTGTTGATGCCTTTTTAAGTGGAACTCGCAATAATTTAATGTGAAACAAATTTTGGAAGTACTAGGAGGATCGTTTTTTTATGTGTTGGAGTTGATAAGATTCTTTTTTCTGACCGTTGGTCTTTTTAACTAAATTAAAATATGACTTAAATCTTCCGTAGCGTACCGTATAGTGTGAATATTAACCTTAAAAAGTCTATATAGACAGGAAATATGGTCTTATAATCTTAAAAATAGAACATAAAATACAAAGAATTGACCTTGTGTAAATTATTATAAAGTTGTTACTTTGTACTCGTTTTTGTGATCAAATAGATTATTAATTAATTATGAGAATTATGAAGAAGAGTTTATTGTACTTGTTTATGCTTGTTTGTTCTGTTAGCATATTCATGAGTTGTAGTGGTGATGACGATGAAGTGAAATATCCGATAGATACAGAATTGGCTGGAGGCTATGTTGGTAATCTGTCTGTGAATGTGGATGGTAATCAAATGGGAACTACCGAAAATCAAAAAATCACAATTTCACAGTCTAATAAGGGAACTAACCAAATTGCATTATCATTGAAGAATTTTACTTTTTTGGTAAATGTTGGTGATATTGAAGTTGATCCTTGCACTGTGAAAGCTATAGATGGTGGTTATGCTTTTGAAGGTCAACAGAATCTAGATTTGGTACAGCCACTTGGTAATTGCCCTGTTAGTATTTCAGGTACTGTGAAAGGTAGCAATATTAATATTGAAATAGGTGTAAAGGTTGGTGCTCCTTTAAATCAAAATGTAAAGGCTACTTTTGTTGGTCGTAAATTGACAGGTAGTGAAAGTTCGGAGGCTAAAATAACAAGTTTTATTTTGGACGATGATATTGTAACAGAACAGCCTATTATTAATGAAGAGGAAGGAATAGTAACTTTTAAGGTTAGCGATGCTGCTGTTGATGACGATTTGTCTGGAATGATTCCTACTATTGTGGTATCATCGAAAGCTAAAATAACTCCAGCTTCAGGTGTTGCGCAGGATTTCTCGAATGGCAAAAAGGTGGAATATACTGTCACTGCTGAAGATGGTACAACTAAAAAATATTCAGTTTTTATAGCTGGATCTTCTGACTACTATTCTTTTGAGACCTGGAAGTCTTTAAATGATGGAGCTTTTGAAGAACCGGATGGGGGATGGGCTACTTCTAACACAGGTGTGTGGTTTATAAAGTCTGTTTATCCTAAGGTATATAATGGTGACTATCCCGTTGTTAAAAGTGAGGATGCTAAAGATGGTGCTGTTGGAGTGAAATTGATAACATTGGATACTAAAGGACAAGCAGGGGCTGATTTGGGTTTTATTAAAATACCAGCTATTCCTAAAGTGACTTCTGGTTCTTTATTTTTAGGGACATTTGAAACTGATATTCAGAATACATTGAATAGTACTAAGTTTGGTAATCCATATTATTCTAAACCTATTTCTGTACAATTCTCTTATAAATATACTCCGGGTTCAGTGTATTATACATGCCCTGATCCGGTAAAAGCTGAAACCGTTGTTGAGGATCCTAATACAACTGATGAATGTAGTGCAACTGCTGTTATTTATGAAGTGCCATATTGGGAGACGGTGGATCCTGATGATGCTAATAATAAAGCTTATGATAAACGATTGACCGGTGCAAATTTATATACTAATACGGATCAGGTTATAGCAATGGCAACATTCTCTAGTGGTGTCCAAGAAGATTATAAAGATGTTACCCTTACTTTGAATTATAAGAAGGATTATGATCCTACTAAAAAGTATCGATTTGCTATTGTATTTTCTTCTAGTAAAAAAGGGGATGAATTTAGTGGAGCTCCTGGAAGTACTTTGATAGTGGACAATGTGAAAGTTGTAGCCGAAAAATAGTAGATATAGAATAAATATAATTTAGTTTTATTTCCCTTCACTCTTATTCTTATTATCATCTGAAGAATAAATGAGTGAAGGGATTTTTTTGTAGTGAGGGGAATTATTGTTTGTAGTTATGGCAATCACACCCCAAATGTCATTCAATATACGATATGGAAATGGATTCGTTCACTATAGAGTAACATCGGGATATAAAGTTTCAATGAATTTGAACTCAGCAAATACTACATAGTGAAAAAATATCTATCATGCTATCATTCTTTTTTGTATTGAGTTAGTTATCAGTGTAGTAAGTATGATAGATGATTTTTCAAATAGGTATCTATCATACTTTTGTCGTAAAAAACGGATATCTATCATACCCATACATACTGCATCCGTTTTAGTGTAGTATTAGGGGGAAACATCCATATGAAGCCACAATAATATCCATTTTATAGGATGATAACCTGTATTTGGCAGCTAAATAATCCATTGGAAACGGTAAACTTTTTGTATCCCACGTATGTAGGCTGTACAGCCCGCATCTGTAAACCGTACAGCTCACGTATGCAGGCTGTTCGTCACACAGATGTGAGCTATAAACTTACCGCTATCAAAGTGGGATTATTAAGCCATACAAGCCGGATTTATATAGATTCATTGCAACAAAAACAAGCCATCTTACGTCTGTTTGAACCTTATTTGGCTATTTTATTGATGAGAGATACCCGCTTTTTGGTGGTATAGAAACGCGGAGACGCTTACGATACTACCCTGTATTTATTGATTTAGCCCATACATAAATAAAAAACTACGAGAAAAGAATTCCCGTAGTTTTCTATTGACACAATATTCTGGATCGTTTAGTATAAAACAATATACTAAAATGCATATCCAAATCCCACGTTCAAATAAATAGGATACATGGCAAATGAGATTGTATCAAAATCTTTTTTGAAAATATCATTCAGCCCCCACGTTAAGTCAGCGTATACATTTAGATGTTTAAATGCTCTCCATTCACCGCCTAGTTGTAGTCCCCATTGAATTTTTCGGAGATTTTCGGAGAAATCATAGGTAGCTATGCTTTCCCCAGAGAAAACAACTCGTGAACCAGTTTGGTCTGGGGTACGTAAATGGCCGTCGTATACATGTCCGGAGAATCCCCCTTCGATGAGGTATGATATGTATGGACCTGCAGACAATTTCCAACGCTTGCTTATCTTATAGTTAGCAACCACCGGAATTGTCAGATATGAATTTTTAACTTTGGTCTTTACTCCTCCTGTCCATAATCCTTGTAATTCTCCACCATTGGTGTTGATAATTTTCATACCGTAATTTTTTACGGTAGCTTCGGTGGTCATATTCTTATTTTCAAGTCGCACTCCTACAGTCATCCCCCATTTGGGATCGAACCACTTTGTCGCATTACCTTCAATTGAAATTGCGATTCCTGGTGCATAACTATCAATTTTACGGATTTCTTTTGGTAGAGGTAATGGTGAAGTTCCACCAATATTGAAACCGGCTTTTATTCCATATTCCCATCCATGTAAATAAGACCAGATGATACCTTGGTTTCTTTCTTCCTGTGCTTGAGCTGTGAATATGCTTACAAATAGCAGCACAACTATGATATTGATTGATTGATATTTTTTCATTGTGTTAGTTTTTTTATTCTTTACAAATAAGTTCTAGCTCATCAACGTATAGAGTGCTACCAACAGCCCCTCTAAAATAGGCGCCATCTACGCTGGATGATAGTACAATACCTAATTTATATTTACCGTTTTGTAGTTTCGTATCGTCAATTTCTCGTCCTTTTACTGATTCGAAATATAAAGTAAACTCATTCCATTCATCTTCTGATTCAATGATATCTTCAGGTTTTATTCGTGCTAATAATACTAATTTATCAGAGTTGAATACGTCATCACCATTGAGCATGATAGAATTATTCTCTGCCTCATACATAACAGCATAAATATCACATTTATCCCTTTTTCCGGTTTGTGGCTGTCCTTCTACAGAATAAACTTCCCCAGCTTTAAATTTATAATGTCCTTTGAGTGCTATGGGATGTTTATAAAATTGAAAACCAAAGTTCGTTGCTTTTCTAGGATTTGTCAGTGCATTTTCTACTTCGAATGTTCCGATAAATAAATTCCCAGCAGCAATATACATTTTTACCATTGCACCAAAATCTCCAGTGTTACGAGTTTCTAGCTTTACAGCCTTACCTTTAAAACCATTTGTAACTTGTACTGTTGGGTAATCTATTCTAGAATTAGCCATACCTGTTAATTTAAAACCAGGATTACCGCTTGACCATTGTAGTACTTTAGATATTTCTTGCGAGGTTGCTGGTGTAAATTCGTAAAATGTATCGTATTCACTGGAGGTTGTCAGTAATTCTTCAAAACTGAAAAGGGTAGGTAATTCCGCTAAAATCACATTTACGGTATAAACAGGCTGCCATTGACCGTCTTCTGATGTAACGGTGAATTTACGGGAGTGCGGTTCTTCGCTGAAATCATAGGTAGATTCAGTATCGCCTGCTATTGGAGTATTTACTTTAATTGTAGCTCCTTGGGGAAGTGTAAATTTTAATTTCTGTTTGGAAAGGTCGGCTCCTTTATTTACATATACATTGATTACTTTAGAATCTGCATCGATATTTGCCAGTTGCACATCATCGCCTGAACAAACATCAATGGCTGCTTCTGAATTTAATGCTTCATCCTGTATGCAGGAGGATATTGCACATGTAAAGATGAAATAGGCTATTAAAGTCTTAATTTTCATTTGATTTTCCTTTTTAGTTTACTAATTTAGTATCTTCTATAAAACTTGGTTGCAAAGTTAAGTTTCTTTTTTGAAATGCAGCACTTCATCACTTAAGTAATTCAATAAAATTAGTGCCTTTTTAAAATTGATGTTATAAATGAATTATTCCTTTTTACATCCCTGCACTGTTTTTATAACAAATCTAACTTCCTTGTTATAATCAGCTTGTACTGTTGTTTCATTTCTTGGGGCAAGAAAGAAATATCTATGAACTCCAGCCACTTGTCGGTAACCTTTATGAATTTAGAAAATAGATTGTCTATGATCTTTTCCTCCAAGCTACAACCATTCATTGCAACTTCAAAATCAGAACGCTTGATTTTGCGTCTTTTACCGTTTAGTGTCAAAGCCAATTCTTCGGTGTCCTCCGGCATGAGGAGTGCCGTAGAGAGCATGTCATATCCCGGAGTCAGCGAATAATAGCCTTTACGCTGACTATAAAGTGAAAAGTTTTTCAGATGCATATCCGCGTTGCCGGTCAACCATGAGAAAACGACTTGTTCCCAGAAGTTTATTACGTCAAGTTTAGGTACAGAGGAATATTGCATAATTATTTTTGCTATCTTTTCATAAGAACCCTTATATTTATATTCTGTGAGACGCTCCGAGAGCTGACACATATCTTCCATTGGCAGCTTTTCACCCTTCGAGGTTCTATCTATGCGTTTAGTGATATAAGCTAATTCACCGTCAGCAAAACGAATCAGTGAATGAGGAACAACGTTTACTTTAGCTAATTCGGCAAGATGCATTGTTAAATCCTCAACTTCAGGCATGTATTTAAATTGTTCCGTTTGCGGTTTGAGAATATAACGCCCCCATAAACCTACGATAGTAAAGCGTTGTGGTTGGTTAGGGGACGATGATATATCGAGAGACAATTTAGCTTGCACTCCTGTAAGTGTGGTTTGTGAACGTATGACTTGTTCGGCAAGTTGCTTAATATCCGCTTTTGTATAAGGTAGGAGAGGAACAGTTTTGCTCCCAAATATTTTCTTTCCACATTGAGGGTGAAAATCAGTTTCTCCCTCGCCAAGTTCCTGATAACAATATAGGCATCTGTTCATCATTATTCTTTATTTAAGATGGGAATCACACTAACTGCACCGATGCAATCTTTACAACAGGCAAGTAGTAACGACATGCGGTCACGACGATTTATCTTCCAACTTTTCTCGGCAATATCCAAGAGCCAGCCTTCGGGAATGAGACCGTCAAAGAATGGGAATAATATTAGACTTGTATATGGCTTTTCAGAGATTGGAAGCGTGAGGCTGACAGGTTCAGCATCGCTGGATTTAATGTAGGCTGCATCATATTGAAAGGTGTAACCATTTTCATCTTCTGTAAGCAGTCCTGCCAACTGGTCTTGGTTGTATATGTGTGCTTGTCTCATAGCTTGTTGAGTTTACTTATTGGTACAACCCCCACTTCCATTCCAAAGAGACTAAGCACTTGATTTACTTTATCAAGACGCAAAGTTTGTTTTCCCTGCTCAAGTTCGCGCACAAAGCGCAACCCAACTCCTGATTTTTCGGAGAGTTCTACTTGGGTCAAGTTATGTTCTTTACGCATTTGCTTGACGTATTCTGATAATGATTTATCGTTCATATTATACCCTTTTGGGTACAAAGATAATGTAATTTCTCATATTTACACCCTTTAGGGTATAAATCTGGTTGTGGATTTATGGATTATACCTTATAGGGTATAAAAAACTGGTGCTCTTTCTTCAGGAAGAAGGAGTACCAGTAGAGGAAAGTGATAGCAGATTACTCTTTCAAAGCCTCTTGCAAATCAATTCCCAATGCCTTGGCAACTCCTGTTCCGTATGCGGGATCAGCTTTGTAGCAGTTGCGTACATGACGTTGTTTGATAAATAGTTCAGCGTCTCCCATAGCACGAGCTGTATTTTCGAACAATAATTGTTGTTCTTCAGCTGGCATCAGTCGGAATAAGTCACCCGGTTGGCTATAATAGTCGTCATCATATTCCCGTTCGTTGTAGTTGTAAACTTCACCGGTAACTTTCAGAGGCGGTTCTTTCATAGTAGGAGAATCCTGCCATTCGCCGTAACTGTTTGGCTCATAACCTTTAGTGTCACCGTAGTTTCCGTCTACGCGCATAGCACCGTCACGATGATAGGCGTGGAAAGGACAACGAGGTTTGTTGACCGGGATTTGTTCTGCATTCACTCCAAGACGATAACGTTGTGCGTCACCGTACGAGAACAAACGTCCTTGCAACATTTTGTCGGGAGACAGGCCGATACCATCTACTATATTCATCGGATTGAAAGCAGCCTGTTCCACTTCGGCGAAATAGTTTTCCGGGTTGCGGTTTAGTTCAAGGATACCGACATCTTGCAGAGGGAAATCTTTGTGCGGCCATACTTTAGTCAAGTCAAACGGGTTGATGCGATAGTTGTCCGCTTCCTCTTCCGTCATTAACTGAATCTGGAATAACCATTTCGGATAATCGCCCTTTTCGATGCTCTCGAAAAGATCACGTTGATGAGATTCACGGTCTTTGGCAACAATTGCTTCCGCTTCCTGGTCAGTCAGATTCTTGATGCCCTGCAAGGTGCGCAGATGGAACTTAACCCAGATACGTTGATTTTCTGCATTGATAAAACTATAAGTATGACTACCGAATCCGTGCATGTGGCGATATGAATAAGGAATACCACGCGGACTCATAGTGATAGTCACCTGATGTAATGCTTCCGGTAAAAGCGTCCAGAAGTCCCAGTTACTGTTCGGGCTACGCATATTTGTTTTCGGATCTCGTTTGATGGCATGGTTCAGATCCGGAAATTTAAGCGGATCACGTAAGAAAAATACAGGAGTGTTGTTACCAACCAAATCCCAGTTACCCTCTTCCGTATAAAATTTCATGGCGAAACCACGAATGTCACGTTCTGCATCAGCTGCTCCACGTTCTCCGGCTACGGTGGAGAAACGGACAAAACATTCTGTTTGCTTTCCGACTTTACTAAAAATGGCGGCACGGGTGTACTTTGTAATGTCATGAGTAACGGTAAACGTGCCGTAAGCTCCTGAACCTTTAGCGTGCATACGTCTTTCCGGAATCACTTCACGATCAAAATGGGCAAGTTTTTCAATAAGCCAGGGGTCTTGTAGCATGACAGGTCCGCGTTGACCTGCGGTTTGCGAGTTCTGATTGTCGGCGATAGGGCGACCGTTCGCAGCAGTAAGTTTTTTCTTTTCCATAAATAGATTCTTTAGTCGGATACAAGTATAAGCAGACTATTTCCTTTTTATTCTTTCATCCGGGGTTTATAATATATAACAAAGATAGGCTTCTTTTGCTCATTTGTCAAACAGATAATTTCTATCTAAAGATAGATAATAACTATGAATTGTGTGCGTACTGCCTGTTATTTTTTTGCTACATAAAAAAAACTCCCGCACTTCCTTTCGGAAGGCGGGAGCCTTTAAATAAACTATAGCTTATATATCTTTCGCTGATTATACGATACCTTGTGCCATCATTGCTTTAGCAACCTTCATGAATCCGGCTACGTTAGCACCCTTCACATAGTTTACGTATCCGTCGGCTTCTGTACCGTACTGAACGCAAGCTTCGTGGATATTCTTCATGATGCTCTTCAGCTTTTCGTCTACTTCTTCAGCGCTCCAGCTCAATTTGATAGAGTTTTGAGTCATTTCAAGACCTGATACTGACACACCACCAGCATTAGCAGCTTTACCCGGAGCGTAAAGGATCTTAGCATCCTGGAACACTTTGATAGCTTCCGGAGTAGAAGGCATGTTAGCTCCTTCAGATACGGCGATACAGCCGTTTGCTACCAGTTGACGAGCGTGGTCGCCATTCAATTCATTTTGAGTTGCAGAAGGAAGAGCAATGTCACATTTTTCACCCCAAGGTTTAGCTCCTTCTACATATTTGCAACCATATTTTTCTGCGTATTCACGGATACGACCACGGTACAGATTCTTCAGTTCCATGATGTAGTCCAGTTTTTCGCGGTCGATACCATCCGGATCGTAGATATAACCGTCAGAGTCAGAGCAAGTAACTACTTTACCACCCAGTTCGATTACTTTTTCGATTGTATATTGAGCAACGTTACCAGAACCGGAAACCAGACAAACTTTACCTTTCAGGTCAGTGCCTTGTTTCTTCAGCATTTCCATCAGGAAGTAGATGTTACCATAACCGGTAGCTTCCGGACGAATCAGTGAACCACCGAATTCGCGGCCTTTACCTGTGAATGTTCCGGTAAATTCATGAGCCAGTTTTTTATACATACCGAACATGAAACCTACTTCACGGCCACCAACACCGATGTCACCGGCAGGAACGTCAGTTTCAGGACCGATGTGACGCCACAGTTCCAGCATGAATGCTTGTACGAAGCGCATTACTTCGGCATTTGACTTTCCACGAGGAGAGAAGTCGGAACCACCTTTACCACCACCCATCGGCAGCGTAGTTAGTGAGTTTTTGAATGTTTGTTCAAAGGCAAGGAACTTCAAGATAGAAAGGTTTACAGATGCATGGAAACGGATACCACCTTTGTAAGGACCGATCGCGTTGTTGTGCTGAACACGGTAACCCATGTTGGTCTGAATATTACCTTTATCATCCATCCAAGTCACGCGGAACTGATATACTCTATCAGGAATACACAAACGTTCGATCAAGTTTACTTTATCAAACTCCGGGTGTTTGTTGTATTCTTCTTCAATAGTAGAAAGTACTTCTTCTACTGCTTGATGATACTCCGGTTCATTGGGAAATCTTCTTTTCAGATCGTCTAATACCTTTGCTGCATTCATAATCTTTTTTTCTTTAATTGGTTGATATAAAAATAATGTGCTAATTTGACAATTTGCTCATGTGCCGCTCGACTATGTGCTTTTCTGCCGTATAGCAATTTGCACACTTGTATATGGGTACATCGGATTTTTATTTCCGGTTGCAAAAGTAAAGATAAAAATTGAACTGGCAAACATTTTATAAAGAAAAATGCGATAAAACATCAAATTTGATATTTTATCGCATTAAAAATAGGAAAAAAGATATTTATTTGTTCTTTTTGATCGACTTATAAACAGGAATAAATACTAATGCTGCCGAAATGACAAGCATTACTACCGTCATCCCGTCAATTCGTTCGGCTTTTGTCAGAACTAAATAGCAAAGCGCCAACCAAAGCAGGCTGATGCAAACTATTTGTGATTTGGATAACGGGCGTTTCATTTCACTCCTCTTTTCTTTTTGTCAACAATGGCGTCGATCACGGCTACGGCTGTGATATTCACAATGTCACGGACAGAACTTTCGAAATCGGTGAAGTGGATAGGTTTGTTCAATCCCATCTGGATAGGGCCGATGAATTCTGTATCCGGGTCCATTGCCTGCAACAGTTTGTAACCGGCGTTTGCTGAACTTAGATTCGGGAAAATCAATGTATTTACGTCTTTACCTTTCAGGCGGGTAAACGGATATTTGGTATCACGCAATTCGCGGTTCATGGCAAAATTTACCTGCATTTCGCCGTCGATAGCCAATTCCGGATATTCGTCCTGCATGTGGGCAACTGCTTCGTGTACTTTCACTGGGCTACCTGCGGTGTCAGCGCCGAAGTTAGAGTATGACAACATAGAGATAACCGGTGTGTGATTGAAGAAACGAACTGTTTTATCGGACAGTTTGGCGATATCAATCAATGTTTCCGTATCGGGGTGGCGGTTAATCAATGTGTCTGCCAGGAAGTAAGTACCTTTCTTGGAGTTCAGGATATGCATGGTACCGAAGTGTTTGAAGCCCGGTTGGATGCCGATCACTTCTTTTGCCACTTTGATCGTATTGCTATATCTTGTATAAAGTCCGGTGATGAATGCGTCTGCATCTCCTGTTTCTACCATCATCATACCGAAGTAGTTGCGTTCGAACATTTTGTCGTTGGCTTCTTCGTAGGTAAATCCTTCGCGTGCACGTTTTTCTGCAAGGATGCGGGAGTAACGTTCGCGACGGTCTGATTCGTTCGGGTGGCGGAGATTCACGATTTCAATTCCTTCCAGGCTAAGATCCATTTCTTCTGCCAGTTTTCCGATAGCTTCGTCGTTTCCTAATAAGATAGGATGACAGATACCTTCGGCTTTTGCTTCAACGGCAGCTTTCAGCATATTCGGGTGGATACCTTCGGCAAATACAACACGTTGCGGTGAGCGGCGGGCAGTATCATACAGTTGGCGGGTCAGTTTGGATTCGTAACCCATCAGTTCTCGCAGGTGAACACAGTAAGCGTCCCAGTCTTTGATTTCTGTGCGAGCCACTCCGCTTTCCATAGCAGCTTTTGCCACTGCGCAGGAAACTTCGGTGATGAGGCGTGGATCTACCGGTTTCGGGATAAAGTATTCCGCACCGAAAGAAAGGTTGTTTACGTGGTAGGCTGCGTTGACTACATCAGGTACCGGTTGTTTTGCCAGGTTGGCAATGGCGTGTACGGCCGCAATCTTCATTTCTTCGTTGATTGCTTTAGCTTGAGTGTCCAAAGCACCGCGGAAGATATATGGGAAACCGATTACATTATTAATCTGGTTCGGATAGTCGGAACGTCCGGTAGCCATCAGTACGTCAGGACGTGCTGCCATGGCATCTTCGTAAGAGATTTCCGGTGTCGGGTTAGCCAATGCGAACACGATCGGCATCGGAGCCATGCTGCGCACCATATCTTGGCTTAACACGTTTCCTTTCGACAGGCCGAGGAATACATCTGCACCTTTGATTGCTTCTTCCAGCGTGTGAATATCCGTGCGGTCGGTTGCAAAATATCTTTTTTGTTCGTTCAGATCCGTGCGTGCTTTGTTGATAACACCTTTACTATCCAGCATGACGATGTTTTCGAGACGTGCACCCAGTGACACATACAATTTAGTACAAGATACGGCAGATGCACCTGCACCGTTCACAACGATTTTTACATCTTCGATTTTCTTTCCGGCCACTTGCAGGGCATTCACCAAACCGGCACTGGAGATAATAGCAGTACCGTGCTGGTCGTCGTGCATGACAGGAATATCCAGTTCTTCTTTCAGGCGACGTTCGATTTCAAAACATTCGGGAGCTTTGATGTCTTCCAGATTGATACCTCCGAAAGTAGGAGCAATAGCCTTTACTGCGGCAATGAATTTCTCCGGATCTTTTTCATCCACTTCGATGTCGAAAACGTCGATACCCGCATAAATTTTGAAAAGCAGACCTTTACCTTCCATTACAGGTTTACCGCTCAATGCACCGATATCACCCAGTCCGAGTACGGCTGTACCGTTGGAAATAACGGCTACCAGATTACCTTTAGCCGTATATTTATACGCATCCTGCGGATTCTTCTCAATTTCGAGACAAGGTTCTGCTACACCGGGAGAATATGCGAGTGATAAGTCGGTTTGTGTACTATAAGGTTTGGTAGGCACTACCTCAATCTT
>NZ_DAWCXD010000078.1:0-23631 GCF_052357945.1 Bacteroides sp. | reverse complement strand
GCCATCAAGTCGTTGAAGTCCATCCCCGTTACTTCCATCGCAAAGGAACTGGAGACCGGCACTATCACCACAGGCAACGACCTTGTGAACAAGCTCATCTCCAATACTTATTGGGGACAGCTATCCAACTACCTGTCTATACCTACCGACTGTCCGCAGCGTGACGAGCGTCTGGGCTGGACAGCAGACACACAAGTATTCGCAGAAACCGGTACATTCTTTGCTAATACCATGAAGTTCTTCCACAAGTGGATGCGTGACATGCGCGACACACAGAACAGTTTGGGCGGGTTCCCCGGAGTGGCTCCCTTGGCACAATACGGTGATGAGAAAATGCGTTTGGGTTGGGCCGATGCCGGAATCATCGTGCCCTGGACGGTATGGAAGCAATTCGGTGATACGCAAATCGTCGAGGAGAACTGGAACGCCATGGACCTGTTTATGAACCACATCAACGACACCAAGTATAACCACGAGACCCTCTGCGGCGAGAACGGCAACTACCAATGGGCCGACTGGTTGAGTTACGAACCGTTGGAAAGCTGTAGCGGACTGGCTTTCTCTCCCCAAGGTCCACTTCCTGACGCCGTCAGCTACTGGAACTATTTGAGCGCTTCCTACTGGGTGGTAGATACTTTCATGATGCGAGACATGGCTGCCGCCACCGGTCGCGATGCCGTCAAGTATCAGCAAATGGCCGATTCGGCAAAGGCATATATCAAAGAGAACTTCCTCAACGAAGACGGTACCTTCAAAACCGCCATTCTCAACACCATGCAAACTCCTGCCTTGTTTGCCTTGAAGAACCAGCTTTTGGAAGGCGAAGCCAAAGCGAAGATGATAGACCGTCTGCGTGAAAACTTCGCACAGCACGATCTTTGCTTGCAGACCGGGTTCTTGGGCACATCCATTCTCATGGCTACCCTCACGGAGAATGGCATGGAAGACATTGCCTATGAACTACTCTTTCAACGTAAGAACCCAAGCTGGCTGTATTCTGTGGACAATGGAGCCACCACCATCTGGGAACGGTGGAACAGCTATATGATAGACAAAGGAATGGGACCGCGCGGCATGAACAGCTTCAATCATTATGCCTACGGATGCGTATGTGAATGGATTTGGGAAACCGTTGCCGGCATCGCAGCCGATCCTGCCACCCCCGGCTTCAAACATATCATAATGAAGCCCATTCCAGACAAGCGGTTAGGACACGTGACTGCCGAATACCGTTCCGCCTCCGGACTCATCAAGAGTGCCTGGAAATATGAGGGTGACACCTGGATTTGGGAATTCACCATTCCTAAGGGTGTTACCGCTACTGTAACCCTTCCCGGGGAGATGAAGTCAAAGGAGTATGGAAGTGGAACTTACAAGATGACCAAATAGTTTTTTATGTAGGAATTTGATATGAAGGAGGTGTGTTAATTTTAGCACATCTCCTTTTTTATATTTAAATGGTTGTTCCTCTTTTTTCTATATACGACTATTTTTTCACTAATTTGGTAATAAACAGCTATATTCGTCGTATCTTGATTTACAAGTGGTTTGATAAGTATAAAAATAGTATTTGCAAGCCTTCCATTTCCTACTTTTAGCAGTTTGGCGCACATTTTTTCTTTTAAAAATCATTTTTTGATGTGTCTTTTCTTTTTAGGATTGTCATTATTATGATTCATGTCCTAAAATGGTTCTCAATAGCATTTTGGAAATGGATCGAAGAGTAGATATTTTAAACCTAAAAAAATCTGATATATGAGGAAACTTGTTACACTATCCTTTATGGTGATGATGTTAGGGAATGTTTCGTGTTCTGATGAATACAACTTTCACCCCTACGAGCCTGAAAAACCTGTCAAGCAGGAAATCTCTCTGCTAAAGTATGACTTTCTTTCTGGTGGGGAGTCTTTAAAAGATTTCTCCAATGAAAATGACAATTTTGGGGAATGGACCCTTGAAGAACGCGGCTTGGCAGCAGACGGCACGCAAGATGTCGGATTTTATTTGAACCTATCCAGGCGAATCTCTTTTGAACAACGTGCCACGCGCGTGCGTCTTTCTCTTTTCTCCGATACTCGCTTTGGATTACACTGGCTTGAGCGTGATGGCAATGGTGGCTCTCTTTTTACGATAGACGCTGTGAAAGGAACCATTAATATCCATAGATACTGGGCAGGCGTGAATGATATTGATGCATCTACCTCTTTTGCCATCGAAAACGGTCATACCTATCTGCTCGAAGCAGTCAAATCTTTTCGTAATAATACGTTCACTATAACCGATGAACAGACCGGAGCTACCGCTTCTGTAGAGACTGCTCCTGTTTTAGGAGCAGGTCAACAGGAAGAATTTAAGGGAGGGAGACAAAATAATGTTTTCGGCTTCCGACGTATTTCAGGTAAATCTCCTTTTATTAAAGACATGGAGATTGTGGCTACTGTATCACCGGAACCTTTAATGTATATCATCGGAAATTCCATTACCGAAGGCGATCATGTCCGGCAGGCAGCACGTTATGGCGAGGTGATGGCTTCATGGCTTGATGGAAGAGTGGTCTTTTCTGGTGAAAGCGGTTCAACCATTGAAGGAGTGATAGACCGTGTATCCAATGAGATACCTTTTATCCGTCCGAAATTTGTAATGGTGACTATTGGTACTAACCGTCCGAATACACGTGAGGAAGTAATGAAGCTGATTGAGTTGATACGTGCGAACGGTTCGATTCCGGTTATCAACCGGATTCCGGTGACCAGTGATGGGGGCAGCTATGCTACCAATGAAATAATAGCTTCCGTCTGCGAGGAAATGAACGTATCCGGTTGTCGTTTTGATCTCGCTACCGCTGACGATGGGAATTTGCATAAACAGGCATCGTGGCTGTTTCAGGAGGACAAAATACATCCTACAGCCGAGGGACACATGGCAATGGCTAAACGACTGTTCGATATTCCCGGCATATTGCTTTATATGAAATAAATTAATTTATTCAGAAACTAAACTCTTCAAAAATGAATATAAAATCTTTTTATCAGATCAGGATTTATCTGCACAGTTTATTGGCAATACTGTTGTTGGCAGTGTTTACAGTAGGTTGCAGTGATGATGAAAATAAAGATTCCGGTGATGAACCGACACAGGAACCTGTATTTACGGCTTTCTCTCCCGAAAAAGGTAAGGCAGGAGATTTGATTACTATTACGGGAAGTTACTTCGGTACTGATCCGTCCAGAATAACTGTACTTATTAATAATACAATCTCTGCCATTTCTTACATAGATGATAACACGATAGAAGTAACAGTTCCCGAAGATTGTGGGTCGGGGAAAGTACATGTCGGACTACGCCGGGGACAAAGTGGTACGCTTCAGCTTTTTGAAAAAATATTCGAGAATCTGTTTTCCTATACCATATCTGCCAATGTTTCAACGTTTGCCGGGCGCACGGGACTAAAGAATGAATATACTTTCGGAGCATTACTTGATTCAAAATTATATGGCCCTGGACAATTACTTGTTGATAATGATGATAATATATATTTATCCGAATGGAACAGAGGAATCCGTTTGTTGACCGACGGACAAACATCACGATTACTTGATTTCTATCATTCGACAGACAATGTCGGCGGGTTCGGTACGGGTGATTGGGTGTCTGATTTTAAAGCGATGGATTTCTCACCGAATGGAGACAGGCTTTGGCTGCTGGGAGCGCGTCCTACTTCGCGGGGACAATTCTTGGGCTATGCGCTTAAATCAGAGAATTATGCCAATTATTATGGTGATTCAACTGAAGATATGGATGGTTTTGTCGGATTAGCCGTCAATCCGGTTGATGGAACGATCGCACTTACGCGCAACCTTTGGGGACCTTTCGAAGAACTTTATATATACGATATAGAGACGCATAAAGCGACAGAATTGCGCGGCTATACCAAGACATGGGCAAGCAGTGAGTCTCATCCTGTTTTTTCAAAAGACGGCCGTAAACTTTTTATCTTGCATCAGGGACTTCATTATATTTCGCGCTATGATTATGACCCTTCGACGAAGACAATCAGCAATGAATTTGAAGAATTTGCGGGCAAGAAAGAACTAAGAGAGGACGCGGGAGATGGTAATCGTATAAAAGGCTACGGACAGGGTTATGCAGATGGAAAAGGTTCGGCAGCTCGTTTTGATACTCCGCAATGGGGATATTGTGATAATGCGGGCAATCTGTATGTGACAGACAGGAGGAACCATTGCATTCGCAAGGTAGATGGTGAAGGTAATGTTACAACATTGGCAGGGCTCCCTTGTCCCGGACAAGCGACTCATACGAGTTCCTTTAAAAACGGTGAACTTCTGGAAGCTGTCTTTAATCAACCTTCGGGTATCTGCCTGGATTCGAAAGGCAACATCTATGTTTCTGAAGAGGAATTTGCCGATATACGTAAGATTGTACAGGGAAACGAATAATAATCTTATTCTAATAATAACTAAAAAACATGTATATGAAACCTTATTACAGATCTAATTTACTATGTGCGCTCACATGGTGTCTGGCAGTAGTGGCAATCCTGTTTGCTGCCTGTAATGAAGATGAAAAGGAGATTGAAACCATCAAAAAAGGGAAAGTTCCCGAAGTCATTACCTATTCTCCGGAATACACGGAAGCGGGTTCCGAAACGGACGCGATGATTATGGGTGAGAATTTTAGAACGGAATCTTCGAATGTAACAGTCAAGCTGGGTGAAATGTCTATTGCTGTGAAAGAGGTAGGCAACTCGGTGATTAAATTTAAGATTCCGAATACGCTGGAAGTCGGAACTTACCCCCTTTCCGTAGAAATAGCTTATACCGATAAGGAAGATATCAGACAGACGGTATCACATACTTTTGAAGTCGATTTTGAAGTACGCGGAAACGTTCCTGTTGTTTCCGGTTACCTGCCTTCCACGGGAACTTATGCCGGTGGTGAAGTGACTGTCGAAGGAGATTATTTCGGTACGGACAAAAATAATGTGACTGTCACTTTGGATGGAACGAAACTTACTGTAACTACATTGACTACTACCGCCATCACTTTCACTGTGCCGGAAGATTCGGAAATTGGCAGTCATGAGTTGAAAATTGAAATTAAATATGGGGTAAATGCGGCAAAAACATTCCATAAAACTTTCAGTGACTTCCAGGTTGTTGCGAAAGAATATGTAGGTACCTCTTCGGTTTATGCCGGTACAGGTGAGAACGGTATTGCTAATGGCCCCCGGTTGACTGCAACCTTCCTTGCACCTTATAGTCTTGCTTATGATGCATCTGTTAAATCACTTTATGTAGGAGAAGTATTGAACGGTATTCGTCTGATTACGAATGATGGTGAAGTTTCTTCGTATAAGTCGCCGACCGATGGTAATCCGTGGGGATTTAACACTAGTTGTGCAGTATGTGTTTCGGGCGATCAATTGTACTATACAATTAAAGAAGCCCACGACCGGCAGTGTGATATATTATATATGGCTACCCGTAGCGGTGGTACATTTGGCGAAGCTACAGGTTATCAGACGCCGGCATCTCCTTATACAGATGTTCGTGATGTGGCAGTTAATCCAGTCGACGGACGTATTATCTTGACTCGTTATTCGTGGGATTCATTCCGTATGGAATCTTATTTTTATTTGCTGAATGCTGTCGATGCTACTCCGGTTGATCTATCAAGCATTATTCCTCCGTTATGGGTAAATAATAGTGCACGCCTGCTTTTCTCACCTGATGGTAAATGGCTTTATGTATCCCGGAGTAGTGATAACGCGACTGTTCCTTCCGGTGAAGGTGTTGATCGTCCTCATGCTTATATCGTCCGTTACCCTTATAATCTGGACACGCATACTCTTGGCAGTGAAAAAGAATTAGTTGCCGGAAGCGACGTTTTAAATGAGATTGGATTTTTGGATGGTGTGCCGGGTACTTCTCGATTGAACGGTCCGCGTCAGATGTACCTCGACAGTACAGGCGAGACACTTTATTTTGTTGACCAGCATAATCATGCATTACGTAAAGTAACAGATCTGGATGGAACAAAAACGACCTCTACCCTAGCCGGAACAGGTTCTTCCGGTTCAAACAATGTCACGGAGGCCCCAATTTCCGACCTGCGAAACGTGCAGTTCAACAATCCGGTAGGTCTGGCACTTGCCGACGATAATACTTTCTATATAGGTGAAGACGGAGGTAAAGTAATCCGTAAAATCGAAATCAAACTTAAGAATAATAACTAGTTTTCAGGATGAACAAATGTGTGTGAGGGAGATCCGTTACTGACCGGGCTCTCTCTCCTGCAACGCTAAAAGAAAAATAATCATATGAAAAGACAATTTTTATCACTATGTGTATTGCTGCTTCTGGTGATGATGTCATCTTGCGGGAAGATTGAAGGAGACGAGATATTCGTCCCCCTTCCCGAAGAGCCTCTTCAACCGTGGTCGCTCACTAAAGCGCGTGACTGGCATGCAGCCCAACCGTGGATTGTAGGATGCAACTTTTTTCCAAGCACGGCTATCAATCAGATCGAGATGTGGCAGTCGTCCACTTATGACCGGGAGACGATAGACCGGGAACTGGGATGGGCGGCCGAACTGGGGTTTAATACCGTACGTGTTTTCCTGCACAGCTTTGTATGGGAAAAAGAACGAGACTCTTTTATTAATAATATGGAAGACTTTCTCACTATAGCGGATAGTTACGACATCAAGACCATGTTCTGTTTCTTTTCGGGTGCGGGCGATTATTTGAGCCATTGCACGTTAGGCAAACAACTGGACCCGATTCCAGGTGTACACAACCTTGCATTTATGGGTGATCCTACGGTGACCAATGATGATGGCAAGGCAATGCCTGAACGTTATGACCTGATGAAACGGTATGTGCAGGACGTAGTCGCCCATTTCCGTACCGACGAGCGTATTCGTATCTGGGAAGCATGGAATGAGCCGGGAACTGCTGCCAACCGCGAAGATATTACAACGGAATTGCTTCCCAAAAGTATTCAGTGGATTCGGGAGATGAACCCGGAACAGCCCATTACGGTAGGTATCCATTCACCGGATATGGAACATGCGGTTTTCGATGAAATAGCTCTTACAATGTCGGACATTAATTCTTACCATAATTATTCCGGATGGAACGATGCGAAAAATACCTATGGAGGTACTATTATCGGTATGAAGCATATTGCATTAGAGATTCTTGCATACGGACGCCCTGTGATTTGTTCGGAATACCTGGCGCGTGGTAATGACTGGCAGAGTACATTCCAGAATACAATGCCTTTCATGAAACAATATAAAATAGGTGCGATCAACTGGGGACTGGTATGGGGTAAAACTAATACCGTTTATCCGTGGGGATGGGATAAGGGAGATGCAGAGCCCGACCCATGGTTCCACGATATTCTTCTTCCGGACGGTTCGCCGAAATATCCGGAAGAGAAAGAATTTTTGCGTGAAATAACAGGTATTACCGAATCAAACAAATGATATTATGAATGTTAGATTTACTATATCCCGTATTGCCAAACCGTTCATCTCACTTTGCCTTATGTTCACCTTGACCGTATCGTCGATTTCGGGACAGATTCAGACAGAAAAATATCGTGATATGACTTTGGAAGAAGCTGTGGTATCAACTGATATGAAAGGATGGTCGGCACGTAAAGCCGAACGCTGGTATGACCGGTTGCCTTTCCTTGCAGGTTGTAATTATATCCCCCGAAATGCAGTCAATCAGATTGAGATGTGGCAGCAAGAGACTTTTTCACCGGAGATTATTGATGAAGAATTGGGCTGGGCGGAACAGTTGGGTTTCAACACGTTGCGTGTCTTTCTTCAAAGTACGGTTTGGAAAGCAGATCCGGAAGGATATATGCAGCGGGTAGACCAGTTTTTGGAAATAGCCGACAGACACGGAATGAAAACGATGCTAGTGATATTCTCTGGCGCAGGTGGGATAGACAATAAACTCGGTCCCCAACCCGAACCGATTCCCGGATGTCATAACCGTTTCTTCTGTGGTGATCCGGACCTTTTGCCCGACGGATCGGAGGATTTGGAATCATATCCGCTTATGGAGCGTTACGTGAAACAGTTGATGAAAAAATTCGGGCGTGACAAACGGGTGCTGGCATGGGATTTATGGAACGAACCCGGTTGGCGCAACCATAAAGGAACCACCTCTTTCGACCTGATGACAAAAGTGGTGTGTTGGGTACGCAGTATGAAGCCTTCCCAGCCATTGACTATCGGCGTATGGAATACTGACCTGGTCAATCTCAATCACTTTATTTTTGCTGTTTCGGATATTGTTTCTTTCCATACCTACAGCGAACAACACGAAGTATTGACGATGCTCGCCGAACGGTATAAACCTGTCGGACGTCCCATCATCTGTACGGAATATATGGCACGTACGTTTCACTGCTATTTTGATACCGTATTGACACTATTCAAGGCGGAGCGTGTCGGTGCTATCAGTTGGGGGCTGGTGGACGGCAAGATGAATACGAAATGGCCCTGGCATTGGGAAGGGGGAGCAGAAGAACCTCAACCCTGGTTTCACGATGTGCTTCATCCTGACGGTACACCTTATGATGCGCGTGAGGCAAAATTTATACGGCAATTGCTCCGTGGAAAGTAACCCTTATGTTAGTTGAAACTTTAATAGAAAATAAATGATGAATACACAACAAATAAAAGGCTTCCGAAGTAGCAGGCGTTCCGCGTCGGCGTTTTCCGGTGTCGCATTTCGCTTCGTGTGGCTGTTTTGGGCGTTGCTGCTGTGTGCAGGCACATTTGTCCGTGCGCAGGAAAATGTAACGATCACAATGGATGTGAAAAATATTCCTCTTCAGGAGGTATTGAAGGATATGGAGAAACAGAGTCATTATCATTTCCTTTATAACAAGACGTTGATAGATGTTAGTCGCAAAGTTACTCTTCGCGTCACCCGGCAGCCTGTCCGAAAAGTGTTGGATAAGTTGTTTGCCGGTTCCGGAGTGGAATATACGTTCCGCAATAAACAAATCATTTTGTCTTTGCGCCAGCCGAAAGAGAACAATACGCCGGGAATCACTCCTGCTGCCTCCTCTTCTTCCGGAGGGCATACCATCACGGGACGCGTTACCGATCCTCACGGGGAACCTCTTATCGGCGTAAATATCATGGTGGAAGGCACTACTACCGGAATGGTGACCGATGCGAACGGAAAATTCAGTCTCAAGGTGAAAAACGGTGATGTGCTGTCTGTTTCGTATATGAGCTTCAGGACGATGAAAATTACCGTGAAAGGGGATCGCAGAGACTATCCGATCAATATGCAGGAAGATTCTGAAGTGCTTGAAGATATCATAATCGTAGGTTACGGTGTACAGAAGAAAGCTTCTATCACGGGGGCTATCACCAATATATCCGGTGATGCCTTAAAGGTGAATTCTACGATTAACACTTCTTCTGCCTTGGCGGGTACGATTGCAGGTATCAACAGCCGTATGACCGATGGCCGTCCGGGAGCGACGACCAAAATCAGTATTCGTGGTATGGATACTCCGCTATATATTATCGACGGGGTGCAGCGGGATGAGTCCCAGTTTAATAATATTGATGCTAATGATATTGAATCTATTTCAATTCTGAAAGATGCGTCGGCGGCCATTTATGGTCTGCGTGCCGCTAATGGTGTAGTGGTGGTGAAAACCAAATCGGGCAATTTTAATTCCCGTCACACCGTCAATATCAAAGCACTCTATGGTTGGCAGGACTTTTTCCGGTTTCCCGAACCGGCTTCGGCAGCTTCGTATGTCAGGGCACAATATCAGTCGGATGTGGTTCAAAAGGCCAGCAATCCAAATTACACTTCTACTTATACTCGTGAAGAATACCAGAAATGGCAGGCGGGGACCGAACGTGGTTACGAAGGGTTCAACTGGTTCGATTTTGCCACCGATCCGGGCGCACAGTCTTACATTGGAGCCAATATCACCGGTGGTTCGGATAAAGTGGGATATTATATCGCTTTGAGTAATACTACCCAGGATTATGCCATTCGCGATTTCGGTGGTTTCAACCGTACCAATCTTCAGATTAACGTAAATGCCAAACTTTCCGAAAAGTTTTCTTTCAATGCTTCGGTCAGCGGACGGTTGCAAAATCTGAAAGCTCCCGGACTAGGAGGCGGGGATGAAATAGGCTGGATGCTTTTCGGTGCTTACCGCAATCTGCCGACTATGCGGCCTTACGTGAATGATAATCCGCTTTATCCCGCCAAAACGTCGAGTTATATCTATACGAATTTTGCTGTTACGACGTTAGGGAAGAACGGAGAAGATTTGCGTAAGGAGCGTGCGGTGCAATTCAATATCGATGCTACATATAAGTTTACGGACTATTTGTCTTTGAAGCTTATTGGAGGCTATGCCTTGCAGTATTGGGGACGTTCTAAGCAAGTGAAGACTTTCGATTTGTATGAGTATGATGCGGTGACCGGTGAATATTATGTAACGGACGGACAGAAAGAGCCTTCGCTCTATAAGTATGTGCGTAATACGGAAGATTATACGGGGCAATTTACATTAGATTTTCAGAAACAGTTTGGTCGTCACAATGTGTCGGCAACGGTTGGTGGTGAGGCTTCTCGTTTCCAGACGCCTAATAATCCTTCAGGAGATGCATCGCCGGGCATTGAACTCACTTCCCAGCCACAGACAGACCTGACAACACAGATCACTACATCTACTTTGCAGGCTGTCAACGATATGCTTTATGCTCCGAAAGCCCGTGCCGGATTTATCGGCCGTTTCACTTATGATTATGACGGACGCTATCTGCTGGAATTTCTAGGCCGTTATGATGGTTCATGGAAATTTCCCGCTACCAAACGTTGGGGATTCTTTCCGTCCGTATCTGCCGGATGGCGCATCACGGAAGAATCATGGTGGACGGAGGACATGAAGCGGTATCTTTCAAACCTGAAGTTAAAAGTGTCCTACGGCGTAGTGGGCGATGAAAATACTTCCGGGTATTCCCCTTACGATTATCTGGAAGGATATAATTATAATTCCGGCGGCGCAGTGTTGGATGGTAAGTGGGTAATCGGTTCGCAATATCGCGGCCTACCTGTTACGCAACTTTCCTGGCAGAAGGTGAAGATGTTTAATGTTGGTTTTGAGTATGGCTTTTTCGACAATCGGCTGACGGGGGAATTGAACTATTTCAGCCGTACGCTGGAGGGGATTCCTGCCGGTCAGGGCATCAATCTGCCGACAGAAGCCGGTCTTTCTCTCCCGAAGGTAAACAAGGAGTCGCAAAAGATCCGCGGTTTGGATGGCAGTGTGAAATGGACGGATAAGGTCAGAGACTTCAATTATTCGGTAGAAGGTAATTTTACTCTTGCCCGCAAGTATGAATGGGAACGCTCACCGTGGAAGTTTAGTCATTCCTGGGAAAAATATCAGAACTGGTATGAGAAACGTTACTCCAGCCAGTGGTGGGGACTGGAATGTACCGGGCAGTTTCAGGACTGGGAACAAATCGCCAGTTATCCGGTGGATATCGACGGCAAGGGTAACACTACCTTGCGTCCCGGAGACTTGATTTATAAAGATACCAACAACGATGGGGTGATTAACAATATGGATAAGCGTCCGATGGGGTATCGCCAGGGAGATGTACCTTGCTTGAGTTTTAACTTCAACATTGCGATGTCATGGAAAGGGTTCGATCTTGCCGTGTTGTTTACTGGTGCGGCACTGGCTTCTTTCTATATGGATATGGAGATGAAGAATCCCTTGCACGACGGTGGCAACAGTCCGGCTTTCATGCTCGATGACATGTGGCATCTTTCAGATATTAACGATCCTAACAGTACGTATCTTCCGGGCAAATATCCGATGGTGCTTGCCGGAAATGGTAATCACAGTAATTATGCTTCCGATCGTCTTAGTACATTTTGGTTGAGAAATGTCCGCTATCTGAAGATGCGTAATTTTGAACTGGGCTATACGTTACCCAAGAGACTGGTGCGGAAGGTCAACATTGAGAATCTTCGCGTATTCACTTCCATACAGAATCTCTTTTCTATTGATAATGTGGGAGATATTGGAATAGATCCGGAGATTGCGACACAGAGCGGCCAGCAATATCCGACAACGAAAGTATTCAGTTTTGGTCTTAACTTAACTTTTTAACGGAGGATGATTATGAAAATAATACGAACTATCTATATGGGTGGTCTTCTGCTGCTGGCTGCTGCCACGAACGTCGGTTGTAATGACTTTCTTGACGAAGAAGCCAACAATGTCTTTACGCAGCATCAGATCTTTTCGGATAATGCACTGATAGAGTCCACTTTGGCTAATTTTTATGGCAGGGTAGAGTGGGGACAGAGTTTTTCGGAAATGTATCAATACACGTTGCTCGATGAGGCTTGCTACGGTTGGGGAATACCGGACAATACACAGATGTTCTTCCAGAACCACTGGCGTATGTACGATTATGGCCTGATGCGCGAGATAAATCTTTTTCTGGAAGGATTGCGTTCGGAAGCAGCCGAATCCAACAGGCAACTCACAGTGGATATGCGGCGGAACCTTGAGGGAGAAGCCCGCTTCCTGCGTGCCTGGCTCTATTTTAACATGTGCGAGCGTCTGGGCGGAATACCGGTGATTGGCGACAAAGTGTATGAGTATGAGGGAGAGTCGGAGATTCCGGCCATGTATATTGCCCGCAGCACGGAAGAGGCGACTTATGACTATATCATCTCCGAGTGTAATGCGATTGCCAATTATTTTCTAACCGATGTGGACGATCCGACCACCAATCTTCACGCGGCTCGCGCCACGAAGTGGGCTGCGCTCGCATTGAAGGCTCGTACGGCTGTTTATGCCGCTTCCATAGCCCGTTACAACGAGGTGAACAACTGTATTATCAAAACTTCCGGCCTGGAGGTCGGCGTCCCTTTCGAACAGGCTTCGAAGTTTTACCGTATCGCTTACGAAGCGGCTACGGAGATTATCAAGGGCAATAAATACAGCCTTTATAACCAAGATACGGATAAAGGACTGAACTTCTACAATTTGTTTGTCAAGAAAGATAATAACCCGGAAGTGATTTGGGCGTTGGATTACATTTATCCGGGCAAGACTCACTCCTGGACGTTGAGCAACTATGCCACTTCCATTAAGTCGGGCGGTAACATGGTTCTTCCTGTGTTGAATCTTGTAGAGGCTTTTGAGTATAAAAACAATCGAGATGGCTCTCTGAAGGTGCGCAACGGTGGAGATTATTTCTATTACGATCAGCCCGAAGATCTCTTTAAGGATAAGGATGCGCGCTTATGGGGGACTGTGATCTATCCGGGCTCCTACTTTCGTTCTACACATATGGACTATCAGGCAGGCATCATGGATAAATCGTCGGGCACTTTCCGGACGGTGGAAGGAACGCCGGGACAAATCAGCGCGCAGTATGGCGGTGTCATTACGAGCATCAACGGGCCTGTCCAAAACAATGAATTGTATATGAACAAGACCGGGTTCAACATTCGCAAATATGTTTCCGAAAGCCTCGATCAGGGTACTCGCGGCAGTGATGTATGGTTTATCCGTTTTCGTTATGCGGAGGTGTTGTTGATAGCGTCTGAAGCTGCCATGGAACTGGGGTATACTAAAGAAGCGGTGGAATATATCAATGAAGTCCGTCGGCGTGCCGGCATCAGTGAGCTGGACAAGGTGACTATTGAAGATATCCAGCGTGAAAACCGGGTGGAATTTGCTTTTGAAAACCATCGTTGGTGGGACGTGAAACGTTGGCGCATCGGGCATACCATCTGGGATGGCACTTCGAAGGCAAAGCTTACTTCGCTCTTCCCATATAAGGTGTATGCTCCGGGAACGAGCATTGACGGCAAGTGGGTGTTCGAGAAGAAAGACTGTTACATGAAGCCTTATCCGCTGCTTTTCCAACGGATGTGTTACTATAACGGTATTGACAACTCATGGATTACTAATAATCCTCTACTGGTCAAAAATCCTTTCCAATAACCTAATTTTGTGGAATAATATAAGTATAGAAAGATATGAAAAGATTGACTGGAATATTCTTAATGCTTTGTGCGCTCGTGCTTGCGGGATGCAACAAGGATAATTATGAAGCTCCCAAAAGTTGCCTGACAGGACGTGTTGTTTATGAAGACGAAGCAGTCGGGTTGAGACAAACCGGAACGGGGCAGGATTATAATGTACTGGAACTTTATCAGCCTGGCTTTGAGGGGACAGGTAATATTCCTGTTTATGTAGATCAAGAGGGAAACTTCACAGTGTTGGTTTACGATGGTACTTATAGGCTGGTTGCTAAGAAGGGGTACGGTCCCTGGCCGGATACCGGAACAGAATTGAATTTTGATGTACATGGTGATATGCAGATTGATTTTCCCGTTACTCCTTATTATGTGGTTCGCAATGCGAATTTCGCAGTAGATGGGGGGCAGTTGGAAGTGACATTTGACGTTGTTCGCGGTGCTTTCTCGCTGATTGAGGGAGATCCGGCAAAGCTGATTGAAAGCATTTCGCTTTATTTGGGAAAGACACGCTTTGTAGATGATGTCACTTTTTGTCAGAAGATCGATGCCGAAGGATTGAGCGTAGGAACACATACGATTAACGTGAACCTTGAGAGTTCGGATTTGAAGAAGTACGATATGCTTTATGTACGTATTGGAGTGGGCACTAAGGGCATCACTCAAAAGGTTTACACACCCGGTTCCGAACGGGTCAAGTAGGGAATTGATTGATTCATTGATTGTGTATATGTTTCCGTATCTTTCTGCTTTCGGAACGGGAGGGTGCGGAAACTTCTTTGGGGTGGATATGAAGAAACTGTTTTATTATATGATGGTGGCAGGTTTGCTGTATAGCTGCAGGCCGGTCATCGACCGCGAGTCGGTAGTAGCTCGGCATCGCATTGTCACTACGGAAACAGATCCGCACAGTCCGGCGCAGGTGGGCAACGGTCGCTTTGCTTTTTGTATGGACATAACGGGTTTACAGACGTTTGTACCGTTCAATACGCTGTCGCAGTGGGGCTGGCATAGTTTTCCACAAGATGAAAAGGCGCGTACGCAGGAATATCGAGGAGTCGGGGTGGCTGTCGGTGGGCGAGAAGTTCCGCTGGAATTTCCGGACGATGAACAGCCGGAGATTTCCGCCTGGCTGTCCGGGAATCCTCACCGCTTCAATCTCGGACGGTTAGGTTTACGTTTGCTGAAGGCTGACGGGCGGGAGGCTGTTGAAAGCGATCTGAAAGATACGCGGCAGGAGGTGGATCTTTGGACGGGTGTGGTAACCAGTCGATTTACATTGGAGGGAGTTCCTGTCACGGTTGAAACTGTTTGTGATCCGGAATTGGATGCTATCGGGGTAGAAGTGCGTTCGCTGTTGCTAGAGAAAGGGCGGCTCCAGTTTTTTATGGATTTTCCTTATCCCGACAGGAAGGATATATCCGAGTATGCCGGTGATTACACTTGTCCGGGACGGCATATATCGCGTCTTGAGAGTGATGGAGCTATGTCAGCCTGTATCAGGCGGCAGATAGACGATACGCGTTATGACGTGAGGTTGCAGTGGAGCGATTCGATGTGTATCGTGGCTCCCGTGGCGGGTTCGCACCGCTTCCGGCTGGAACCCGATTCGAAGGGCTGTTTTTCGTTGTTGTGCGGCTATATGTCCGATGCCGGGCAGGTCGTTCTTTCGGGAATGAAGGAAATGAAAGTACGTAGTACCGAAGCATGGCGTAACTATTGGCTTTCCGGTGCGGCCATCGATCTTTCCCAAAGTGAAGATGTGCGTTGGAAAGAGTTGGAGCGTCGTATCGTATTGTCGCAATATCTGATGCGGATGAATGAAGTCGGTTTATGGCCACCGCAGGAGAGCGGGCTGGTGAACAACAGCTGGTTCGGACGTTTTCACTTCGAGATGATCTGGTGGCATGAACTGCATTATCTGTTATGGAACCGTGCAGAGCTGGCGGAAGAAGCCATCGATGTTTACCGGAAATTCCTTCCGACATCGCGCTTGCGTGCGGAGAAACAAGGTTACCGTGGTGCACGCTGGCCTAAATGTACGGGAGATATAGACCGGGAATGGCCTCATCTCATTCATGCCACGCTTATCTGGCAGCAGCCTCATCCTATTTATTTTGCAGAAGAGGAGTACCGTCTGCATCCTACGCAGGAGATGCTGGATAAATGGCGTGGGATTGTTTTCGCTACAGCCGATTACATGTCCGATTACGTGCGTTATGACAGTATATCGCAACGTTACGTATTGGGAGCCCCACTCTGTCTTGTTTCCGAAAATACTCCCGTATTCGATACGTCTAATCCTGCATTTGAACTGGCCTATTGGCGTTATGGTTTGCAGACCGCACAAACTTGGAGGGAGCGTTGCGGACTGCCACGCGAAAAACAGTGGGAGGATGTGTTGGAACAGTTGTCTCCCTTGCCGGTAGAAGACGGTGTGTATATTACGTACGAAGGAATCCTCGATATGTGGACACGCTATAACTTTGAACATCCGGCACTTGCCGGTATTTTCGGAATGTTGCCGGGCGATGGAGTGGATAAGGAAATCTTCGGGGCTACTTTGGACAAGATTCTTACTTCCTGGCAGTTTGATCGTGTGTGGGGTTGGGATTTTCCGATGCTGGCGATGGCTGCCGCACGCTGCCACCGTCCCGAGGATGCTGTGGACCTGTTGCTGTATGATTCGGAAAACTTCCGCTTCGATGCGCATGGGTTGGCTACCGGCGGTCCGTTTCCTTATTTCCCGTCGAACGGTGGCTTGCTTACCGCCGTAGCGATGATGGCAGGTGGATGGGAGGGAGCTTCGGGCATCACTCCTGGGTTTCCAAAGGGTTGGAATGTCAAGACAGAAGGATTTCGAAAGATGCAATAATCAGGTGCAGTTGTGCCAATATATAGGCACGACTTTGCCAATTCATTGGCACAATTGTGCTAATATGGTGGCACTATTTAAAGTATGGTAGTTTTAACTCATAATGATTAAGCGGACTGATGGTACAATCTTCAGAGTTGTTTATTATTGTCTAGTTTATTATTATTTACGGAAAACTTTGATTTCTTGCTTGGGGGCGTGCGGATTGTTAGAATTCGTTTTTTGAATCTCGTAATAAATAGGCGCACTAATTTTCAGCATTTCCAGGATTTCGGGTAATGTTTCATCTGTGAAAGTTGCATGATAGACATAGCTGTTTATGACACTGTCACAGACTGTTATGTTCACATTGTAAAGTTGGTTAAGACGGTGGAAGACATATTCTAAACGATCATTTTCAAAAATAATCTTTCCGTTGCGCCATGAACACCATTTATTAGGGTCGGTTTTAGTAACAGTGTAGTTTCCTTTCTGCTTGTCATAAACGATGTGTTCACCCGGTAACATACGACGACTTGTTCCTTGCATATCTACGTCTGTAATACCTTCTACCATCGTGACGGCAGATATGGAATCAACGTAGAAAGCATTTACATTGAATGCTGTACCGGTAGCTGTCACATTCATATTTTTTGTCTGAACGATGAAAGGGTGCTTCTTGTCAGATTCGACTTCGAAGTAAGCCTCTCCTGTGAGTTTGACTGCACGGTTTCCGTTATGGAAGGCAAGCGGATATTGAAGAGTACTCCCTCCGTTAAGCCATACTTTGGATCCGTCGGGTAAGTTTATTTGTGAGTAAGTACGGTAAGGAGTAGTGATGGTTTGCCATGTTTCTGTTAGTTCAGGAGCAGAAAATTTGTCTGTCAATAAATATGTTGCCAGAAAAGCTATGGGCAGGAACAGGATAGCGGCGATACGTTGACACCGTATCATCAGTGTACGGAACTTTTGGTTTCTACTATCACGGCGGAGTTGGTCCATAAACTTTTCATGAGCTTGTTCCGTATGGATGGCAGAAGGGGCAAAGCTTGGGTGTATAGCTTGATCGAGGTCTTTGAGACGTGCAAACCATCGTGCATGTTCTTTGCTCTCTTTGATCCATGCTGTGAGTTCGTTCTTTTCTTCAAGAGAGGCTTCGCCTGCAAAATATTTAGCTATGATTGCATTGATATGTTCATTTATTTCTTCCATCGTTCTCTTTTTATATTCTTCTATATTAATAAGACAATTGACTAACGCTTTACCACAATTATTTTGTGAATAGAAATAAGATCATCGGTAAATATTCTTTAAGATGATTTCGTAGAAAAGCCAGTGCTTTACCAATGCGCACCTCAATGGTACGTTTGGAGACTCCAAGCATATCAGCAATTTCCTGATACTTTTTGTTTTGGAAACGATTCATTTCGAACGCTTGACGGTAAAGTGCCGGAAGCTGTTGCAATGCTTGCTGGAATTGCTCGTGAAGCTCGGAATAAAGTACGGCTTCTTCCTCCACTCGTTCGGGCATCCATGTCAGCGAGTCTATAGTGGTATCATATATGATTCTACGGCGTTTAATTTCATTCAGACATGAGTTGCGGACAGCACTGATGAGATAGACACGTAGCGGTACGCTTATTTCCAGACGATCACGGATATGCCATATTTTTAGAAATACATCTTGTACAATATCCTCGCACGTTTCCAAATCCGGAAGGTAGCGCCCGGCATAAAGCACTAAATCCCGGTGGTATAAATTGAATAAGCGAGAAAATGTTTGGTGATCGCCACGCTTAAGGTGTGCGAGCGTAATGTCTTCTTGCATATTATTAGATTAATTATGATACAAATGTACACGATTCTTTCAATATTTAGCATACAGAAGTATAAATCGTATCATAATTTTTATTTATAGGAGTAGTCTTTTGATGGTGTGACGTTTTATTGAAAAAATCCTTGTATTAAACCTCTTCGCATACCGGCATATCCATTCCTTTGTACACAACCACAATCTTATGAAGCTGTGTAGTGCCGACTGCTCTCTTCACCGTATCAGTGTCAGCATAGCGATTGGCTTGGGCAATAGCTTCCAGTCGCAGTTCTTCCACGCGGCTTTCGGGGTCTTTATACTTGGCATACTTCAGTTCCACAATGTAGCTGTGTTTCATGTCGGAATAGATATCCAGTAGCGGACAGAGGAAAATGTCAACATAGCCTGCTTGTGTGTCCTGTTCGGAAATGGGACGGTAGAAACGGTTTTGTGCCGTCATGGCAAGTGTGAAGCCGTGAACAAAAAATTCGCCTTTCTGCTTGTCGCGCTGGGAGGTGTAACGTTTCAGGCAGTCAGCAATATAACCGAAATAGGCTTTCCAGTCGCCATCGTAGGCAAGAGCACTGGCAAGTTCGTTCTTTTCGTAACTACTGAAATTGAGTTCGGCTTCGTTATAGGTACTTAGCAGATAAGTGTAGATTTGTTCGCGGACTACCTGATTAGGGATGGAGAGTTTGGTCTTTCCTTTATACGTGCCGCTAATGGTGAGCATACCGAAATAGTAGAGTAGGCTCACAAAGTTGTCGGGGTTGGTAATATTGACGGCAGGAAAACCCTTTTTTAGTTCTCCGGTGATGTAGCCTTCGCTCACCAATGTTTGTATGATGGAAGCATCATGGGCAAACTCTTTGTCCTTCCGGATGAGCATACGTAATTTTTCGTAATCGATACGGATATTATCTTCTACCATATCCCGGGGGGCTTTGCCTCGTTGAATATAATTCTTGACGAAGTAGAGCACCATATTTGAGTTGTACATGGTGGTTTTGCCATAACATTCTTCCGCAAAGCAGTAGTTGTCATACCAGGGTTTCATTATTTCTATCAGTTCGTCCACGCTGTGGTTGAATGGACTGGTGGTGGAATAGTAAGTGAGCATTTGGCGCACTTCTTCTTCCGTGAAACCTATCATCTCGTTGAATTCCGGTGTGAGCGAGTAGTTGGTTCCGATATTGAAACCACTTGTGAGGTCGTCCATTGTTACGGGGCTTACGCCAGTAATGAAACAACGCTCGATACTTGAATAGGTTCCGGCTTTGATTTTATTGAAGAAGGCGCGCAGATAACCTTCGCCATGTGTTTCGTCCGTATAGCGGTGCAGGCTTTCTATATTCGAGAGGATGGCATTGGTGAAATGGTCGTATTCGTCAATAAAGAGATAAATTCTCTGTCCGACACGTGCACATACCTGGTAGAGAAAGTCCAATTGCTCCACTGCTCCTTCTTTTGTCCGCAATTCTTCTACCGTATCTTGTGGCAGGTAGTCGGTATATATTTTGCAAAAGTTCTCAAAGGTGGTGGCACAATGCGCATCCAAGCCCTTGCGGTAGTTGTGCAGTTCGCCTACTATTCCGGAGAAGTTGAGGTATAGTACCAGATAGCTGTTCCGGTCGCGCGTAGGATGCTTTCCGATGTAAAGGTCGCCAAACAGCGCTTCGAATTTATCCTTGGCAAGTATATCATAATAGTGCTGCAACATACTTACTGTGAGACTTTTGCCGAAACGGCGCGGGCGAATAAAGAAGAAAAACTTGTCCGCCTCTTCTATCATGGGTATAAACCGGGTTTTGTCTACATAATAACAGTCGTCGCGGCGGATTACTGCAAAGTTCATCATGCCATAGGGGATACGTTTCCTGTCCGGTGCTATATATTTTTCCATAACTTATACCTTATTTTAGGAACTTTCTTTGAACATAAACAAAGGTACGGGCTTTTTGTTACTTCTCCAAACAAACATTCCATAACTTCTTGCTATCTTTGTACTCTATTAAAAAAACATCACCATCACTATGGAATTGAAGCATGGATATTACCATCTGATTGCGGTACTTGTAGTTGCTATTTGGGGACTGACCTTTATATCAACCAAAGTACTGATTAATCACGGACTGACCCCACAGGAGATATTCCTTTATCGTTTTCTCATTGCTTATCTGGGTATTTGGGTGATTTCTCCCAAACGTCTGTTTGCGGGTAATTGGAAAGACGAACTTTGGTTGATGGCAGGAGGTCTTTTCGGTGGCTCACTCTATTTCTTTACCGAGAATACAGCTTTGGGAATCACGCAAGCATCTAATGTGGCTTTCATCATTTGCACAGCTCCTTTACTTACCACCATTCTTTCCCTTCTCTTTTATAAGAGTGAAAAAGCCACCAAAGGTTTGATTTATGGTTCCATATTAGCTTTAATCGGAGTGGGACTGGTGGTCTTTAACGGCAGTTTTGTACTTAAATTATCTCCGGTAGGGGATTTGCTTACTTTACTTGCCGCCCTATCGTGGGCATTTTATAGTTTGGTGATAAAGAAAATGACAGGGCACTACCCCACAGTATTTATCACCCGCAAAATATTCTTTTATGGAGTATTGACCATACTTCCCGTCTTTCTTCTTCATCCGCTGCAACCGGATCTTGATATACTTTTAAAACCGATAGTATTATCCAATCTTTTATTTTTGGCCGTCCTAGCATCCCTGGTTTGTTATGTCCTCTGGAATGTGGTATTGAAACAGTTGGGAACCGTTAGAGCCTCCAATTATATCTATCTCAATCCGTTGGTGACTATGGTAGCTTCGGTTATCATTCTTCACGAACAAATCACGTGGATTACATTATTGGGAGCAGGTTGCATTATTTTTGGAGTCTATCAGGCAGAAAAGAAATAAATAGGTAAAAACACATAAGAAATAACAAATACAAGAATGACAAAAAGAAAAAAGAAACGCATTAGTGAAAAGATGCGGAGATACAATCTCAGTTTACAGCGTCCCCAAGAGGAATTCCGTCGGCGTGTGATAGAGTCGGAGAGAATGAGGAAGGAAAGGGAACCGGAAGAAAGGAGGAGAGAACGGTGGAGAAAATGGAAGAAATGGCTTGGATTAGCCGATTTTACTGAATATGACGGTCCGTTTCCCATTTTTATATGTGCATTACTCTTTTTGGTGATTTTTTTAAGCGGGATAAGTTTTATCGTTTTAGGATTGTTCAAAGACCCATACAAGATTCAAATAATGAGAATCTTATATGGTATACTTTTTACCATTTGGGGTGCGAAAGCCCTTATAATCTTTTATCCTGTTCTAAAAGTAGTCATAATCGCTTTATTTAAAGACAGAAAAAAGTAGGGGTATTCTCAAAATAAAGAAATATGGCAATTGCTTCATTGCGAATTACATGGATTACTTTGATGGGCAGCTTGTATTATAATTGGATGTCTATCTGGCAGAAAAGAAATAAGAAAGAATTTTTTCTATATGCAAATCACTATTGTCCGGAATAGTTTAGAACAAGCTAAGTTGTTCCTTAGAATCCGGCTCTAATTTAGAATTATCAAATTGATTAAACATATCCGATAAGGGTATTCTTTCAAAAAGAATTAGTCCTATCGCTTGAGAGATTATATAAAGATTTTGTTCCATATGATACAGCTTTTTAGCAATGATAAGCAGCAAATAATCACAGATCGCAATCCATATCTGTGTGTATACAGCATTCTCTGTTGTTCCGAAGAACGACTGGATGTGCAAGTGCTGTTTTATCCCTTTGAAAAAAAGTTCAATCTGCCAACGCCCTCTATAAAGTTCCGCTATAGTGAGTGCCGTAAGTTCGAAATCATTAGTCAAAAATCTATATACGGTATTCTTCCCTTCCGTGTAATCTTCATAGATTACGAGCCTCATTTCATCAGGATAGTCTTTAGAAACAATGGGGCCGGAAGCCTTATTGTCAAGTCACTGACAACACCAGTTTGTTGATCCACTTCATGTTCTTGGATAACTTCATATTTCATGTTATCCTTAGCTCTAGTTACATAGAATGCATTACGCTTTTGAAAGTAGTTGTAAAGCCGATAGAAACCCACATAACCTTTATCCAAAAGATAATAAGCTTATGGCTCTACGGGGATTACATCAAGCCCATTCATGTCATTGACTTTGCCTTCTGTAAGCCATATGAAAGTAGGAATAGAACCACGAAGATTTATCAGAGTGTGCATCTTGAAAGCTCCTTTGTTATGATGAACCTTAGCCCACGGGCAAAGGTTCAAGCAAAGTTTAATGGTGCTACTGTCAAAGGCGTATACCATTTCTTTGAGACCAATTCTGAAATAATCATCCTTATACAAATCGCTTGCTCGCTTGATGAGAACCTGTGCAAAATCTTGATAAATAAGCCAATTTTTATTTTCATTCATCTCTGCAAGAGTCGATTTGTGTATGAGCTTCAATCCCGAATGATAAAGCTTAGAAGAGAATGCGGTAAGGGTAGCTTCTACTACTCGAAGACTAGAGCTCCTTGTGAACTGAGCATAACTCATAACCATGAACTGGTCACGACAAATAAACTTCTTGGTTTTGTAGTCTCCGTTATATTTGTCAATACATTTTTCGAGTTCATAATCAGGAACAAGATCCATGATTTGAGCAAAGACAGTCTTTCCGTTTGGCATGATGAATCTAAATAAGAGGATTACATCTACCAAAAGTATGGATTCTCTATCGAAAAATTGACAAAGCATTATAAATTATTGAATATTAATTAATTAAAAACGTTTCGGAATTCTATTACGGACAATAGTGAGAAAGAAAATAATATCGGTAGTTTGTTTTCTCTTGGAT
>NZ_DAWCXD010000077.1:0-23879 GCF_052357945.1 Bacteroides sp. | reverse complement strand
AAGACTGTATTGCGTTAGATTAGCCCTTGTAACTATGAATTTAGCTCAAAATCGTATAGGAATGAATCAAATTTTAGGGATATGGCTGTGCTAAACCAAATCCTCCAAGAATTACAATTGAGTCGGCTTGTTGAATATACATAACTTCCAGCATTTATTTCCATATTTCCACCACATTTCAAAAAATATGTATATCTTTGTCATACGCTTTCTGCTCATCAGCGTGATGAAACTAGTAGAAGGCGGTATATATTACTAATTTGAGTATATGTGTATTATCTCTCACCTCTAAAAATAGCAAGTTTAAGTAAAGAGAGATGATGCGACAGATACTCCACGTGAACGGCTGTATATCAACATATCCGTAAGGAATGTGTTATATATAAACGATTGACGTGGGTGTCTGTTGTTATCATTGTCTTTTACGAGGGTATTGCTAGCCTAAGAGGTGGATAATGGTGCAACAGCATTCACGTCTTTTTTGTGTCCGGCCGGTTATGATTACCCCAAAAGTCTAACCTAAACAATTCCCCGTCCGCCCGAAATACAGAAAACGTGGATGCACGTTGTGCCACATAAACAAAATAATATTCCATTTTTATTGTGGAACACATTAAAACAAAAGCATTATGCCAAAATGGATTAGCGTAGAAGAAGCGGCGGCCAAGTATGGAATCAACAAAGAAGTAATCTGGCTTTGGGCGGATATGAAAAGATTCCCGATGTCGTATGAGAAAGGTATCACCACTGTTGATGAAGAAAGCCTTATCGGATTCCTGCATCAGAATAAGGATCGAGTTACAGCCGAGTATATCGACACATTGGAAGACCTATGTATTGAAAAAGCAAATATCTGTAACTTATATGCTGAAATTATTGGCTGTCACGACAAAGAACTCTTGTATCAAAGAGAGCAAATAGCTCGAATGAAAGAGATACAAACAGCTATGAAAAGGCAAAACAGCCGGCTCCGGGATTGTGAGAAAGTGTTCACGAAATATGAAGAGAACTTTAGTACCTGCTGGATTGGAAGAATCTGCGCTCACTTAAGGCGGCTGATACGGTTGATACGACGGTAAATACCATTCTATCTCCTTTTAAATAAGGAATAACCGATACCGTTGAACGGAAATGTCTAAAAGTACTCTTGAATAGAAAATTTAAAGATATCCCTAAACAGAAATGTTTAAAAATACTAGAAATATACTGTAGTAAGATTTTTTATCCATTCGTTTTATATTCTTAACTCCGAAAAATTCGTAAGTGTAGATAAACCAACTACTTTTGGCTCTCGAATTTGCAGCATTTTTGAATGTCTTGCGTCTAATAAACATAAACTAATATATTTCTAGTCATGAAACACAGACTGTTACTACTAATTCTATTCGTATTTGCTATCTCCGTGGCGGGGTGGGCACAAAAATCCACAGCTCCTTCTTATACAGTCAAAGGAGTACTTATTGATTCTTTAACACAAGAGGGAGAACCGTATGCTACCATCAAAATAGCAAAGAAAAATGCTCCGGATAAAGCAGTCAAGATGGCGGTGACTGGGGCGAATGGTAGATTTCAGGAGAAACTGAATGTCGCTGCGGGCAATTACATCATCACTATTTCTTCGATTGGTAAAGCGCCGATAGTAAAGGAATTTACTTTAAAACCGTCCGTGAAGGAGGTTGACTTGGGCACAATGATTTCTTCAGAGGCCAATAACGTATTGAAAGGAGTGGAGGTAGTTGCACAAAAACCGTTGGTAAAGGTAGATGTGGATAAGATTGAATATAATATTGAAGATGACCCGGACTCAAAATCGAACAGTATATTGGAGATGCTTCGGAAAGTGCCTTTGGTAACGGTGGATGGAGAAGACAATGTACAGGTGAACGGCAGTAGCAGTTTCAAGATACATGTAAATGGAAAGCCCAATAATATGATGAGCAATAATCCGAAGGAAGTGCTGAAAAGTATGCCGGCAAACACAATCAAATATATTGAGGTGATAACTTCACCGGGAGCTAAATATGATGCGGAAGGTATCGGAGGTATTCTGAATATCGTCACAGTAGGTTCCGGATTTGAAGGATACACGGCTACTTTCAGAGGAAATGCTAATAATAACGGAGTAGGTGCCGGCACTTACGCAATGGTGAAACAAGGTAAACTGACTGTTTCTGCCAACTATAATTACAATTATAATAATAGCCCGCGCAGCTATTCCGATAGTTATCGCGAAAACTACGAACCGGATAAAGAGAATGAAAAATATCTGGAATCGGAAAGTAGCTCCAAGTCGAAAGGGAATTTCCAGTATGGCAATTTGGAAGCCAGTTACGAGATTGATACGTTGAGGCTGCTGACCGTGGCTTTCGGAATGTACGGCAGTAATGATAAAAGTAACAGTGACGGAAATACGATTATGCACGGAGCTGACCGACAGGATTTTGCGTACCGTTATAGAACCGACAATCATGGAAAAGGGTCATGGTATTCTATCAACGGAAATATAGACTATCAACGTACTTCCCGAAAAAATAAAGAACGGATGATTACGTTTTCTTATAAAATCAATTCCCAACCCCAAACGAATGATTCATATAATACTTATCTGGACATCGAGCCTGATGAGAATAAACTGGATATCATCAAAGAATTGTCATTAAAGAATTTCCATTCGGACGGAAAGACAAATACGATGGAGCAGACTTTCCAGGTGGACTATACTACTCCGATTGGAAAGCTGCATACAATTGAAACCGGTGCCAAATATATTTTCCGACGTAACTCCAGTGATAATCGGTTTTATGAAGCCGAGGGAGCAAGTGAAAACTATGCATATAATGAGAATCGTAGTAGCGAGTACCGTCATTTGAATCATATTCTCTCTGCTTACGCCGGATATACGCTGAAATACAAGGGATTTACTTTCAAACCGGGATTGCGTTATGAGCAAACCATACAAGAGGTGAAGTATCTGGTGGGTCCGGGCGAGAACTTTGATTCAAATTTTAGTGATCTGGTTCCTTCCGTTTCGTTGGGAATAAAACTAGGAAAGACGCAGAATTTGCGTGGTGGATATAATATGCGTATCTGGCGTCCGGGTATCTGGAATTTGAATCCTTATTTCGATAATCAGAATCCGATGTTTATCAGTCAGGGAAATCCGAACTTGAAGAGTGAGAAGAGTCATTCGTTCGACTTGTCTTACAGTAGTTTTACATCCAAGTTCAACATCAATCTTTCTTTGCGTCATTCTTTCAATAACAATGGAATTGAAAGAATCAGCCGCTTGATTACTGATAAAGACGGAGAAATCTTTGAAGGTGGGCATAAAGCTCCCTACGGTGCACTGTATAGCACATACGGTAATATCGGAAAGAGCCGGGAAACAGGATTGAACTTTTATTTGAACTGGAACGCTTCTCCTAAAACGAGAATTTACGTCAATGGACGTGGCAATTATAGCGATTTGCGGAGTCCTGCCCAAGAGTTGCACAATTATGGATGGAATGCTTCTGCTTATGGAGGAATTCAGCAGACCTTACCGGGAAAAGTACGTTTGAGCCTGAACGGCGGAGGTAGCACACCCCGAATCAGTTTGCAGGGAAAAGGTTCAGGATATAGTTATTATAGTTTGGGATTGAGCCGTTCTTTCCTGAAAGAAGAACGTCTTTCTTTGAATATTTATTGCAGCAATGTTCTGGAGAAATACAGAACTTACAATAACCACACAGAAGGAGCTAACTTTATTTCGAAGAGTTCGAGCAAATATCCGAGCCGGTATTACGGTTTCAGTATTAGCTATCGGCTTGGTGAGTTGAAAGCCAGTGTGAAGAAAGCCGCACGAAGCATCGACAATGACGATGTGAAAGGTGGCGGCGGAGGAGGTGGAAACACCGGTGGTGGAGGTGGTCAGTAGACCACTTCCACGCACCGTGGTTCCTACTTATTTCTGTCTCACATCTTGCTTGTTGGTGTTAAAACCAAGTTTGGTCAATCCGGCCTGTACGTCGGGATGGCTCATGAAGAGTTTCCACAATAATCCGCTCCGGTAGTTTTCGATCATGACAGCAATAGGACCCTGGTCGATAGCCAGATAACGTTGCGGATACCAATTGTCCGTTTCGCTGAAAGCATCGTAGAATCCGAAAGGACCGAACACTTTATCTCCCATACCATACAAATGGCGCATTACTTGCATGGAATATTCCGGTGTATAGACAATGGATGAAAGCGCGGCGGTAGGGGAGATTACTCCTTTGTCCTCCTGCTCATTGGGCGAATGAGCCGCATATCCATCGACGGAGTAGCTGGCGGTCAGTCCCCAACAATCCGGTCCGAAACCTTTGTAATGTTTAGGGTTGCGGATGCAGTAAGCACGATTGACTAGTGTCAGGTTGCGCATCTCGTGGAAGTAGCTGGGGCAGTATTCATCTTTTAGTCCCACCGGGTCAAGTCCGAGGAAAGAGTATTGAGCCCAGAAAAGCGGTCCGGCTTCGGTGCCCTGATAGCGGAGGTGCAACTCGATTCCTTCCACTTTATGCGGAGAAACGATGGCTCCGTTCTGTGCCCAACCGTCATGATAGACAGCCGCAGGTACCCCATGGGTAGGAGAAGCAGCAGCAAGAATATACATAATCATACATTCGTTGTAGCCGTGTACAGGGAAATTCATTTCCCAGCCATACGTCGGACTCCAATGCCAGTAAAGAACGTTTTGCCCGCCTTGCCGATACCAGTTCCAGTCGACATCCCGCCAAATCTGGTCGATCCGTTGGGCGAGGGCTTTCTCTTTCTCGTTTCCGTTGACGTAATATTGGTGTACGGCCAGCAGCCCTTGGATGAGGAAGGCTGTCTCTACCAGATCGCCACCATTATCTTTCTGGCCGAATGGTTTCACCTTGCCCGTATCGCCATACCACCAATGAGGGTAAGCTCCGTGGAAACGGTCTGCCTTTTCGAGGAAAGAGACGATGCGTTCCATTCGCGCCAGTCCCTCTTCGCGGGTGACGTAACCACGGTCGATTCCCGCAAGGATAGCCATGATGCCGAAGCCGCTGCCGCCGGAAGTGACTACGTTGGCATCGTTTTCTGGATAAACGCCGTCCACATGATAACGTTCGGGAGCTAAGCCGCTATTCGGCTCGGCACCTTCCCAGAAATAGAGGAAAGTCCGTCGCTGGACGGTATCCATCAGGGCGTCGTCCGATAACGAGTCGGTGGCTGCGGAAAGGTTGTTGCTTTTGCTTTTCCCTTTACAGCTCTGGAAAGTCAGGGCAACGGCGGATAGAAATAGTAACATGAGTGGAAGTGCACTCATTTCTATTATTCTTTTATATTTATCGTTCATAATCAAGGTGATAAAAGTTTAGTTTAACGTGAACTTCGCGGTTTTCACATCACGGCTGTTCGTACCGATCATCACTTCAAAGTCGCCCGGTTCGGCAACCAGTTGCAAGTCATAATTATAGTATCGAAGCATTTCCGGAGCAATCTTGAAACGGACAATCTTCATTTCTCCCGGTTCCAGGAATATCTTTTGGAAACCTTTCAGCTCTTTGACGGGACGGGTACTGCTACCCACAACGTCGCGGATATAAAGCTGTACCACTTCCGAGCCGGGCCATGTTCCGGTATTGGTAACCTCCACTGCGGCGGTCAACGAACCGTTCATGTCCATGGAAGAATGACTCAAGTCGATGTCGCTGTAAGAGAACGTCGTATAAGAAAGGCCGTAACCGAACGGATAAAGCGGATCATTATCCACATCGAGATAGTTGCTGCGGAATTTCTCAAACCATTTGCCATCTTTCAATGGGCGTCCGGTATTTTTGTGCGCATAATAAAGAGGTATCTGGCCGACATTCTTCGGGAAAGTCATGGTCAGTTTTCCACCCGGATTGACGTAACCGAAGAGGGCGTCACCAATGGCGTAAGCGGCTTCACTACCTCCGAACCATACATTCAGAATGGCAGGCACATGCTCCTGTTCCCAGTTCAGCGTAAGCGGACGTCCGGTAAATAACACCAGTACCACCGGTTTGCCTGTCTTTAAAAGTTCTTTCAACAGATTCTGTTGTACGTCGGGAATATTCAAGTCCGTACGGCTGCTGCTTTCACCGCTCATTTCAGAAGATTCGCCTAGCGCTGCGATGATGATATCCGACCGACGGGCTACGTTCAATGCTTCGTCCAGTAACTGCTGGTCGGTGCGGTTGTCACGGTTCAGGGAACGGCCGAACATCGTTGCCCGTTCTTCGTAACTTGCGTCACTAATCAGGTTGCTTCCTTTAGCGTACATGATATTCGCTTTTCCGGCTGTCATCTCTTTCAATCCTTCTACCAAAGAAGGGCAACGGTCGAGCACAGCTGCTACGCTCCATGTACCCGGCATATTGCTACGGCTGTTTGCCAACGGACCGATTACTGCAATATTTCCTTTTGGGTTGAAAGGCAACAACGGATTTCCGTTCGGATTACCGTCGGGACTGTCATTCTTCAGAAGAACGAAACTTTCTGCTGCAATTCTGCGGGCTGCATCACGATGGGCTTTGGTAAAGATGTCGCGTACCGGACGTTTCGGATCGCAATATTTATAAGGATTATCAAACAATCCCAGTTTATATTTGGCTTCCAGAATACGACGGCAAGCCGTATTCAATGTTTCCATAGAGACTTTTCCTTCCTGAACGGATTTCTTCAGTGTCCCTACAAAACCCTCGCTTACCATATCCATATCCACTCCGGCGTTGATGGCACGGGCGGATACTGTCTGAAGATCGCCAATACCGTGATCGATCATTTCTGAAATACCCGTATAATCAGTTACCACAAAACCGTTGAATCCCCACTGTCCGCGGAGAATATCCGTCATCAGCCATTTATTGGCAGTGGCCGGAATACCGTCTACTTCATTAAAAGAAGCCATCACGCTGCCTACACCCGCTTCAACGGCTGCTTCATACGGTAGCATATAATCATTGAACATTCGTTGGCGGCTCATATCCACGGTGTTATAGTCGCGGCCGGCTTCGCCTGCCCCATATAACGCAAAGTGTTTTACGCAGGCCATGATTTCGTCATTCCGTTCCATGTTCTTCCCCTGATAGCCGCGCACCATCGCTTCGGCAATCATGGCACCGAGAAACGGGTCTTCGCCACTACCTTCGGATACGCGTCCCCAACGAGGGTCACGTGAAATATCCACCATCGGGCTGAAAGTCCATGAGATTCCATCGGCACTTGCCTCTACGGCTGCAATGCGGGCAGACTCTTCAATGGCTGTCATGTCCCAGGTGCAAGACAAACCGAGCGGGATAGGGAACATCGTTTCGTATCCGTGAATAACGTCCATCCCGAACAATAACGGAATACCCAGCCGGGAATCTTCCACAGCTTGTTTCTGTACTTCACGTATTTTCTCTACTCCTTTCAGATTGAACAATCCTCCCACTTCGCCTTTCTTGATTTTTGCGGCGATGTCGCTGCTTTTAGCTTGTCCCGTAGTGATCTCTCCGGTGACAGGAAGGTTTAACTGTCCGATTTTTTCTTCCAGCGTCATTTTATTCATCAATACGTCGATGAAACGATCCATATCCTGTGGCGACTTTTGTGCCGACGCGGTTAGAAAACCTGCGGCAAACAACAGGACGGATAGACTTAACTTTTTGTATATCATATTATTATAGTTACTTTTATCTCTATTCATATAAAGTCCTCCTGATGCGTTGAATGTTCGGCACCGAGGAGGACATTGTTCGACACCGAGGAACAGTAGTTTCGGCACCGAGGAAACAACCGTTCGGCACCGAGGAACTTTCTTATTGGTAGTCGGGGTTCTGTACTAACACTCCCTTAGACTTGTCGATCTCTGTCTGCGGCAGTGGAAGCAGTGCGTTTTTGTCCTGATAATTGGTTTTACCGGCTGCGTGCAACACTTCTTTTGCAATGCCCCAACGAACGAGGTCATAGAAACGGTCGAATTCCAACCCTAATTCCACACGGCGTTCGTGGCGGATGGCCTCACGCAATTCTCCCTGATCGGTAGTCGTCACTTTAGGCAATATATTGCTATTGGTGCCTCTGGCGCGTGCGCGTACTTGTTCCAAATAGTCGATTGCTTCACCCGGAATACCTTTTTCATTAGCTGATTCGGCTCCCATCAGCAGTACATCTGCGTAGCGGATCAGACGAATGTTTACCCAGAATCCTTTGTTGGTATATTCTTTACGCAAAGCCGGGTCGGTATAGGCTTTCTTGTTAAAGTAAGCACCCATTGCCGGAGAAACCGGAGATTCGCCGTATGGCTCGTTGGTATTTTCCGGAGTGATAGGCTCGCTGTCCGAGTGGCGGAAGTAGAGTAGGGTGGAATTTTTGCGTGGATCACCCTGTTCGTAGGCTTGCGCCATGTATTCTGTTGCCATGTGCCATCCCCAGCCCAAGTCCCATTGACCTGCTCCGCGCACACCCTGTACTTCACAGAACTGGCTACCGATAACATCGCTTTGAGGAAGGGCGGCAGTGGCTGTACATTGCAACTCGAATATGGAACCTCCGTTATTTTCACCATCATCCGTGAAAATCTCATTATACGGAGTCTTTAAGTTGTAGAGCCCCTTTTTGATGACATCGGTGGAGGCTGTGTACATATTGTTCCAGTCGTTGCGCATCATATAAGTACGCGCGTGTAAGGAACGGGCAGCTCCCCAAGTCAGTCGTCCGGTGTATTCGCTACTCCATGTTTCCGGCAATGACTCTTCTGCTGTTTTCAGGTCCTTGTCAATCTGCTCATAGATTTTATCAGCGGTTGTCTTCGGGATATTGGCTTCCGAAGCGTCGTTGATTTTGTAAGTCACCAAAGGAACTTCGCCGAAAGCTCTTACCAGATTGAAGTAACAATAAGCGCGGAAGAAAGAGGCTTCTCCTTTGTTGATAATATCTTCAGCTTCTGTCTGTCCGGCTGTCTCTTTCTCTGCAATAGCGGTAAGAATGTCATTACATTGGTAAATGATGGCATAATTCCTTCCCCAATAAGCACCCAGCAGGCCGTTGGTCGGTGTGTATACAAAGTCGTCGTACATTTCGGCCACGTCAGAACCGTCACTGGAAATACTTCCTTTTTCCGAGTCTTCGGAACGGAAACAGTGGATGGCAAGCGCAGGAGGTCCGGCAGTGACATCATAGTTACGCATCAGCGTATACACATTATAAATCTTACCGTTGACCAGTGCGTTCGGATTATCATCTTCCGTGAACTGTCCTTGCGGACTACGATCCAGAAAGTCACTACAACTACCTAGAAATAATGTAGTTGAAGTAATAAGGGTTGCAAATATATATTTATTCAGTTTCATATAATGATAGTTTTAAAGATTAAAGTTGTGTTCCGCATGGAAAACTGGCAGTGGCACCTTGTCACTAGAATGTTAGGTTGATACCGAAGGTATAGACTGCAGGTACAGGATAACTGCCGTTATCTACTCCGAATGCGGTGGCAGTTCCTCCAAGTTCGGGAGTATATCCGGTGTTATGTTTCCATGTTTTCAAGTTCTGTATGTTGACATAGACTTTCAGAGCTTGCAGACGTATTTTGGAAATTAAGCTCTTGTCGAACGTATACGCTAACTGTACATTACGGATACGGAAGAATTTGCCGTCCTCAATGTAATAGTCAGAGTTGAGGTTGTTGATGGAATGTTTGGTGTTCAGCAACGGTTGGGTGTTGGACGTACCTTCTCCGTGCCAGCGATCCAGACGTTGTTCCAGGTAGTTGAACTGGGCAAAGTTGTAGTTATCCCATGTACGGAAAATCTTGTTTCCGCCTTGTCCCATCATATCGATGCCTAATGACCAATTCTTGTAGTCTACTCCGAGAGAAAAACCGTAAGTGACCTTTGGAGTCGGGTTGCCTATCATGGTACGGTCTTCCGGGGTGATTTCTCCGTCACCGTTCACATCGGCAAATTTCAGGTCGCCGGGGGTAACAGTGGCCAGTGTATTTTTGGGTGATGCGTCAATATCCGCTTGTGACTGATAAACGCCTGCCGTCTTGTAACCATAGAAATATCCGATTGGATAACCTGCCATTGTGTAACTTTGCTGCTTATCTCCGGCAATGATGGAATATCCTTCCTGAACAAGACTTTTGACCTCATTCTTGATGGTAGTCAGGTTGGCACTGACGGAATATCCCCAATCACCAATCTGATCGCGCCAGGTTACAGCCATTTCCACTCCTTTATTCTGAATCTCTCCCAAGTTACCGATACCGGGGATTGTTCCGGAAATTCCGGGAACTTCGGCTAACAAATCTTTGGTATTCTTCTTATAGTAAACACCCTCAAAATGTAAGCGGTTGCGAAGCAGGTTCGTTTCAAATCCGGCTTCCCAGGCTTCTACTTTTTCCCAACGCAGGTTAGGATTAGGAAGATAGGCAAGCTGGTATCCGGGATAAATGATGGACGGTTTACCGAATACGGCCGAATAAGCATTGGTCAATAAGGGTTCGGCAGGATAGGCTTTATCCAGGTTCTGGTTTCCTAACGTACCGTAAGATGCTTTGATTTTCAACATATCCAGCCATTTGATGTCTTTCATAAATTCTTCTTCAGACATCAACCAACCTCCACCCAGTGAGAAGAAGTTCTGCCATTCATTGCCTGTGTAGGAGAAAGCGGAGGAACCATCCCGGCGGAAAGATCCGTTGAACAAGTATTTACCTTTATAGTTGTAGATCACACGTGCAAGTACGGATAATGTACTGCGTTCCCATTGAGTACTTCCATTGGTAGCGGTAGCTGCATCGCCGATGCTGACAAACCATTTGTCCGGATCATCCGGAATAACCAATCCGACCCCCTGCTTGCGTGCTCCGTCCAATCGGCTCAACGAATTATAATAGGTAGTAAAACCAGCGGTAGCTGTCAGGTTATGATTTCCATTATCAAAGCTGTTGGTGTATGTCAACAGGTAGTCGCTCTGAACTTTGGTTTCATTCTCTTTAAACTGGCTGACCTCGGTCTTGCCTGTTCCCAAAGTAGAGATCCCTCCGTTGACAGCGGCATCGTATACTTTTACGATCGGTGTATACGTCCGTCCGTTGTTCGACGCATAATCCATGGAGAACATCGCTTTGAACGTGAAATGCTTCAGGAAGTCTACCTCACCATAAATGTTACCGGATGCCCGGTAGTTCTCCGCTTTGGTAGTATTCGCTTTCAATTCGACGTCTACCATCGGGTTGTTGATCTGCGCTTTCTGGAATTCGGGCAGAGCCGTATATAATCCGTATTCGTTATTATACACCGGAGCGATAGGAGTTGCACGTAGGGCATTCAACACCTGTTTGGAATCTGCAGGAAGCATACGTGCACCGTTGAATTGGAAACCGACTTTCAAAAAGTCCGTAATCTTATAATCATTACTTGCGTTGATGGTTACCTTATTGAATTTCTCATGCTCGATGTTGCCTTGTTCGTAAGAGTAGCCTACACCCAGGTAAAAACTATGTTTGGGCGAAGCCCCTGTAATACTGATGTTATTGTTTGTAATGAAAGCAGTCTGGAAAATTTCGTCTTGCCAGTCGGTATTGGCATCCCAGCCGGTATAATCGAAAGGGTCATCTTTCTGATTGGCGAGCTGTTCGTTATATAGTTCCTTGAATTGTGAACCATTCACCAGTTTCACTTTATCTACCACTTTCTTGAAACCGAAAGAAGTATTAATATTGACTAGTGTCTGTCCCTCTTTGGCTTTCTTTGTGGTAATGATGATAACACCATTCGCACCGCGAACACCGAAGATAGCCAGAGATGACGGGTCTTTCAGGATTTCCATGGATTCGATGTCCTCCGGATTCAGGAAATTGATGTTGTCATTGAATAATCCGTCGACAATGTACAGCGGTTTATATCCGTTGATGGAGTTTGTTCCGCGAATACGGATTTCCGGGTCCGATCCGGCTCGTCCGGAGTTTACAATCTGCACACCTGCCACTTTCCCCTGAAGGGAAGACAGCGGATTCATTGCCGGTTTGTTGGCTAACTCTTCTCCTTTGACATTGGTGATAGAACCTGTCAAGTCTCTTTTCTTTGCACTACCGTATCCGATAACGACTGTTTCGGCTAGTACTTGTGAATCTTCTTTTAAAGTGACATTGATGACATTCTGTGCCCCCACCTTAATGGTTTGCGAAGTCATCCCCACGTATGAAAATACCAATACGTCCTCCGGAGTGACAGAGATTGAATATTTACCGTCCATGTCTGTGATGGTTCCGGTGGAAGTTCCTTGTACGAGTACCGATGCGCCGATCAATGGTTCATTGGCAGCGTCCGTCACTGTTCCTGTCACCGTCTTTGTCTGTGCAAAGGCTGATGCAGAGGCCAGTAGCAGGCAAACAAGCGTCATGATGCTCCTTGACCTGATGGCTTTTTTCTGAAGATGTTGTAAAAGTCTAGTCCTCATTGCATTAAATTTTTCCATTTGTTATTATTTAGGTTGAAGTCTTTTTTCTGCCGTCTTTTGGCGAGAGTAACAAAGGAAACAAACGAAATTCAAAAAAGATTTTGGAAAAAAGAGGGAATGGTTGATTTTAACACAAAAAGGGAGGTGACTGTTGAAAAAGGTTCAGGCACGAACCGGTGTTGTTCGTGCCTGAATAATGGGATGAGGATTACCCGTCGGGGGAGGTATATCCTATGTATACGTTGTTCGTTCTATGATTTCCTGTTTTAAAACATCTGTTCCGCAGTGGTCATACATTGAATGACATCTTCTTTGCTGCCATTGAAAGGACCTGATTTCTCTATTTTTAAAGTTGACATGGCAGCTGCAAAACGTCCTGCTTCTTCAATGCCGGCTCCTGATACCCGTTGGTATAGATAGCCGATGGTATAAGTGTCTCCACACCCTGTTGCATCTACCACTTCTTTGGGTTTATAAGCCGGAATACGATAGAAGTCTTTTCCGTCGAAAATAAGTGATCCCATGCTTCCCAAGGTGACAAGCACTTCTTTCACGCCCCATTCATATAATTGACGGGCAGCTTCATGCGGATCGGAAAGACCTGTCAGCACTTCCATCTCGTGCTCGTTGACTTTCAGGAAATGGATATATTGCAAAGCTTCCCGCTTATCTGTCCAGTCCACCGGATAGACGTGAGTGTCACGCACTTCACGTAAATAGCCTTGTGAGTCTACTGCAATCAACCCTCTTTGAGATAGTTCTTTGATTACTTCCAATGAGAAGTCGTCAGACAGCAGAGAGCCGAGATGGTAGATTTGTGCATCTATATCTTTCAGCTGACCGGCAATGAACGGATCGGCTTTTGCTAATACACGTTGAGTACGGTCGTCCGGATTGGCGCCATAGATATTCTCGAAGTATACGGAATATTTGCTTGGTAGGGCGGTTACATGAATACCCATTTCACGTAGTTGTTCTACGACGTTCATTTCAGTGGCACCAACGGCTGTTACTAAAGCGTAATCGATGTCGTTAAAATGGCGGATGGCATGTGAACAATAAAAAGCCGTTCCTCCCGGCATATAGACAGTGTTTTGGGGAGTGACTACTTTGTCTAATGTGATGTGACCGATGCAGCAAAGTTGATGTTTCTTCATGTCTAACCAATTAAAAAGCCTCCAAGATAGTATCTTGAAGGCTTCTAGTTTATTTTTTTGTGCGGCTGATAGGACTCGAACCTACACGTCTCACGACACCAGATCCTAAGTCTGGCGCGGCTACCAATTACGCCACAGCCGCATGTGTAGCTTTTTTGTTTAGCGGTGCAAAGATAGGAAGATTTTCTGATTTGGCAAATAATTCGGCAATAAAGTTATTCACTTAAGATTTCGAATGCCTTTTCAATCAGTGGATCTTTCTTTTGTGATTCTATGTCACCCTGCTCTATCCCTTCTTCCAGAATCTTATCCATATTTACATATACATCAGGTTTTATTCCATCCTCCAATGACTTTCCATACTTATCAAAGTGGGGGCTGGCAGAGAAGCGGACGCTCCAGCCATTGGGTAATTCTGATGAAAATGGCAGCCCTGATCCACCACCAGTCTGATCGCCCAGCTGGATGATTCTTTTATCCTCGTTATCATTGTTTAAGCTGCGCATTATGTTAACAAAATCATTTGTGGCACTATAACATCGACGATTGGTTAGTATCACGACCTTTTTTTGCCAACGAATACTGTTGGAGGGTTCTAAATAAATGGGTTCCATCTCTGAGAAATCATTGTGTCCCGGACCTGTCTTATGTTGGATATATCCTGTTAATGCCAGTTTATCAGTGAACCGGGCAGCTATGCGTGAAGAATTGGTTAGATTACCTCCTCCGTTATCACGGACATCGATAATTAGTCCATTGCAGATTTGTAAATAGTAAAGGACCTCATCCAAATTGCCATCTCCAACTCCGGCACTGAAACTTTCATAACGTATGTATCCTATGTTATTGTCGAATATTTTATATTTAAGACCGGCGGATGTGCGATAGCCTGAATTGGCACTACCCAGATAATAGTTATAAAGAATATCTTCTCTATAATTCCAAGGGTAGCCCTGATACCATGCATCGTAATAAGAAATACGACTGGCAGAAGATAGATTGACATGCCCGTCTTTCAAGATATAAAGCATTTGGCTTAGGATGTCGAACAGGTCATCATTGGACATCGACGGAATAATCAGTTTGCTGTATTCGTCATGAACAGCATCCCAGTCAATACCTTTCGTATCCAGGAAACAATACTGTTCGTCAATGATCTTCCATAGTTGTTCGAAATTACCTCTGGGATCATTGGCGTAGTCATCTTCCCCAATGCAACCAGTCAGCACCGGAAGGCAGCAGAGCAGCCAAAGTATTTGTCTAATCTTATTTCTCATCATTAATTGATCTCTCACTTGAAGTTTCAACATTAAATTTTGTTCTCTTAGTAAGCTCTAACCGATGAAGGAAGAGCGGTTCCTTTCTTATTTCGGATACGGTATAGGTCTTTCACAAATCCTACCATGAATACGTGTGAGTAGGTATGTGTCTTGATATTGTTAACGTTGGATTGCTGCAAATCAGCCAGGTAGCTGAAGCGCATTTTGGTATATCCTATCGGCAGGTCGACGGAAAGCATCTGTCGCAACGAAGGTTGATTGTGCAGGGAGGTAAATTTTATTACTCCACTCGAATTTCCCAAAGAGAATATCTCATAATAAGATTGTCCGTAGTGGGGAGAGAACATCACTCCCATAACCGGCAGATTGACCTGATAACGAAGCACCATCGGATACCGTTTGATTTTCAGGTGCCAAATAGCCATTCCGGAGGCATCCAGATTGACGTATGCCCGTGCGGATGCCGGATTGTTGGTGTTCCGGAGATTATAGACAAAGCCTCCGTTGACATCTATCAATCCTCCGGCTAATAATTTGAAATTATCTGTCAGGCGGAACTGGTAATGTAATCCATAGTTCCAGTTGACTAATCCGGAGAAAGTGTTATTGTTATCGGCCCGGTTGTGCGTATAGCTGATGTTTGCCTGAAAGAAGTTCTGCACAGATACATTTCCATCAAACAACTTGGTCATCCGAATCAATTCACGGGAAACACGGAAGTCGATTCCTTTGTATTCCTGCGGTGAAAGATAGGTGTCGAAAACGTTAGTAAATCCGACACCATACATGGTGGCACGTGTTACATACCGATGGGCTTGCAGACTGTCGATCTGCGCTTGTAATCTTGTGCAAAGGGCGAACAGGATGCAACCTGTCAGCCCCAGGTATATTAGTTTTTTCTTCATCAGAATAATTTCATCTGCCCGGTGATTTCATCAATAATGTCGCCTTCGCTCTTGCCGCTGTCCGGGTCCAGATTTTCCGGCTCCTCTTCAGGAACTTCCTGTTGTTCTTGTGAGGGTTCGGGGAAGCGAGTTGGTTCAAGCTCATTGATCGTCTCCACTGCATAGGTAGTGATACGTTTTCCCTTGGCTTTGAAACCTTTGACAGCAATGAATTCATCCGCATCGATATTCAACGGATCACGGAAATTGTCGTGTCCGCCAAATATGACTTCCAGACGAGGATAGTACTCGTCGGTCAGCAGGATCAGACGGTTGTTCTTATTTTCTCCTAAGTAGTTCTGTTTACGGTTGGAGGCCTCAAAACAGAAACGTTTCAGATACGGATAATTCTGTTGGTCGGCATCGTAAAGCGCGGCAGTCCATATCTTGTTAGGATCAAATTTCTCCACGATGCTTACATTATCTTCATAGTGGTTGCTCAAGTCGAAGTTGGTAGTATAGAAATCACCGTTGTTCAGAACAATCAATATGCTGTCGTCGCTTTGGAACTCACCCAGATATTCACCTCGTCCGTCATAGTTGAGGCGGAGTATGTCACGGTCAAACCATACTTTACGTCCACCGAGCGTAGAACCTCCTTTTTGTTTCAGGGATATCTTATGTACCGGCAAGCGGGTGAGAATCACACCTCGTGCCTGACGTCCCTTGATGCTGACCTCACTGAAATCATGCTCGAAGATGATACGGCGTACACGGGGATTCGGTTTCAGTGTCACCTTGATGATTTCGGCTTCTCCGTTCGGATTAGCACTGAAATAGGTAATCCGTGATTCGGGAGTTCCCTGTGTGACATCATATTCGCGGTCGCGAACTACAGAGGTCACGGCGAAACGTTTTACGTATGTCGTTCCTTCTTTTCCGTCGCGGTAGGCTACATTGTAGATCGTACGTTTATCGTTCTTCTTGAATACATTGACATAGAGAACGTTTTTGCCGACGAATTTCTTGTCGGCAACGGGAGTAACGATATACTTACCGTCACGGAAGAAGATAATGACATCATCGATATCCGAACAACATGCTACGAACTCATCTTTTTTCAAGGCTGTTCCGATAAATCCTTCTTCGCGGTTGATATAAAGTTTCTCGTTTGCTTCTACTACTTTGGCAGCTTCGATGGTGTCGAAGTTACGCAGTTCCGTACGGCGCGGGAAGTTCTTGCCGTATTTGTTTTTCAACATCTGATACCAGTTGACGGTATAATCTACGATGTGAGCCAGATGATTATCAATCTCGGCCACTTCTTCTTTCATTCTGGCAATCAGTTCATCCGCTTTGTCCGAATTGAATTTCAGAATACGTCCCATTTTGATTTCCATCAGTTTGAGAATATCCTCTTTGGTGACTTCACGGATAAATTTCGGATAATAAGGCGTCAGGCGTTCGTCAATATGAGCACAAGCTGCGTCCATATCTTTGGATTGTTCGAACTCTTTGTCCTTATAGATGCGTTCTTCGATAAATATCTTTTCGAGCGAAGCAAAGTGCAATGCTTCCAGTATTTCGTTTTTCTTGATTTCCAGCTCCTGCTTTAGCAAATCCAGCGTGTTGTCTGCCGACTTTCTCAAGACTTTGCTGACAGTGAGGAAATGAGGTTTACTGTCGTCAATCACACAGCAGTTGGGTGAGATACTTACTTCGCAATCGGTGAATGCGTACAATGCATCGATTGTTTTGTCCGATGATGTACCTGGTGCCAGATGCACTAATATTTCTACGTTGGCAGCTGTGTTGTCATCTACCTTGCGAATTTTGATTTTTCCTTTATCAACTGCTTTCAGGATAGAGTCGATCACTGTTGAAGTGGTTTTTCCATAAGGGATCTCTGTGATTGCAAGTGTTTTGTTATCAATCTTGTTGATCTTGGCACGTACTTTCACTGCTCCGCCACGTTCTCCGTCGTTGTATTTGGCTACATCGATCGAGCCGCCTGTCTGGAAATCGGGATACAGTTGGAATTCTTCCCCCCGCAGATAGCTGATGGAAGCATCACAAAGTTCGTTGAAGTTATGCGGCAATATCTTGGAAGAAAGTCCAACGGCGATACCTTCCACTCCCTGCGCCAGTAATAACGGGAATTTCACAGGAAGAGTGACTGGTTCCTTATTTCGTCCGTCGTATGACAATTTCCATTCGGTAGTTTTGGGATTGAAGACAACATCCAGCGCAAACTTGGATAAACGCGCCTCGATATAACGGGGAGCAGCCGCACCGTCTCCGGTGAGAATATTACCCCAGTTACCCTGACAGTCAATCAACAGGTCTTTCTGTCCCAACTGTACCAAGGCATCTCCGATAGAAGCATCCCCGTGCGGGTGGAACTGCATGGTGTGTCCCACAATATTTGCCACTTTGTTATACCGCCCGTCATCCAGACGTTTCATAGAATGCAGGATACGACGTTGCACAGGCTTTAAACCGTCATTGATGTGAGGTACGGCACGTTCCAGAATAACATATGAAGCATAGTCCAGAAACCAATTCTGGTACATGCCTGTTAACTGATGTTTTACGCTTTCGTCCCGCGCGTCCGCTGGTTTGTAGTCTGAATGTTCTTCCGTTATCTCGTTGATTTCGTCACTCATAAAATTCGTATATACTATAATTTTAACGCATACGCACGCAAAAATACAAAAATAAAAGAGATTTCGATGAAAAACGGTGAATATTCCGTGTGTTAAAAGGGTATAAATCAGCTTTACGAAAGGAAAACAGAAAGGCATATCTTTGATAGGATATGCCTTTCTGTAGAATTATAACCCGTCAGACCAGACTACTCCTTTAACACCGAAATAAGCAAAATTGCGAAACATTCTTTTGGCAAAAAACTGGGCTGCCATTCTTCCCGTACCTTTATAATCACCTGTCAGATTAGAGTAAGTGACGCTCCGGTGATGGTAGTTTTGTAGTACTACCGGAATATTCAGCTCCTTCTGCAAATCGATCGTATCGTTATTCCACTGACCGATAATGGCGTCGGCTTTCCATTCTTTCCTTTTATAATAGAAATGTAGAGGTTGATTTTTATTTGCCTGATATAGGAGTGGCTATACAGGTCTGTTATACCATGAATCTCTCTGATGAGACTTTCCAACGGAAAGTTCAGGCATTAGTAAAATTGAATAAGGTATTTGAATGTCGGCAGTTATTGATAATAACGTATGACGATGAAGAACGGATTGAGTTGGAAAAATGTGCGATTGAGGTAATACCGGTTTGGAAGTGGTTGTTGGGTAAATAAGATAAATTAATACCCTCCCTGTCTTATTTATGAGATAAATCCCTATCTTTGTGGCACTTTTTACGAAAAAAGCAAATTCAAATTAATAGATATAGAAAAGAAAATGGCACAAGAAGACGTTTTTAAGAAGCTTGTATCGCACTGCAAAGAGTATGGTTTCGTATTCCCTTCGAGCGATATCTACGACGGACTAGGCGCTGTGTATGACTACGGTCAGATGGGCGTTGAATTGAAAAATAACATCAAGAAATACTGGTGGGACAGCATGGTGCTGTTGCACGAGAACATTGTCGGTATCGACTCTGCCATCTTTATGCATCCTACTATCTGGAAGGCTTCCGGACACGTAGACGCATTCAATGACCCTTTGATTGACAATAAAGACTCTAAGAAACGTTATCGTGCTGACGTGTTGATCGAAGATCAACTGGCTAAGTATGACGATAAAATCAATAAAGAAGTAGCGAAAGCTGCCAAGAGATTCGGCGAATCTTTTGATGAGGCTCAATTCCGTTCTACCAACGGACGTGTATTGGAGCATCAGGCAAAACGCGACGCACTTCACACTCGCTTTGCTAAAGCTCTGAACGACGGTAATCTGGAAGAATTGCGTCAGATCATTATTGATGAAGAAATCGTATGCCCGATCTCCGGTACAAAGAACTGGACAGAAGTTCGTCAGTTTAATCTGATGTTCTCTACTGAAATGGGTTCTACTTCCGAAGGAGCCATGAAGATTTATCTTCGTCCGGAAACTGCACAGGGTATTTTTGTAAACTATCTCAATGTACAGAAAACGGGTCGTATGAAAGTACCTTTCGGTATCGCACAGATTGGTAAGGCTTTCCGTAACGAGATCGTTGCCCGTCAGTTCATCTTCCGTATGCGTGAGTTCGAACAGATGGAAATGCAGTTCTTTGTAAAACCGGGAACTGAACTTGACTGGTTCAAGAAATGGAAAGAAATCCGTCTGAAATGGCATAAAGCTCTTGGATTCGGCGATGCAAGCTATCGTTATCACGATCACGATAAACTGGCTCACTACGCAAATGCCGCTACTGATATTGAATTCCTGATGCCGTTCGGATTCAAAGAAGTGGAAGGTATTCACTCTCGTACTAACTTCGACTTGTCTCAACATGAGAAGTTCTCCGGCAAGAGCATCAAATACTTCGATCCGGAACTGAATGAGTCTTATACTCCGTATGTAATCGAAACTTCTATCGGTGTTGACCGTATGTTCCTTAGCATCATGAGCGCGTCTTATTGCGAAGAACAGCTGGAAAATGGTGAAAGCCGTGTGGTTCTGAAATTGCCTGCTGCTTTGGCTCCGGTGAAACTGGCAGTTATGCCGTTGGTGAAGAAAGACGGTCTGCCTGAAAAAGCCCGTGAAGTTATTGACAGCCTGAAGTTCCACTTCCATTGCCAATATGACGAAAAGGATAGTATCGGTAAGCGTTATCGCCGTCAGGATGCTATTGGTACTCCGTACTGTGTAACAGTCGATCATCAGACATTAGAAGATAACTGCGTGACATTGCGTAATCGCGATACCATGCAACAAGAGCGTGTAGCTATCTCTGAACTGAATAATATCATCGCAGACAGAGTAAGCATCACTTCTCTATTGAAAACTTTACAATAAAACTTTGACGAATGAGTAAAAAGATCTATTTATTCTCCTTAGTATTGCTGGCTCTTGCATTCACTGCTTGCAGTGAAACGGAAGAGACGGGCAAATATGATAACTGGCAGGCACGTAATGAAGCTTTTATAGATTCAATAGCCAATGCTCATGCAAATACCGCTACACGTGGTCAGTTGGATTCTATTCATATGATTGCATATCCTGGAGTTCCTATCTATTTTAAAAAGAAAACTCCTGTGGGAGATGGGGTGATTCAAAATATTATCCCGCGGGCAACAGATGAGGTTACTGTATATTATAAAGGTTCTTATATCATTTGGGGTAATACTGGTGGTTATGTTGATAAACAAGATAACTTTATAGGGGAAGCGTTTGATGGCTCTTTTACTGAAGCGAATCCTAGCATTGATTTTTCAAGAACTGCGAACTTAACAATTAATGGGCTTGTGACTGGTTTGTCAGAGGTATTGCAACGAAGAAAAATTGGTGAACGTTTGGAAGTGTATGTTCCATGGAAATATGGTTATGGTAGTAGTGATTATACTCCAAAAGGTTCTTCGATTACTATTTTAGGTTATTCAACTTTAGTATTTGATGTTCAAATGTTAAAGTGCGAAAAATAATCACTTATTACCATTAAAATAAAGTTCCCTTATTCTAATCCTATTTCATCTATGGCAAAGGATAGAATAAGGGAACTCATTATTTATATAGTACTGGTTTAGGTATGATTTTTATTCTATGAATTATTTCTAAATCTGAATTATCTCGTATCTTGTATTTCTGCCAGGAGTAATGCCATAAAAATCTTTTTCTGCTGGTAAATCAATCCCTTTGGGATTATTTATTCGACTCCACATAATAGCATGATTAGCATTTTTTCCGTTTTCATCATCAATCCATAAAATATTATGGGGCCCAGGTATTGGAGCAGTTCCAAGTACCCCATATTTGAATGATAATTTACCAGAAATTACCCCTCCGATTTTCCAAAAGAAACCGGTGTTTTTATCGAAATAATTTGGACCAAATGAGACTAAACCTGCATTGTTTATAATATGATTTTTGTTATTATGGTCTTCATTATCGTGATGCCGCTTAACTACATACATGTTATCCAAATACAAACTTGGTTGATAAAAAGCTAATACTCCGCCAGTTGCATAGCCTGCAGGTATAACACAAAAGTGAAACTCTACATTCCCATTTCCATCTACTCTAGTTGCTCCTATATTTCCTGTTGAATGTGTATCTCCACCATCTTCACAGTCCATAAAGTATACAAATTCACGATATCCCCCGCAGGTTTCATACTTAAAAACTCCCTCCATATTAACTGCCCTTGTGTATGCTCCTGCCTCCGTCCTTGTACGAATATTATCGGAGAATTGGATTTGAGCAATAGAATCTTGTATGGCTTTAATAAGCCATGGCTCTGCAACAGTTTCTTCTTGTGTTGTTGGGGTTAGTTCATCTTTTTCCTTTTTTAATTCATCAAGAGAATAGCCTTTTAAGACTAGTTCATAGTCGTTGATCATGTTTGCCAACTCTTTCTCATTAGTGTTTATGTCTTGCAGATCTTCATCTGAAGCGCAAGATGCTAATAAAGCACAGAAACATAAAAAGATAATTTTCTTCATAATACATTTTTTTAATTCGTTAATAATGTTATTTTGAAAGTTCTTCATCAATAAGATGACAGATTTCCTCTTTTGAATTGGAATCAACGATTAGGCGTCCATTGATGATAAGTGTTGGTGTTGCATACACTCCAAGAAGCACTAATTGATTGATTGTGTTTTCAATTGCTTTTTTCCCGTCGTTACTTGCTATGTCATTTTGGAATTTGTTTATGTCCATAGACATATTGTGAGCTATTTTGAATACGGCTGTGGAATCAATATATCCTCTATATGCATATAATGAATCTTGGAATTCCCAGAATCTATTTTGCTTGTTCGCTGCGTCACTTGCTATTTCAGCGAATGTTGGCATTGCCGAATAGTGGATATATCCAAATTTTACTTTATCTTTATATTCTTCATATATTGAATTGTAAAGGGAATGAGCATTAATACAGGATTCACAATCAAAATCAGATATTATAATGACAGAGACTTCTGATTTTAGATTGCCCCTGTAGTAGGTATGCAGGTTATCTAGGTCAACTCTTGGACTCTTTGGAGGATAGAGATATTTAGTTATCTTTTTATTCCTTTTTAGTGAGTCCAGTAAATTGTTGACAATAGCTCCTTTCAAATGAAATGAGCGCGTGGCTTTACCGGTAGGAGAATCTATTGCTACGCTATATATACTTTTTCCTCGAAATTCTGTAATTGATTCTAGTCTGTACCGTTTTAAAAGAGAATCTATTCCGCACTGTTTTATTTGAGCGTTTGTATAATCATCTATATATTCTAGATAACTCATCTGTTTCTTGTTGGCTTCTTTCTGTAGTAGTTTGACATTTATCAATTGCTCAAGAGCTTTTTTCTTGATTTTATGAATTCTGCAAAGCTCGTCATAAAGTTCTTGCTTTATAATTGTATTTATTTCATTGGCATATATTACTTCTCCATCAAGTTCAGCTATTATATCTTTTTCGTTGTGTTTGGAACTCCGATGAGAATTACAAGATGCATAAAATAATACTATCAGCGTGGCTGATATATAGTATAGAGTAAGTCTCATAATATCAATCAATTGTAAATATTCCAGTTGTGAACCACGAAGACGTTGATATTTCAAGAGTGTATTCAGCCTTTTTATCTTCTTCGGATAAATCAATGAGTCTGACTTTCTCTAAAGATATAATCTTTTCATAGTAGATTGTTTTTCCAGTTTCAGAATTAATGATTGTGATTGTTACATCTTTGGATGGATGCTCAAATTCAACCTCTAATAATGAATTGTTTATATACACTCGCACAGGATCGGGGTGGTTAGTAGAGCGATGCTCTATCGGTTGTCTAACTTTCATCTTTATTTGTCTTCTTGTGTCTGATGGCATTGAAAAGATAAAGCTAGAGCAAAGAACCATGAATGTGAATAAAAGTAGATTTCGTTTCATAATAGTTTTATTGTTATTGATTTTCAGCAAAAGTAGGATGATTTGCTATATGTTAC
>NZ_DAWCXD010000076.1:0-24384 GCF_052357945.1 Bacteroides sp. | reverse complement strand
AATTTCATAATTTCATATTTTTGTCGATTAAATTTAAATCTTGATTTACTTACTAAATAATAGAAGAATATCATTTATTGTTTTCAAGGTTCTCTCCGATTTGTTGGAGCAGTCTAAAAGCTCCAGCCATCTTATAGTTACCCAAACATTGTTTAGCCTGCATGATGCAACTTTCAACAGTAAGTTTCAAATTTGGTGTGAAAGCGAATTTATTTATCTGCATTTCCTTAGGAAGTTCATTGGCATGATTATTGAGCCATACGATCATTTCATTTAATTTCTCTTCGGAATAAGATTTCTTTTTCACCATGATACATAAATTCATGTCAACTGTGTACAAAAATAAAAGAACATATAATTCACGCGCTATCTTTTAACAAAAATATTGTTGAAATAAAACCGCTCCCACTTATCACAAGCCGGAACGGTTCAGATTAGTTACGTTTTGACAATCTACTTTATTCTTCAAGAACAAAACAATGACGAATTTGTTCAAAAGGATTTGCCTATTTCTAAAAATATTTTTTGTCACATTATTGCGTATTACAATAGATCCCCAAAACAAGGAGTAATTTTTGTTATGAGATTGGCTTCTACCCCACAATACAAGGCAAAAATACATAAAATTCTATTCTCTTCAGTTGATTGTGTAATCCAATTGGGAAATTGTATTTAAACAAATACCCCGACTCATCACGAGCCGGGGCAGTCCAATTTATAAATTTAAAGTCTTATGATGAAGATTGTCTGTTGCGCCAATGTTTTACTATCAGCACAACGACAAACAAAACAGTTACACAAACACAGGTAAAGCCTTTTTGTTTAAGCAAAGTGGATTCTTTTTTATCCTTTATGATTCTGACCGTTTTTCCTCATGGATATCGGAAGTGGTTTCCTTGTCGGCTTTCACCTCCGTACAGTCTTTGGTTGTAGTTTCCTTCTTTCTATTCTTGCTGAAATCACCTTCTACGTGACCGTCAGCCAGTAACAAAACTTTCCTGGTCGGGCTGTCAGACGGTTTTCTTGTACCATAAATCCGAAAATTAATCACGTAGTTGCCATTGGTTGCAATCAGTTCATTCAAAGAGATGATAGAGCCATATACGATGTTGACCGACTTACGAGTGCTGTCCTTTCTACACTCTTGGCAGTACACTGGACTATACGCTTTTCCAACCAGTCAACCTGCTTCCGCTCGTTCTCATTCTCCGCCGAATCGGCAGACGCATTCTCCTTCCGTGCGTTTTGCGGTTTACACAGAATATGAACCCCAGCGGACAGCTTCCAATCCCTTAAAGCCCCAGTTATAGCCAACCAGTCATTTAATTCCATTCTGCCTATTGTTTATCTGATTGATTATAAAATACACACTTAAAAATCCTATCCGCTTGCACCATCGCTGCCAAAACACTAAAATCCATTGTCACGATATGTCAATAAAAAAGACTCTGCAAAATAAGAATAAAAAACGATTTACCAAAGAAGAATATAAATATATTGAATCGGTCTGGAATGTAAAAAATTATATTACAGGCCAGCATCATTTTTTAGTTAATTTTGCACCAATTATTTAATAAATATCTGATAACATTAGTTTAAAAAGCGTTATGTTCGTCTTGTAAATCGGGATATATGGATTCTCCAAATGAGAAGGGATAGTATGATTTTTCTTACATCATAAAGTAAATCTGACGGCATCACACCTCATATCGGCGAGAACGGTAATTGGTGGATAGGTATGACTGATACAAAAATAAAGGCGCAAGGAGCCAAAGGGGACGATGCCATTGCCCCCCAAGTTCAAATCAACGCCACGACAAATGAATGGGAAATCTCAACGGATGGCGGCAAAAACTGGAAATCGACAGGGATTAAGGCGACCGGGGAGAAAGGCGACAGGGGTGATGCGGTATTTGTGGAAAACGGAGTGGACTACACAAGTGATCCTGATAATGTCATATTCACTCTGGCTGACGGAAAGACCAAGCTGACCGTACCACGTACCAAAATATTATCTGTCAAGTTCAAGGATGGTTGCGATATTTTCTCGGTAACTTCCGTTAGTAATATAATTGATATTGAATTTATTGGTTTGACAACAGAAAATTATAAGGCTTTGGTTGCGGAATTGAGAAGCAAGGACGGTACTACAGATATAGACATTGTGACCCTGCTGAAAATAAGGATGTGGAAATTAAAGAACCTGTATTTACGGATGGGAAATGTACCGGAACGACAGTCAAAATCAACAAGAAAGAAATAAGTGGAGAAAAGACCGTTCTGAAAGTGACTCTTATAGATAACAACGGGCAGGAAATTTCAGTTTCCCGTATCGTGAAATTCTTTGGTGCGGGTGCTCTTGATGAAGCCGCCCAGAACGGAGGTAGCTTTATATTGTCTGATGACATTATTCTGGAGAAACCGGTTGAGGTGGCAAAAGGGAAGGAACTTGTATTGGATCTAAACGGTAAAACCATCTCTAATTTCTGAACGGATAAGCATCCGCGTGCATATATCCCTGGTTGATTGCCTCATTGACCAAGATACGGAGCTGTTTCATGTGCTTGGCTATCGTATTGTCCGCATTGCCCTTTTCCCTTAAGTATTGCTCAAAATCACGAAGGAATGTATAGGTAATATCCTTGAAGTCCAATCCGGAACGGAAGTCATTCAAGACCGCCAGTGTAGAGTGCAGGTTGTCCTTGGTGGACTGCTTCTTGTCCGAATTGTCAATGGCTGATTTGGCGAAAGTGGAGAAGCTGATATTCACGGCACTTTTCTTCTTGACAGCATCCTTCAGCAGTGAGAGTGTGGCAGGTATTCCGCGCTTCCAATACCCCAACTCTATGCCTTGCAGATACAGGATGTATTCATAGAGCATTGCGTTGAGTTCGTTAGATTGGGGGGGGTAATGACTTGTGCCCCCTCACGGCTCCAGCACTCCGGTTTGAGGTAAACATTGGTCTTCAGGTAGATTTTCCTTTGGTTCAAATAGGCTTCAACCTGTACAAGAGCCGTGCCCTGCCTGTTAAGTGTGTTCTGGCGGTTATATACAAGACGGTATCTGATTTTATCCATTTTTCCGCAAAGGTGCGAAAAGATTAATGGAAGAAAGGTATCAATGTGGAACATTTCCACATCATCCCACACTATATGAGGATTTTTTCCATTTCACATATAATTAGTAAAATATTAACCAACTGATAATCAGATTAATTATTCTTTTGGCATAAAAATTGTCCTATCATTATCGTAAAACAATAACCATTAAAAATATAAGATTATGAAAAAAATTTTTGTTGCAGTAGCATTGGTAATGGGATTAGGAACAACAGTGGCATTTGCCGAAAATTTGACCTCAGGTGTTGAAACAGTCATGGCAGTAAATGACTTCACCCCTATTGAAGTGAAAGACCTTCCGGCAGCGGTAACGGAAGCAATCGCCAAAAATTTTGCGGAATCAACCGTCAAGGAAGCGGCGGTGGAAGCGGCAGAGGATGGCAGTAAGACCTATCAGGTTGTTCTGACAGACAAGGAAGGAACTGAAAGTACGGTGTTCTTCAATGAAAAAGGTGAAATACTGAAATAACATATTTTACGTCTCTTTGAATAAAGAATAGCCTCTACCTTTACAAGCAGAGGCTATTCTTATAACAAAAAGATACATAAAAAGACGGGATTCACCAATCCTGCCTTTTTCAATACAAACTGCTTTACTTATCAAGATGCCTTACAACATCCCAGTTTAATGAATCTAAAAATAAAAACACATTCAGTTATTTGTGATAGCAAAGCTATAACAAATATTTTAAAGAAAAATCTTATGCATAAAAAATGCACAGAATAAACTATATATAGACCAACATACAACACATTTAAAACAATATTGTAATACAGGGTCATTGACACAAACATTCTGAAAGAACAAAAGAAAGACGCATGACTGATAGCCAATCCGAAAGAGTATGTTATTGAGGTTGTCAAAAAAAACTAAAAGAAATTTAGTTAAAGTCCTATTACTGAAAACAACGTAACAGATTATTCCTTAAATTTGCTTATATATAAACTTTAAATATAATGACATATGAAAACGATTGCAATTCTAATTACTTTACTTTTAATAATTAATATAAACATTTATCAAGGTAATTCAACTGAAGTTTTAGCAAGTAACGAAAGCGGTATCTTTCAATATTAGGATCTAGAGAAGAAAAAATGTCTTAGCAATGGACATAAAAGTATATCGTTTCATTAACTCTCATGCAATGACTCAGATTATTTTTTTATCAAAAACCTTTTGTAATGATTTTATAAAATACATTTTTAATAATATTAATTCTAACCATGAAAAGTATTTCCATTTTACGCCTAACCGCAATCCTTTTGTGCAGCATGCACCTATTGGGATCCGCCTCACTTCAAGCCCAAATGAACAAATGGGTAAACTATAGCCCGGATTTGACCACCGTACTGAAAAATCCTGCCATGGGATGGATGATGTACGAAGAAGGCTGGTCTTTTCAGGGAACACGCCACAATAAAAGCAACATCTATACTCCCGAAGTTTTTTGGAAACAGATGGAAGAATGCAAAGCAGCTGATTATTCCAATATTCTGTACATCAGAATGCTGTGGAAAGATTTGGAACCCGAGGAGGGCAAATATGCATGGATTTACAATGAACGGTATAAATGGTATATACAAAAAGCCAAAGACAAAGGGCTTAAACTGGCCTTCAGGGTGTTCTTTCATGGTGTAGACGGAGTACCGTCCTATGTGTACGAAGCCGGAGCCACAGAAAGTCCAATAGACGATGAAGGCAAAACCCAGCCTTATTATGATAATCCAGTATTCCTTGAAAAGCTGGACAAGTTCATAGAGGCTTTTGCAAAGGAATATGACAATCCGGATGAGGTAGATTATATTGATGCATATGGATTGGGAAGATGGGGAGAAGGACATGGACTGGTACTCGAAAAGCAAGATAATCTGGAAAGCGTTATCCGACAGATAACCGAATCGTATGCAAGACACTTCAAAAAAGTGCTTACGGTAATGAATCTTTCGCAGAGCGACTACAGGTTTTCCAAGCCGCTAGTATATGACAAGCTGGGGTTTCTTCCTCGCAGGGATGGTATAGGCAGTTTTTGGTTTTCTAATGAAGAACGTGCGATGGTACATGACGAACTTTTCCCCAAAAGAGCTCTTATTGGTGAGGGATGCTGGTGGTTTAATGCACAAGATGGGGATAACTCAAAATACAAGCATTTCCAAGGAGACAAACGTTTTGCCATGAACGATTTCAAAGAAGCTTTTACCGTTTCTGTGACTGATGCTTTGGACAGCCATTGTAACACGCTGGATTTGCGTGTACCTTTACAGTGTAAATTCTGGATAGAAGAGCTGCCGGACCAAGTTCAGCGTTTTATAACTTTAGGCGGTTATCGTCTTTATCCGGACTATATAAAGGTGGAGCAAGACCACAAAACGTTGACTTTGTTTCATTCATGGAAAAACTATGGTGTGGGTGTATTGCCTAATAATCATCCCAATTGGAATTATAAATATCAGGTTAGTTTTGTTTTGATGAATGAAAAAAAGGAAATTGTATTTCTTTATACAGAACCGGAAGCAGAACCTTCCGAATGGTTGAAGGGAATATCATACAATTATTTGAGTCGGTTTAATATTCCGGCAGAATTGCAGGGAAAGTATACCTTATGTGTCGGCTTGACTGACAAGACAAAAAATAACGAAGCGGCTATTGATCTGGCTGTGTCTGGGAATTTAAAAATAGGGAAATGGATATTTGTGGTTGAACTGGAGTTGTAATGTGTGTACTTGGCATTTTTGCACCAATTAATAAAGAAGCTTCTGACTGATTATCAAAAAATAAGAACTTTCTCTATATCTGCACCCAGTAAATCCAATATGTTTAGGGATATTCTTTCAATAGTACAAAATAACACAATCTATTCAAGCTAAATTATTGATAATCAGATAGTTTTTGTATCTTTGGATATCCCTCAAAAAAGAAAATTAAGAATATAAATTAGTGGAAAATAAAAGTGCAATTCTGATTATTGATGGATTGCACTTTTTATTACTTTTGTAAAGACATTGTTTCTTCACATATAATTTGAGATTATGAAAATAACGTTTTCATATTTCTCCTGTCTTTTCATTATCGGATGTACACATCAATCCAACCAAGGAAAATCGTTATAGAAAGCAGCAATGCAGATGCAATTCGTGTAAGTGCTGATACTTTAGCGTATGAATATACTGCATGGGCATTTATAAACAAATCTGTTCCCATATTTCTCATTAGCCATATACTGCTCAATCAATTTACATAATGATGTTCAAACCACCTGTATTCATCTTCCTCAAATAGTGCTAAAAAAGAGAATTCTGATAGCCAACTACCTAACTATCAGAATTCTCTTTGGAGCGGCAAACGGGATTCGAACCCGCGACCCTCAGCTTGGGAAGCTGATGCTCTTCTGCGGCTGCCAAAGGCTTCGCCTTCGTCAGCTACCAACTGAGCTACTGCCGTTTAGCTGCTCTTAATGAGAATCCTTGTTATCGGTTTCTTTATGCTGGTTTAACTCTTGGTTTAACTTTGCCGTTACATGAGAAATGTTCAACAATATATTATTATCACGTTGTAGGTAAAACCTATGTTACAAAGATAACTCTTTGGTTTGATTAGGGCAATAGTTTCTATATAAAAAGAAACAGCATAAGAGTTTCCTCAAATGCTGTTTTAATCTGCCCTAATTGGTATGGATTATTATTTCCGTTTAAAAATTATTATATCACTATGTCCATTATTATTAAGAATCAGTTCATCTTCTGTAATTTTAACAATTGTGTAAATGATATTCTCTTCTTTCCAATCCCCTTGTCCCCAATCATTCGTATAATAAGTAACAAACATATATCTGTTAGGGAAGTATTCAAATGTACCATTTTCAGTTTCATTACTATAAGGTGTGTCATAACTATATGTATAATCTTCATTGAATTTAAAAAGTCGTCCAGCAACTTCCCCTGTTCCCTCCCAAGTACCGATCAATAATTCTAAGGTATTGTCCGGTTCTTGAACTTCTTGGATGATTTCATTAGTAACATCATCCCCACAAGAACTGAATCCTGTACATAGTGCAACTAATAATGAAGTTGCCAATAATCTAAATCTTCTCATTATCAAGTTTAATCTACGCCTACCTGTTCCCTATGGATAAGCTGTTAATAAATCAAGCATTGAGGAACATATAATCTAGTTTGATTACCAATGCTATAACGGGTGCAAATATAATAATATTATTATAAATAAAAGAAATATAAAAGGAATAAAACTATATAAAGGTTTTATATTTAGTCACTTGGATAAGTAATAAAATATTTCACCTTATAAATATAACAGCTCAAATCCACATGAACTTATAAAGCACAAGTAAATTTCTCCGGCTAAAATTAAAGGTAGGACAAACTCGGATTGGGGTATATAAGACTAACCTTGCTCTAAATTTGTCCGCCTTTCAAAGTGACCTCACGACATCAAGCCTGCTCTGACAAGCAATCTCTTGACTTGTGTAATCTGAAACTTGCATCCCTTAGATGTAACGAAGCCTTGTTCATTTAACAGACAAGTCATTTCAGATAATGATTTGCCTTGCATAGATAATGACCGTAACAGTGCTATCGCTCTCATGTTATTCGGATTGTTATCAGCTTTAGCCTTGTTGGTAGTGATACTATGTTGGACTGCTTGTTCAAGTTTATTCATCAAGTTCTCCGATTTACCAAGCTGCACACCCCTTGCTTTTTTGGCTTGAAGTGATTGTTTGGTTCTCTGACCAATCAGCCCTGCTTCATATTCGGCTATGCTACTGATGATATGCAGAATCAGTCTGTTGGCTTGTGGAAAGTCACAGAACACAATCTCAACATCACTTTCTAACAGCTTGGAAGTAAATGCTACATTCCTTGACAACCTATCCAATTTGGCAACAATCAGAATAGAGTTCGTTTTCCTGCACATCGCCAAAGCTGCAAGAAGTTGAGGTCTGTTAGACTTCTTCCCACTCTCCGTTTCAATGTATTCAGCAAGTATGGGCTTATTCTTTACATGGTTGTGTATAATCTCCCGTTGTGCTTCTACACCAAGACCCGATATTTGCTGTTTCATGGTGGATTGCCTTAGATATGCTATATATGTCTTCATAATTCACAATTATTAATAGTTGGTTACAAGTGCTGAATGTTCGTTCAGCTTATGTAAGTAAGGACACCCAACTTAGAAATTGAGTGCCTTTTACCTTATTATAATTCTCCCTCGTCAGCAAAGCTGTAATATCCTGTATCTGTAAGTATGAGGTGGTCTAAAACTGTAATTCTCATAAGTCTTGCAGCTTCTTTGACCTGCTTAGTAATCTCCATATCCTGCCTACTTGGTTTCAGATTACCACTTGGATGATTATGCGCAAGGATAATGGCTACTGAATTGGTGAGCAATGCGGCTTGTAGAATCACTCTTATATCAGCACAAGTTTCAGTAATTCCACCCTCTGAAATGAGCGTGTAACCTAAGACTTGCTTGGCTTGGTTTAAGAACAAGACTTTGAAATATTCTTTGTAACAGATTGTACCTTTCTTATATGTTGAAAGTAAGACTTCATAAGCATCCTCCGAACTATATATTTTATTCCGGCTTTTTGATGTGGATTTGTAAGTGAGTTCCACTTCTCCAACAGTATAATCCATGTCTAATATTTTACTATTCATTCTATCAATATTAATGTGGTGGTGGAAGAAAAATTGGACAGTTAAAATGGTCTGTCGCCATATTCATAAACAAGAATTGAATTGCATACCCTATCATAGAATGAGAATCCGCAACAAGTATGGAAGTAGCTTTCATAAACTGCTGCATATTCACCATGCAGCCTGCTGTTCCTATCCAAAAATGAATCAAACTTGTGCAGCCAATATTTAAGTGCTTGCAAGCGTTTGATATATTGCAGATTATTCTCACAGTAACATAATTTCTCTTGTAAAGAAGTGATATGATTGATAGCATTTTCAATTTTAGATTTATCCATAATGTATGATATTTAATAGGTTGGTAGAAATAAAGAAAGGACAACTAACCTAATAGCTGCCCTTTCCTCTCTCAATCAATAAAGCCCATTTAATCAATGAACCATTTGTAACGCTCATCCCCATGTAAAGCCGCATTGATTCCAACTGCCATTTCAGTGGCATTTAAAGAACGGTCTAAGAACGAATCAATATAGCTTGACTTATTAGCCCCTGTAAGCAAGTTATAGAACTTCCACATATTAAGCTCACTTCCAAAGCTGCCAAAGTTTTCATCGTTGATGTATGCTTTGGCTACGCTGTTAATCTGCGTATCAGTGAGCAACATTCTTGGCAATGCCTTTTGATAGCCTGTTGGCAAGCATTGGTAAAGTCGCATCTTACCTATAATCTGTGCGAATTGGTGTTCACTCATGGAAGTGTTGCCTAATTGCTGCATCAGATAAAGATGCTTGGCAGGATTGTAGTTATTGAACAGTTCCAATGCTGCACGATAGAGTTCTGTTGTGTTGCTCACTCTTAAATCATCCTTGTAACCATTGGTAAAGATGCACATATTGCAACAGACTTGGTTCTTGAAGCCAATAGCCAATCTGAACAGCTCTGGAACTTTCTTGCTGTACAGGTTCATCTGATTATAAGCCCTCACACCTACAATTGAAAGATTGAGCTTATTTCCCCCAACCGTTTCATAAATGGTAGGAACATCAATGCTGAATGCTGCCCTCTCATAATAAATGGTCTTGTCAGATTCCAACAGTTGGTTGGCTGGCTTGTGGATAGCTTCAGGGATTCTGCCTTTGATAATGTGGCTTACTCTTATATCTGCCTGTTCCACTTTTTCACCATTAAAGAATGATTGGGCTGCATCCTGTATGGTTTCAACAAATGCAGCATGGTTAATGGTAAGTTCATTGTCTTTGGAGAACACAGGAGTAATGCACTCATGTTTCAGATGATTCAATGTTACTTCCTGTGTATTGGCTTCAATGAAATGGTTTACAGGTCTTACAGGTTCGTCCACAATAATTGTAGCTTCTTCTGCATATTCACCCAAATTCATTCTCTCACGGTTCTGTGCCATAGCTGGCATGATAACTAAATTTCTCATAATGAAATTGAATTAAATGGTTATTGATTGAATTAACTCCGGAATTGGTAAAGTCCATATCGTCTTGGATTACTCCATAACGATTTGAACTTTACTACAATTCGCTGAATTACTTTTAAGTGATATTACAATTAGACTATATTACCATTATGTCTGTATTGTGTATCTCTTTAAGAAGTCCATGAATGATGTGAGGTGAATAGTAAAATTTATAATGGTTGAGGGGGTGGGTAGGTGTCTGACCAATTCCGTTTTTATTCTGCTTGGTGAGAGGGGGTGTAAAATAGTGGTATGGTAGTGCTTGTATAGTTAGGTAGTTCTTCCAAGGAGAGCCTTAAAACCAATAATTGGAGTTTATAGCCACCTTAACATGATTATTCAACATTATCCAATTTTCATTATTTTATGATGTCGAGATTGATTACTTTTGTTGTATCAATAAAGAGGGATAAGGGAGTTTAAAAGTTACAGTTATTGTCCTAAAATCTATATATAAGTGTGCACAGATTCAGAAATAAGACCGGAGAATGCTCTGGTTTTATTTTATTCAAATTGTCCAATTTTAATTCCATGTCCTCCTTTATATTAAGATTAATATCCATGAAATATTGGACACAACTTCAAGATGTTTTTTTATTAATCAGCTCACTAATATGTAGAATTTATGATAAGAACTGATATTGAAATTCCTAAGAACATTAAGTATTTAGGTGAGATTAGGAATATTGAATTACCTTATGGAACATTTGACAGATTTGAACTTCCGAATGGAATATTAAACAAAGATGTACCTAATTGTGGAGCAACGACCTTGGCTCTTGAAGATAACCATAAGACCATTATATGTAGTCCAAGGAATAATCTGTTACAGAACAAAAGTGAACAGTACCCCAATGTTTTGTTGGTAATTGGTGGAGTGAATATAAATGAGGTAAGGACTTATATTGAACAAACAGAAATCCCCAAGATTTTGGTGTCCTATGATTCCATTTACAAGCTGGCAGAGTGTATAAAAGATACTACGGATTGGAGAATTGTAGTAGATGAGTTCCAATATATGTTAGCCGACAGCGGTTTTAAGTCAGAAGTGGAATTGAAATTGTTGGAGCATCTAAAGAGGTTTCCGTATGTCACTTACTTGTCAGCAACTCCAATATTGGATAAGTATTTGAAGCAGATAGACTATTTTAAAGATATGAACTATTATCATTTGATTTGGACAAATAAAGAAGTTGTAAAAGTGTATAGGGAGCGTTCAAATAACCCCATAAGTGCTGCGATAGAAATAGTACGGTCATATCAAAATAAAAACTATCCTTCTGTATTCATGGATGGAGAAACTTATTACTCCAAAGAGTGTGTTATATTTCTTAACAGTGTAAGCAACATTGTGAATATAGTCAAACAGACGGAGTTATTACCTGATGAGGTAAATATAATAGTAGGTAGTTCAGAGGAAAATGATAAGTCGATAGCCAAACTTGGTAATGGTTTTCAACGCGGAAGAATTCCTCTAAAAGGTGAGACACATAAAATGATCACCTTTTGCACTTCGACAGCATTTGCCGGGTGTGATTTCTATTCAACCAATGCTTCAACCTTTGTTATCAGTGATTGCAAGCGTATCAATACTGCGATTGATATTTCAACTGACCTTGTACAGATTGCAGGTCGGCAGCGGTTGGCTTGTAATCCGTTCAGAAAGTTCCTCACATTCATTTATAATGTGAATAAGGAGGATGTATCGGAAGATGAATTTAGGAAATATCTGGATGATAAGGTTTATTTGACTGAGAGAGAAGTTGATTCTAACAATGATGAAACGGACATCCAATTAAGAACTAAGCGTATTAGAGATTGCTTACGGGAACAAAAGATGCTTCAATATCAAGATTCGTACACTATGTATGATAAGTCTTCTGACAGATTCGTTTTTAATAAATTGGCATATATAAGTGAGCAATATGCCTATGAATTGCAGAAGTACAATTATAGGAATGGTATTATCGTTAAGAAACAATTGTCTGAGAATGATTTTGATGTGACGGAGAACCAAACTTATGGTATTTATAAAGAACAATTGAAGCATATAGTTAAGAAAGAAACGTTTGTTGATAGAATGACTCAGTATTGTGAGTATAAATCTAAAGGTCTGTGCTTTGATTTGGCTGCATTTACTTTGGAGCAAAAATATCCCGAGTTGAAGTATTATTATGATGAACTGGGTGGTAATAGGATAAAAGCTCTTGGCTATAAGGAAAAAGAATTGAAGAATGAAATTAGTATCAGACATTCGGATGCTAAGATTCGTTATAAAATGGGTACTGTCTTCCAAATGGGTATGGAGCTTACAACTGACAGGATAAAGGAGTTGATGAATGAAGTCTATCAAAAGGTCGGGGTAAAGAAGAAGGGTAAAGCCACAGATTTAGAGAAATTATATGGCTTTAAGATTCATCCATGTAAAATACTGCTTGATGATGGTAGCAGGAAAAATGGATATAAAATTATAGGGGTATAAATAAAAAAAGGGTGTTTCGATTAGTTCGATTCACCCTTCATTTATTTTATGTACAACCTTATTTGACTTAATTAATTATTGTTGGAATTTTTGTGCAGTATATGAACCTGCTCAATGATAATTCCTTGAAGGCATTGAACTTTATCCTCACATTTAGAAGCATCCAATTTAAGTTTCTCGTCAGCTTCAATACTGTTAAGAGCTTCACAGATTCCATCAAAACCGTATTGTGAGATGCAATAATTAATGGCTTTGATGTATCTGGTCTGTTTGGCTGCCTTTGCTCCAAATGCTTGGACGGCGGCTTTCATTAAAATTTCAGCTTGGCTGTATGTCCGGTGCTCTCCTTTTGGCAGCAGAGCACTTGCTAAAATTGCCTTGCTTTGCATCAAGGAGGTTGTGGTATCCAAACCAAAATAACCTTGAGCGGCTGTGCCGTTCATTCCAAAGCTATTGCTGAACTTTTTAATCTGTAACAGAAGTTTATCTTTGGAAACGATTCCGGCAAATCCTATCCAATCATCCTTTGACGGGCATTGGGATAGATATGCTGTCGTTGCCACTCGTTGATAGGCATCAGCTACGCTGTCACACTCCACTATTTCTGCTTTGATTGGAATATCTAAACTCCATAGATTGATGTTATCCGGCTTGTCAAGATAGACTAATATTCGTGGTGCTCCTTCAGGGAGTTCATCAATCTCTCGACCATGATAGTCGAATAGTTTAACATTTTCCTTAATGAACACTTCCGCATCTGTTAAACAGAAAATGGTAGGTAAAATTTTAGATTTATCCATTGCTGTAAAGACTTTATCTTTGCTAAAGTCTTTCTGTTTAATAGAATAATCGGTGAATGCAGGAATAATATCTTGTTCTTCACCCTTGATTGAAACTGTGGCTACTGCGAGCCACTTAGGGGCTGTTTCCGTCCCATAATTTATTATTTGCATTATCTAATAATATTAAAATGAAATAAATAGCCATCCTTTGAGAGGATGACCGTTATTGCTCACTTTGATTTAAAAGATATGCTGTTCGTCTTCTTATAGTAACCTACGCCTTCCGTAGGTGGAATAAGATTGTACATGATTTCAAAGACCTATAGTCTTTATCAGAAGACCAGTCGGCTGGTATCAAGAACCTTTCGACAATGCAAAGATAAGGCATATTATCAGAAGTGTCCAAACCTTTCGGTGGTAATTTTATGTATCATCTGAAAACTGTGCGGATTAGTTAAATTATGAGTATATCCCTTAACGTCAGCAAATGAATAATCCCCACCTGTATTGCTACAAGTGAGGAATTTGTGGTTTAGAGTAAATTCTTCATTGCTTCATCTACTTGCTCGTTATCGAAGCTATCCAAATATATTTGAGTAGTTGCCAAATCTGAATGTCCCAATGCTTCACTAATCAATGCAATGTTTACGCCGGATTTTTTAAGAACACTTGCAAAAGAATGCCGGGCTGTATAGGTCGTGACATTGGATTCAACTCCAAGTTGTGCGGCAAGCTGCTTTAAATTCTTGTTGACCTTTCCTAGCATCTTATGTATTCTGTTCTGCTTTTGCAGTGGTGTCTTATGCAGTTGGGCATTGAGAATGGGGAATAGGTAGCCTTTACTCTCTGCTGCATATCGTCCAATGATTTGCAAGGCTTCTTCTGACAGTCCCAACTTGATGAGCTTGCCTGTCTTTTGGCGGATGTAGTGCAGCCGTTTCCCCTCTATGATATTCTCTTTAGTTAGATTGGCTATGTCAGTGAAATTGATGCCGCCACACAGATAACTGAATATGAATATGTCCTTACTGAGTTGAACATATTGCCGTTTACCAATGGGACGGACATCCGTTGAGAATTTCAGTACGTCAGCTTTAGCAATAGCACGCTTCTCTGTACTTACATCAAACTTGCTTATCCTGTAATCATTGAAAGGATAGTCAGACTTACGTGCACATTTACTTTCAATGGCTTTATTGTACGCGCTACGCAGGGTGCGGAACAACAAACTCATGGTGGTTTCCTTGTTTCCCTTGGAACGCAACCACTTCTCGTACTTGTTGAGCCATGCAACATCTATTGCACTAAATGGAATCTCTAAATTCCCATTGGTAAAGACATTGATAGAGTTGTAGGAGCTTTTATAAATAAGCCTGTTCCCATATTTCTCATTAGCCATATACTGCTCAATCAATTCTTGATAGAACTGTTTAACGGTTTTAAGTTCATACTTTTTGTGATCATCTTGGAGCAGAGTGGTAGTGGTGTACTCTTTCTGTTCAGTGTTCAATTCCAACATTCGTTGTTGCAGTTCTGCTTGTTTGTCAAGGATAAGTTTTAAGATGTATTCCTTGTTGGGACAGGTTGGTTTAGGTCTCTCTCTTACGAAATCCCACTGATTAGCCTTAATGGAAACTCCTAAACTTTGGTACTTCTTCTTCCCATCTTTACAGATGCGTAACATTAATGGGTGCTCGCCATTTGATAGAATTTTAGACTTGTAGCACACCACTGTAATTGTAGCATTCATGCTGTTCTTGGTTTAACTCTCAGTTTAACTCACACGGTTAAACCACGCTAAAACCAGCACTTTCTAAAAACAAAAATCAGATAGGAATCTTTTGATAACTATCTGATTTCCAGCAGAGCGGCAAACGGGATTCGAACCCGCGACCCTCAGCTTGGGAAGCTGATGCTCTACCAACTGAGCTACTGCCGCATCTCTAAAACGGAAACAAAAGTAATATATATTTTTCAACCGACCAAATATAAGCAAACAATATTTACTATAACCATCAAAATTTCTGCTCTCCTGTTTATATCGACAGCTTTATGCATATCCTGTGTATGGATAAACCGATCCTTATCTCCAATAAAAGGTTTATAGACTATCTCTCCAAAATAAACATGAGGACCTCCAAAACGGCAATTCAAGATACCTGCTAAAGCAGACTCCGGATAACCTGAATTAGGACTCGCATGCCGGTTACCATATTTACCTACAAATCTCAGCAAACCGGGACGCCCTGCACACAGCACCATTAAAAATGCAGTTAGACGAGCCGGAATATAGTTCGCCATATCATCAATATGTGCAGCGACACAACCAAACTGAAGATAACGTTCATTCCTATAGCCTATCATAGAGTCAAGCGTATTAACCATCTTATAAGCAAGCATACCGGGAACTCCCAAAAGCAAATACCAGAATAATGGGGCAATAACCCCGTCACTCAAATTCTCAGCCAATGTTTCCAAAGCAGCCGTACGCACTTCCTGATCTGTCAATTCCGAAGTATCACGCCCTACAATACGGGAAACCTGCTTTCTTCCTTCCTCCAAAGAATGATCCGCAGCCAAAAAAACCTGCCTTACTTCGTTGATAAGTGTAGTTCCTGCCAAACAATAGAAAACAAGCACAGCAGAGAGGATAATACCCAACCAACGGTTTAGCACAAACAGATAATGCAATACCAAAACAGATCCTACATACACTAGCAAAATAAGCATAATGGCCGCCACCCCTCCTTTCAACATCCGATGTGTCCCACAGTTCCATCGTTTCTCACAAAAAGAGATCAGCTTCCCGAATCCTACCACCGGATGCGGCAATCCTACCGGATCCCCAAGCAATTTATCTAATATCCATCCTATCAACAACGGAAGAATTAATACATATATGTCCATTTCTTTATACTTTCTACCAGTTTGTCATTTTCTTCCGGAGTTTGTGTAGCAATACGGAAAAAGTGTTCATTCAGCCCTTCAAAATTGGATGCGTCACGAATAAGGATCCCATGCTCTGTTGCCAGATATTCTTTCAAAGCCGCCGCCTTTCCCATCCGCAATTGGACTAACATATAGTGAGTATCCGATGGCCAGATCTCCATTCCCCCTATTGAAAGTAAAGATTGAACTAATCTCTTTTTTTCCCTCAATAGCAAATAGATATCTATATCATATTGAGAAGAAGACAATAAATAATGCCCGGCCTCTATAGCCAACTGATTAACAGACCAAGGCATCCGCTGTGTCCGGATTTCATGTAGCAGTTCTTTACATGCAGTGATATATCCTAAACGCAAGCCGGGCACGGCAAAACGTTTTGTCATGGAATGCAACAGAATAACATTCGGAAATTCCGCAGCCTCCCTGGCTGTAAGCAAAGCCTTCTGTGTAAAGAATTCATACGACTGGTCCATGATAAAAATACGCTGCGGATTTTGTTTTATACAGGCTGTCAAGACTTCCTTCTCCCTAACCTCTCCTGTGGGATTATTAGGATTACATAACCATATCAACCTCCCCCTATCCGGCAAACGGTTCAAATTATATATAGGAACCACTTTATGACCATGCAGACGACAAGCGTCCGCATATTCGCTGAAAGTGGGCATCAAGATAGCCGAAATCTGATTCCTGAATGTCTGAGCTATTAAATAAATGGCTTCCGTAGCCCCATTGGTCACACAAACCTCTTCAGACGAAAGATGAAACCGTTCCGCTAAAACCTTTTCCAACGAATAAGGTTCCGGCTCGGGGTACGTACGGATACTTTCCATCTGCTGAAACAAATGTTGATGTAATCCGCTATGGTCTACATGATTATATACGTTTGAACTGAAATTTATCTTTATTGCTTTATACTTATAAGCATCATCACCATGTCCTTCAATCATTTCCACTCATTATTTGGTACAACAAAGGCAGATTAAGATGACTGCGTACATGCTCTGCCAATTTATCATATTGTTCTTCTTTATAAGTCCGGTAATCCAACACCGTATGACACTCCAGTTTTTCTGCGTATGGTTCCAGCAAATAATCTATAAATGCCTGATTATCCAATATTCCATGAATATAACTTCCCATACATTTTTGATTTACAAAACAACCGTCCTCTCCACCGTCTTCCAGTTTATTCAAAGGAACAACAGACACCCCCGGAACCGGGCGGGTTTCTCCCATGTGTATTTCATATCCTTGGCAAGTTTCCGCATTCTCAAGAAAATGAAAATTCACCTGCCGCGTCACCTTCTCCCCTTGCATCGTAGTAATGACGGGAAGCAGTCCCAGTCCCGGCAATTGGCGGATCTCTCCCTCCACTCCTTCCGGATCGTGAATCTCAAGTCCCATCAATTGGTATCCCCCACAAATTCCCATTACAGTAACCCCTTCCCTATGCGCACGTAGGACAGCTTGCGCCACCCCGTTCCGTCTCAACTCATACAAGTCATCCAAAGTGCTTTTGCTGCCAGGAAGCAGAATAATATCAGCTTTGGCCAGATCTTCCGTATTATTGGTATAATAAAGGTGCACCCGTTCATCCCGTTCCAATCTGTTGAAATCTGTAAAGTTTGAGAGATGACGCAACAGAACAACTGCTATGTTTATTTTACCTTCCACGGCGTGCATCCGTTTATAGTCCAAGCCTACGGAATCTTCTTCCTCAATATGTATATTTCTATAATAAGGTATTATTCCCAAGACAGGAATACCACATAAATCCTCCATCATCTTCACACCAGGCTCAAACAAACGGATATCCCCTCTGAATTTATTAATGATTACTCCTTTTATACGTTTCTTGTCCTCAGGAGTTTGTAACATGACCGAACCATAGACACTGGCAAATACTCCTCCCCGGTCAATATCAGCTACCAAAATCACATCCGCATCCGCATAACAGGCCATCGGCATATTCACCAAATCAGTATCCCGCAGATTTATTTCGGAAATACTCCCTGCTCCCTCCATTACAATAGGGTTATAACGTGCGGCAAGACGGTCAAAGGCTGCGTTTACCTCCTGCCTCAGCTCTTCACGTCCCTCCTTGCGAAAATACTCAAAAGCGTTACGATTACCGATGGGACGACCGTTTAATACCACTTGCGAAGTATGATCGGAACTGGGTTTCAACAACAAAGGATTCATGTCCGTATGACAAGGAACTCCAGCCGCTTCGGCTTGTACAGCTTGTGCACGCCCTATTTCCAACCCTTCCGGAGTGGCATATGAATTCAGTGCCATATTCTGTGCCTTAAAAGGTGCCGGTCGATAACCGTCCTGTTTAAAAATGCGGCATAATGCAGCAGCGATGACACTTTTGCCAACATCACTGCCTGTTCCTGCCAACATAATCGGGTGTAAATTCTTTTTCATCACTCTTTCTTCTTTCTTTTATATGCAAAGGACTGCCACTTTTCTTCCGTCCAGTTCTGTTGTTGCATCTCATAACGGGCCATAACAAAAAACAAATCGGACAGCCGGTTGATAAACCGAAGAATTATCTCCGGTAACGGATCTTGTTTATGCAAAGTCCATAATCTCCGTTCAGCCCGGCGTGCCACCGTCCTAGCAAACTGCAGCTGCGCTGATACCGGCGTTCCTCCGGGAAGGATAAAGGAACTATTATCCTCCATCTGTTCCATCAATGTATCCATTGCTTCCTCACAAAAAGAGCATAAATCATCAGGCAAGATATTAGGATTCCCTTCACGGATAGTTGATGGTGTAGCCACATGGCTCATCACTGCCATCATGTTTTTCTGAATTGAAAAAAGCAAGGATTGCCATTCGTGCCCCTGAGGTAAAAACGAACGCACAATTCCTATAACAGCATTCAATTCATCAATACATCCATTAGCTTCAATGCGGATATCATCTTTAAAAACCCGCTCTCCACCATGAATTCCTGTCATGCCCTTATCTCCGGTTCGTGTATAAATACGTTTCATACTTTCCATAATTTCAAGATATCCGTTTCCCCCCAATATAGATGAGTATATCCGGCTATCACGTTTTTATATCTATAAAGCGGGGTACTCACTTCCATTCCTCTTGCCGTAAATTGTTTTGCTACAGAAGGCATAGCGTCAGGAGCAACGACATTGGAATAATGAAATTCGTGCCCGCGAAGCTCCATCCCTTTATATTCTATACGGCGATATCCTAGATGAAGTCTGGCACCCACCATGGTACAATCCAAAGGCAAAATCCCCGTCATGGCATATGCAGTCCCTCCCTGGCGGGCTGTCAGGGAACGGGTGAGAAACATCATACCTCCACACTCGGCCAAAATTTTCCCCCCCTCCTCTGCATAAGTTCTTAATGCTTCCATTAACTTTTTGCGCCGATGTAGTTGACGGGCGAACAATTCCGGATATCCTCCGGGTAAATAAACCAAATCAGCATCCGGCAAATCACTACCATATACAGGACTGAAATAAGTAATGCTTCCTAGCGCAGACAAGCGGTCTATGTTTTCTCTATAGATAAAGTTGAAAGCCGGATCCCGCGCTATGGCTATCTTCATCTTTTTAGCAGAAGGAGTAAAACTTTCCACCCCTGTTTCTGAACTATAAGGCAATGTATACCGACACGGGAAATTACGATGACAAATACTCAGCAGCTTATCCAAATCCACATATTTTCCAACCAATTCCGCAGCCTGTTCTATCAAGGTGTTCATGGAACGTTTGGCTGTCAATGTCAAACCCAAGTGCCGGGATGGAATTTTCAACCCTTCTGTCATAGGCAGATATCCCAAACATTCCACTCCTGCATCAACACAAGCCTCACGTAAATAAGCGAAATGAGAAGGAGATGACACTTGATTGAAAACAATACCTGCAATCTTCACAGCCGGATTAAAATGCTTGAAACCATAAATTAACGGAGCCACAGAATAAGCTGTAGAACGCGCACTTACTATAAGCACTACAGGGATATTCAACAATCTGGCTATTTCAGCACTACTTCCCTGCATTCTTTGATAACCGTCAAACAATCCCATCACTCCTTCGGTTACACATACATCGGCTCCATCTCCATATTTATTATACAGATGTTGTACATGGGTATTTGATGCCATCCAAGTATCCAAATTCACCGACTCATGGTCAGCAGCCAGCGTATGAAATTGTGTATCAATATAATCAGGACCACATTTAAAAGGCTGTACCCGCAGACCTCGTTTGTGCAATGCCCGCAGCAGCCCCATCGTAAAAGTCGTTTTTCCGCTTCCCGATGTAGCGGCCCCTATGAGTAATTGTGGCTTCATTCTTTAGTATTTCTTTAAAAACGGATACAAAGATAGTGCAAATTGCAAATTATCGAAATTAGAATAACAGATTAATTCATAATTCCGACATATCAAGTAAATATCCTTAGAAAGCAATTAAAGTTTTATGGTTTATCAATTAAATAAGCTACCTTTGCAGTCATTTTTGCCAGAATGACAGCTATACAACAATGATAAAATTGATACTATAAATAATTAAACTAGATAATGAATTATGGAACTTTTTAGAAATCTCTTTGAAGGGTACCCTAATTTATGGGGCGGCGGAGTAGCACATTCCGTACTTATTCTTTCACTGGTCATTGCTTTCGGCATCATGTTAGGAAAAATAAAAGTGGCAGGTATCTCATTGGGAGTAACCTGGATACTTTTTGTAGGAATAGTATTCGGTCATTTCAATCTGAACCTGGACGAACATCTGTTGCATTTCTTAAAGGAGTTCGGTCTGATATTATTTGTCTACTCAGTCGGACTACAAGTGGGTCCCGGTTTCTTCTCAGCATTCAAGAAAGGAGGATTCACACTGAACCTGCTTGCCATGATGGTTGTATTTTTAGGTGTGACCATCACCATTATACTCCATTTCATAACAGGTGTCCCCATTACCACAATGGTAGGAATTCTTTCGGGAGCTGTAACCAATACCCCGGGACTAGGTGCCGCACAGCAAGCAAACAGTGATCTGAATGGTATAGACGCTCCCGAAATAGCACTGGGATATGCCGTAGCCTATCCATTGGGAGTAGTAGGGTGTATTCTCTCCCTGCTGGCATTGAAATATATCCTGCGCATCAATACAAAAACCGAAGAAGCCGATGCGGAACGGGGATTGGGGCATCTACAAGAACTGACAGTACGCCCTATCTCACTAGAAATACGCAATGAAGCCGTAGAAGGTAAAACAATAAAAGAAATCAAGCCATTGGTAAACCGTGATTTTGTGATTTCACGCATACGGCATTGTGACGGAGACAGACAAACAGAACTGGTGAACTCCACTACAGTATTTCACATACACGATGAGATTCTTGTTATCGCCAATCCGATAGATGTAGAAGCTATCACTGTCTTTTTTGGAAAACAAGTGAATGTGGAATGGGATTTCCAAAACAAACAACTTATCTCCAGAAAAATTCTGATCACCAAGCCTGAATTGAACGGTAAGACATTGGCCCAACTAAAAATCAGGAATAACTTCGGAGCAAGCATTACCCGTGTAAACCGTTCGGGTGTAGACCTTGTGGCCACTCCCAACCTGCAATTGCAAATGGGTGACCGGGTGAAGATTGTGGGTAGCGAACTAGCTGTAGCCCATGCCGAAAAGATTCTAGGTAATTCCATGAAACGTTTGAATCATCCCAACCTGATCCCTATTTTCTTAGGCATCGCATTAGGGTGTATTCTAGGAAGCACTCCTTTTTTATTCCCCGGTATCCCCCAACCGGTAAAACTGGGACTGGCAGGAGGCCCCCTTATCGTATCCATCCTGATAAGCCGTTTCGGACCACATTATAAACTGATAACCTATACCACCATAAGTGCCAATTTGATGGTACGTGAAATCGGTATCTCGCTTTTCCTTGCTTGCGTAGGATTAGGAGCCGGCAAAGGATTCATCGAAACAATCATTAACGAGGGTGGATATGTATGGATAGCATACGGCGCCATTATTACGCTGCTGCCTTTACTGATTGTAGGTATAATAGGACGATATGTTTATAAACTGAACTATTACACCTTGATCGGAGTATTGTCCGGAGCCACCACCAATCCGCCCGCATTAGCCTACTCCAATGATTTGACCTCTTGTGACGCTCCGGCAGTGGGTTATGCCACCGTTTATCCGCTTACCATGTTTTTACGTGTACTCACAGCACAAATATTAATATTGGCACTTGCCTAATCCCGCCAGAATTATTGCAAATTCATATTACCGTAGGAGTGAATTAGATTCACTCCTACGGTTCAAAATCCCCCACATCTTTCAAAAGCAACCATTTTTTCATTAATCTTAAAACATATATAAAATAATTGCCTACCTTTGTGCCCGATTTGGTGATATAGGCAGCCTTTCTCTGCCTGTATAAAAGGGAATTCGGTTATAGAATCCGAAGCAGTGCCCGCTACTGTGAAACCCGTCTGATGAAAAGCAATTCTCACCAAGCCACTGTTTCTTTTGCCAGAAATGGGAAGGCGCTTTTCAGGGTGAAGCCAGGAAACCTGCCAAGTCCGAACATAGATAATCATGCTCTCCCGGGGTCAGGAAAGTGAATTATTAATTCTTAAATTCTTTCGATGAAAGTAAAGTTATTATTGACAGCAATTACTTTAAGCTGTCTGGCTATTGACGTACTGGCACAAGTCAGTATCAGTGGAAAGATTGTGAGTGCCGATACCAACGAACCTATAGTGGGAGCTAATATCCGTATCGATCAAAGCCTTTCAGGATGCACCACAAATGGTAAAGGCGAGTTTTCCATCAGCAATCTCCCTGATGGGAAACACGTATTAAGAATCACGCATGTCAGTTACACACCCAAGTCTATCACGACAAAAGGAGGTGAAAAGAATCTTCTTATCAAGCTACAAGACAGTTTTACCAATATAGGCCAGGTAGTAGTAACCGGTACAGGAACACACCACCGCATGACGGACAGTCCCGTGCCTGTTTCCGTTATCACTGCAAAGGATTTAAGTAATGCCAGTGTAACATCGCTGGACGAGGCCTTACAAAAGCTGACCCCGTCTTTCTCAAGTATGACCAACGGCATGGGGACAACATTGAGTCTGAATGGATTGCCTGATGATTATTTCATTTTTCTGGAAAATGGCAAACGCCTGTATGGAGATGACACCTATGCTCGAATCAATGTTGCCAAAATCAAACGTATTGAAATATTGAACGGCGCTTCTTCCGCTCTTTACGGAACAAATGCTATCGGAGGAGTTATCAACATCATTACTGATGATGCAAAAAATGCTATCAATGTTTCCAGCGATACCCGTTATGCCAGTAAAGGACGTTTTACCCAGTCCGTAAACATAGATGTCAATACCGGCAAGTTCGGCTCCTACACCTCTTATCGCCGTCAGCAGGCCGAAGGATGGCAACTGAATCCATACGAGGAGAACTCCAAAACTCATGAATTGGAAGAAACCGGGAAAGTAGCTTCTACAGGCTTCTATGCAAATACTGTCAATCAAAAATTCACTTTCGATGCTACCGACAAACTCTCTTTTTATGCCCGCGGCGGATATTATGACAACAAGACACGCCGCCCTTATGAAGCATACGACTACAACATATTGCATGAAACCTTTAATTATGGCATTGGTGCCCAATACATGATAAATAAAGGGAATTATATTACCGCAGACTGTTACGCCGATCATTTTTCTTCCTCTTATTGTTTTTTTAAAGACAATAAAACCTATAATGGAAAAGCAGGTGAAGAGCAAGTGCGCAAACGGACCCGTAATCACAATCTTAGCATAAAAGGTATTTTTAAATTAACGTGAGTTCGAAATAAAATCAAAAAATAGCAAGTTGTCCGTCATT
>NZ_DAWCXD010000075.1:11735-24794 GCF_052357945.1 Bacteroides sp. | reverse complement strand
TTGATGCACGCAAACCGTAAATAGCAGCAGAAGCATCCTTCAAGACTGTGATACTCTCGATATCCTCGATATTCAGAGCATTAAACACATCGCTACCGGAAACATCCGATGCCTGCAACCAGTCACGGCTGTTCATTCCACCATAAGGAATACCGTCGATTACAAACAGGGGGCTACCCATATTACGGATTTCAAGATTGATACCTCTACCCGGACGGGCATCCACAGCACGTGTAGACACACCTGCTATCTTACCGGATAAGGCTCCCGCAGTGGTCGTAGAAACAGAACGCGTCAACGCATCAGACTTAACATCACTGATGGCTCCGGTCAGACTTTTCTTAGTTTGTGTACCATAGCCCACCACCACAACTTCATCCAAAGTTTCCGTATCTTCTTCAAGAACGATTTGAAGATGTGCCTTTTCGCCTATCTTCATCTCTTTAGTCTTATAACCGATGAACGAAATTGCCAATGTGGCATTTTTATCATCTACATTAATTGTGAAGTTACCATCGATATCGGTAATGGTTCCATTAGAAGTTCCTTTGACAGTAACATTGGCACCAATGATACCCTCTCCTCTCACATCGGCCACATGTCCTGTAACTTGTGTTTGTGCAAATGCTGCAGCTGACAGAAGCAACTGTACGACACACATGCATAAGATTCTTACATACCTCATAAATTAGAATTTAAAGATTAAACATTTTTTGTTGTTTTTTCCAATGCAAATATAGAATATTGACATAAATGAAATAAGCAAAAATCATGCAGAAGAGCTATGCAAATCGTGCAATGAACGATTTACATACTCTAAATAAAATATTTATTCTTATTTTTGAGCTGATAATTGAAACAAATAAGCACGAGTTATGAAAAAACACATTGCTTCTACTTTATTTTTATCCTTGTTGTCCATTCTTCAATTGACAGCCCAGTCTCATTCTGTAAAACGACTGGGAATAGAACAAGGATTATCCAATAATTATGTAGTCAGTATTACACAAGATAAACAAGGCTTTTTATGGTTTGCTACAGAAGAAGGACTTAATAAATTTGACGGCACCCGCTTCATTACTTATTATAAAAATGATTTGCCACATAACAATCAGGGAATTACCGGCAACGAACTCAACCGGGTGTATGCTGATTCCAAACGTCCCATCATTTGGATAGCCACTCAACGAGACGGACTAAATGCATACAATTATGACGAACAAACATTTACCGCCTACCAACATAACCCGGAAAATCCACACAGCCTGATTACAAATGATGTAACGGATATCTCTCCTTCCACCCAAAACGATGATGGTTTATGGGTCAGCACCTATTATAGAGGTATAGAATATCTAAATATTAATAATGGGCAATTCACACATTATAATAAGAGTACGGTGCCTAGTCTGCCCTCCAATCAGACATGGACAGTATTGGACGGAGGAGACAACAATTTGTATATCGGCCATGTTGGAAGCGGATTCAGTATTTTTTCTCTCAAAGACAAAAGCGTAAAGAATTTCCAGAATGAAACGGGAAATCCGACGAGTTTGCCCGGTAATGATGTGTTTTGTATCATAAAAGATGCAAACGGTAACATCTGGTTAGGAACAAATAATGGATTGGCTCTATATAATGCTGCTAATGAGAACTTTATCACATTCAGAAATAATAAGAATGACAAGTATGCCACTTTATGCAGTCGTATATTATCTATCCGGCAATTAAAAGATAACAGGCTCTGGATTGCTTCAGAGCTCAATGGTATTGCCATATTAAATCTGAAACAGGGTATGTTTCTCTCACCAGAGGAGCTTTCTATTGAATACATACAGGAGGGTGATGATAGTCGAAGCCTCTCTAATGCAAGCGCTCGATGTATATTCCAGGATTCTTTCGACAATATCTGGATAGGAACATGGGGAGGAGGCATCAACTTTATTAGTAGTAAACCTCCTTTGTTCACCACGTTAAGCTATTCTCCGATTCCAAACAATGAAAACAGCCTGAACAACAAAGTAGCCAGCAGTCTTTGTATGGACAGACAAGGACGGGTTTGGATCGGAACAGATGGAGGAGGTATTAATGTATTTGAAGGAGAGAAACGTATTGCCATTTATAGAAAAGAGAGTGGAGACATTCCTTCGAATTTTATATTAGCTTCTTTACAAGATTCAAAAGGGAATTTATGGTTCGGTTCCTACCAAGGAGGAATCAGCTATTATGATAGCCGGAATAAAAGATTCCGTTCCATCTCCCTCATGGGACAATCTAATCTAGACGTCCGTACGATCTATGAAGATGCCCAACATAACATTTGGGTAGGATATAGTGGAGGAATTGTTGTATTAAACCCTCTAACCATGAAGATTATCCAGCATTACAATACAGATAATAGCGAACTGCACAGTGATTTTATACGTTCTATAGCCCAAGATGAGAAAGGACGTTTTTGGATTGGAACTTTCGGAGACGGACTTGGCATATACACCCCGGACTTACAGAAAATCAAGACGTTCACTCAAAGAGATGGCTTTTGTTCTAACACTATCAATCAGATCATACAAGATAAACAAAAAAGAATGTGGATAGGAACGGGAGAAGGATTAGTTTGTTTCCTGTCGACTAATGAACTGAATTACAAAACTTACCAACGAAAAGATGGCTTAATCAATACAAATATCTGTGCAATAACAGAAGATAAAAAAGGGAATATCTGGTTTAGCAATAATAAAGGTATCAGTTGCTATGTTACGAATAAAGACTGTTTTTATAACTATGGCCACTCTGACGATGTTCCGGCAGGAAGTTTCTCAAGCGGTTGTGTAACACAAAGTAAGAATGGACATATTTATTTCGGTTCTATCAATGGAGTATGTTGTTTCAATCCTGACATAACCATGAATGAACAACCGGCCCCAGCGGCAGTTGTCACAGAGATGAAAATACTGGGACGGTTGAGTAATCTGGAAAACAATGACATGATTATCAATCTCTCCAAAGGAGCAAACGTTGAATTGAGTCATGCACAAAATAGCTTCGGAGTGAGATTCAATGTTCAAAACTATTCTCTCGTCAATCAAGTAGAGTATGTTTATATGCTGAAAGGGCTCGAAAACTCGTGGTACACCGTCAATGAAAGTAACAATGTCACTTTCCGCAACATTCCCCCAGGAAAATATGAATTCTTCATCAAAGCGCGAGTACATAATCAGGAATGGCCGGAAGAAGCCACTTCCCTGACCATCCGTATCAATCCTCCTCTCTGGTTGACGTGGTGGGCAAAACTTATCTACATCTTGGCATCTATCAGTATCATTTATCTTATCTTGCATGCTTACAAAAAGAAGTTAGATCTGGAGAGTCTTTATACTTTGGAAAAGAAAAACCATGAGCAGGAACAGGAATTAAATCAGGAACGCTTGCGTTTCTATACCAATATCACGCATGAGCTACGTACCCCTCTGACCTTAATCCTCGGTCCTCTCGAAGATATGCAGAAAGAAGCATCGCTTCCTGCAAAACAAGCCCAGAAACTATCAGTTATCTATCAGAGTGCGCTACGATTGCTCAATCTGATTAATCAGATTCTGGAATTCCGAAAAACAGAAACACAAAACAAGAAATTGTGTGTCAGCAAAGGGAACATTGCCCCTCTGATTTATGAAATAGGGCTTAAATACAAAGAGTTAAATCAAAATACCAAAATTGATTTCCGGATTCAGATAGAAAAAGAAGAAATGTTTCTTTTCTTCGATAAAGAAATCATCACGATTGTTTTGGACAATCTGATTTCCAATGCTATCAAATATACGGAACAAGGGCGCGTAACGCTAAGTTTGCATCAGACCATGCGTAATGAGGTAGCTTATACGGAAATTAAAGTCAGTGATACAGGGTACGGAATTTCTGCCGAGGCCCTGCCACATATTTTCGACCGCTATTATCAGGAAAGCGGTAAGCATCAGGCATCCGGTACAGGTATCGGGCTGGCTTTAGTGAAGAATCTCGTCACCTTACATGAAGGGGAAATCCGTGCAGAAAGCGTCCAAAATGAGGGAAGTACGTTCTATATCAGTTTACTGACGGATAACATCTACCCCAATGCCTTACATGCAGATTCTACAGAACCAGTTCAAGAGGAGATGAATCAGAATACGGAGCTGGAATATTCACAAGAAGCGACATTAGATACCGGTAAACCAATCCTATTGATTGTAGAAGACAATGAAGAAATACAGAAATACATAGTTGAATCCTTCACCGACTCGTTCGAGGTAATCACGGCCAACAACGGAGAAGAAGGAAAACAACAAGCCCTTAGCCGTATCCCCGATATTGTAGTCAGCGACATTATGATGCCTGTGATGGACGGCATCACTTTATGTAAGCAATTAAAAGATGATGTGCGCACCAGCCATATTCCTATTATCCTGCTGACAGCCAAAGATTCTCTGCAAGATAAAGAAGAAGGATATGAAGTAGGAGCCGATTCTTACCTGACGAAACCTTTCAGTGCTTCTCTGCTACGTAGCCGTATCAATAATCTGCTCGATTCAAGGAGAAAGTTAGTAGCTCAATTCCAGGCGCAATCTAGTCCGGGAAATCAAATAGATTTAAGTGAAAAGCGTATAGTAATTACCGAAGCTTTGAGCAAATTAGATAATGAGTTTATTGAAAAAATCACCCTTTTAATCGAGGAAAACCTTTCTTCAGAGAAGATTGATATTAACTATCTATCCGATAAAATGTGCATGAGCGGTTCCACTCTTTACCGGAAAATGAAAGCACTTACAGGACTCTCGACCAACGAATATATCCGGAAAGTGAAAATGGAGAATGCAGAACGTTTGCTGCTTGAAGGGAAGTTCAATATCTCTGAAATAGCCTATAAGGTAGGAATGAACAGTACGGGATATTTCCGCCAATGCTTTAAGGAAGAATTTGGTGTCTCTCCTTCAGATTATCTGAAACAAATTAAGCAATCTTGAGAAAGGAAGATGTATCAGAAGTAGAATTTACTTTCATGTTGCTCTATCATTCAGAACAATAATGAAAAATCTCTTCTGATACCTCCCAATAGGAAATTTAGCGACCTGTGGGGGAGGTCATTTCCTTAATTCTTCAACCATCGCTTTGAGCAATGATTTAGAATCATCCAGTGGCAAATCCGTGGCTAAATCCCAACTCATCATGCCTTTCAGTCCTTGCTCCATCGCATAACGGGTCTTAGTGCGGATATTGTCCTGTCCGTCAAACACATATTTCTCTCCCTTATATATTACTTCATTTTGTGCAGGCTCCGTAATCAGTCCCTCTTGTACAAAACTGAAATAAGCCTCTGTCTTCTTCGAATTATCTTTTGTCACACCATAGAAAGGAACTCCCACCACCAGTTTCTCTTTGGGAATGCCATACTTCAGTACCATCTGAATATCCGAATCATATTTCTCTACCGGAAAACGAACCGGTGAAGGACCGTAACATTGGAGTGAAATAAAATCAACGGCTTCAATGGCTTCTTTACTAATCTTATAACAAACAGGATGCAGAGATACGCTAAATAGATATTGATCTCCCAGCACCTCCCGCATCTTCACGATAGCCAGGCTATAATCTTTGTATTCTTTCTCATTCTCCGCCCACTCAAAATCAAGATCAATGCCATCCAGCTTATTCTTTTCCAGTACAGTCTTTATATTCTTTGCAAATGCCGTACGAGCAGCCTCATCAGCCACCATCGTTTTCCATTCGCCACTGGAAGCTCCCAGACGTATTTTCGTTTTTGTACCTTTTACTTTTGCACGAACCGATTTAATCAGTCCTTCCCAAGTTGTCACCCCTTTTCCTTGAAATGCACGCGGATTTTCAAATGAAAGTGATCCGTCTTTATTAGGATGAACATTCAAGAAAATAAGGTCGTCACTTGCCCGCAGACTTTCAGTGGAAATACGACCGCGATTGTAAAAATTACCCCGAACATAAGAGCTGACTAAATAATCTTGTTGTGCAAATAACGATAATCCTACAAATAAAAAAAGGAAGAATACAATTTTTCTTAGCATTAGCATAATGATTGATAATTAATGAATTTAGACCACAAAAATACACATAACAAACAGGAATGGATGTTCAATAATTACTATAATACTTCCAAAAATCAACATAAAGTTTTCTCAATAACAGAGAAAAAACAAACGCCACTCACAAAAACGTTAGGAAAAACAAAATAAAGTCTGTTTCAGGGTATATTTTTATAATATTGTTTTGATAAAGCATATTTGTTATATCTTTCGACAGCACTGGAGTGGGGACTATGGGGGTACGAAATTGGCTGAATGGCTTAACCCATAATCAAAAGCTTATTGAGCCAGTATTTGAAGCTCTAGGAGTTTAGGGTGATGCATTGTCAAAGTCAGGGCTTTAAGCTCGATGACGAAGTCTCCGCCTTTTTCTCTGATCTTGTTTATTATCGATTTTTGGAATGACATGGCATCTGCGGTGACTATACATCCCCAGATATCCAGTTTATCCAGTAGCTTGAGGAGAGATTTGATCTCGTTACTTTTCTCTTCGCATACATCAGTGGGCAGAGTCAATCCCCCACGAAGAGAATAAGCTGATACGATGTCGGGATTACGCCCATTTTCATACACGGTACCTCTCATAGTTTTACCGTCAATGCAGATAATATCAGTATCCCAACCATTTATCTCTTTGCAAAAAATATCAACGAACGCAGATATACGACTAGCCATTGCCTCATCGTCTATGTTTTTGAATACCCGGCAAAGAGTCGGCTCTGATGGCAACCCGCTCAAAAGAAATGAAAAAGCCGTGGGATAAATGAAGTTTTTTTATAAAGAAACTGTATTATATAAATAACATTCACTATCTTTAGACGTGAATTAAGTAGCCTCTGCGGATTTCGTCAATTCATTTACCTACTTAATTCGCGTCTAAAACATTATAAGACACTTTTAAATAGAACAATACAACCATTGTTAACATGAAACCAGCCATCCAGTATTCATTTATATCCTGCTGTCTACCGTTGGCATTCAGCCCATTAACCGCCGAGTGTCAATCGACTGCCAAAGAGATCCCTCAACAGCCCAATGTACTTTTCATCTTAACGGACGACCTGCAGGCGTCTTCCATCCATGCTTTGGGAAACGAAGATGTATATACACCCGCCATCGACAGCCTGATTGCCGAAGGTGTCACATTCACAAACACGTACACTAACGGTGCTTTATGCGGAGCCTTGTCCATGCCTAGCCGGGCCATGCTCATGACAGGGCGCGGATTATACAACATTCAATCCGATGGTATGAAAATTCCGAAAGCACATACCACCTTCCCGCAACAATTCCGCCGACACGGTTACCGTACCTTTGCCACCGGAAAATGGCACTCGGACAAAGCCGCATTCAACCGTTCCTTTCAGGAGGGCGACAACATCTATTTCGGTGGAATGCATCCTTATGAACAAAACGGGCACTGTTCGCCACACCTCAACCATTACGACTCCACAGGGGTATATGGACCGAAAACGAAATTCACAGGAGAAGAATTCTCTTCCAAAATGTATGCAGACGCAGCCATCCGGTTTCTTCAAAAGCAAAAAGGAGATAAACAACCTTTCCTGGCTTACGTGGCTTTCACCTCTCCGCACGATCCTCGCAACCAACTCCCCAACTACGGTCGGAAATATAGCCCCGACACACTGGATGTCCCCCGCAACTTTCTTCCCAAACATCCGTTTAATAACGGTGAAATGAGAGTACGCGACGAATTACTGCTACCGGCACCACGCACCGAACAGCAGATACAAAAAGAACTGTCCGATTACTACGGCATGATAAGTGAAGTGGATGTACAGATAGGACGTATCATGGAAGTATTGCGCGCAACGGGACAAGCAGAAAACACCATCGTCGTCTTTGCCTCAGACAATGGACTGGCAGTAGGACGACACGGCTTATTGGGTAAACAGAACCTCTATGACCATAGCGTCAAAGTGCCGCTCACCATCATAGCCCCTTCATACAAAAACCGGAAAGGAGAAAAGAACCAATCACTGTGCTATCTGCACGACATTGCCCCGACTCTCTGCGAGCTGGCAAATATTCCCCTGCCGGAAAGTATGAACGCCCAGTCGCTCTATCCCGTACTGGAAGACTCTGGGACAACGCACCGCAAAGAACTGTTTCTGGCTTACTCCAACATCCAGCGGGCATTTGTCAACGACTCCTACAAATACATCATTTATCACGTGAATGGAAAGATAACCGAACAACTGTTCGATCTTCAAAAAGATCCGTTGGAAATGCATAACTTACTGACCGAAAAGAGAGAAGAAGCGAATAAATTGAAAAAGCAACTGGCTTTCCGCATGGAAGAGGAAGATGATTTCTGCAACCTGAACGATCCCAACTGGTGGCAGGATGGTCATAAACTGACTTTTAAAGAAATGCAACAATTATATATTTATGAATAAACTACTACTAACTGGGATTTTGACAGCAGGAACAGCTACTCAAATCCTGAATGCCCAAACAGCCGGACAAGAAAACCGACAAAAGGACGAACAACGTCCCAACATTCTCTTTATTCTAAGCGATGACCATACCTCGCAAGCATGGGGTATTTACGGTGGAGTACTGGCAGATTATGCCTATAACAACAACATCCGCCGGCTCGCCAACGAAGGTGTAGTCCTCGATAATTGTTTCTGCACCAATTCTATCTCTGCCCCCAGCCGTGCCAGCATCCTGACTGGACTATACAGTCACCAGAACGGACTTTACACACTGGCAGATTCATTGGATACTTCGATCCCTACACTGGCAACCGTCCTGCAAGCCAACGGCTACCATACGGGACTTGTCGGAAAATGGCATATCAAGTCACAACCACAGGGATTCGACTACTACTCCATCTTCCACGACCAGGGAGAATATCGTGATCCGACTTTCATCGAAAGTACTGACCCCTGGCCGGGCAACCGGAACTTCGGTCAACGGGTACTTGGTTTCTCTACCGATCTCGTCACACAAAAAGCAATCCGGTGGATGAAACAGCAGGACGGAAAACAACCTTTCTTGATGTGCTGTCACTTCAAAGCCACTCACGAACCTTATGATTATCCGATACGTATGGAACATCTTTACGACGGCGTCACTTTCCCCGAACCGGAAAACCTGTTGGACTGGGGACCGGAAACAAACGGGCGTTCTTTTATCGGACAAAAACTGGAAGAGCTGGTACGCCGCTGGCGAACTGCTTCGAAAGATCCCGACAAATGGTGGTGCCGCTATCCCGGACTGCCATTCAGCACGGAAGGTATGCAACGAACCACCGCCAGACGAGCAGCTTATCAGAAACTGATCCGTGACTATATGCGTTGTGGAGCCACCGTCGACGACAACATCGGCAAACTCCTGAAAACACTGGACGAAATGGGAGTTGCCGATAACACCATCGTAGTGTATGTATCCGACCAAGGCTATTTCTTAGGCGAACATGGTTTCTTCGACAAACGAATGTTCTATGAAGAATCAGCCCGTATGCCTTTCGTGATTCGCTACCCCAAAAAGATTCCTGCAGGACAACGTCTGAAAGATCTCGTATTAAATGTCGACTTTGCACCGACACTGGCAGAATTCTCCGGAGTAAAGATGGATAATGTACAGGGACGCAGCTTTGTCGACAACCTCGAAGGAAAGACCCCGTCAGATTGGCGAAAAGAAATCTATTATCGCTACTGGACCAATCATGCCATTCGTCCGGCACATTTTGCCATCCGTTCAGACCGGTACAAGCTCATTTTCTACTATGCAAAGAACCTGGGCATGACCGACACGGAAAACTTCGAATTTACACCTGCATGGGATTTCTACGATTTGCAGAATGACCCGCACGAGAATCATAATCTTTATAATGATCCGAAGTACGCATCAATCATCAAACAAATGAAGAAAGATTTATTGAGACTTCGCAAAGAAACAGGAGATACGGATGATAAGTATCCTGAAATGCAAACAGTCCTCGAGAAGTTCTACTACAAGTAAGAAAATATAATTAGGCACACAACTTTTATCTATCCGAAGGGGATTCTCATACAGAAAAGCGCCTTTTGTCGGTTGGCTACCATCCAGCGTATAATAAGTTTTCGTATCAGGCAGACTCTCCAACGAGACGACAAGACAATTATCATCAGGAACAGATGTATAAGTAGCAGAAACCGTAAAGAAATGACGGGCATAACCATATCCTAACTGCTCATAGCAACGAAGCACCGCTAATGGGCTGAACCGCATAGAAATTGTTCATTGCCATCCCATTGGCAGCCATCCAGTCAATATGTGGGGTCTGATAACCAACTGCTCCACGACAAGAGAAATCTCCGTTTCCGGCATCATCCAGGTTGATAAGGACGATATTGACTGGCTTCTGTGCGATAGCTTCGGCAGACAATACAGCCATGCCCGCCATTCCTATTAATGCCTTTTTGTTCTTCATAATATAGTTGCATATTTTAGTTATAAGTTCATTCCACTATAATAAAAACAATCATACAAAGCTTTCTACTAAAACATAAATGAAAGAAAGCATGTCGTTTTCCGCAAAAAAATTATATCTTTGTTCCCCATAAATAACAATTCACGAATAACTTCATGGCAGGAGATTCATTTTGCATACAATATACCAACTGTACGGGATGCCCCAAAGCCACTGAGAATATCCTTGTATATAGAAATTTACCCAAAGGAGAACATATCCCCAAGGATAAGTGTACACAGAATTGTATGCTTTTTATGATAAAGGGTGAATTACTGATCAACAGCGAAGAATATCCCGGAAATACACTGCGTGAAAAGCAGTTTATCCTGCAAGCTATCGGTTCCAAGGTTGAAATATTGGCACTGACAGATGTTGAATATGTTGTCTATTGGTTCAACGAACTACCTCTGCTCTGCGAAGAACGGTACAAAGAAATGATGGAACAGACAGGGGCCCCATTGACCTACACTCCGCTTGTCATGAGTGAAAAACTGTACCATCTTGTCACCAGTATATCCGAATTCCTCGGTGAGGAAGCCCCTTGCAGCAAGTATATCGACTTAAAATGCAAGGAATTAGTTTTCTTGATTACCAATTTCTACCCGCTACCCCAGCTAAGCTCATTCTTCTATCCAATCAGCACATATACGGAAAGTTTCCACTACTTCGTCATGCAAAACTACAGCAACGTGAAAAACGTAGAAGAATTTGCACACCTGGGAGGATATACGACCACTACTTTCCGCCGCCTCTTCAAAAACCTGTATGGTATGCCCGTATATGAATGGATACTGGAAAAGAAACGGGAAGGAATTCTGGAAGACCTGCAACACACCAAGATGCGAATCACTGAAATCTGTAACAAATACGGATTCGACTCCCTGTCGCATTTCGCACACTTCTGTAAAGACTCTTTCGGCGATACCCCACGCGCTTTACGCAAAAAAGCAGCCGACGGTGAGAAAATCGGAAAGGTACAATAAACAGTCCCATCCTACGAATGTGCCAATCAGTTGCACCATGCGCGCATACTGGCTGGCATATTGACACATTGGCGTATTGATCCATTATTAAAGAATTATTTCTTTAATTCCTTGCTCAATCAATCTATTTCCCCTATTTTTGCAGTCTGTAAGAGGTGTAAAACGTCGAAATTTTAGTTCTAACAATTAAATAATTTAAATTCAATCATTTATGTGGTTAAGTAATTCATCTGTAGGAAGGAAAGTGGTGATGAGCGTTACCGGTATCGCCCTTGTCCTGTTTCTAACATTTCACATGGCGATGAACTTGGTTGCGATCATCTCGGCTGATGGTTACAACATGATCTGTGAGTTCCTGGGAGCAAACTGGTATGCATTAGTGGCTACCGCAGGACTGGCTGCTCTTTTCGTAATTCACATTATCTACGCATTCTGGCTGACAATGCAGAATCGCAAAGCGCGTGGTAGCGAACGCTATGCAGTGACAGACAAACCGAAAACTGTAGAATGGGCATCTCAAAACATGTTGGTGCTGGGTCTTATCGTTATCGTAGGTCTTGGTTTGCACCTCTTCAACTTCTGGGCAAAAATGCAGTTGCCGGAACTGATGCACAACATGGGCATGCACGCTGATACATTGACATTGGCTTACGCTGCTAACGGCGCATATCACATTCAGCAGACTTTCTCTTGTCCGGTTTACGTAGTTCTTTACCTTGTTTGGCTGTTTGCTTTGTGGTTCCACCTGACTCACGGTTTCTGGAGTTCAATGCAATCACTGGGATGGAACAACAAAGTATGGATTGATCGTTGGAAATGTATTTCTAACATCTATTCTACAATCGTTGTACTCGGTTTCGCACTGGTAGTAGTGGTATTCTTTGTGAAAACACTTATTTGTGGTGGTGCTTGCTAAATAGTAAATTGTAAATGATTAAATTGTAAATAATATTATGATCAAGATAGATTCAAAAATTCCAGAAGGCCCGGTGGCTGAGAAATGGACCAACTATAAAGCTCACCAGAAATTGGTGAACCCCGCTAATAAACGCCGTTTGGACATCATCGTTGTGGGTACGGGTCTGGCAGGTGCTTCTGCCGCTGCTTCACTCGGTGAAATGGGTTTCAGAGTATTCAATTTCTGTATTCAGGATTCTCCCCGTCGTGCACACTCTATCGCTGCACAGGGTGGTATCAATGCTGCAAAGAATTATCAAAATGACGGTGACTCCGTTTACCGTCTGTTCTACGATACTGTAAAAGGTGGTGACTATCGTGCCCGTGAAGCTAACGTATATCGTCTGGCTGAAGTGTCTAACGCTATCATCGACCAATGTGTGGCACAAGGTGTTCCTTTCGCTCGCGAATATGGCGGTACACTGGACAACCGTTCTTTCGGTGGCGCACAGGTATCCCGTACTTTCTACGCTAAAGGCCAGACTGGTCAGCAGTTGTTGCTGGGTGCTTACTCTGCATTGAGCCGTCAGGTAAACGTAGGTACTGT
>NZ_DAWCXD010000075.1:0-11635 GCF_052357945.1 Bacteroides sp. | reverse complement strand
AGTTGTTGCTGGGTGCTTACTCTGCATTGAGCCGTCAGGTAAACGTAGGTACTGTAAAACTGTACACTCGTTATGAAATGCAAGACGTGGTGATCGTTGACGGACGTGCTCGCGGTATCATCGCTAAAAACCTTGTAACAGGTGAACTGGAACGCTTTGCCGCTCACGCTGTAGTTATCGCTACCGGTGGTTATGGTAATGCTTACTTCCTGTCTACCAACGCTATGGGATGTAACTGTACAGCTGCTATCTCTTGCTACCGCAAGGGTGCTGTATTTGCTAACCCTGCTTACGTTCAGATTCACCCGACTTGTATCCCTGTACACGGTGACAAGCAGTCTAAACTGACTTTGATGTCTGAATCTCTCCGTAACGACGGTCGTATCTGGGTTCCGAAGAAAAAAGAAGATGCTGTGAAACTTCAGAAAGGCGAAATCAAAGGAAGTGATATTCCTGAAGAAGACCGCGACTATTACTTGGAACGCCGCTATCCGGCATTCGGTAACCTGGTTCCGCGTGACGTTGCCAGCCGTGCTGCTAAAGAACGTTGCGACGCAGGTTTCGGTGTAAACAACACTGGTTTAGCCGTATTCCTTGACTTCTCTGAAGCTATCAACCGTTTGGGTATCGACATCGTTCTCCAACGTTATGGTAACCTCTTCGATATGTATGAAGAAATCACTGACGTTAATCCGGGAGAACTGGCAAAAGAAATTAATGGCGTAAAATATTATAATCCGATGATGATTTATCCGGCTATCCACTATACAATGGGTGGTATCTGGGTAGACTACGAACTGCAAACCACTATCAAGGGTCTGTTCGCTATCGGTGAATGTAACTTCTCCGACCACGGTGCAAACCGCCTCGGTGCTTCTGCATTGATGCAAGGTTTGGCTGACGGTTACTTCGTATTGCCTTATACCATCCAGAATTATCTGGCAGATCAAATCACTGTTCCTCGTTTCTCTACTGATCTTCCTGAATTTGCTGAAGCAGAAAAGGCAGTTCAAGCTAAGATCGACAAGTTCATGAGCATCCAGGGTAAAGAATCTGTTGATTCTATCCACAAGAAACTGGGTCATGTCATGTGGGAATATGTAGGTATGGGACGTACGGCAGAAGGCTTGAAGAAAGGTATTGCCGAACTGAAAGAAATCCGCAAGGAATTCGAAACGAATCTGTTTATCCCCGGTTCTAAAGAAGGTATGAACGTAGAGCTTGACAAAGCAATCCGTCTGTACGACTTCATCACAATGGGTGAGCTTGTTGCTTACGATGCATTGAACCGTAACGAAAGTTGTGGTGGTCACTTCCGTGAAGAATACCAGACTGAAGAAGGAGAAGCTAAACGTGATGACGAAAACTTCTTCTATGTAGCATGCTGGGAATATCAAGGTGACGATGAAAAAGCTCCGGTGTTGTACAAAGAACCGCTGGTATACGAAGCTATCAAGGTTCAAACCCGTAACTACAAGAGCTAATCGGTGAAGTTAAACATTTAAAAGAATTAGAAGAAAATGGATAAAAATATATCATTTACACTGAAGGTATGGCGCCAAGCTGGTCCGAAGGCTAAAGGTGCTTTTGAAACCTACCAAATGAAAGATATCCCCGGTGATACTTCCTTCCTCGAAATGCTGGATATTCTGAACGAACAGCTCATCAGCGAAAGAAAAGAACCGGTAGTATTCGATCACGATTGCCGCGAAGGTATCTGCGGTATGTGTTCTCTTTACATCAACGGACACCCGCACGGTCCTGCAACAGGTGCTACTACTTGCCAGATCTATATGCGTCGTTTCCAGGATGGTGATACGATTACTGTTGAACCTTGGCGTTCGGCCGGTTTCCCTGTAATCAAGGACTTGATGGTAGACCGTACTGCTTATGACAAGATTATGCAAGCTGGTGGTTACGTGAGCGTACGTACAGGTGCTCCGCAGGATGCTAACGCTATCCTGATTCCGAAGCCTATCGCTGACGAAGCTATGGATGCTGCTTCTTGTATCGGTTGTGGTGCTTGTGTAGCTGCATGTAAGAATGGTTCTGCTATGTTGTTCGTTTCTGCAAAAGTTAGCCAGTTGAACTTGCTGCCGCAAGGTAAACCGGAAGCTTTGCGTCGTGCAAAAGCCATGTTGTCAAAGATGGATGAACTGGGATTCGGTAACTGTACAAACACTCGTGCTTGTGAGGCTGAATGTCCGAAGAACATCTCTATCAGCAACATCGCCCGCTTGAACCGTGACTTCATCATCGCAAAATTAAAAGACTAGAAATTGCTAGATTTCGAGAGCGAGAGCTTAATTTGATTAATGACAGAATCCCCTGCCGGCTAGTCCGACAGGGGATTTCTTTATATATGAATGGATCATGATTATTATTAATAATCAGTTATCATGAACGGTTTTGTCCACGCAAATTACGTGGAGAAGCGCCAAAAGATTTCTTACAGAAATTAGAGAAATGAGGTAAGGACTCAAAACCATATTTATAGCATATCTCGGAAATACTATAAGCAGAATTATTCAAGTCATCGAGAATACCCTCTTTACGGCGTGCCAGCATCCATTCATAAACTGGTTCATGAAAGACATTATTGAAAATACGACGGAATGTGCTAAGGGTATATCCTCCTAATTGGGCTAGTTCTTCTACAGTCTTTACTTTCTTATAGTTTTGAATAACAAAGTAGTGGAAACTATTGATGTACTTAGAGAGCGGATGCACCAGACTCGAGAGGTCATAATCAGAATAATAATACCCCAACACAAATGCCAACTCTTTCCGCTTGAGAGACAACAAATCCCGACAGACTTTATTTCCTTTTAAATAAGTGATGGAACCCTGCAAAAAATATTGTAGTTCAGGAACTATCTTTATTGGGGAATAGATAAGTGGAGGTGATACATCTTTCATTATATGATTGAAACGAGAATCACAAAACAATTCCGGTTGAATAAAACGATAATAAATGCACTCACATTCAAGCATGGCAAGCATCTCAAATGTAGAATCAATAGCTTGAAGTATAAATTCACCTTCTTTAAGCATGGTACCGGCATATTCCTTACTATTAACCAGCATTTCTCCTTTAATCAAGAAAAGAATAAAATTTTCCTCACACCTCTGAGCTGGTTTATGAAAACCACGCTGATAAATAACATGAGTAATAGCATTGCTCACTGCTTTCGGACATATTTGACAATCCCAAGTTCCTTGACAAATAGATGGCATAAGCTGGCTGTGTTTGTATTTGTTTATGCTGCCAGCAAAAATATATGAAAGATTTCATATAGCCATAAAAAAAGGAAGAAAAGTGAAAAAGAAGCTATATGGAAAGAAATAGAAGTACTCAAAAATGCAAGCTTAGCTCTCAAACAGAAAGCCCCCACTTTTCTTGAAAAACTGAAAAGCCAAAAATACTTATATAAAAAACAGAATCCAGATATGAGCCAAAATATCTGAATTCTGTTTTCTCATTTATGCAAAATCATAGACAGTGTCACATTTTATCATTTAGCAGTCTCCTCTTTTTCGTCTGCAGTATTCCATTCGCTAACCTCTGTATCAAGCCCAACTTTAGCAGCACCGGCAGGTAATGTTAATACATATAGCACATTTTGACCAACTGTCCATTTGGCATCACTAGGAAGAGTTACTTTTTTAGTTCCTGAAAAGACTTCCATCGCACCCTGTTTCGTTGAATATGTTATTGATATAACCTTACCATTTACTTCTTGAGGAAATAGCATCCAAGATGCATTAGTATCAGCCAAAGAATAATAATTCTTATTTTCAACCTTATCTGCTGATTGTTTAACAGCATAACTATATGATGAAGTAGCAGCAGCAGCCAAATTCCATTCACCATTATCTGCATTAAAACTATATTTACCTGTTCCACCTTTAACATCAGCTATACTAACAGCAGTCACTGCATAAGTAAGCAAAGGATCATCAGGAATAAACGCAAAATTTATACGGGTTAGAACATGTTTAAAATCTAGGGTCAGTGTACCATCAGCTACTTTACTCGACTCTGAAGTAACATTAGTTGCATGTGCAACAACCAAATCTTTTTGATCCGCAGGAGTGCCATCAACAGTGAAAGATATTGTAGGGTAGCTAGCGTCAGGAAGAGAATAGGACGTAGGATCTGTCGTTGGGTATGCAAAGAATTGTACTTTTTTTCCTGAACTTATTGATGGCCAATAATACGTTCCTTTATCGGTAGTAGTCCAAGGTGCAGCAGCATTATCTTTCGCATATGAGATTCCATCCATGTATGCAGCTCCTAAAGCATCTGTTCCATTATAGTCACCATCTGTAATATAAGAACTTACAGTGAACCCTAAAAAGTTATTACTATTTGTATCTGTAGCTCTTGTAGCTTTCCTTACTACTGAAGTAAAATCAATCTTTGTTTGTTGATTCGGCGCCTCAAATTCCTCATTTTGTGAGCAACTCATAATTGCTAAAGCAGCTGTTACTGCCAATAAAATTTTCTTCATAACTGTATTTTTTAAAAGTTTATAATATTGTTCTATTTTGTTTATAACATCTATTTTAAATCACAGGTAATTCAACATTATCTTCCGGTCCCCACCCATCAACATTGCCATCCATTCCTCCACCCCCATCAGGATTCGGCGGTAACTCTGGCTTATCAACCTCAATCTTATCATCAGACGGTAACTCAATCTCCGGTGGAGGGTCCTGTTTTCCATCATCTCCTGTTCCAGTATCTTCAAGTGTCTCTATTATTTCAGTAACATCAATTGCTGCTTCTTGCACCGTATTATCCGTTTTGATAAATCTCAAGATCAACTTTATATCGCCTACACCACGGGAAGTTGCGCTCCCTGATTCTGATATTCGTGTCGGGACTGGCATTTCCTTTGCCTGCTTGAAAGCTGTGAAATACGCCACTACCTTATTACCATCTTTCTGTACCTCAAAATAGATAGGCCGCGAGGAAGATGCTTCATAACCTTTACCAATGTGGTAACAATCAGATAGTCCGTTAATACATCCTACGATTGTTGTTACGTACTCCAAACCTTTGACCTCTACCGCAAAAGAATACTTCTTCACTACCGATTCCAGTTTCCAATCCAAAGAAAGCACCTCTTCACTCTTATCTATTTTCAGTTCATCAATATTCAGCACATATAGTGAGTCCGGTGACCAAACCATCTTTTCCGTTCCTGCAATCCCTAAACCATTGCAGTTTCCTGTATAAGCTTCTATCGTTTCATAGGACTCTTCTCCTCGGATACGTATGGACTCCGTATTATAGTTGTAAGCTACAACCGAATACCGTCCCGGAGGAACTTTCATTTCTCCACCTCGTACCGAAAGGTACCTGTCCACTTTTTTACCCTCACCATCTTTCGGATAAAATATAACCCGGATACCTTCTGGTAATTTATCTGTTACTCCATCCCAGTTTAATGAAATTTCTACCCCACTTACAGGATAATCATCCAATATATCGCGACGGCTACACCCGTTTAGCACCAGCAGCGAGGACAGAAGCACAAGAAGCATGAATCTTGCATTTCGCATAACGCCCTCCTATCTCTTTGTTGTTATCAACCATACCAAAGAAACTTTTGCTTTGGTAGGACCAATAAAGTTATAACGCCCACTATTTGTCCATACAATATCCCCCTCATAAGGAGTATATTTCTTATATTCTGTTGTCAAATACCCTATGCCAAGACTGAATTCAAGGGAGAAGTGCCGTGCTAATTGCTTTGCATATCCATAAGTCACTCCAGCAGCTCCATAGTACTTACCCTGATACCCATCTCCACGTAACTGGAAATCATATATTCCACCTTCAGCATAAAGTCCAATAAAATGTCCGGTCAATCGGTTACGTTTCTGCCGGTTTCCCAGCCAATAACGTCCTTCCATCCCTCCAGAAAGGAGCTGATAGCAGAAATCGTGTTTACTATTCAACCACCACGGACATTTATATTCAGTATTCAAAGACCACCTCTTACCTATTGGAATTTCTATTTCTATATTCGGCGCCAATGCCAAATCATATAATAGATTGTTCTTTACTGCAAGCACTGTTTGGCTTTTCACCGGCTCTTCTGCCTCCGACATATCGACCTCACAGGTCTGTTTATCTTCACTTTCTCCCACAGGCTTATCAGGTTGATTCTTCGGAAGCGCCTCTTCCTGATTCGAAACAAACAACCCGGAGACAGAAGATACCGGTTCAAAAGCCTCTCTATCTATTATCGCAGTTTCCCCGACAATCGTTATAACAGACCGCCTCAATTCCGGAAATACATCACGAACCATATATCGGTAGGCGGCTCCCCGATTTAGCTTACGCAACAGTCGCTTTCTTTTGGCGATATCATCCTTATGATAGTCGATCAACATCAACACTTCTTCCCGGTCGGGTAAGTTGGTGTCAGATGCCACCAACTTACGAAACTCCAACCAATCCTCTCCCTTTGAACAAAAATGAATCTTATCAACATTATTAACTAATTCATATCGCCTCAAGAATTCCTTTATCGAGTTATTTCTCTTAGTAACCAAACTTTTATTATAAGACTCGTCACCATCAGGAGAAACAAAACTCACTACATTTAACGCTGTTATATATTTCGTATCCGAGTTTCCGGACAATAAGGAATCTAATGCTATAATTACCTCTTTATTACCCCTATAATAAGGATTCACATTCGTTTCATTCGCATCAAAATATATCACTACCCGTCGGATTGTATCATTTACAACAGTAAAAAATGGCACCGTAGCATACCCACTTTCTGGAAGGCTTAACAAAGCCATAAGAATAGCCAAGATAAAGATACCATGTTTCATTGTCGTTCGTTTCTGTTGACAAATATAAAAGTTAAAAAATAAATCAAATCATACTTTCAGGAGAAAATACAGGCCCTGAAAGGTTCTGTGAAACGATTGAAACGATTTTGCAAGTTTGAGGAGTATAAAAGCAGAAAATCATATAAAAAGAATGCACAGATTACCGATTAAGAATCGATTCTCTGTGCATTCACTAATTAAAGGCTTGCTTTAATACAAAGTCCAGTCTAATTATGCAGCCGGGTCCGGTGCTTCCCCTTTGCCATCATCGCCCGAATCAGGGTTACCCCCATTATTCCCCCCATTACTACTTCCGTCCGTATAATCCGTTTCAATTTCCGCACGGCGGGTAATGCTCATATCTTCCAACGTATTTTTGAAGATTTTTCCCGGATAAAATAAGATCTTTCTCTGAACGATCGACTTGGATGAGACCTCCTTCTCGTCATCTGTACTCTTAGCACGGATAGTAGGAGTGAAGATACCAAACTCACCCATCTGCACGCTCTTTCCATCATCAATATCCTCCGCCATCTTATCCACCAGACCACTGACGACCAAATCTACCACCTTACGATGGACGCCACAAAGCTCACTCACTTTCCGACACATCTTTGCAAAACTCACTTTACCGGAACGAACCGATTTTGCCACATACTTTTCGTTTTTGTCCTTGTCAAAACCGAACACTCTTTTTGTTACTACGTACTCTAAACCCATAATTGTTAAAGTTTAATTGGTCAAAAAAATAAAGGTTATCTGTTTGTCATTCTCTTTGTTTGAATGACTCTGCAAAGGTATATCAACTGCAAAACGTCCGGTCCCCTTTTGTCTCCTTTATGTCTCCTTTCATCGTTTGGAATCAATTATCATCGGAAGAGAATATTGCTAGTTATCAACAGAATATATCAAAGAATTATTTTTTTTCATAAAATGCGTATTTTCCATATTCAACACTCTAACTTATCAATGGATAGCCATTGAAATCCTAACAGCTAAAAGTCTTCCTGTAACTTTTACATTGAATGTCTACAAACAAGTCAGGCTGCAACCTCATCACAGACTGCAGCCTGACCTTTTTATAAAGTAACTTATAGTCTAACTCTCATAGAAATCTCACGCAAAAATATCGCTCCGCAGAATATAACCGATAACATCTCCCTTACGTACGGTAGCGCCTTGTTGTGCACATATTTCCACCACACGTCCGGTAAATCCGGTCAGAATCTTTTCATATTCTCCCCATGGAGTAGAAAGATAACAAAAAACTTCGTCATGCTGATATTTACGTCCGATGAAAGGAGCAATAGACGGTCCCTCTACGGAAACTTCCCAAAGTACCTGCCCGTTATCAGGAGCAATGACCGGGTCTGCCTTGGCACGTTTCAACTTCTTGATATCCTCTTCCGAATATCCGTTCTTCGCCATAGCCGCATCTTTAGCATGTTGTAACTCTTCCTCAAAACGCTTTTTGGCAACACCCGACTTATAATCACGATACTGGCGATCGTGCATGGCCAGTTCGAAAAGTTCCTCGTCATCCTCTCCATATTCCCAGCCATTTTCATCCATTTCCTTGCGATAATCATCCAAAGCATCCGGATAATTCAACTGCGGATCAGTATCAACAAACTCATACCCTTTAGACTTCGCCAATTCTACAATCTCCGGTGCAAGCGTACCAGGAAGACGCCCACTTTTACCCAAGATCATATCCCAAGTATGGTTGTCTATCATTGTCCAGCGCTCTTCCCCTTTTACCAATTGCATAAGATTCATCAATGCAACATTCTTCACATACTGACTGAAAGGAGTCACCAAAGGAGGATAACCCAACTTAGGCCACACATATTCCACTTCGTCGAAAAGCATTACCAGCAAATCGTCAAGACTAAGTTCTGGTTCGTTCTTATTTTTTAATATCATATTGATACCGGAATGCACTCCTTTCAAGTCTGCCATCATGGAACCCATCATACCACCCGGCAAACCACATTTCAATAAAAGCGAAGACATATATTTGTTGGTAGGATCCATGAAGTAACCCAGAAAATCATCTATGAATTCCTGCGTCATCGCACGAGCCTTCATATATGCTTTCATATTAATATCCGGAACCTGAAAACCTAAATCTTTCAACATTGCCTGTACCGAGATTACGTCCGGATGCACTTTTCCCCAAGACATCGGCTCCATAGCTACATCAATGATATCCGCACCATTCTCGCAAACCTCAAGGATAGAAGCCATAGACAATCCCGGCCCACTATGACCATGATATTGAATCAATATATCCGGATGTTTCTCCTTGATAGTCCTGACCAATTGCCCCAACATACCCGGGCGACCGATACCTGCCATGTCTTTCAAACAAATTTCAGGTGCACCGGCCTCAATCAGCTGATCGGCAATTCGGGCATAATACTCAACGGTATGCACCGGAGAATACGTGATACAAAGAGTTGCCTGCGGAATCATACCTGCTTCCAGAGCATATTTAATGGAGGGAATTATGTTTCTCGTCTCATTCAGTCCACAGAAGATACGTGTGATATCCACCCCTTGTGCATGCTTGACTTTATACATCAATTTACGCACATCCGCCGGAACCGGATACATACGCAATGCATTCAAACCACGATCGAGCATATGCGTTTGAATGCCCGCTTCTTTAAAAGGTGCGGTAAAAGCACGGACGGCTTTATTAGGATTTTCACCGTACAATAGATTCACTTGCTCAAAAGCACCTCCATTCGTTTCAACTCTTGTAAAACAGCCCATCTCAACAATCAATGGAGCTATACGTACAAGCTGGTCAACCCGAGGTTGATACTTACCGGAAGATTGCCACATATCCCGATAAACAAGACTGAATTTGATTTCCTTTTTCATCATAGCCAATAATAAGTGATTTTTTCTTTGGTTAACTTCACATATACAAATATAAAGGTTTGTTTTGACATATAGTCAAAAGTAACCTTTAAAAAATGGGCAAATAGAGATGTTTTACATCATAATGAAAGTAAAATCCTCTCAAACGCATCTTAATAATATAAATAACAAATCAAATTGTCTAATGTTCAGATATATCCCCTTAAGAATCCAAAGGCTTCACGAAATTTATTCATACTAAGGTTTGCACGAATGCAAATCGCTTTTCAAAGTCATCATTCGGTATAAAAAGGGTAAGATAACCATCAGGCATAATCCATCTATCATGGAGTTTATCATATTCAAAATTACTATTGCAATAATTAATATAAGATGTTATATTAGTGGAGTCATTAAGATAAAGAATAGATTTATTACAGATATCATTTTCTAAAACACAAACTAAGACAGCATTGTCCACTACAATCTCAATGCCTTTACTTGCTTCCTCCTTAAACAAATATTCATATATACACATCTCTTTTTTAAAAAACAATCTTTGAATGCGACTAGTTGTATTAGCGAGCACGCTTCTTCCCACATACAACAAATTTTCAAAGTGTGAATGCAATTTAAGAGTATCCATTTCATCATTTTTTTATTGTTATTACTCTGCTAAATATTTTATGACTGATCTCTCTCATTTAAGCCCCTTGACTTGCCAGGTATAAATTATTCTCCAAAGTAACATATTCACATTCATATACTCACAATCATATATGATTGTATGATAAGTTTCAATTAAAATAAAGAATTACAAGAAAAAACATCTACCCATTCAAGATTACACAAATAAAGATGAAATGAGACTGTCTTTAATAATGTAGTGATTATTAACCAGACACACAAAGATTTCGTATATTTCTCATTTCAACACACCGAAAAAAGTTTATCTTTTCTGCATAAACGACTTTTGAGTTTCTAATAAATTCTCAATAAGTTTATTAGAAACGGTATCCAAGTTTATTAAAAACCCGAATGTAGCTTTCAGAAGGATTTACGTTGAATTTATGCAACAAAAAAGGCTGCAAACCCTATAAAAGGTTGCAGCCTCAAGCTTTTTATCGGGTCGTCTATACCCTAATCCTCATAAGGATCTCTTAGATGTTTTGTTATAATCTTATACTGTTTCATCGTCAGATAACGATGATTATATGGCATATAACCGGTCGGTACAAGCTCTTTGGTCAACGGGTTACAGTCTTTAATCCATCGGCTCAGACAACGCACTGCATTTTTACTGGTCGTACATCCGGGGAAGTACAATGCAGCTAATACTGCAAAAGATAAGATTCGTCTCATTTCGTTTTTAAAGTTTTAATTTGTCGTTTCATTGTTTCTTTCGTTCTACAAATATACAACATCAAAAAGCGTTTGTCAAGTCTTTTGGGATTTTGCCGTTAATATAAAGGAGTATTTATCCATATCAAGTTAATTATCAATCAATTAATCCATTATTTTATTTTTTTCAATATTTGACATTTCAATTATTGCACAGCACTTAAATAAAACAAAATCTTTCCTTTAAAAGGAACGCATCGTTCCTTTAAAACCAACGGGGTGTTCCTTTTAAACCAAGAAAACACTTATATTCAGACCTTATTTTCTAATTTTCCCAGAGGCTGTAATGGTATTCAGGAAGACTTACTTTCCCCCCTATTACCTATCCCAAAAAGCATCCTACTTTAGCCATTAAGAACGCACCGTGTACGATAACAGTGAAAATCAGTGAAAGAATTTAAAAGAGAAACAAATACAACAGAATTATTTGGAGGTTAGTTTGCAAAGACATACATTTGTCATGTGATTTTTTTCATAGTATTAGATTTAAGGTTAACAAAGGTTG
>NZ_DAWCXD010000074.1:0-24833 GCF_052357945.1 Bacteroides sp. | reverse complement strand
TTAAATAGATGTAATTCGCAAACAAATAGATTTTAAGTTCCTCCAGCCATTCTTCGCCCTCATTGTATGCAGCCATCAACGCCTCCACTCCGAAAGGATTCACATCACATACTTCATTTATATTAATCGCTTTATCTATACTCACCCGTACATTTGCATCTGCAGAAATAATATTGGCTATCTGAAGCCCTGCCAGATTGAAAGCCTTGCTAGGCGAAACAAAGGTTACCGAATTCATAAGAAACTCTTCTGATATAGAAGCGAAAGGAGTATATTCATGCCCTAGAAAAACTAATTCACAATGAATTTCATCAGCGATCACAAACACATTATTCCGAATACAAATCTCACCTATCCGCCTTAATTCCTGCTTACTCCATACTCTTCCGACAGGATTATGCGGATTACATAACAACATGAGTTTTACCTTTGGATCGGAAACTTTCCTCTCCAAATCATCAAAGTCAATCTGATACCCTCTGTTTCTATACACTAAAGGATTGGCAATCATCTCGCATCCGTTATTGCGAATAGAAGAGAAAAAACAGTTATATACAGGTGTCTGCACCATCACTTTATCGCCGGGTACTGTCAGTGCTTTAATTGCAGCAGATATTGCCGGTACAACTCCGGTAGTATAAATAATCCATTCTTTTTCTATCTGCCAGGTATGTCGTCCTGCAAACCAGTTGGTTATCGCTTCGTAGTATGCGTCAGGTACGCGTACATATCCGAAAATCCCATGTTCCACCCGCTTCTTCAGTGCCTCAACGACAGGGGGAGCCGTACGGAAATCCATATCAGCTACCCACATCGGCAAGACATCCGCATCCGCGGACGAATCCCATTTATAGGAATTCGTACCTCTGCGTGGAATAATTTCATCGAAATTATATTTCATATTTCAATCAAAACAGGTTAGGTCGTCCCAGAGCTTCAATTCACAATTTCCCGGTGCTTTCATATTTTCATCCAAGATAATAGCTCCGAAACTTTCGGCTACAATACTCCCCGTACGAGGATTTTTCACACTATGAATCGAACTTTTAATCGTTGCTTTTACGCTACTGTGCTCAAAAGCAAGGTCAGCATCCTCCGCCATCGTACAATTTTCCATCACCAGATCATGTGCGTAACAAAGAGGTTGAGTGCCCGAAATCTTACAATTTACCAAACGCAGTTTTTTAGAATGCCATCCCAGATATTCTCCGTTCAGTTCCGAATCATAGACAGTTACATTTTCTGTATTCCAAAAAGCATCTTTAGAATTGATAACTGCATTACGGATTTCTACATTCTTGCAATATTGAAACGAATAGTTCCCATTTTGAGCGTAATTTTGTATATGAATATTCTCGCTGTGTATAAAAAGATAATCTGCTTTATCAATCTGTACGTTCTTCAGTTCTATATTACGACAATACCAAAACGTTTCCAAGGCATTGGGCAACTGCACATTTTCGAGTTTTATCCCGTCCATTTCACGGAACATCTTCGGTGCTTCCACTAAAGTATCTGCCATTTGCAGACTTTGGGAATACCACAAAGCGGCACGAGCCCCTTCTGTAAAAAGACAATTCTTCACTGTGAATCCATTGGTATGCCAAAAGGGATATTTCCCTTCAAAACGGCAATTTATTGCTATGATATTACTACATTCTTTCAGTGCAGATTCACCGGTGTGAATCGTAACGTCCTCCAACTGAAGGTCATGGGTTGCAAATAGAGGACGTTCGCCTCCATATTCTTTATTCCTTATTTGTTGCATCATTTTATTTTTTTTAGTCTGTTATTTCAAAATCACATTTACACTTCCCGCTCCAAGGGCAGAAAGCAGCCCTGAAGGATTAGTTATACGCCCTAAACGGGTATAGCTGTATGATTACTGCCATTATCACTAGAACCATTACCCGGAGTCACTTGTTGCCCTGTTCCCTGTATGGGTTCATCTTCGCTACATGATGCGGAACCGACCGATAATGTCAACATAGTAAGAATTGCTATTATATAGTATCTCATATTTATAGTATTAAAACTTATTTCTTTAGATATTCCTTAAAAAAAGATTCCAGTTTATTAAATGGAATAAGGCTCACACGATCGTAAAGATCTACGTGTCCGGCACCGGGTACTATATACAGTTCTTTAGGTTCGGCGGCCAATCGGTAGGCGTCTTCACTAAATTCACGTGAGTGGGCATTTTCACCGGTGATGAAAAGCATAGGGCGGGGTGAAATAGTCTCAATATCTTCGAAAGGATAGAAATTCATAAATTTCACATTGCTTGAAAGTGTAGGATGAGTGGTGGTCATAGGAGTTGCTCCGTCGGGGGTAAATTCTCCTCTTTGTGTACGGTAGAACTCATAGAACTCCCGTTCAATCGGACTGGACTTTTCTGTCAGTTGATGTACAGTGCCACCGGTATATTTAGTTTCTCCACCTAAAAATTCAGCATAACGCTGTTCTGCCGCTTCAGCCATTATTTGCTTTCTCTGTTCCAATGTCAATGAGTGTTTTAACCCGTTACGGCTAGCCGTACCCATATTGTACATACTGATTGTTGCAATGGCTTTAAGGCGAGGGTCTATTTTCGCTGCACTGATAGCAAAACTTCCACTACCGCAAATACCGATTACTCCAATCAGATTCCGGTCAACAAATGGACGGGTACCTAAAAAATCAACTGCGGCACTAAAGTCTTCCGCATAAACTTCCGGCAGAACAGCATTACGCGGCTCGCCTTCACTCCCACCCCAAAAAGACAGGTCTATGGAGAGTGTTACAAAACTCCGTTCGGCCATTTTCGTTGCGTAAAGGTTCGCGCTCTGTTCCTTGACAGCTCCCATTGGATGTCCGACAATGATTGCAGGGTATTTGTCCCCTTCTTTCATATTCTTAGGCAGAAACAAATTTCCGGCTACCTTCATTTTATACTGGTTGGAAAAAGAAACTTTCTCCACACTTACCAAATCACTTTTATAAAAGTTATCTGCATCTGTCTGTGCAGAAGAAAAATTAGTTCCAAGCATCATCATAAATACAGTTGTTAATAATAAAATCCGTTTCATATCTCTTATTTTTAATTATTAAAGAATTGATTGTCTACTTTCTACATTGCAAAAATACGATGAAAGAAAGAGACTGTTTGTAGATGAATTACTGACATAATAACCCCAATTACGGATTATATTTTTTATCAAGTGCTATAATATCTATTCTAACTTATTTAAGGAAATGAGGTAAGTATCAAAACCAAGGAAGCCAAAGTCAGACTTCCTACTTTAGCGAACGCCAAGTTTATTACAAGAAGTAACTAAAGAATCATTAAACAAAATGAGAAAAGTCGAAACTGAAAAAGAATTCTGATGAGTACTTCCAGTTCAAAAGGATAAGGACAGCCCCAAAAGGCCTTTAGGCAACCACGCTACCATACTGATTGCCGACAAATTACATTTTCACTTATTTATTAATAAAATCTCAATACACTAAGTCACATTGACAAATAAATATCTGTTTTACCGAATTATCGTCAAATGCCTCTTCTTCAAATCCGCCATACTTATGAATAATATGAAAACCATTCCATTCCAAATATGAATCTAATTCTTGAGGGAAGAACATTCTCATATCCAGATTTTGAATAGAGTTAAACTTGCCATTGATAAAATAATGCCATTCGATACGGTTAATCTGAGTTTTATTTTCATATCGCATTGTCTGCTTTATCAATACTTCTCTACCGTCATCGGTTGTATATGCAGCAATTTCTTTCTGCTCTTTTTCACCTTCAACTATATATTGGATATTCGGATTAAAACAATCAAACAGAAATAAGCCACCGTCTTTGAGGTGATTCTTAACGACATTAAATACCTTAAATAAATCTTCATTCTTATATAAATGATGAATTGAATTAAACGGAATAAAGATAAAGTCGTATTTTTCCGGCAAATCCAAAGTTCTGATATCTGCCTCGATAAAACTTATTTCTAATCCTGCTTCGGAAGCTTTAATTTTTGCCTGGGCAAGCATTGAAGGGGTATAATCAATCCCAGTAATATCATATCCTTCCTTTGCAATGGGCAGAGTGAGCCTGCCCGTACCACAACAAAGTTCAAGTATCCGGGCATCCTTGTTTTCCGGCAGCCATCGCTTATAAAAGTACCAATCATCTAGATTAGTATTCATTGCATCATAAATATTTGCATCATAAATTAAATCGCCCACTTTATAATCACTATTCATATATGTTGTCCTCCAATATATATTATCTACTATTTTTATGTTTATCGTCAGTCCTATTTTCCAAGGTCGGTAATATAGGTAAAATAATCCGTAATCTATATACAAACCGAATCTAAAATCAGCAGTATCTTTGCAGTGTGATAAAGATAATAGGTATAAACGTAAAAAACTGTTTGATATGTACTTAGAAAATATTTATTCTCCGGCAGATGTAAAGAAGCTGTCGGTAAAAGAGCTAAACGAGTTAAGTGATGAAATCCGTGTGTCACTCCTACAAAAGTTAAGCGAACATGGCGGGCATTTTGGACCCAACTTCGGAATGGTGGAAGCAACTATTGCCTTGCACTATGTATTCAATTCTCCAAAAGATAAAATCGTATTCGATGTATCGCACCAAAGTTATGTACACAAGATGCTGACTGGCCGTAAAAACGCTTTTCTTCATCCGGAAGAATACGATCTTGTGTCCGGTTATACCGAACCACAAGAAAGCGAACACGACTTCTTTGTAATCGGTCATACTTCTACTTCTGTCAGTCTGGCCAGCGGATTGGCTAAAGGACGCGACCTCACAGGCGGCAATGAAAATATCATAGCTGTCATAGGCGACGGCTCCTTAAGCGGAGGGGAAGCTTTTGAAGGATTGGATTATGCAGCAGAGCTTGGCACCAACATGATTATTATCGTCAATGATAACCAAATGTCTATCGCTGAAAATCATGGAGGTCTATACAGGAATCTGAAAGAATTGCGTGACAGCAACGGTCAGTGTGAATGTAATTTCTTCAAGGCTATGGGACTGGACTATATATATGTAAATGAGGGTAACGACGTACAAGCATTGATTGAAGCGTTCTCCAAAGTGAAAGATATTCAGCATCCGATAGTAGTACACATCAACACTTTGAAAGGTAAAGGTTATGCACGTGCCGAACAAGATAAAGAGACTTATCACTGGCGCACTCCATTCAATCCGGAAACCGGAGAAGCAAAAGTCAGTTATGAGGAAGAAGATTACAGCGAAGTAACCGCTCAATATCTGCTGAAAAAGATGAAAGAAGATTCTCGTGTGGTGACAATCACTTCAGGTACTCCTGCCGTTCTCGGATTCACTCCGGACCGCCGCCAGGAAGCTGGCAAACAGTTTGTAGATGTCGGTATTGCAGAAGAACACGCAGTAGCTCTTGCTTCGGGTATCGCAGCCAATGGCGGAAAACCTGTTTACGGAGTGTATAGTACATTTATCCAACGTTCATACGATCAACTTTCGCAAGACCTCTGTATCAATAATAACCCGGCTGTTTTGTTGGTATTCTGGGGTACACTGTCCGGAATGAATGATGTAACTCACCTCTGCTTCTTCGATATTCCGCTTATCAGTAATATTCCGAATATGGTTTATCTGGCACCGACTTGCAAAGAGGAATATCTTGCTATGCTAGAATGGAGCATCCGCCAAAATGAACACCCGGTTGCTATCCGTGTGCCGGCAACAGATGTAATTACTTGTGGGGAACCGGTGGAGACTGATTATAGTGTTCTCAATCGCTATAAAGTGACGCATCGTGGATCGAAAGTAGCCATTCTTGCTTTAGGTTCGTTCTATGGATTGGGACAGTCGGTTGCATCACTTCTGAAAGAAAAAGCCAATATTGATGCAACACTCATCAATCCACGTTACATCACCGGTGTAGACAACGAACTGATGGATGAACTGAAAGCAGATCACGAATTAGTGATTACGTTGGAAGACGGTGTATTGGATGGCGGTTTCGGTGAAAAGATTGCCCGTTATTATGGTGCTACAAACATGAAAGTTCTGAACTTTGGAGCTAAAAAAGAATTTGTTGACCGATATGATATACAGGAGTTTCTCCGTGCCAATCATCTGACGGATGAACAGATTGTAGAAGATATCACAGCAGTGATCGGTTAAAATCAAACCCATTCACTATATATTCAGGTAGGTTGATGTATACGGTCTTTAAGGACAGTTGCATCAACCTACTTCCATTTTCATTCAAATCAGTCAACTTATTATTTAAATTCATTATATTCCCTATTCAGTTCAGTAATTCCCCATTCAGTTCAGCAATCCTTTCCGTTCAAATCAATAATCCTTTCCGATAATTCAACGGAGTCTGTCCCGCATTTCTTTTAAAGAACTTACAAAAACCGGCTGCATCACTAAATCCCAGTTTAGTAGCAATCTCGCCAACCGTAAATTTGGTAGAACTCAATAAAGTACGCGCTTCCATTACTAATAATTCATTAATAAGGCTATTGATAGTCTTACCTGTTCCAAGACGTACAATGCGTGCCAGGTACTGTTCACTAATAGCCAGTTTATCCGCATAAAAGCTCACGAAATGTTCTTCCCTGAAATTACGAGTAACGAGTGCATGAAATTCTTGCAGAACGTGGTCTTTACGACTGATCTCTTTTTTGATAACGGTCTTTCGGGAAAGAAAATCTGCTATATCCAAAAACAGAGAATTGCACGCTGCCTGTATACGCCGGAAAAGGAAATGATGTTCAATATTCATCAGATGCATCAATACTTCCAGCTCCTTATGGATGATTTGAGCTTCATACTCCGTCAACTGAATCGTATATTGCTTATTCCGTCTCATGGTTGCCAACAGAATTGCCGTGATTTGTGTCAGATATGAATCGTCCGTCCGCATAGATTCGGAAAGGGCAAGAGTGATAAATTTAATATCCCGACTTGAATAAAGATGTTCCGTGAGATAATTTGCTCCATGAATAAGTAACATATTCGGTTCTATCGCAATATACTCTCCATTCAGTAGAATTTCCGAACGGCCTTCAAGAACGAATATCATATAAAGCTCCCGATTGAAATAACATTCATTTGCCGGATAACTTCTGTCTTTATATTCACTCCGGAAACAGACTACCTCCTCTTTATAATGAGGAAGTTCAGGATGCTCCTTCAATAGTTGTGTATTATCAAATATACGAGATTTTACCATTTACACCTTTATTTTATGACGTAAAAATACGATTTGTTTCGGATATGACAAAAACTGTATGGAATTAGATAATCTATTTCAGAGTAAAAAACAGGACCTTTGCATATCCTTTTCAATACATGAGAAGGAAATCAATAGAAAGAGGTTAAAAAGACATGGAAATGAAAGAGATTTTTAAGAGGTATTTAGTGTTTGTTATCGGACTCTATTTTCTAGCGGCAGGTATCGTGTTGATTATACGCTCGGCATTGGGAACTACTCCCATATCGAGCATCAATTATGTGTTAAGCCTGAATAGTCCTTTATCGTTGGGTACTTGCACATTTATCATCAACATGGTGCTTATCCTGGGACAATTTTGGTTAATCCGAAAGAATAGAACCCGACAGGATATTATTGAAATTCTTCTTCAGCTACCGTTCTCTTTTATCTTTTCGGCATTCATTGATTTTAATATGATGCTGACAAGCGAACTGCATCCCGCTAATTATGGTATGTCGATTGCTTTATTACTTACAGGATGCATGGTGCAGTCTATCGGAGTAGTGCTTGAACTGAAACCAAGAGTAGCCATGATGAGCGCAGAAGCATTTGTGAAATATGCATCCCGCCATTATAACAAGGAATTTGGAAAGTTCAAAGTTTATTTTGATATTACTTTGGTTACATTAGCCGTGATTCTCTCGCTCCTGCTGACTCAAGGTATTCAGGGAGTACGCGAAGGATCACTCATTGCCGCTTGTATAACGGGATATATCGTCAGCTTCCTGAATCAGAAGATAATGACTAGAAAAACCCTCCATAGATTACTGCCGGTCTGGAAGTAAGCCCTATATCTATTTAAAATAAACGCCTTATAAAAGGAGTCATATAAAAAGATCAATATAAGAAAATCGCTATAAAAGAAAGTCGCTTCTCTGTAAGAATCTAATTGATTCTTTCAAAGAAGCGATTCTTTATTTTAGATATAATTATACTCGTATTTACTTCTTCTGACTATCTATCTCTTTCAGAAGTTCATCCACAGCCACCTTTAGTTGGGTATCCTCTCCTTTGACTACTGTTTCCGGATTATTGGCAACCTTTACATCCGGTTCCAATTGGGTATTTTCCAAATAACTGCCGTCAGGCAAACGATAACCGACGATAGGAATACCAAAAACCAATGAAGGATCTTGTAAAGTTTCCCAGGACACACTTGTCATAGTACCCGGAACAGGCATACCGACAAGTTTGCCAATCTTTTGATGTTTATATACCCACGGAGTTCCGTGTGCATTCGAGTAGTTAGCTTCACATTGCAGCATAATGGAAGGTTTGTTCCAACGACGGCTCGGCATATCACAAGCTTCACGTCCGCGTACCACTTGTGTAAAATATTTCTGACCACTGAACAGTATTTCAATATCTTCATGCAGACGGCCACCACCGTTGAAACGGGTATCAATCACAATGCCTTCGCAGTTGTTATATTTTCCCAGAATGTCCGAGTATACAGTACGGAAGCTGTCATCTCCCATCGACTGAATATGAACATATCCCAAACGTCCTTTCGACCATTTTTCAACATCTGCCGCACGTTGTTTTACCCAACGTTTGTATAACAATCCATTCAGTTGCCCGTTGGTGACCGGCATCACCACTTCTTCCCAACGCTCTTTACTTTGTGGATTGTAGATTGAAATCAATGTTTTCTTCCCTGCTTTATTATTCAGCAAGCAGGTTATGTCATTATCGAGAGTTATCTCTTCTCCATTAATCTTTTCAATGATGCAACCAGCCTTTACTTTGGTACGTGAATGATCGAACGGACCTTTTTCTATTACTTCGGCAATCTGCATTCCTTTTCCCTGATAATTCCAGTCGAACAAGAGTCCGAGATTAGAAGTGACATCTCCTTTTCCTTTGGGAGAATAACGTCCTCCGGTATGTGAAACATTCAGCTCACCCAACCACTCACTCAATAATTCTGCAAAGTCATAATTGTTATCAATATGAGGCAAGAACTTACGATAAGCATTAGTCATAGCATCCCAGTCAACCCCGTGCATATTGACATTGTAGAAACGTTTTTGATGCTGTTTGTACACATGGTCAAACATCGTTTCACGTTCGGCAGCCAAATCCATTTTCATTTCAGCCTGATAGCTGATGGACTTCAACGCATCCGACTTGGCATCCATCTTTTGCATAATCCGGCTTCCCAACAAAAAGATATCTCCTTTTTTGTCCAACATCAACGATGCCCAACCGGTATTGAGTTTGTGCAGACGTTTCGTATCTTTTTCACGGAGATTCATTTTCCAAAGGTCATATCCATCTTCGAACGCAGAGAAATAGTAAAGATCTTCCCCGTCTTTTGAAAGTATGGCACTACCCAAGTCGGAAGAGTTGGGAGTCAGACGTACGATACGGTCTTCAATGCCGTTCAGCTCGACAAGTATCTCTTTTTGGTCTGCCTTATCCTCGTCGATCTTGTCTTTGTCAGCATTTCCTTTATCTGCTTTTTCCGCCTTAGACTTCTTTCCGTCTTTCGTCTTCTCATCGTCTTTCTCTTTTACTTTCTTCTGTTCCTTTTCAAATTCCTTGAGTAATTCGAAATCTTCCTTACTCAAACGGTAACGATCATAAGCATCCTGATTGAGAAACACCAACATCACATCTTGCTGCGATCCCCAGGAAGCGTGCGCACGCATACCATAGCGTTCGGTTTGGAAAAGAATAGCATTCCCATCGAGTACCCAACGCGGAGCACCACTGATATATCCACTATTTGTCAGATTAGTAATTGCCCCTCCCTGTGCGCTGACAATGCCTACATCCGAATAAGGATCGTGACGGTTACCTATAAATTCGAGAGTGAACCATTTACCGTCAGGCGACCATTCGTAATCGAATCCTCCTCCGGTGTTATACCATGTAGAACCATCCGTTACCTGACGTACCTTTTTTGTTTTCAAATTGAGTACCATCAAACGATTACGGTCTTCGATAAAAGCCAATTCTTTGCCGTCCGGTGAATATTGCGGATAAGCACGTTCTACCGTTTTGGACGGTAATAATACTTCCTCTTCAATAAGAGTAGCATTAGGGAAATTCGGGTCTTCCTTACGACTTATTTTGGCGGTATAAAGTTGCCAATTACCAGTTCGCTCGCTGGCATAAACCAGTGTCCGGTTGTCCGGAGCAAAAGAAACGGCAGCTTCTTTTGCCGGAGTATTTGTGATTTGCTTGGTGGTAGCATAATCAGTTGAGGTCACAAACACATCACCACGTACAATAAAAGCAACTTGTTTACCGTCCGGAGATACAGAAGCGGAAGTTGCTCCCTGCGAGAATTTAAGTGTAGCAAGCTGCTGCTCATCATCACGGACAAGTTCTACTTTTACTTTTTCCGGACGTGCACCAGACTTCTGTGTGTATAACTCACCATCATAGGTATAACATAAGGTACCTTTATCGCTGACAGACAAAAAACGTACCGGGTGAGTTTTGAAAGTAGTCACAGCTTTCACTTCCTGTGGAGTATTCAAAGGGAAAGTATACACATTGAAGGAACCTCCATCACGCTCACTTAAAAAATAGACTGTATTTCCGTCAGCTGCATACACAGGATTACGATCCTCTCCTTCCCGGTTTGTCAGGTTCGTATGTTTTCCCGTTTGGGCATTATATAACCAAATATCTCTCGTAATGGAAGAAGTATGATGCTTTCTCCATTCATCCTCAAACCCTTTACGATCCTGATAAAGAAAGTTCTTCCCTGTTTTATCAAAACAGACCAGTTCGGCAGGAGTACCCAGCACTTGCTCGGTACGTCCGCCAGCAACAGGAACTTTATATAATTCCGTCATTGCTCCTGTAGGAAACAGGGCACTGCTTGCCGGATCCTGTATAGAGGCAGAGAAAAAGACATACTTTCCATCCGGAGTAAAAGCCGACGGTATTTCTGATGCAGAATGATAGGTCAGTCGCCGGGCAGCACCTCCGTCAGCAGGCATGATGAATAAGTCAAAATTTCCATTCCGGTCACTGGCAAACGCAATTTGCTTGCCATCGGGCGACCAAACCGGATTGGCTTCATAAGAGGTTTGTGTGGTGAGTTGAACAGCTGTTCCTCCTTGTGCAGGGACTTTATAAATGTCACCCTTGTAACAAAAAACAATTTCTGATCCATCCGGTGAAATACGTGCATCACGCATCCACAAAGGAGTAATTGCATAGCTGGATAATGCTGATAGTACCAGCGCTAAAGAAGTTATTAGTTTCTTCATATCAAATTATTATAAATTTATTCCGATAAATCGGTTTGAATTAGTTTTCCCGTGTAATTATAAAATGTGCTGTCACCAAAGTCTTTGTAAAAGAAGGCATATTTATCCACTCCCGTACAATGACAAACGCCAATCTGTCGGGGAAGATATTCCTGTAAATAATCTGCAATGACCTGATATTTTTGTTTTTCCGCGTTATGGATATGAAAACCTCCCAGAAGTAATTTACAAGGAGATTCGGGAAAGGCAGCCTGAACCGTACGCAAAATATTGGTTATTCCCCGATGAGAACAGGCACTTAATACGGAAAATCCTTCCGGTTCCACCAATACCATCGCCAATTCATCCTGAAAAGTATCCGGTATTTTGCATCCATCTTCTTGCTGAACCCAGAAACGTTCAAAATGGATATCTGCCTGATTTATAATATCAATAGAGGGAAAAAGGAAAACTCCGGGAAGCAGTTCGGTCTGCTCTGCAATAAAGCGGAAACGGGAACGATCGAGGTTTTGTGTATGCATCATCCCGTTCTCACGTTCATCCTTGAATTTAGGAGAAAAAATCTCACGCTTACAGACAACGGTTGCCTGTGTATTCAATTCCAAAAAATAACGTAGTCCGCCCGTATGATCGCTGTGACCATGAGATAATATCAAATAATCTACTTTTTGCAAGTCAATATGCAACAAGCGGGCGTTACGGATAAACAAGTCGGATGCTCCCGTATCGAAAAGTAATCTATGTTCTTGAGTCTCGATATATAGAGAAAGACCATGTTCTGCCTGCAATTTACGTCCATAGACACAATTCTCCACAAGAGTCGTTATTTTATAGCCCATGATACTTAGTTAGTTATCAAACGAATTATACAAAATAAAAAGTTCTGCCACAAAATTATAATAATTCTGTGGCAGAACAAGCAATCCAGTCAATTAAGTAATCGTAAAAAGGGGAAAATCTGGAAAACATAACCGTCTTTTCCAGATTTCCCGTCAGGTTTTAAAAGTTAAGTTCGAAACTATATCTCAAATATTCGAACAATCCATTTTATCATATTCTTTATGAATATCTTTAATATGGAAAACAAACAGTTACACCATCTTTCCCATAGTATATGCTTCCTGCATGTAGGGAGTATCTTTAATCTCTCCTACTTTCCATGCACCGATTCCATAGACCGTCCCTTTTTCCTGTGGTCCTTCCAAGCAATCGAGGAAGCCACGGAAGCCGTCGATAGTACGCTCCATCATTGCTTTATCGTTTTCTGCTGCCGCAATAATGAAATAAAATTCCTTATTGGTTATTTCCGTATAACGTGCGCAACAGCGGTCAATCATTATCTTCATCTGCCCGCACATGGTGTAAAAATAGACCGGGGTTGCCATTACAATCACATCTGCAGCAATCATCTTTTCTACAATTTCCGCTGCATCATCCTTCTGCGGACAAGGTTTACCGTACATACTGCAAACACTACATCCCGTACAAGGATGAACCGTTTTGTCTTTCAGAAAAATCTTCTCTACTTCATTGCCCGCCTCGATAGCACCTTTCATAAATTCATCACAAAGCAAATCCGAATTACCACCTTTACGTGGACTGGACGAAATTATCAAAACTTTTTTAGCCATAACTTTCTTTTATTACTTTCATCTTTCAGAATTAATCAGTCTTTTCACTCTGCAAAAATAGACAATTTATAACATAGCGAATGTATATAAATTACAGAGAAATATACCCAGATTACAGATTCAAACATAACAAAAGATTTTTTCTACCAATATTTAATTTATATCTTTGTCCACAATACGAACAACATGATACAATGAAAAAAATACAACTGACCGACACACATAAAGAAAAGCTGTTTCAAATCCCCCTTTTCCGGAATTTGCCCTTAAACATTAAAGAATCCCTATTGGAGAAACTAGATTTCGTAGTCTATATAGCAAACAAGAAAGAGATAGTTGTTACGCAGGGAACGCCTTGCAACAAACTGTATGTGTTGTTGGAAGGGAAATTGCGCACGGATATTATCGACGGACTGGGAAATGAAGTGATGATTGAATATATCATTGCGCCACGCACTTTTGCCACTCCACATCTTTTTAGCTCGGACAACACATTGCCGGCTACTTTCACTGCCCTTGAGGACAGTGTGATACTTATGGCAACAAAGGATTCTACCTTTAAAGTTATCAGCCAGGACCCGCAAGTATTGCACAATTTTCTCTGCATTGCAGGCAATTGCAATATCTGTACCGTATCACGTCTGAAACCACTCTCCCGCAAGACTGTCCGGGAAAGATTTATCGTTTATCTGTTCGAGCACAAGAAGAAAGATTCCCTGATAGTGGAGATTACACATACGCAATCCCAACTTGCCGAATACCTGAATGTATCACGTCCCGCCTTATCGAAAGAAATTAATAAGATTATCAAGGAAGGGCTTATCACTATGGAAGGGAAACGGGTGGAAATTTTGAATAAGGCCGCTTTAGAGAAATTCATATAATAAAGAAACAGGGGCAGGGTTGAAACTAAGGAATAATATGGCTCTTATATCGAAAACAAGTTAAATATATAAATGAGCCGAAGAGAAATAAAACTGTTTTTGCTATATTTACAATCAGAAAGAAAAGCAAAAAAATATGACAGATGAACAATTAGGGCAAATGAAGCTTATCTTCAATTACAACGATGTATTCTACAGCTTCTTCTATGATGACCTCAGCGGCTGCGTACATCGCTCCCGCGAATATGCCATCAATTACGTCTATTCGGGTGAGATGATTCTCGACAATGGCAATGAGCAAATTCATGTCGGAAAAGGCGAATGCGTCTTCATACCGCGCGACCATCACATTACGATGTACAAGAAGACGAAAGATGGTGAACGCTACTGCGGTATCTTCCTGATGTTCACACGTCGTTTCTTACGTGAAATGTACGGTAAGTTGGAACAACGTAAAGTACCGACCAATACCGCGAAACTCAATTCCGGAGTGATAAAACTTCCGAAAACGGCCGAACTCGCCAGTCTGTTCGCTTCGATGACGCCCTACTTCGATCCGAAGGTGAAACCTGCGGATGACCTGATGCAACTGAAATTGCAGGAAGGTCTGCTCGCATTATTACATATCGACAAAAAGTTCGCGCCGACGCTTTTCGACTTCAATGAACCGTGGAAAATAGATATTCTGGAATTTATGAACGAGAACTACATGTACGAGCTCACGATGGAAGAGATGTCACACTACACGGGACGCAGCCTTGCCACATTCAAACGGGATTTCAAGAAAATCAGCGACCTCACTCCCGAAAAATGGCTTATCCGTAAACGACTCGAAGTAGCTTACGCCCTGATGAAAGAGGGCGGCAAAAAGGTCGTGGATGTTTATGCCGAAGTCGGTTTCAAGAACCCGTCTCACTTCTCAACCGCCTTCAAAAAACAGTACGGTATGCCGCCGACCGCCACATTCGTGTAAATCGGAGCAAAATATATTGAGTTTTTTAATTAAATTATTTAAGCCTCACTGCGACATCGCAGTGAGGCTTAAATATCAACTTACAGCTTGTTCCTTACAGTAACCTTACGGTAAGGGCAGCCCTGATAATTTACCGGAAAATATAGAGCATACAATCTTCATAGCAATGTGTATGCTGATGCCATATTGTCCACCGCCAAACTTGATTATCATAAATTCAGAACTACTTTTCCAGCCATTTGCATGGAGCTTTTAAGGAAATAGATAGTTGAGCTTTTGAGTAACTCCTTTTGAGCCCGACAATAATGTGCCGCTTATTTTATAGCCGTACCTTTGCAATATGAAATAGAACAATAACCATTTAAATAATAGAATGATGAGAACAGCGAATTTTAAATCCGCAGCTATCGCAGCCTTGTTAAGTATGGGGTTGCTTACCGGCTGCACGAACGGTATTACAAATCAAAAAACAAGTAATCATATGGACACATTGAATCTTACACAGGAATGGGACAAAAAGTTCCCACAGAGCAACAAGGTTAATCATCGTAAAGTAACCTTCAAAAACCGCTATGGCATCACACTTGCCGCCGACTTGTACGAACCCAAGAATATCGAAAGTAAAGTCCCTGCCATTGCCGTTAGCGGCCCTTTCGGGGCTGTGAAGGAACAGTCATCGGGACTTTATGCGCAGACAATGGCCGAACGCGGATTCCTCACCCTTGCGTTCGACCCCTCTTATACGGGCGAGAGCGGTGGCGAACCCCGTAATGTGGCATCGCCCGACATCAACACCGAAGATTTTAGCGCGGCAGTGGATTTCCTGATTGCACACCCCAATGTAGATGCCAAACGCATCGGTATCATCGGCATCTGCGGATTCGGTGGTATGGGACTGAATGCCGCGGCAATGGACACGCGCATCAAAGCAACAGTAGCTTCTACAATGTACGATATGAGCCGCGTGAATGCCAACGGCTATTTCGATGCCGAGGACAGTGCCGAAGTACGCCGCAACAAACGCGAGGCGATGAATGCTATCCGGACCCGTGATGCACAGAACGGCACGGCCACTCCCGGTACGCCCGGTCTGCCCACTAGCATCAAGGGCGACGAGCCGCAATTCGTCAAAGACTACTTCGATTATTACAAGACTGAACGTGCTTTTCACGCCCGTGCCATCAATTCTAATGGTGCATGGAACCCCACGATGGCTCTTTCGTTCATCAATATGCCATTGTTAACCTATATTCACGAGATTGACAATGCTGTATTGCTCATTCACGGCGAAAATGCCCATTCGCGTTATTTCAGCGAGGATGCCTTCAAACGCCTCAAGGGCAAAAACAAGGAGTTACTAATCGTTCCCGGAGCCAACCACACCGACCTTTACGACCGGAAGATTCCGTTTGACAAACTGGAAGCATTTTTCAAGTCAAACCTCAAATAAAATAAAAACATGAGTATATCAACTAAAAATAAGCATAACCACTTGTTGATGTTCATCCTCACACTCGGAGTATTCGGAATATTGAATACTGAAATGGGAGTAGTGGGCATCATCCCTATCATTGCCGAAACCTTCGGTGTTACGGTGCCGGATGCGGGTTGGACGGTCAGCCTCTTTGCGCTGATCATTGCCTTCTCTGCTCCCGTCGTACCGTTACTTTTTTCACGGGTAAACCGTAAAACGGTCATGGTGCTCGCCTTGTCCGTGTTCGTGATTTCCAACCTCGTTTCGGTCTTCACGACGAACTTTACCGTACTGTTGATAACCCGTGCGATTCCGGCATTCTTTCATCCGCTCTATGTATCCATCGCTTTCTCAACCGCAGCCTCTTCCGTTAGTCGGGAGGATGCTCCGAAAGCCGTTTCCAAAATCTTTGCCGGAGTATCGGCAGGAATGGTGCTCGGAGTGCCCGTGACGAGCTACATCGCCAGTGAATTTTCATTCTCTGCAGCAATGGTATTTTTTACCGTTGTCAATGCATTTGTACTGCTCGCCACTATTTTCCTCATACCGTCCATGCCCGTTAAGGAACGGTTATCGTATGGCACACAACTCAGCGTATTGAGAAAGCCCGTATTGTGGAACTCCTTCCTTGCGGCATTACTGATGAATGCAGCCATGTTCGGATTTTACAGCTACTTGTCCGATTACCTGATAACGGTTACAGATGTCTCCTTCAAGGTAATCAGCCTTCTGCTGTTTGTTTACGGCATGGCAAATATCGTCGGAAATATCGCAGCCGGAAAATTGTTGGCACAACGTCCTTTCGCCACGTTGAAATACGTACCTGCCATCATGGCGATACTTTATCTCGTACTTTACGGACTAGGGAAACTGACCGTACCAACGTCAATCGTCATTCTGATATTGGGAATATTCGCAGGTATTGCAAATAACGGGAATCAATTCATGGTATCTACGTCGGCAACCGAAGCACCCGATTTTGCCAACGGATTGTTCCTGACCGCCGCAAATCTCGGAACAACGTTGGGAACGGCAATATGTGGCATGTTCATAACCGTATGGGGAACACAATCATCTCCGTTGGGAGCTGTGGCATTCCTGCTTGTCGGAGTGGCAAGCATTATTATCAGGAATAGCTTAATGAGCCGCAATAAACACATAATGGCAGTGACAATATGAAGAAAACAGAACGACCAATAATCACTTTCCCGAATGGACAAACTGTTTGTCCGTTGGGACAAGGCACATGGAAAATGGGACAATCCGCCGCACGGCGGCATGAAGAAATACGGGCATTACAACATGGCATCGAGCTGGGAATGAACCTTGTCGATACTGCCGAGATGTACGACAACGAGGAACTGGTAGGCGAAGCTGTCCGCGACTGTAGAGAGAAAGTGCTTCTCGTGAGCAAAGTTTTACCGAGTAATGCAAGCTATCGTGGAACGAAACTCGCCTGTGAACGAAGTTTGCTGAAGCTCGGAACGGAGTATATCGACCTCTACCTGTTGCACTGGAAAGGACGCCATCCTTATGAAGAAACCGTTCGGGCGATGACCGAATTGCAACAAGAGGGAAAAATCCGTTTATGGGGTGTCAGTAATATGGACACAGCCGACATGGAACGTATTGTTTCACTGTCCGGTGGAAGCGGCTGCGCCACCGATCAGGTACTCTATAACCTCGGCGACCGGGGCATAGAGTTCGACCTCATGCCGTGGTGCGCTGCCCGTAGAATGCCGCTTATGGCTTATTCGCCCATCGGAGAAGGACGACTTCTGCACCACCATACATTGGTGGAAATCGCCCGGCGACACGATGTATCGCCTGCACAAATCGCATTGTCGTGGACGATGCGTCAGCCCGGTATCATTGCCATACCCAAAGCCGGTAATGTAACCCATGTGGAAGATAATTTCCGAAGCCTTTCCATTCATCTGACAGAGGAAGATTTGCATGATTTGGATACCGCGTTTCCCGCACCGGCACGGAAAATACCATTGGCAGGTTGGTAATAACATGAAATGCTATAAATTATGAACTATAATAAGAAAAATGAATAAAGTCATAGATAGTATGCTGGCACATCGTTCCATCCGTTCATACACCGACAGAACGGTAAGTGATGAAGATTTAAACTCCATCATCCGTGCCGTACAAGCCGCACCGAACTGGGTAAACCTGCAACTCGTTTCCATAATTGCAGTAAAGAATACCGACCATAGAAGACGTTTAGCCGAATTATGCGGAAATCAGGTACACATTGCCGAAGCTCCCGTATTCCTCGTGTTCTGTACTGATTACCATAGGGTGGCTCTTGCCTGCCATAAGAAAGAGCAAACGCTCGATGAAGTAATGCAGGACATTGACACATTGCTCGTGGGAGCTCATGAAGTCGGTATCGCTCTCGAAGCGGCTGTCGTGGCTGCCGAATCATTGGGATTGGGAACAGTCCCTATTGGAGATGTACGTAAAAATGCGCTGGAAATTGTCCATGAATTGCAACTTCCGGAATATGTCTTTCCTATGTTGGGATTATGTATCGGCTACCCCGCAGAAGAACCGGGATTAAAGCCTCGTTTTCCACAACAGGCTGTCTTTTTCGAAGAGACATATAAGACTGATTTAAAAGATAAACTCGCTGAATATGACGTTATCTACGCCCATTATCTTAAAGAACGTCCATGGAATAATCGTGTAGGCAACTGGACAGACCTGGCAGCTGATTTCTACCGACATCCGTTTCATTACAAAGGAGTTGCGGATGCCTTAAGTCAACAGGGATTTACCTCGGCTAAAAGCAGATATTCGGTATAGAGATCAAAGTCCTAAAATCCCGGTCAACATAAGTCAACCGGGATTCTCATCATTCTGTTTATTTCTCTACCATTTAGTGAAAAATACTTTCGGATTGATATTCAACGATACCCATCCCCAGTCCTGCCAGCTTTTATGATTGCCGGTTTTCACAGCGTCCATCGTCTTCGTACCACGCATAAAAGAATATCCGGCAGAGAGTTTCACATCTTTCATGATCGACCAGTTTATCTGATAATCGACTTCCGATCCTAAATATTTCTTCAAGTCCTGAACCTTTACGGCTGTACTAAAATAATGGTAATTAAGTTCCATATCTACCTTGCCAGATAGACGGAAACGACCTCCGATACGAGCATCCATCAATCCCGGTGCATAACCGTTTGCAAATGTAGAAGCATAAAAATAATCCATTGCTCCATAGAATTTATGATGGGTCCCATAAAGAGGATCAAAAGCCTTATACTTACCGCCATTTCCTTTATCACCGCTTAAATAATCAAAACTAGCCACGGCTCCCCATGTCTGATTAAACGTATAGGCGGCTTGTATGCTACCCATCAAAGCTGAAACTTTCTCCGCAGCTTTATTCTTACCCATCTGATAGTAGAAAGCACCATCCAGATTCCAGTTACTATTCTTATAAGTGAGGTAAGTACCCATTGTTTGTAAATAGCGGGTATGAGAATCATCCGTGGCTTTATCACCCGTTTCCAATCCCAGATTCATAAACAACAAAGAAGCTCCGAACGGAACATTATCCGCTTTATAATGATACCAGACGGTTTGCATATTCTTATAAGGCTGTCCGGTAGAAGAATCATAGTAAGTACCTCCACTTGTTCTATTGTCATTATTCTGGTTAAAAGCAAGAATCAGATGGACTTCATTATTTTTGTTGGCATATCCCAGCTTCAATGCATCGTGGTAACGGCCCGCTACATTCCAATCCAGTCCTCCCAAAATACGTTCATCATCATAAATCAATGACTGACGTCCCAGTTGAGCAAAGAACCCTTCACCAAAGTTCAGTTTCGCCCAAGCCTCATTCAACATAAAGCGCCCGTTCTTCTCAATCTGCGGGTCTTGTCCCCAAACACCGACATGCTGTGCCGACATCTTTAGTTCCAGATCCGAACGTTTATAATCCATCGAGAGGCGTGCACGGTTATTGATGAAAGATGTAGGAGCTACCCCTTCATCCCGTGGAGTTAATGCACCATTCCGATACTCCGCACGAGGTCTGATTTGCATAGACATCGTAAATTCATTCTCTTTCTCCGTGTTTTGTGTATATGCCATGCTTGGCAATAGCATAAGCAAGAATGACCAATAAGGTGTTTTCATTGATATTGAAGTTTAAGTGATTCGATATTTCAATTTAAATTATAAGTATGCACACTGACTCCTTGCGCGGCCGGGAGGTAATTGATTCCATACCAGCACATTTGCAACAGGACAAATGATACTAACAGAATAATCAACGCAGGACGTGCCTTCAATGGCTTGCCCAATCTGAAATGGATATACACCAGATAAGCGAACCAGGTAGCTGCCGCCCAAGTCTCTTTCGGGTCCCAAGCCCAGTAATGTCCCCAGGCTTCTTTTGCCCAGATAGCTCCGGTAAGCATACCTAATGTCATAAATGCCAGACCTACATAGGTGAGGTTGTCACACAAATCCATTTCTTTCCGTTCAATCTCCTTCTTTTTGAACCAAAGCAGATAGACGGCCATCACCGTCGCCGCTCCCAACATAGCATAAGCAAACATATACACAATGACATGAGGGGCAAACCACGGGCTTTGCAAAGCAGGCATCAACGTCTTATTATGAATCTCCGGTTTGAAGATATTGATACAAATAAAGACCAATGAAAGGATGCAACTGAAACTTAAAATCCATTTATATTTCCAGCGTGCATAGGTTATCAATCCCGCCAACGGAAGGAAGAAAGAATACCACAGCCGTGTCTCTCCCATTGTCCGCATCGGAGGACGTTCTAATGAAATCCACATTCCGATAATGAAACTGAAGAAAATAGCCAGACCTAAGAAAGTAAATCCATAAGCCCATCCCGTTTTTGTACCTTTCCAGGCAGCAAAAGCTCCCAAAGCCCAACAAACCAGTGCGGCTATTGCAAATAGTATAAAGTATTCCCAACTCATGCTTTGTCCTCCTCTTTCCTCTTTTGTGCGCTGACAAACAGACAGATGGCTCCTGCCATCATCATTATTATTCCTGTGTAAACAACCGGCAACCACGGATCGCGAACCAACTCGAAGACACTGATATCGCTCCATCGTCCCTTTGTTTCATCGTAACTAAGTTGATAAATTTTCCAACCTTCTATCTCCATCGGGCGGTTCACTTCAATGGTTCCTCCCGTGATCGTTCCTTCTTGTGTGTAAATCTTCACTTCCGATACAAATCGCTGCGGTTCCCGTTCCGGCATTACAATACTGGTTAAAGAATCCAGCCGGATTGCCTTATAGGGAAAAAGAAAACTACCGCAACTTACCCATCCCTCTTTGGTTGTTTGATTCTTCTGATTGACTGCTTTCAGATAGACAGCATAAGTCGCTCCCATCGAATGAAATTCAGTAAACTTCAAAGTATCTTCGGTAGCCACAGAAGCAGCCATCGGAATAGATTGCTCAATAGTTAGCTGCCAGTCCTGCAAGCTGCCATTTGTCACTCCCTCTTCCAACAATACATGTACAGGAGATTTTTCGGGAAGCGTACGGCCGGTTTCATTATCAATCAACATCAGTTTCGGAGGATATTCGTCGATAGTGAAATCCTTCAGTTCGATAGCCAGCGGAAGTTCAATCAGTTGACCTTTATCATCCGTAGCCCGCCATTCGGCACTTCCCATCCGGGTTGTCATTTTCAACCTTTGCATATCTGCATTTCCTAAAGTGGCCGTTATCAATGCAATAAACAATCCGATATGATTCAGAAGAAAAGAAATCCGGCTGACCTTCAAAGAGAAACCTGCACGAAGAATCGTCAGTCCCAATATAGTGACCATCCAGAAGTAGAGCAGAACAAAAGGCCAGGAGGCAATCATCTGCGAAAATCCCAGCAGATCAGCCGGAGCATGACCGGAAGGAGCCTGCCGGATCAGTCCCATCACTACCGTCATGCCGACCACCCACAATAGAGACGAGACAGCAGCGGAATAATGACTCAACCATCCGAATAAATAGACACGTTTGCGAAGAAGGTGCATAGCTACCAAAGCAATGATATAAACCACTAACACAATCACATTGACCGGACAGGCAAACAGGCCCCAATGTATGGCTCCCACTGTCATTTGCAGCAATAGCCCTATCACCAGTAATCCTGCGCCAATCACCAGCCCTTCTTTATAACTCCATGGTTTGCTCCACATATATAAATTCTCTTATTTCTGTGCCAGACGGCCGTTTTCTTTCGCTTTCTCCAACCATGCCGGAACAGTTGTTTTCAGGAATTTCTCCTTAGTCGCTCTTTCAGCATCCATATCCAAGCCGATATATTCCTGTGCTTTTGCCTTTGTTGAAATGTCCGGCATCGGAACATCTCCCGTATATCCATTCTTTGCCAATACTTTGGATACAGCCAGACGGGCTTGCATGGCACGATCCAATCCATGAGAAAGAATTCTCTGAATTTCCTGCGGTGCGTGGAAAGAACCTCCGTGTGAAGCTACTCCGAAATCCCAACGCCATTGTGCCTGACGAATCAGTGCGAGCACATCTTTCATCTGCGCTTCCGTAGCACCCTTGTCCCAAGCAAATTTAGCTTCGATATGTGCCTTTGCCAATTCCTGTTCCAAACAGTTGCGGATTTCATTCGCTTTACGCTGACGTTCGTACACATTATTACGCAAAGTCTCTTCGCTCTCGCGATGGCAAACCTGACAGGTACGATCAATCATAGCCAACGGGCTCTGAATATGGTGATCGCTGAATTTCACACCGCCTTCACTTTTATATGGCATGTGGCAATCGGCACAAGAAACACCTCTCTGTCCGTGAATACCCATTTGAGCAATCTCATAATCAGGATGCTGCGCTTTCAGAATCGGAGTACGGCTCAATTTATGAATATAATCATAGAAACCGGCCTCATCATAATAAGCCTCCATATCTTCTACCGTAAAACCTTTGTCCCAGGGGAAAGTCAGATACTTACCATCCCCTTTGAAATAATATTCCACATGACATTGTGCACATACCAATGAACGCATCTCCTGCGGAGTAGCTTTAGTGATGTCTTTACCCTGACGTTGGAAAGCCTCTATCAAAGCGGGACGACTGATATGAAGATTCATTGTTTCGGGATCATGACAATCGGAGCATCCGATAGGATTCACAATTTCGGCGCCCATAGCCCCCCATTTATTGTTATAGAAAGAATCGACACCCAATGCCTCCATCATACGGGGAACATCCGGACTCTTACAAGTCCAGCAGGTAGACGGTTGAGGACCTTCGGTCGGGCTCATGGGTGAACCGGTACGCAAAGATGCTGTAATATCCTCAATGGCATGCATGTGTCCCCGTGGAGTGGAATAATCTTTTGAGAAAGCGTATCCCGCCCATAGAATCACCATTTCAGGACGTTTTTCCAAAGCATCTACAGCAATATTTCCATTAAATTCACTCTCAAAGTCAGTCTTTGCAGTCTCCGTCCAAGTCTGGTATTCACGGGGAAAGTCATCCTTAAACAGTTCATTTCGTGCTTCAATCCCTTTGATAACGTTTTTACGGTTATTGAAAATGCTGGCAACTTCCGCCCTCCGTTCCATCAACGCAGAAACGCATAATCCCAAAACAAATACAACGACCATTGAACCTCCGAACAACAGCCATCCTTGCCATGATTTTAATTTCTTTTCCATTGTATATCGGTTTTATTATTTTATTACGTATTTCATTTCCTATTTATCTTTCTGATTCACCATCTTCCGGAGCCATTCGGGAACAGGCGATTCCGGAAGGGGAACAATCGCTCCCGGAGTACCGGACAGGGAATTCTTTCCACCATGAGGAACATCACGATGGCAATCCCAGCAAGCCTTCCCCTCTCCTACCTGTGACATCATATAATCGATCTTCCCGGTCTTCACAAATTCTGTATTGAGTTGTGTATGACAGCGGATACAATTATTCATAATCACTTCGGAACTGGCTTCATGAGCCTGAATGACCTGCGGCTCGCTTTTGGTAAGAAATGCAGCCACGTGTTTCATACCGTCCATCCCTTTAAAGGTCCATTTCTTCACAGCATTTTCATGCGGCACATGACAATCATTGCAGGTGGCATTCCGGGCATGTGAACTATGGAACCAGGTTGCATAGTAAGGAGTCATAATGTGGCAATTCACGCATGCAGCCGGGTCATCTCCAAGATAGGTATGCGCCCGGAGCATATACATAAACAGTGCTCCTCCACCCACAATAACACCGCCAATGATGACAGCCGCTACCTTCCATTTATAAGAAGGAAAGAGTCGATTTATTATTGGAAACTTCATCATACGAAA
>NZ_DAWCXD010000073.1:0-24842 GCF_052357945.1 Bacteroides sp. | reverse complement strand
ATACGAGATAGTAGAACTCTTGCTGGAGAATGATGAATCGCCGTGGAAGCAGTCGAATTGGGGAGAATAACAATAAGAACCTTAAAAAGCATGATAACAATATGAGCAACGATTTTTGGATATCCGTTACGATAGCTGCTGTCGTGGGCGGTTTTTGGCTTTTCAAGAAAGGGAAAAGCGCATTTTTATTTATCAGGAAAATACGCAGATCTTTCAAAGGCGTATGCCTAAACCCAAAATCGAAATTGAACGATGAGCAATGCAAGAGGATTGCTGTTGGAGCCATGTATGCCTCTCAACAAGGGGCTTATCAGAACTCGGTAGAAACCGGCATTTCCGATATGCTGCCCAAGATACTCGGAGAATGGTGGGGTATTGAAACTACGGAAGCTGCCCATAAAGAATTGAACTACCTTTGTGGAAAAGGATATCGGTATTATTTTCCTTTTGTCTATCAAGCATTTTTGTTGGACAAACCTGAAGAACAAGATGAAATCTTTCAGCAGAATATGACTTCTCAAGAAGATTATGACAAAATTGTTATGCAGTTTCAAAACTTGCAGGAAACCTATGAGGAACTGCTTGCCTGCAAAGTGATTGCACAAAAGGAAGATTTGAAACGTTACGGTGTTGCCGGTTGGGATGCAGGACGCATCTGCTTCCTTGCCCGTGCTTGCTGTGAAATGAGCTATATTTCCGAAGCGGATGCTTGGAAATATATAGACATCGCATACGATATGGTACATTCCGAGTTCTCTTCATGGGGAGACATGGCTATGAGCTATGTTATCGGACGTTCCTTATGGGGCGGCAAGGGCGCATACAATTCTGTGATGAAAAGTACTGCCGATGAATTGTTGACACATGAAAACAGCCCGTGGAGAAAATACGCTTGGTAAGCGACTTCTTTACACATCCACTTTAGTGAGAAACCGCCTTTTGGCAGATGCTACATTTTCAGAAGTGTCCGTATGAAATGCGGTTTCTTTATTCTTATCAAGATATAAGGACATTAATGATAGAATATATAGTGATGAATATGGGCTAACGCTTCTGACATACACCTGCAAATTGTCTAACGTGAAGTTAGCCCGTATCTTGCTGGAGTATGGTATTAACGTAAATGGTTGTCAAAGTCCATACAACACCTACAAAGTATATCCGATTATGGAAGCCATTACCAATCATAACATAGAACTGGTGCAGTTGCTTTTAGAGTATCATGCAGACCTTGATATAAAGGATAGTGACGGCAGCACCCCTCTTGCTTTGGCTAAGGAAACAGGTGCAAAAGAGATTGAAAATTTACTTTTGCAATGGGTGAAACAAAAAATAATGCTAACAACGCAGGATAACGGACAAGCCGTTCCCTGCTAACTATTAGTTGCAATATGAGAATGATAATAATACTTTATATTTTATTCTTGCTTTCACCTTATACTTTCGCACAAAGCTATAAGGCAATTATTCAAACAGAGATTAATGCAATAAACAAAATGCCTTTGTGGATTGCATACCTTGTTCCTTTGGATAGTTTTGGGGAAGTGATAAATAATGAATATATGGAATTTAATCAAATTCATTCGTACAAAATTTTAGATGATGGTCAAATAAATAATGTTAATGTATTGTTCACTATGTATTTCGATAGAAATAACAAAATAAGAAAAGTATTTAAGCGATGGGCTGACGGGGGTGCATTGCATAGTATTGCATATTATAATTCTAATGGGCGATTGATATATGGAGTATATAATAAAGGCGATGAAACTCACGGAAAGCTGTATGCTGACACTTCGGGTTTTCACATCAAGCATTTTCCTAAAGAGAATGAATGTAAAGACTGTTTTGAAGCATACTTATTCTTATCTACAAAATGTATAGAAACACAATATAATATTATAATGTTACAGAGACCTAAAAATGCCAAAAGGACGAACTTTACGCCACAAGTTGGAGATAGTGCTATACTATGCAGCACCCATATTTATTCTTTACCTAATGGAGAAAAAACTGCCAAAGGTGAAGATGGAATAACTGTCCAATTTGGTATGCCTGTGATCATAAGTGCATTAACAAATGGCTGGTGCAGAGTAAATTCTATTTTTAATGCTCCTATTGGTTATATACCTATTCAAAACATTGAAATCATTAAGTAAATATAGTAAGCAACTAATAAGATCGATATAACAGCTTAACGCTGTTCCTCACCAATCCATTATAAACAATTTGAGATTAACATTATGAACTGGTATATCTATTGGTATTTTACAATCAAGTATTTCTTCTGGGGATTACTTGGATATGGTAGAGCCGGAAATTACATTGGCTTTCTGTTTTTCTATCTCCCATTTATTGCATTGATAATGGCACTGATAGCACCATTCCATTTTGTTAATGATAACAAGATTTTTATCTATCTCTCTTGTTCTATATTATTTATATTCATAAATGAAATCGTATTTTGGGATGAAACAAAAAGATACCGAAGGTGGAACAACCATTACAGGAACAATAACAACATTAGGAAAAGTTGGTTTTTTGTTGCTATCTCTATAATAGGCACAGTAAGTTGGTTTTTCCTCCCGCTTCTACTTAAAGACTATTATATCAATAGATAAATTGAGTTTGTAACAAAGCGTGATAACGCTTAAACAGCATTCCCCGCTTAGCCATTAGCTATAAAATGAACAAAGAATATGAGACAGAAAAACTATATAATCAAATTGTTGCTGAAAACATGGTTGGGTATATTATGCTTTAGTTTGTTATGTACCTTTTGTACCGTATGGTTATTGTTTCAAAGCACAAAACAGTCATCATGTGATAATATAAACATTACTTATAAAGGGATATTATTAACTTGGGCAATAATTGGAGTAATAATGTTTTCAGCTGGGACAATCACATTGTTTCTGAACTACTTTCCGATAATCAGATATAATAATATATATTGCTTTTTGTCTTTTTTTCTTGTACCCATGTTGCTTATTTTATGGTGTGGTACAGAAACACTCTGTTTATGGACTGTTGCAATACCATTTATAGTCTGTTTATCTGGTGCATATGTATTGTTCCGAAACAAAATAAAGAATACAGCTAACAACGCAGGATAACGGACAAGCCGTTCCCTGCTGAACCATTAACGATAATAAATTCAGCAATTATGAATACGGAAGAGCTTTATATTTGGCGATATGGGATAGATAAACTGCCTAAAGGATTATTGGAGTATGGCAAATCTGATGTTTGTGATATCTATGATGAAAGTAAAAGGCAGAAGTTTCAGAATCTCGGGCAATGGATGTGGCAAAATAATGACGGATGGCGCGAGAATTTACCTCCCGTCTTATACCTTGTATGCAACAAGAAACCGGGAATCCTGCAATTTGATTTTCTTGATAAAAGCAGTATAGAACTCAAAATCATATCGGAAGAGTTTTTGTCTTTACTTCAAGAAAATGGGTTCGTTGATAAATATGATATTGCAACCGTCAAGGTAGTAAACAAGAAAAACGAAACTCTAACGGATAAGAAATACTATGCTTTACGTATAAATCATTTTGACAATGATTCTTTCCACTTCGGAGAAGGCATAACCTATCAAAGTGATATAGATAAAAAAATAGGAATTAGTTTTACGATATATCCTGACATGAAACTGAAAGACAATTCAATCATACAGAATTTCTTCGTTTTAGATAGCGTAGAATATAGAGATGGTATAATATTCCGAGAAAGAGTTTTGGATAAGGTGTTGAATTTGTATAAACCTGAAATTTACAAATTATCAGACTACTCCAAACTATGGATAGATGAAGACTTTTATCCATATGGGAATGAATTTATGATTGTGAAATAAAATCGTTAACAAGGTCGAGATAACAGCTGAACGCTGTTCCTCACCAAACCATTATCAACAAAAGCAAAATGTCATGTTTGATTATAAAGAAATAGAGCGAACGGTCAATGATAATCATCTTCCATTTCAGAAAATAGGAGATGTCGATAAAGAGATTTTAATACAAAGGTTATATGACACATTTGTAATCGGGAATCCTCGTGCGTTATGGCTGAGTTTTAAATATGTGCCATATAGTATAGATTGTAATATGGAAGACCCTTATTTTTGTCTATTAGATGTAATTGATAAAAATATCGTTCTCTATTTCTTTATTGATTATTGGAACAAGGATTTCATCATCTATAAAGCAAGAATGTCTGATATACATAGATTTATCGGAGACTGTGAGGGGCTTGATGAATATTATTTGGTAACAGAAGATTTTATGGAACTATATAGTATAACAGACCATGATGATTTGCTTTATATTGATGTGAGAAAAAATGAAATGAGAGTTGATAACAAAGCGTGATAACGCTTACAGCGTTCCCCGCTTAGCCATTAATAACAATAGTGCGAAACATGAAAATTATAAAAATAATATTGTATTACTTACTATTGGCAAGTACGCTTTATGCAGGTGTCGGTATTATAAGCCCCTTATACGGAACAGGGTGGCATTTTTCACTTGCATTTATGTATTGGGCTGTCTTTTCAGTGCTATTTATCGGAAGCGATTTGTGGCTACATCATAAAATATCACGCCTAATCGCCTTATCTATATTGGCACTTGCCTACCTAATGAGTTTTGAATATTATTTGTTTTGTGATGAATATAGATTCGTGGTTCATCAAGGTTCAAGCGGAAAGATTTTTTTAGCAGACATAGGCAAATTTCATGAGTATTGGTTTTATCAAGGTTTACTGGTTGCCTATCTGCTTTTGACAATTGGAGTTTCGCATCTATTGAGAAGAAAAAATTATTAACAAATCGGGATAACGCTTAACAGCGTTCCCCGCTTAGCCATTATGAACAGTAGCAATATATGATACATAGAATATTAGGATATTTATGGTGTAAGACGGAATACTTAACCCGACATTCAGATACAAGTATGTATTCTTGGCATGTTCCAAGTGTGTTAAGTACCGTAATTATATTTTACGGAGTAGATATAGCTTTGATTTATTGGGCAGCTACAAGTGTTAATCCGGGACCACTTTTTCTGCTTGCCTTTCCCCTTATATGGATTATTTTGTATGTCTATTATCATTATAAACGACGGTATTTGAAAATTCGAGAGGACGAATCGTATGAGAAATATTCCAATATATGGGCTATTCTATTTTTAATATTGCCGTTTGTTATTCTAATCATATTCATATTGCTGTTTATGGCAGATAAATTTTATATGCCATATTAAAATAAGTTCATAACAAGGTCGAGATAACAGCTTAATGCTGTTCCTCACCAAAACATTATCAGTAATTAAATAGTGTAACATTATGAATATATATGAAATTGGACAAGACTTTGATAATTACAAGTTCTTTGTATTCAAGGAAGAAGATAAATCAAATAAAGATGTTTGGGATTATAATGGTCAATCACTTGTTAATGAGTGGAAAGGGCTTAGCTTAGAATTCTTTAAAGATAAAAGAAAAAAGAAAGACAAACGAAGTGAGGACTTTGGTGCTTCTTGTTATTTTTCTGGTTGTCTGATAGTAAATAAAAGAACATCTTTATTGCTCGCTGAAAAGCTGAAAGGACAAATAGAAGTTTTACCTGTCAATGTAGACGGTAATACTTCAAACTATTATTTTATAAATGTATTGAATACAGTCGATGCCTTAAATATAGAGTCCAAGAGCAATGAAGAAATTTTGAAGATGATGAGAGATAATAATGGTATTTTCAATAAAGGAAATATCGGTTCATATATCATATTTCGGGATAGTCTGTTTAATAACAATTATTATTGCACAGATGAATTTGTAGATTTTGTGAAGCAAAATTCAATCACAGGATTAAAATTTACATGTGCAGGTATCGTAAAATAAATCACTGATAACAAGCCAAGTTAGCTGCTAAACGCAGCTCCTTGTCAAGCCATTATCAACAAAAACGGAATTTTAATCATGAAAGCGAAACTGAAAATAATAAAAGATTGGGAGTTTGGCGGAATTGAATTGTCTGGCACTTCTTTCAAATATAGTCCACTTGGCGGCAAAGGGATGATAGCTCGTAGCGAAGAGGAATTAGTATTCTCTGTTTATCATTCACAGCAAAAGTCGAAAGGAGTGCTATGGATAAAAGGAGATATTTCCCGATTTATCCCCAGTCCAAAACCCCAAGAAGTGCAAGACATTTGGCAAGACCCCGTACTTTTATCTTGCAACAACGGAATATTATTTCTTTGTGGAGCCAGCAAAACTCTTTGGTGGTTATCTGAAATAAATGGTGATTGGACTTCTATTTCTATGGATAACTGGTGTAACGGAGGCATACCTATGCCAATAGCTGTTACTGGAGAGCATGATGTATTTCCTATTGTATGTAGAGTGGATAGGGTTTTGGAAGCAACAAACAGTTTCACAACTTTGACTGTCAATTTTGCAACAAAGACTGCCCGTTGGTCTGACATTGGTTCTTGTGTGTATAGCAAAGCTGGAACTCGGCAAGCACATCTTGATTCGGTGACAAAAGCGAATGGAGATTTCTCCAAAGCAGTTTTCAATTATAACTATCCTCTGATAGGTTCTATGCAAGAACAGACTGGACATTTATATGCTTTTTTGGAAAGTAGCACAACTAATCCAGTAGGTTTGGCTGGAATGGGATATTATTGGTATATAGAGTTGGAGTTTAACGGCTTGTTTAAAAATAAATTGTGGGGTAAAGACAATTTAAGCCGTTTGCCCGGAAAACATGGGATGCGAGGTAAATTCTCTGGGGATAGAACTTGGCTAATTTTATCTTCCATTTTCAAAACAGATGAGTGGAAAGGCAAGCAAAAACTATTGCGCCTTTCTGATTGTACTTTGGTTGACCTCGTTATGCCTCGTGGATATAGTGCTTTCCGAGTGTTAGATGTTTGGAATAACCGGGCATTTATCTGTAATGAAGATACCAAGCTGGCTCTTTGTGAAATAATATGGGAGTAAGTAATTATAAATGTTGATAACAAGCCAAGTTAGCTGCTGAACGCAGCTCCTTGTCAAGCCATTAATAACAATTTAAAGATGAACATAAAAAACAAGATATACCATACAGTCTATTTTCTCCTATTCGGAATAATAGTAGGTATTTTAAGGTGGTCTATATGTATAGTAGATACAAATGGAACAATGGATTTCACCCCATTTTTACAAGCGTTCTTGTTGATAGTCGCATTGTTATTGTTTGTAATCTTGGATATTATTTTGCATAAAGTAGCCTTGAGAGCGATTTCGATAACCATTCTATTGTGTTTCAATATATGGTCTTATACCTACTATTTCAAAATAGAAGAATTGCAAGAATATTGGAGTGGACTTAAATATTCACCTTATGACGCATATCTTCCACCCAATATTGATGATTTCATTTTTGTATGGTTGGCAAGCCAGATTCTTGTTTTTTATTTGTTCTTGACAATAGGCATTTCATATCTATTGAAAAGAAAAAAGTTATTAACGAAGCAGGATAACGGCAAGCCGTTCCCCGCTTAACCATTATAAACAATATGTATCACATTGCAAACATAGTATTAATTGTTCTTGCCATTTTCGTGGTAATGGGTTGCTCTTGTAGTAAAACTCTGTGTGAACGTAACATACAAGATGATATACTCAATATTGATAAATTCCGTAAACAAAGCAAGAAAGAGTACCGCTATATAGAAGAAGATGCGGAAAGATTGTTTGCAAATTCGGCAACGGTTTATCCCGATACATTATACCGCCAACAATATACTTCATTGCAAGGTTATTTCTATGGAGAAACCGGATTTGACTTATATTGTATATGGTATGCACAGTTTAATGCCAATAATAGGAAACACTATCGTTGTGAACGTAAGACGTTAAACAAAATATTCTATTGTGTAAATGATATGTTGAGATGTATTGCCGGGGGCGGAACTGGCTTTGCACATGAAACATACCGCATACCAGCATACACAGAGTATTACATCTATAAATATCAGAATATGGAAGCCAATAAACAGTGCCAAGATAATGACATAAGCCAAACAATTTCAAATTTATGGCAGATAATGGCTACATATAATAACGAAGATATGCCCTTTGAAATATTGGCTTATAAAATGAAATACATATATGAAAATGTGGAATATATAAAATCATTACTTACTGCTGAAATATATAATTATTGCCTGCAAGAATATATGTGCAGACTAATAAACGAAAATGTAAGTGAGCAAGAACAATTAAGTTTATAACAACGAAAGATAGCATCTAACGATGCTCCTTTCTAACCATTAATGGCAATTAAGTATGATAGATTATTTATTTTTCAAATTTTATAGGCTATGGAAATACAGTTCTTATTCCGAAATAGCGGTTTATGCAGCTTTGTTAATTCTCGCTGTATTTCTGAATTGTAATATTCACACAATATGGGGAGTATTGGAACAATATAAAATATTGCCTTATCCAACGCGAACAATGTATAATGTGTCTTTAGGGCTGATATTCATTCTTTTATGTATTCGTTTCTGCTGGAAAAGAAGGTATAAAGCTGTCATAGAGAAGTTTAATGAAAAGCCTAATAAGAATAATCTATTGATACTTATATTATACATTTTCCTTTCGTTGTTTCTCTTTGTTTTAGAGGCTTTTTATAGTAAAGGGAAAATATAAATATACCATTAACAACGCAGGATAACGGCAAGCCGTTCCCTGCTGAACCATTATGAACAATGGCTGAAAATAGCTTAATTCGTTAAAATAGAGTTCATCATGCTAATAGAACAATTTTCATATTTCACTTTTAGTTGTTTTCAATGCTCGTTAGAGGACATTGTAAAAACTTTAAGTGCTGATTTCTTAGAGAATGGTAAACGAAAGTTATCGTTTAGACCACTCGTGTTTGATTTGTATGATAATAGTCCCCTAAAAGGTGGGGCACATTTTGAAAAAGCATATTTCTTTGCGCCTGCAACAAATAGAAATATCTGCGTTATGTATTCCAACTACTCGGACGGTTGGAATACTTTGGCTCGTTGCTTATCTTCAAAATTACAATGTGATTGTTACAATTTTAAAATCACTAATATAGATAGTTCTGATAGCATGAACTCTTTTCAATTCATACAAAATGGAATAGATGTTAGGACTGTATATGCTATGAAAGACCCTAAATGGATTTTTTATGAAAATGGTATTGTCCAGTGGTTTGAAGATGAAAGCTACTATAAGCGTAGGCTTATCAAAAATAGAGTGAATAAAGACATCCTACTATCGTATTGTACAAAACTGGGATTTGCAATAACAGAAGCTAAGTTTTGGGAAAGTAAGGATGCTATTTTATTTGAACGAATACAATAAGCTATTTTTCAAATCCAAATTGAGTTTATAACAAGGTCGAGTTAACAGCTAAACGCTGTTCCTCACCAAACCATTATCAGTAATTAAATAGTGTAATATTATGAATATATATAAAATTGAACAAGACTTTGATAATTACAAGTTCTTTGTATTCAAGGAAGATGATGAATTACATAAAGACCGTTTAAATTTCAAAGGTCAAACTCTTATCAATAGGTGGAAAGGGTTTAGTTTAGAACTGTTCAGAGATAAAAGGAAAAAGAAAGACAAACGAAGTGAGGACTTTGATGCATCTTGTTATTTTTCTGGTTGCCTGATAGTAAACGAAAGAACTTCTTTATTGCTCGCTGAAAAGCTGAAAGGACAAATAGAAGCTTTACCTGTTAATGTTGGCGGTAACACTTCAGACTATTATTTTATAAATGTTCTAAATACGGTAAAAGCCATAAATACAGATTCTAAGAGCAATGAAGAAATCTTAAAGATGATGAGAGATAATAACTGTGATTTTATTCTTGAAAATATAGGTTCATATATCATATTTCGGGATAGCCTATTTTATAGCAGTTATTATTGTACAGATGAATTTGTAGATTTCGTGAAGCAAAATTCAATCACTGGATTAAAATTTACGTGTGCAGGTATTGCTGAATAAATCACTGATAACAAAGTCGAGATAACAGCTGAACGCTGTTCCTCACCAAACCATTAGCAACAATCAAAAATAGAAACAACATGAAAAGAGCCTTTGTATATAAAGATGAGAAATCCCACAAATTTTGGTGGATAGATTATAGTGATTGTAGTTTTGCTGTAAATTACGGCAAATACGGTAGCATAGGAAAATTTGAAGTAAAGGAATTTGATACACAAGAAGACTGTCAAAAGGAAGCCGAAAAGTTAATCCGCTCAAAAATGAAAAAAGGCTATATAGAAGACGGGAACTTTGATTTTATGAAGCGATTATATATTGACAGCGATGAATTTGGGCTTAATCCCAAAACATCACATCCAAGGTTTTCCGAACATTTCAGTGATGAAATATATTATTCAGAAGGTGATGAAGAAACTCCATTCGGAAGTGATGAAGGACATGATACGTTGATTTGCATATTTGAAGCCATTAGGAAAAATCCAAATCTTGACTTTTCCAACTTTCCACAGAAGTTGATAGAACAAGACTGGGATATGGAGTATGTTCCTATCACTACTCTCGATGCCGACGAAGTTAAAAAAATGGCAGCAGATAAGGAAATGGATATGATTCAAAGTGATATGGTTACCTATGCTACCGCTTTTGCGCAAATAAAAATAACCGGCTCTATTTCATTTGAGTTAAAAGAACGTGGAATTAAAGCTATTAAAAGATTAGCTTTGATTGAGGGTATGCCTTGGAATGAAAATGAAATCCAAAGCAAGATGATAGAAGATCTCCAATCATTTAGCTTTATTTTTTGAACGTATGTTGCTAACAAGCACCTGTGCCACCTAACGGCGGCAAGCTGCAAACCATTATGAACAATAAAACAATAGTAATATGAGTTGGATAAGAAAAATATTGGGACTTGCTCGACCAGAGAGAATAACAATGGAATTGATTGAGCGATTGCCAGCGCACAAGCTTCGTCGGAAATATATAGACGGAGAACTGGCTGCCGACATGGAGAGCCAAGAGTTTGACAACATAATGTGTGCGGTGGAGCTTCATGCAGAAGTAATCAACGGCGGTTTCAACCAATATTACTACAATTCCGATGGTGAACGTGCGGAACGTGCAGAGAACACTTTTGTCAAACTCGGTGCAATGCAGATTGCGAATGTCGTAAAACGAGCCAACAAGCAATATGCCACCAATCGTGATGAATTACATTCTATTTGGGATGGAACAATGAAGAGTTTCTTTTATGGTTATAAGGAGAAAATATTCAATGCTTTCGATGATGAGTATTATGCCTTGATGAAGAATGACAAACAACTATATACACTGATAGGAACATATATTAAACAACATCCTGCGGATTTTCTAACAAAATAGGTTCATAACAAGGTCGAGATAACAGCTAAACGCTGTTCCTCACCAAGCCATTACCAACAAATAGCGTACATATATGAATGATGTAACAAAAGTAAGAATAGTATATGAATGTAGCATAATAGGTATTGTTTTGCTGACATTCTTAAAAGGCATGTTCCCTTACATGGGAGCATGGTGGCGAGTAGCCCTTATTGCTTCACTTGTAGGATTTTGGTTTTCATTGTCTTACCTGAAACGGCATAATTATAAATGGGGGTTCAATTACATAGGAAACCATTTATATATTAACCTCTTATTGAAAGTACAGAAGTGGTTTCAGAACGCTACAATCATAGCCTTATTGATACCTGTATTCTTAAAAGACCTCTTGTATAATCAATATTGCTTTGTAGCATATATATTGCTTGTAGGCATGTTCTTAGGCGTGAAGCTGGCTACTTACACAGTAGAGTACGCTATATACAAAAGTAAATTCATTGGTAACAAGGAAAGATAACCCCTGAACGGTGTTCCTTTCCAAACCATTAGCTGTAATTATATGAAATGAAAATCTATGAGAATAAAATATTGAGAATACTTGGATTTATTTTTATTTGGATTTATGTATTCGGTGTGGGCATTTGCTTTGCTGCAAAATGGTATGCTATTGGAATATCAGGAGCTATCTTATTGGTTGTTTGGTTGAATTCCGGACTTATTGGTGATACTATTTATAAATATAGAGTAAAACAGGCTACAAAACAAATAAAAAGGCATGGAATACAATTATTTGTTGATTTAAACCAATGTAAAGTCACTACACAGAAATGGTATACCAAGAAATCAAGGATGCAAGAGCCTATCTTTCGGATATTCCATACATGGGAAATCCAATTTTGGAATGGTGTCAGTGGCTATTTATTCCCTGACATTTATCATAGTGAACAAATTGTGTCCACTACAATATGCACCGTAACGTACACAACCAAATACAATGGAAAGACAAAAACATTTCGCAGTGATGCAATCTTGAAGGAAAAAGTTTCATTGGAAATGCTATTGCAACACTATGGAATGACAACGATTTACATAAATCCGAAGAATGACAATCAATATTATTTTGATTTGGATTTTCTAAAATAGATACAGCTAACAACGCAGGATAACGGCAAGCCGTTCCTTGCTGAACCATTAATATTAAATCTGTTATGAGTTGGTATAAGTATTGGTATTACACAATTTTCTTTATTTATGATTCCTTTGGTAAAGACAGAGAACAGAATAAAGCATTTTCTGTTGTGTGTTTTAGTTTTATCATATATATGGTATATAGCTTATTGGGAGCTTATACAAATATGATGTTTGAAAATCCAATTCTAAAGTATATTGCGCATCCTTGTTCACATTTCATCTTTATAATAATGATTTATTGCCTTAATGGATTCTTGTTTTGGCCGGAAAAGAAAGCAAGGATAGGAAGAAGCATTTATCGGGAAAAGAATGAGAAAAAGAAGAATGTGATTTGTATCATGCTAACATTAGTAATTTTTGTAATATACTTTATTTGTGCGTTTTCTTACAAAGGAAAATTTATGTATATACCAAATTGAAACATCCAACAAAACAATATTAACAAGGAAAGCTAACCCCTAAACGGTGTTCCTTTCCAACCCATTATAAACAATAGTGCAAAATATGAAACAGAAAATATACCATATCATTATCTTTTTACTCTTTTGGTTTTGTGGAGTAGCCTATTCACAAAATCCCAAAGCGGATATTTTACAGCAAGACCTTTCGGGCTTGTTTGACAATTTAAGTATGATTGGCATATTAGGAGAAGATTGTAGCCGAATTGATATTCATATTACCGAAGTTCGGAAAATGGATAGTAGAGAATATGAGATAAAGGGTATCAGTCGTACTCGATTATCCGTAATCTGTTCGTTTAGGGGAAAGGTTTGTATAGATAGCATTTCTTCCTGTTCTCAAATGATAAAAAGTGAATATACGGAATTGGACGGTTTCATATACGGGCATTACTCGTTTGCGGAATACGGAGATAAACAATATAGCGGTACATTCTCCGGTTCTTTCAAGCAGGGGTATCGGATGAGCGGACAACAAATAGAGAAAGGATGGAATGAAATGGCAGAACTGAAATTGAACTTATCTGAATATCGGGGTAAGTGGAAATCCGCAAAGGGACTGACAAAAATCTGTTCTTGGGCAGATGAGATTATACCCGATACTCCTGCAAACTTCTGCCTGTTTAATGATGCAGGCGAATGGATTGTATCATCGAAATATCGTAAGAATGGTTGGGAAAATCTATATAATGCCTATCACAATGAGAATCTGACAACGGACGAGATACAAAAGGCTCGTGGGGTGGAAGAACAGGAATGGTGGATAATTAAAAGCCAATCATGTAAAATAAATTGAGTTTATAACGAAGCGTGATAACGCCTTACAGCGTTCCCCGCTATCCCATTATCAATAAATTAAACAATAGGAGAATAAAATTATGTCAAGATTAGGTGTTTTATATGCTTTGAAAGAAGATGAGCTGAACAAACTTCGTTCCTTGCCACAGGATGAATGGTATGATTATATGTTAGAGGGAATAGAGGAAACCTTATTGGAAACGCTTCGTGGTTGCGAGTTAGATAAAGCATGGGAAGGTATCCAATATTGTCTTGGTGGAGGTAAATGGAATGAGGAAAATTCTATTCCGACAAACATTGTGTTTGGTGGAGAATTTTTAGTTGAAACAGAAGATGAAATCATGACTCTGAAGAATCATTCTGAGGTAAAACAAATAGTTGCCTATTTACGTCAAAATAATCTGCAAGAAATTATACGAAAGAATTTCCCTCTGATAGATGAACAAGAATATTCATTACCTAAAAATGATGATACTTTGAACTACCTTTTAGGTTGGAGTGGAGATATTCAATCGTTTTATGAGAATGCTCAAAAAGAAAGTTGTTCAGTCATCTTTACGGTAGATTTGTAATAAATGTAAAAATGTTTATAACAAACACTTGTTCCGCCTAACGCCGACAAGCTGTAAACCATTAATAATTAAATAGTATAACATTAGCAACAAATAAAAATAATGGGATTTTTCAAAAAACTGGTAGATATTTTGTTTGGAACACAAAAAGAATATGCAGTAAAAGATTTGGGTATCTTTCACTCTAAGGTATGTGATTGGTGGCAGAATGAGCACTACAATTGGTGGAGCACAATCCAATTGCCACTATATTCGACGGAAACTGTGATTTGGATTGAAGGAGATGCTCAAGCTCCTTTGTCACAGCATATTTTGGATTTACAGGTATTGTTGAAGAATTGGGAATCAGTGATTGCCAAAGTAGAAAATTTATTACCCACTGAAAGCCGATTGGCACATAAAGAAGAAATATATACTTCGTGGCAGAATAGATTTTATCCGGAAGCAATAGAATCATCCGTCAAATACAACAATAGCTGGAAAATCACATTCACCACTGATGATTTGGATTATAGTTTCAGTATTATTTGGAAAAATAATACTGTGAGAGATTTAACCTTATATTAAAACAAGCATATATTGATGATGTTTCCACTTGTTCTGTAAAATGGGAATTAACAAAAATGTGATTTCTTTATTTAATATGATGCTAACATGCACCTTTTCTGCCTAACGGTAGCAAGCTGCAAGCCATTAACACCAATTCATAATGAAAGCCCAGCTGAAATACCCAATATTTTCATTCTCTCCCCGAAACAACGTGGTATATGTTTGTTGGGAAGAGAATACATATAATACGACCAGTATAGCATGGTTCAAACGAAACAAACGTGAAAAGAACATTGTAGTAGATGCTTCGGGTATGATGTACATAATAAAAACAGCCCATTTCATCCGATGGAAAGGCATACGTGGATTTATCGGTATGCAGTGTGGTATTATTGAAATAGAGAATGAATATGAGGAAAATCCCGTCCGCATTACTTTACGGACATTGCAGGAGATTGTCGTTAAACGATACCAGAAATCACAAGAATACCGTTCCGGGCTTTGGGAAAATGCAGATGAATTCACGCAGGCCGTATTCGGATGCAAGAGTTTTGAGGAATTGGCAGAGGTGTTCAGATGTCGCCCCTCTAAAAATATTTTATTGAAGATTTGGCGGGGGTATTGAAAGATGAAAACGAAATTAAAATACCCGATATTCAGTTTTGCCCCCAAAGGCAACATGATATACGTGTTTCGCAAGGAAGAACTGTACACAACGACCAATACCGAGTTGTTGAAGAAGCGGAAGAACTACATTGTTGTGGACTTTGAAGAATATTTCCTGCGGGCAGGTTTCGTCATGCTTGTCGCCATGTTCCTTTATCACGTGGTATGGCGGCTAATCCAAAAGGCTTAGCTATGGATTGTAGGATAGAAGATTGAGTATATGAGGACAAGAGAATATTCGACAGATGAGCTGTTGCTAATCGCCAATAACGTGACGGGCGAATATACCGACAAGCAGGTGCGGCAGGCAAAGCTGGAACTGTACAACCGAGGCGTGGACGACAAGGTGATCGCCGACATCATGGAAGAGAAGGAGGAAGCCTTCATGCGACGGCTGGATGCCGCCGTACGTGCGGAGAAAGCCCGCATGGACAAACAGAACGAGAAGAACAGGAATGTCAGTTACCAATGGTGGGAAATGCTCGTCATATTTATGTTTGCACCGTTCTATCTGTGCAGGCGGTACTATCTGCCCGGCGACTTCTTCCCCAAACTGAAACAGCTGAAAGCGGAAAAGTATGATTTGAAATTCAGGCAACGGATCATCTGTCTGCTTGCCGGAGATATGGTCTGGATTTTCATCTACTGGGTGTATTATTCCTTTGTAAAGAATTAGAGAGCGAGGTGGGATTTTTAATTCCACTTCCAGACACGGAAGCATTTCCGGCGAAAAACGGAAGCGGTTACCGGTCTATGGCGGTTATCTTTGCAGGATTTCATACATTACCGATTTATCCATTAAAAACGCATTATCATGGAAACGAAGTTTATCGAACAGCTGGTGATGACCGTACCGGAGTCACTGAGAGAAACAACCCTTGCCCTCCAAGCGGAAGTGGAGGAACTGCTGAAGGCGAAAAGCACGAAAAAATTCCTTGTGCTGGAACCCTATTCCCGGAACACGGAACTGTGCCGCCATGTCCTGCGGCGTATGGAAGAGCTGCCGGAACTGCCTTCCGTGTCGTGCAAAGAGTACCGGGCATTGCTGATGCTGCTCTCCCTCTCCAAAGAGGTGGAGATACAGAACGACCTGCTGCACCATTTCGTCGAGCCTTACCGGAAAGCGTACCGCACGCCGGAGATGCTCTATCTGTGCGAGGTGCTGTACCATACCGGCACTCCACAACCCCTGTACAACATGTGTAATGAGGTATGCGACTATTTCTTCGTGGAACGGCGCAAACAGATCAGCCGTCAGTCCACACCGCTTACCGAGCTGGACTTCCAGTTTGCCGAGAAACGGCTGAAGCCCCTGTATGCCGCCGTGTTCCGGATGAAGGTGAACCGCTACAGCTACCGGACGCACAGCGTGGAGGAACTCGCCGGAATGTTCTGCATGAGCGTTTCGACCTTCCGTGACAAGCTCCGCAAGATCTACCACCGCCCGGCCAACAGATGGCTCCAGGAACAACGCATCGGACAGATACGGCGGGACTTGAAATATTACTATGACCGTCCGCTAATGGAAATAGCCGAGAAGAACGGATTCGCATCGGCCAACCGTTTCTGGGAGTTCTGTACGGAACAGATGAAGCAAAGTCCGAGCGAGCTGCACAAGGATCTGTACGATGAGCTGTGCAAGGAACGCCGTAAGTTCTATCTGGGTGAATAGACACCGGCACTTTCGGCGAAAAGCGGAACAGGCATGTCGGGCAAAGCGCTTACATTGAAGCCATTTTCATACTTAAACGAAAAAACATTATGAAACTATTCAATGTTACCCCTTATCTCCTGTTGCTGGGACAAGAGAACAGCAACGAGGAAACACTGTCGAAAGCCAATGCCGAGTTCGTAAAGGAAGTGTACGAGCTGCAACGTGCGGAGAGCGACATCACCATTGTCCTTTTCCAACTGCAATACCTGAGTTGCAGGCTGGTCATCCTGCGCGAGCATTACCGCACGGCACAGAAGGAACATCTGATCTGCTACTCCTATATCATCGGCACTCTGACCTATCTGGAAGGGATGCAAGCCCACTGCAAGTTCGCCTATGAGATACATCCGGCCGGTACGGTGGAAACATCCGCACCGGCGGTAACCCCTCCGGTCATCTGGACATCGGAAGTGATAAACCTGATAGAGCTTCTGTACGCCTGCCACGAGCTGAAGCTGTTCAACAGCGGTGATGTCACGCTGAAACGTGTGGTGGAATACGTGTGCGGGCTGCTGGGACTGGACGTGAAAAGCGCATCGAGCTACTACGCACGGATACGCAGGCGAAAGGCGGACGAACGTACTTATTTCATTGACCGCCTGCGTGAAGTGCTGCTCAAACGGATGGAAGAAGATGACGAGAAACATTACCATAGAAGGTAATCCGATTCCCGGAACGGATAGAATCCCCTGCAAGCCATAGCCGTTTACAGGGGATTTTCCGTTCGGCGCATCGTCATTTGTTCAGTTCCAGGAGGTGCTTGAGGGCGGGATCGCTGGCGATGCGCTCCAGCTCGTCGGCCACGATCCGTTTGACATCCTCCTTGATCCGGTTGTAGTTTTCCTGTACCATTTCCTTCATGTGATCCACTCCGTCATCGTCCACGAAGCCGGTGATAACGGGTATCTTCTGATATGCCTTCTCCTCTTCGGCTATTTTCCCGGCATCGACGACAATCTCGCAGTGGAAGATTTTCTGCTCAATCCTCTCCCCGAAATTGTCGGCTACGGAGCCGACGAACATCCCCTGTGTCAGCCCGCTGATCTTGCTGGGTGGAATGAGGCTGTCCATTTGGGTGGATATGGAGGTGGAAACGTCCTGCCGGTTGATGGAGATGGAGTGGCGTTTCTGAAGTATCTTGCCGAACCTCTCGCTGAGGGTTTTGGCCGTTTCCCCCGTAACCTGCCCGGAGAAGATATTGCCGACGGTGTTGATGATCACCTTCGCCTCCTTGTCGGTATAGTCACGGATAAGCTGGCTGAAATCCTGAAAGCCGAGCAGCACGGCGACCTTGTTGCTGCGTGCGGTTGCTATCAGGTTGTCCAGTCCCTTGATGAAAATGGTGGGCAGCTCGTCGATGATGATGGAGCTTTTCAGCCTGCCCTTCTTATTGACAATCTTTACAATGCGGCTGTTGTACAGTCCGAGCGCAGCACCGTATATCGCCTGCCGGTCGGGATTGTTGCCTATGCAGAGGATTTTCGGCTCGTCGGGATTGTTGATGTCCAAAGAGAACTCGTCGGCGGACATCACCCAGTAGAGTGCCGGCGAGATCATACGGGACAGGGGTATCTTCGCACTGGCGATCTGCCCCATGAGCTGGTCGGCGGCTCCCGCCAGCCACGCATCGAGGAAAGGACTGAGGTAGTTCTCCAGTTCGGGATAGGAGGACATGATGGGAAAGATCTGCTCGTAAGGCTTATTGAGGAACTCGACGGCATGGGGGAAGGTGCAATACCTGCCGTCCTTGTACACCCGCAGAAACCAGATGATGGCGGCAAATAGAATGGTGGGCGACTCGACGAAGAAATCGCCCTGCTTCGCCGCCCACGACCGGTTGAGATTGAGCATGATGCTGTACGAACTCTCGTAAGCATCGGAAATGTCGGTCATGAACTTCGGGTTGAGGGGATTGCAGCGGTGGCTGCGTGAGGGATCGTCGAAGTTTATGACATAGAACTTCGGCGGCACTTTGTACCCCTCCAAATGGTTGATCAGGTGATTGTAAGCAATGGTGGAGAGGTCGGGAAACTTGAAATCGTAGATATAGGCGGCATAGCCTTTCTCTATCTGCTGCTTGATGTAGGAGTTCACCACCGCAAAGGACTTTCCCGAACCGGGCGTTCCCAGTACGATGGAGGCACGGAAGGGGTTCACGACATTGATCCAGCCGTCGTTCCACTTCTTGCCATAATAGAACCGTGTCGGCAGATTTACAGAATATTCGTTTTCGATAAGCCTTGTTTCCTGCATGAAACTCTCGTTCTCGTTGTTGAACACATCGTCCATGAGGTTCTGTCTGAGCAGACGGGAGATCCATACACCGGCGGCGAGCAGGCAGAGGTAGCCGACGGCAAGAGTGAATATATAAAAGGCGGTGCGTGCCATTAACGGTACGGGCAGGCTGAGCAGCCACCAGTTGAAAAAGAAGAGGACGACACCTGTGAAAAGGGCTGTCCATATATGCACCCATTTGATTTTTTCCTCCTTTACACCCTTCGTGCCCAGACACGAGAGGGCAAGGAAGGTAACGGAGAAAAGCTTTGTCCAAAGGATGGAGCCGAACAACCCGGTCGTGCGCTGGAAGTTCAGCAGAATCCTGTCCACCACTCCGATACTGACGTTCCACTCCCGGATGGCCGGATAGCAGAACCAATAGATATTGACAACTACGAACAACACGCTGAGGGCACGCATAAAGTCCATGACTTTCGCCAGTCCCCTGAGATCATCTTCTTGTGACATAATACTGAATTTTAAAAAGTTTTCGTCTTGATAATTATGTAATACGGGGTCAGTCCTGACGCCCGTAACGTCGACGGCGTTTCTTCTTGTCGGGCTTCAGCAGCCTGGGATGCCGGGGGACATAGTTCAGCTCCGGCTCCATGCCGGAAAGCAACCCTCCCAAAATTTTTTCCCCGTTTCCGGAAACCGCAGCGGACGGAACGGGCGGCAGAAGTGGCGGCAGGGAATCTTGCGGCCGCTCCTGAAAGCGTCCGTTGAGCGTGTTTGCCGAAAACTCCTTGCCCAGACGTGAGCCGTTGAGCACGGTGCGGCTGCGGTGGTCTATAAAGGTAACGCCGTAAATCCTGCCGGTTCCGTTGCGGCGGAGAACCAAGTCTATCTGTTCCTTCGCCAGCCGGTCACGGAAATCCCGTTCGTCCACGGACCGGCGCAAAGCTTCGGCCACTAACGGCCGAAGCCGTTCACGGCACGGATCGGACTTGATTCTTGCGGCAGCTTCCCGCATCTTCCTATCCAACTGCTGTGCACCGGCCGTTCTGCCCAGCCGGGAGGACTTTATGGGAGTGGCCGCCGTTTCGCCGTTGCCGTCCAAAGCGGTATAGAGTATGCCGTGGTAGGTGCGTCCGCCAATTTCCCCCTTCACTTCTTCCACACCTATATTATACAGGGAAAGCAGGGCACGGAGTTCGCCCATTGTGCGGAAGCTGTAAAGCTTGAGCAGGGGTTTGAGGGTACAGGCGATCTGCCGTTTGATGTCCCCTTTGGCAACATCTACCGGCTTCAGCTGCCACTCTTCGCCTTTCTTCCGGCCTTCCGCCGGATGCAGTCCGTATTTCTGCTCCAGAAATTCGGTAATCTCCTTGCTGCGGCGGTATTCGAACTTGTCGGAAACCTTCCTTCCCTCACTGTCGACACGCAGGGAAACGATGTGGATATGATGCCGGCCGATGTCCTCGTGCTTGAAGACAAGATAGGGCTGGTTACCGTAACCGAGCCGCTGCATGTATTCCCTGCCGATTTCCGCCAGCTGCCCGTCGGTCAGCATGTCGTCGGGATGCGGATTGAGGGAGATGTGTATGACCGGCTTCTCGGTGCGGTAATGGTTCGGCATCCATTCGAGAAACTGCCGCACGGATTCATCCGGACGGAAACGCCCGTCTTCGGGATAACGAAGGAGATGTGCCGAAAGGACTTTCGCCCCGCCTTCATCGACCTTGTTCTGGTTGTAGGCCAGTGCGCCGTACAAGTTCTTACCCACGCTGATCCTGGCTACCATGTGAGGCGAGTTTTTGGGAAAGTTCGACAATCCGGCGGTTCAGCTCCACGAGTTCAAGGGTGAGCTTTTCAAGTCTGTAAAGCAGTGCCAACGCTTTCTTTTCGGTGAAATGGATGTGCAATTCCTTGACTGCCTGATTGTAATTCACTCCTATGGCACGGAACTGCCGGAACAGTTCCGTGAGCTTGGCCACATACTCCATTGTGGCACGGTCTGTCCGGATCACCCTGAACTCCTCGTTAAAGATCCGTGCGGCGATGAACTTGGATTTGGACAACAGGCCGGACTGCTCAAACATGGTGAGAAACCGTGCATGGCCGGCTTCGTCCAGATTGACGGTTTCACGGCGGACGGCCGGGTTCGACTTGGGCAACCTGCCCCCTTTTCCCCTTGTGCGGGGACGCTTTTTCTCGTTGTTCATATATACGTTTTTTATGTGGTACAATTCCACCGGGTGGCATTGCCGCCGTCTGTTTCTTCCCCACACAATTTGCGACTTCGGAGCAAATTGCAGCCCCCTGCAAGGGCAAGCGTTTTTTGCTGCAAAACGGAGTGGTGCTGCAAAAAACACAGCTTGCTATGTTCGGGCGAACATAAATCTTTCCTCTTTGGAGAGGAAAGAGCGCTTTCGGGGAAAGCGGGGATTGGCGACCGACGGAAGGCAAACTGCCCATTCCCCGGTTGGATGGCGCAAAGTTAGGAAGTGATATAATCAGTTGTATATCACCAATATTAGCCACATTATGCCAAATAGAAGCCACTTGTACACACGGGTGGAACAAGAGGATAAACGGGTGGCCGATGGTGGCTGAACCAACGGTTGAGGATGTGCCTGAATGGGATGCGTAATGACGGACTGAATGACCAACCGGTCAGATAACCAACCAGACGGTCAGCCGTTGCAACGTTGGTGCGGTCGGCTGGCTGACCAGCCAACCAAGCGGATAAAAGGCTGTCTGTCCGGCGGGATGATTAGGCAACCGACTATCTTCCTGTTTGTCCGACAGGCTATGCAGTCCGCCGGATTGTGTCATGTATGGTCAGACCGTCGGTCGGCCAATCAGACGGACAATACTTCGGTCAGTCAGCCATTCCACGTCAGGAGCCGGCCACTCGAACCCCGCCGTTCCCCAACCATGAATTTCCCTTCTTTTTCCTTCTTTATTTGCGGCGTTGATTCAAAAGTATCATTTGTAAACAAACTGCATCATGGAAAAAGAAACACTCTTTATCGCCTTTTCCACGCAAAAAGGCGGAGCGGGAAAAACAACGCTGACCGTGCTGGTGGCAAGTTACCTGCACTATGTGAAAGGGATGAATGTGGCGGTGGTGGATTGCGACTACCCGCAACACAGCATTGCCGAGATGAGAAAACGTGACCTGAAAACGGTCATGGAGGACGAGCATTACAAACTGATGGCGTACAGGCAACTGCAACGGATACGGAAGAAAGCCTATCCGATAGCGGAAAGTACGGCTGAGGATGCTGTCACAAAGGCGGACGAACTGCTGGAAAAGATGCCGGAAACGGACATCGTGTTCTTCGACCTGCCGGGCACGGTAAACAGTACGGGCGTGTTGAACACGCTGGCGAACATGGACTATGTCTTTTCCCCCATTGCCGCCGACAGGGTGGTGATGGAAAGCACACTCCGCTTTGCGAGCCGGCTGAATGACACGCTGATCGCTACGGGCAAGACGAATATCAAAGGGCTGTACCTTCTGTGGAACATGGTGGACGGCCGGGAGAAATCGGAACTGTACAAGGTGTACGAACAGGTGATCGGCGAGCTGGGACTGAAAGTGCTGAATACCTTCCTGCCGGACAGCAAACGGTTCCGCCGTGAGCTGACGGGGGAACATAAGGCATTGTTCCGTTCCACGCTGTTCCCTGCGGACGGCACGCTGGTCAAAGGCAGTAACCTGAAAGAGATTACGGAAGAACTGTTGTCCATTATCAGGAAGTAGGCTATGGGAAACGAACGGAAAAAGATAAATCTGACGGACATTGACGAGGACTCCATAGTCGCCTCGTTCAAGGAAGGCCGGCCGGCGGACGGGCAGGCGCAAGCAGCCGGGAACAAGGGACAGTCCGGTGAAGAGAGCGGATATGTCCGTCTGTTCATCCACGAGTCACCGGTCTGCGCACGGCTTGGCAAGACAATCTACCTTCGTAAGGAGTTCCATGAACGGATTCAGAGGATTGTCCAGACAATCGGAAACAACGAGATGTCCATTTTCAGCTATGTGGACAACGTGCTGGAACAGCACTTTGCCGCCTATCAGGACGAGATTACGAAGGAATACAGAAAACGAAGTACCGAACTGTTTTAAACCCCGGAAACCATGTCAGCAATCTTATTCTTACTTATCGGCAGCTATCTGTTGTGGATAGCCGCCTACTTCTGTTACGAGCGGAACAACCGAAGGAAGAGGGCGGAAAAAGCCGGGCAGATCCTTACCCGGATGGCGGTGGACGTGAGCGAGATTTTAGGCAAAAGCACATTTTCCCTTAGCCACTCCACGCCACAAACACCCGAAAAAATTGAAAACGAAAAATCTGTAAGTGAAGCAGATACTTTTGCACCGGAGAAAGAAAAATACCCGAAAACAGTTTCCGCCGAGGAACTGGACAAGCTGTTTGCAGAAGGGAGTCCGCTGCCGGAAGAACTGGAACTGATGGAAGATATGGATGTTCCGTTGGAGTTCCGGAAAGAACCGACGGATGACAATCCTCCGATAGACGATGACGAGCAGGACAAACGCCTGCCGGGATGCACGCCGCAAGCCACGGGCATCCGCTTCGAGGACATGGGACTGGCGGTGCGTGTGGCGGTCAGCGGTGAAGCGGCCAGTGAGGAGGAAAGGCTTCAGGCCGGAAAGACGCTGGCAGAACTTCGCAATACCCCGATGTTCGAACAGCTGGCCTCCGGCGATGCGGAACGTGAGGAACGGATCGGCTCGCTGATCGAGCTGCACCTTGCGGCGTACCGCAAGCGTAAACAGCCGGACTGTGAAGCGGCGGCAGAAACCATACCGGACACTTTCTCCATAAGTGATATTGTCTAACGAATAAAGTAAAGCGTACATGAAAGAAAGAGATTACGGATAGCTGCCGGTTCATTCTTACCAGTAGAAATCCAGACAAATTTAATTAACAACCGGATACGGCGGACTCTTCCCTCCGCCGTGTCCAATATTCAAAATCCGATAAATTTATGAACACGAAACAACTTGTATTCGTGGCGGTCATGCTAATCGCCACAGGCTCGCTCCATGCGCAGGGAAACGGCTCGGCCGGTATCGCAGAGGCGACGAAAATGGTAACAAGCTACTTTGATCCGGGAACGAAGCTGTGCTACGCAATCGGAGCCGTGATCGGCTTGGTCGGCGGGATTAAAGTGTACAATAAGTTCGTGCGACGTGAAGTTGCATCAGTGATTGTGTAACATTTAGATTACACCT
>NZ_DAWCXD010000072.1:0-25067 GCF_052357945.1 Bacteroides sp. | reverse complement strand
TATACTCCACTACAGAGTATAGAAAAAGGGACAGCCATACAATGAGTGCTTACATAAATCTCCGTCCTTAGTCGATTTTATTTTTATCTATTCCAATATCTACTTAGCTTTGAGATATTAAAACAAATTAAAAGCATAAGAGAGATGAGAAAAAACATGAAATGGATAGGATTGGTAGTCTGCTTAGCATGCTACACCGGTTTTGCAACGGCACAAGAAGGCAATGAACCGCAAGAAAGGCAACAAGAAAAGCGTCTTCCGCGTGAGGTGTTGAATCCGGAAAAGGTAGCCACGCAGATGACAGACCAAATGAATAAGTTACTCCAGTTGACAGATAAACAATATAAAAAAATATACAAGCTGAACCTGAAAGAGCAGAAAGCATTCTTCAAGGCTATGCAAAATTCGAATGACCAACGTCCGCCAATGGGAGAAGGCCCTGGAATGCGGGGAGGACGTCCACCAATGGGTGGAGGCCAACCGCCTATGATGGGAGAAGGTGGTTTTCCCGGTAGAATGGGTGGTGGACCGATGATGAACAAAGATAGCAATTCCGCCGATTCACAAAAGAAAGCTGCAGAAGCCAAAGAAAAGAAGATAAAAAAGATTCTGACAAAAGAACAGTACGAAAAGTGGCAGGCTGAACAAAATGCCGCACGGAAAAAGGCTGCTCAAAGAAGAATGCACAAAGATAATCACTCTGGCGAAAAACCGGATTTTGAACAGAAAAATCTCTAAAACATCACACTTAATATGTTTCTATGAACAGCGTTTGTTTTTCATAATTTTTTAGTGAATGCAAAGTAGCGGCTCTCTTCGTGAGGAAGAGAGCCGCCCTTATTTTATAACCTTACAATGCACTATAAGGTTGATGCTATTACATTTTGCTTAAGGCTTCTTCGCTATCCTGCTCCGCTGCGTCCACGCAAGAAGCATAACTCCGATTAACAATAAAGCCAATGCTGCATAAGCAATACTTTCCGTGACGTGTATGCTTTGCGGATCAAACCACATCTCAATGGTATGTTCCCCTGCCGGCATATTTATCGCACGCAAGATATAGTCTGCACGGGCAATATCTACCGGCTGGCCATCGATAGTCACCTGCCATCCCGGATAATATATTTCAGAAAAAACAACAACTCCGTCTTTAGGAGTGGAGGCCTTATAAACCAAACGATTTGGCTCGTAACTGGTTAACTGGATGGTAGATAGTGAATCTTTATATCCTTCTGTCACACCTTTCAGCTGTTCTTTAAACTTCACATCCACTACGGCTGTTTCCGTTGGAAGAATATCGTTCAAAGCATCTATTTCTTCATTTGCATTATTTACATACTGCACCTTATCTACGAACCATGCATTACCGTATGCATAAGGATTCATGACAGGAACAGCCTGCCCTTGCTCTCCGGCAGGGAAAATGAAGTATTTGGTATTCAGCATATTCAGTACACGGAATTTAGAAGCATCCACACTGTCCATCTGTCCACCGGCAGTAGCCACAGCCTGATAAGTTTCTTTCATTTCGGGCACGATGTGATGGTCTATCATTTCCTGATAGCGGCGAAGTTTCGCTGCATGATAGCCACCGACACTCTTATGCCAATATGCTGTATTGTTTTCATTAAATGTATTACTGGGGAAACCGATAAAGTTCAGTACACGATAATTCGGAGTCGTATCCTGAAGAATAATCTCATCCGCCTGTGTTTTCACGAATGCTTCTGACTGCTTCGACTTCGGCACGAACTGTTCGTCATTCAAATAGCGTTTATTGACACTCCACATATCTATCAGACACAAAAGCGCAATACCCGCCAGTGTGAAAGAGGCTTTCAACTTCCGCAGTTGATACAAGAATAAGAACAGGCAACCGATCACTATAATAAAGAAGCTGCGCCATGCATCCGAAGCAATAATGGCTTCGCGCATTTCAGTCAGATTGGCCACAAACGGAGCCAAATGTTCGGCAGGAAGTGCTTGTTTCAAAGCAGTCATCTCCTGTGCCGTTATAAAGCTGGAGAAGAAAGCGCCCGGGGCGACAGCTAAAATGAGTGCAACACCGGCAGTTAGTACCAACGCAGCAATCACTCCTCTGCAGTTCTTTTCCTGTTTCAGCATATCCGGTTTACTCAAAATCTCTTTCAAGGCAAAAATCGCCAACAAAGGTATTGTAAATTCAGCTATTACCAGAATAGAAGATACAGCGCGGAACTTATTATACATCGGGACATAATCGATAAAGAAGTCCGTCAGCCCCATGAAATTCTTTCCCCATGAAAGCAGAATCGAGAAGATAGTAGCTCCCAGCAGCGCCCATTTAAGAGGACCTTTCACTATAAAGCACCCCAATACAAAGAGGAACATCACAAATGCCCCCACATATACCGGACCGGCTGTCCACGGCTGCTCACCGAAATATTGAGGTAACTGTGAGTAAATACCGTTATACATTGGATTGGCCTTTGCCATAGCAGCTTCGCTCTGTGACATCGTAGATCCTGATCCTCCCCCCTTTACATTCGGAACCAGCAACGTCAACGTTTCACCGATACCATAACTCCAGTTGGTTATATAATCACGATCCAATCCGCTACTAGTCTGACTGGCAGCAGCTCCTTCCTGCTTCAATTCGCTCTTGCCGCGCATCGTCTCCTTACTATATTCATACGTATGATACAGATTGGAAATATTGATGCAGACTCCTACCACAGCAGCCAGTGCTAAAACCCCGCTAGCCTTGAAGAAATGAGGCAATTCTTTCTTTCTATAAGCATCTTCAAAGTAAGCTCCTACAAAAAACAGGATCACAAACATGAAATAATAGCTCATCTGAATGTGATTCGACTGAATCTGAAGGGCGATGAACAGGGCCGTAATGATTCCACCCAACAGGTATTTCTTCCGGTAAGCCAGAACGACACCTGCAATCGTAGGTGGTATATAAGCCAATGTCACAAACTTCCAGATATGCCCTGCCGGTATCAGAATGAAGAAATAGGAAGAGAATGCCCATATCACTCCGCCTAATCCTGCCAGCCAGGCCGATATTCCAAACGCCCGCAAGAGGATATAGAATCCCAGCATCATGATAAAAGTCAGCACTACATAATCCGGGAGAAAGAGGCGATAAACCTTCTCCACCCCTTTCAGGGACGTTGTCGAGTCGTAACTCGGAGACATCTGATAAGTAGGCATACCTCCAAAAATCGAGTTTGTCCAGCGCGTACGTTCTCCGGTACGCTCGAGATACTCTTTCGATTCTTGTCCTGCACCGACTCCGGCAGCCGTGTCATGCTGAAACAAGATACGACCTTCGATATCAGCCGGAAAAAAATAGGCGAAAGAAAGAATGATAAAAGCCAGAATGGCTATTAAGTCAGGAAGAAACTTTTTCATTTACGATGACACGATTTACTATTTACGATTGAAGTTTGAATATAAAAATAAATACGACCGGACAACCTAACATTTACAATTGATAACAGTGGAATATCGATCTCCCTTATTTATCAATCGTAAATGGTAAATCGTCTAATCGTAAATCAAATTAGTATCTATAATGATCTGCTTTATAAGGTCCGTCCACCGATACACCAATATAAGCGGCCTGTTCGGGAGTCAGCTTAGTCAGTTTCACACCGATCTTTTCAAGATGCAGGCGAGCCACTTCCTCGTCCAGATGCTTCGGCAAGCGATATACATTGATATCATATTTCTTGTTGAACAGTTCTATCTGCGCCAATGTCTGATTGGTAAATGAATTACTCATCACGAATGACGGGTGTCCTGTTGCACATCCCAGATTTACCAGACGACCGTCGGCCAACAAGATAATGCTATGTCCATCCGGGAAATAATAACGGTCTACCTGCGGTTTGATATTCACACATTTGATGCCCGGATAATGTTTCAAAGCATCTACCTGAATTTCATTATCGAAATGGCCGATGTTGCAAACGATAGCCTGGTCTTTCATTTTCTCCATGTGGTCGATACGGATAATATCGATATTACCTGTCGTAGTCACGAAGATGTTACCTTCCAGACAAGCCTCTTCCATCGTCACTACTTCGAAACCTTCCATTGCAGCCTGCAGTGCACAGATCGGGTCTACCTCCGTCACGAGCACCCGCGCTCCATAAGAACGCATGGAGTGAGAACAGCCTTTACCCACATCACCATAACCGCATACCACTACTACTTTTCCGGCAATCATCACATCTGTTGCACGCTTGATTCCGTCGGCCAACGATTCGCGGCAACCGTACAGATTATCAAACTTAGATTTCGTTACCGAGTCGTTTACATTGAATGCCGGGAACAGCAATTTGCCTTCTTCCTGCATCTGATACAAACGGTGTACGCCTGTCGTAGTCTCTTCAGATACGCCACGCACTTCTTCCGCTACACGATGCCAGCGAGTACTGTCTTCTGCCAACACTTTCTTCAAGATGGCATTCAGTTCTATTTCATCCTCCGCGTGTACTTCCTTATCCAATACGGCAGCATTATTTTCAGCATCATAACCCACGTGGATCATCATTGTCGCGTCACCGCCATCATCTACAATCACATTCGGTCCCTTGCCGCCGTCAAAACTCAATGCCTGTAGCGTGCACCACCAATAATCGGCAAGAGTCTCGCCCTTCCATGCAAATACCGGTACACCGGCAGCAGCTATCGCAGCAGCAGCATGATCCTGCGTTGAATATATATTACAAGAGCACCAACGTACTTCAGCTCCTAAAGCCACTAATGTTTCAATCAGCACAGCCGTTTGAATGGTCATGTGCAACGACCCCATAATGCGGGCACCTTTTAACGGTTTGGATTCTCCATACTTTTCGCGAAGAGCCATCAGGCCGGGCATTTCTTTTTCTGCCAAATCGATTTCCTTGCGTCCGAAATCAGCAAGTGTAATATCTGCCACCTTATAGGGCAGAGTAGAGAATAATTCTGTAGACATATTGTAAATCATTTATATATAATGGATGCAAAGATAGAACATTCTGATTAGTAGGGCAAAAGCTATCCGTTTTTTTTATATTATAATAACTAGGGAGGCTGTCAGCATCTCGGAATATTGTTTTATATTTGCAACGGATAAGAAACTTTTATGTATCTGTCTGAATGACAGAGCAGAGCGGAGATTAAGAAAGTTGTCGGTAACGATTTAGCGACCATGTAACTGCGCTGAACAGCTGCACTTTGCAACTCGTCGAACAACTCTACGCAAATATAGCGTTTTTCTTGGAAATAGCAAAATCGGCGATTGTGTTTATGCAAAATGCGGACAGAACTTTCCATCCGCATTATTTAATCAGCGTCGCCGCTCCCGTTCTTTTTCATCGTCGCGTTGCATCCGCAGGTTCAGACGCTCGCGCAACTTGTCGAGAAAATAGGTACGGCTCTCGCCCTTGCGTCGCTTGATGTCGGTATAAGCGTCATAAAGACTTCGCGCATCGAGGCGAATGCCGAACAACTCGCCAAAGAATCCGGCCAATTCGTTCATGGCTATCTCCCCGTCGTCGATACGTTTCATCTCGTGCAAGGCATATATCAACTCGACTATTTCGACCACAGCTCCCGTCCAACGTCGTTTGCATACATGAGGTTTCGACGGATAAGTATCGCCGTAGCGAGTCAATATCTCCAGCTCTGTATCTATATATCCGATGACGATATGCAGGAAACGAATTTGAGTATCACTCTCCGGCGTTTCCTCTTTCGAGATATAGCCGCATAATACGTGCAGGCGGATTCGCGCATAGCGCAGGGTGCGAAAAACGGCTTTGCGGTCGTCATCCTCGTCGCAGAAGGTGCGGAGTGTGTTATCGAAGTCGCGGAACAGTTCTTCCGTGACAGCTTTGATGGCGGATTCCACCAAACGATCCGCCGTAATATGATGTGTCATAAATGTTCGTTTTATAAGTAAATAAATCAGTTTCTTCGAGTTTGTTGAAGTGGACTCGGTGGAGATTTATTTCTTATAAAGCGAACTCTTACTTGCCATTGAAACTCGTATCGAGTAGCTGTATCGCTTAAATGTTAAAGGAATATTATAACGTAATCGCAACTGAAGCTCCACAAGTTAGGGTATTCATCCATTCGGAGCTGCGACTGCTATGCGACGGAAATAAATTATAGTCGAGGAAAAAACGGATACCGTAATGTTCTTTTGCCTTGAATGTCAATGAAACCCCGCTTCCCATACAGAATCCACTTTTTGCGAAAACTGTCCTGTCTGTCAGTTTCAGTTGGGGATAATGCACATAACCGCCCAAAAGTTTACTGCCTACCAACCAACGCGAAGACAGCGGATAGGAAAAATAGCTTCCTCCGCAAATCGATACCGCATCGAAAGTATTATTTTCCGCTTGATCTTTATTGACTATTATAGAGGTATTGGAAACGGCAAACCGTCCTCCGACACCGATATGCGGATTGAAGAAATACGCACCCTCCACACCGGCCGCACTACCCGATGAGGTGCTAAATTCGGTTTGTTCATCAATGTCATAACCACTCAATGGGATATTCAATCCGAGATACAGACTAAGAAAAGAGGGCTTTTCCATTCGGTCGAACATATCTTCATTAGCAAAGCTGTCAATCCCCTTTTCCTTGAATATCAGGTCTGCGAGGTAATAACCGATCTCGGTCGAAAGTATTCCGATGCCTGCTCCAGTCAGCACATCGCTCAACCAATGCTTGTTGTTTGCCATCCGCATCAACCCTGTAGCGGTAGCCATGCCGTATGCCCCGACACCGATCCACGGGCTTTTATGTCCGTACTCCTTATTGAGCATGGTGGCGGTCATAAATGCCGTGGCGGTATGTCCGGAAGGAAAGGAGTGTCTGTTCGAACCGTCCGGACGCTCGACATTGGTTGTTCGTTTCAACGTGTTCACCGCACTTCCCATAAGGATGGCGGAAAAAGCATCGGAGACAATCATTCTGCCCCATAAACTACGGCTTTGTACACCTGCCGCTTTCATGCCGAGCATTATCGCGGCAGGGGCATACTGCATATAATCGTCCGCGTGGCGGCTGAACCGGGGCAGATAATCATTGCGCAGGCTCCGGAAATGGTCGTCCTCACTTTTTACAATCAGACCACCGATAACCAGCGGAACGCCAATATATGTCATTTGATAAAACCGGGAGGACGAGAACCTGTCAAGTCTTTTGCTGAAACTATTTGTTACATGGATAGGTAAACTATCACTCCTTTCTGTGTTCAGGCTATCTGTCGGATTTTGGGCCGACAAGAGGGCAAAACTGTAAATACCGACGATACATAGTGCTATCTTTTTCATGCTGCCATCATTTTTTTGATTTATGGCAGCAAAGATATCGGGTGACTTTGGGGAAAGTTTGAAGATTTACAGAAATATCACCGTAAACTCATGTTTTCCACCAGTATAGGCGTATGAAATTTTCCAGCCGTGATAATCGCATACGGCCTTGACGATGGAGAGTCCGAGACCGTTGCCCGCCGTTTTTTCCGACGGGCGATAGAAACGGTTGAATATCTGGTCGGCATCCAGTGCCGCGTCGTCGGACGTATTGGATATTGTCAGCCGGTCGTCCGACAAGGATACGGTTATTTCTCCGCCGGTCTTATTGTGGCGAACGGCATTCACGACGAGATTGTTTACCATGCTTTCCAACAAGGAACGGTTGGCCTTTATCGGCAAAGAGGCTGCTGAAAAGTTTTGCGTCAAGACCAATTCGCCGGAAAGACTTTCGAGATAGGGCTGAAGATCTTTTATCACCGTTACCACGTCGACTGACTCCGTGCGGCTGAACTGGTTGTTTTCCATTTTGGCCAGCAGAAGCAGGTTTCGGTTCAACCGCGACAGGCGGTTGTTCATTTGGTATAAATCCTGTATGATGTCGGCTTGCCGTTCGGTCAGCTCCGGTTGTTGCAGTAACAGGTCGAGCTTGCTTTGGAATACGGCTAACGGGGTTTGCAGCTCATGCGAGGCATTTTCCGTAAACTCTTTCTGTAACCGGTAGCTGTTGAGGCTATTCGTCATCAGCCTTTGCAGAGCGGTATTCAGTCTTGCAAATTCTTTGGTGTCGCTTTCCGCTAATTGTGGACATACTCCATTTTCCAGCTTGAAATGTTCTATTGCCTCCAGTGTCTTGTCGAACGGTTGCCATAGACGGCCAGAGATGAAGTGCATCATCAGCACGATAGCCACGCCCAATACGGTAACGATAAGTGCAAACTGGATCATGATACCATGCAGGATATCCTCTTCGAGGTCGAGGGCCGGAACCGGTTTCCCTTGCTGTATGGCTTCGATAATATCTATCATGTCCTCGGCATAGAAGCTCTTGGTCAACCAATAGAACAGAGGGGTTGCCAACAGCAGGAGTATTGCCACGCAGACAATGAACTGCGTGAGCGATTTGTACATCAAGCTCTTCTTTTTCATAATTCTGTCCATTTATATCCCGTTCCATACACATTCCTGATACAGTCCTTACATCCCGCGACAGCGAGTTTCGCTTTCAGGTTCTTGATGTGGGTATAGACAAAATCGTGATTGTCCATCATGTCCGCCATCTCTCCGCTGAGATGCTCGGCCATAGCGCTCTTCGATATGACACGCTCTTTGTTACCGATGAAAAACAACAACAGTTCGTATTCCGATTTAGTAAGTTCTATTGGTATTTCATTCGCTATAGCCGACTTGTTCAGCAAGTCGATCCGGACACCATTGCTTTCCAGTATATTGTTTGCCGCGAACTCCTTACGACGGATAATGGCATAGATGCGCATACTGAGTTCGGGCAGGTGAAAGGGTTTGGCAAGGTAGTCGTCCGCTCCTATCTCCAGCCCCTTTACTTTATCGTTCAGCGAATCCTTGGCCGACACGATAATCACGCCTACCGGATTGCGCTGCTTCCGGATGTCACGCAGGATGTCGAGGCCGTTACCGCCGGGCAGCATCAGGTCGAGCAGCACACAATCGTATTCATACATATTTACTTTCATTTTGGCATCGTCATAGGTGAAAGCCTGCTCGCACAGATATTTTTCACTACTGAGGTAGGCTACGATGCTATCCGAAAGACTTCGTTCATCTTCTATAATCAATATTTTCATACTCTTCTACTTTATTAACATTACGATACTGCCGCCCGTAATGAGCAATGCCCCGATGATCACCCGCAGGCTGACCGGCTCTTTCAGAAACAGAAAGGAGAGGCAGATGGTAATCACCACGCTCAATTTGTCTATCGGTGCCACACGCGATACATCCCCTACCTGCAATGCCTTGAAGTAGAACAGCCACGAGAGGCCGGTGGCGGCACCGGACAGAATGAGGAATATCCATGTATGTCCGCTGATGCCTTTCACCTCGGCCGTGTGGTTTCCGGCAAGAACGATTCCCCAAGTGATAAACAAGATGACTGACGTGCGGATAGCCGTCGCCAGATCCGAGTTGATGTCCTTCACTCCGATTTTGGCGAAAATCGCTGTCAGCGCGGCAAAGAATGCCGAAAGTAAAGCATAATATTTCCACATGGCTGAAGCTATTTCGAAAATTCCTCTTCATACCAGGACGGAATAAAACTATCGGGAAGCCCTTCTGAATCTTTCCTTTCTTTCGACAAGATTTCGAGAAGCTCATATTCGCTCCAAGCCGGATCTCCCATGTTGTAATCCAAGTAGTTGGTCTGGCTGATTCGAATTTGATATTCATATCCACTTTCATAATCGAATTTGCCGATATATACAAATGGCTCCCATTCGTTAGACTTTTCCCGTTTGACCGCATATACGTCCGTTACAAAATTACCACCTCCGCTGAAAGCCAGACCTTGGACTTTTTCGGAAGCAACGGTCAAGAGATATTCTTCATAACCTGTCACTTCCCGTTTATTTCCTTCATTCTCGTTCAAGCAGCTTACAAGGATAAAAGGAAACATAAGCAACAGGGAAGTTGGAAAATACAACTTTCTCATGTTTAATCTCACTTTAAGTATCATATTATTTGCAAAATTATTAAATATCGATAATCATAAACCTGATTTTGTAGAAATCTTGAAAGTGAGCAAGTCATCTTATACTTGCTCTGTCTTGTAAATTACCCTCATCATCGCAGGCAGTACTATCAGCAGCAAGGGCAGGCCGACGATAAATCCGCCGATGACGGCTACAGCCAAAGGCTGTTGCATCTGTGCGCCGAGACCTATTCCGAGTGCCAATGGCATCAGGGCGAGTACGGCACCGAGAGCCGTCATCAGTTTTGGACGGATACGCAGGGCAATGGCATAATCGACGGACTGGGAGACATCGCCGCCTCGGTTCCGGTTCATGCGGTACTGCCATACGGTGAAGATGGCATTTTCGGCAATGATGCCCACCACCATGATGATACCCGTATAGCTGCTCACGTTGAGCGGAACGCCCGTCAGCCACAAAGCCAATAGACAACCGCAGATGCCCATGATGGAGATGAAAAGGATGGTGAGCGAAATGTACCATTCCCTGAAAAGGAACATCAATACGGCAAATACGAGCAGTACGGCAAGCAGGAGAATCATCGTCAGTTCGTGGAAAGACTGCTGCTGTTCGGAGTATGCACCGCCGTAAGAGATGCTGTAACCGGAAGGCATGGCGAGTTCCGTGTCCAATGCTTTTTGCAGGTCGGCGACCGTGCTGCCCAAGTCGCGGTTCTCAAGCCGTGCGGTCAGCGTGATGTTGCTTTTCAGATCTTCGCGGCGTTGTTCGATTTCTCCGGGAACCACACAGATCTCGCAGAAGAAACCGAGCGGGCGGGTACTGCCGTCGGGCAGGAATACGGGCTGCTGTTTCAACTGTTCCGGAGAATTGTCCTCGAAATCAGTAAAGCGCAACAGGATGCGCCGCATCTGCTCGCCGTCCTGCACGGAACCGATTTGCAGACCGCCCGTCATGGCTGCCTGTGCAGGATTCGGCTCGATCACATTAGCCGGCTGGCAGAGCGGGATGCCTCCCGTATGGGCGGTGAGCTGCTGCTGAAAATCGGTCAGCGAAATGCCGAATTGCGAAAGACGTTCCTGATTCGGGGTGAAGACTATCGAGGCTCCGGCGGGTATCAGTCCGTTGTCGATGTCCACAATGCCCGGTACGGCCTCCATGACTTTCTCCGCTTGTGCCGCCATCTTCTGCAAGGTTTCGTAATCGTTTCCGAATATCTTCACTTCGACGGGTTGCGCGGTACTCATCAAGTCGCCCAAAAGGTCGGCGATACGCTGCCCGAAGCCGATAGTCATCAACGGAACGGCTTGCGATATTTCCCGGCGCAGGTCGCTGATGACTTCAGGGGTACTCGCTTTCCGGTCCGTTTTCAGCTGAATCAGGTAGTCGCCGAAATTGCTCGGCCGTGTCTTGAAGGACATGCCGAGAGCCGTGCGGCGCGAGTAAGTCTCCACATCGGGATGCGCCATGATGATACGTTCCATCTGACGGCAGAGGCGGTCGGTCTCCTCGATGTCCGTTCCTGCGGGAGAATGATAGTCGAGCACGATAGTCCCTTCATCCAAATCGGGAAGAAAGCCCGAAGAGAGCCGGGAAGAAGCATACCAGCCGCCCAAACCTAAAAGCAGGACGAACCCGGCGGCAACCAGCGGTTTGCGATAAACAACGGTCAGGAAATGAACTTTTCGGATGGAGTTCTCTTCGAGCGTTTTCACGTCCAAGTCCTTCGGACGCAGTTGTTTCCTATATCCGATAACGAGGTGCAGGACAGGCAGCAGCAGCCAAGTGACGAGGAATGAAGCGACGAGTGTAAGCTGCATCGTGTCGGACAGCTCCTTGAAAAAGCTGCCTGCCAACCCGCTCATCAGCCGGAACGGGAAATGGATGACAATCGTCGAAAGCGAAGATGCCACCATAGCAGGAAAAAGATTACGGATGGCATGGCGTACGACAGAGAAGCGGTCCGTGCCGGGGCGTTCTTCGTGCTCCCGGTAAATCTGTTCGATAACGACAATGGCATCGTCGATAATCAACCCCACCGAAGCCGCCATCGCACCGAGCGACATGACATTGATGGTAATTCCTGCCAGATAACAGAGCAGGACACTGAAAGCCACTGTAACGGGGATGGTCAGCATGACCACCAGACTCGACCGCCACGAGCGGAGAAACAGCACCATCACGACGATGGCCAGAAACAACCCTTCGTAGATGGTTTTCAGTACGCTGTGGATGCTGTCGCCCACGAAAGCGCTCTGGTTGTAATAGGGCTTGAGTTCATAGCCTGCCGGAAGCTGCTGCCTGATCTCGTCTGCCTTGCTTTCCACCTGCTTCGCAAAATCGATCAGATTCACACCCGGCTGCTTCACCAAATCGACAAGCACGGCATCGTTGCCGTCGGCATTGATTTTCAGAAACTCCTGCTGTTCCTGTATCTCGACTACCGCTATATCACCCAGACGGACAATCCGCTTGCCGTCGTTGCGGACAATCACATTCCGCAATTCTTCCATGTCGTTGATACGTGTGTCGGTCAGCGTCAGGTACAGGCGGTTATAGTCCGCCACATTGCCGTTTCCCAATACGTAATTCGTCTGCGCGAAAGCGGTCTTTATCTGTGCGGGAGTAATGCCGAGCGCCGTCATCTTCGCGGCGTCGGGCTTCACGACGAACTCCTTCGCCTTGCCGCCACGTACCACTACATTACTGATACCATCCACTTGCGAGAACATGGGGCGCACCACGAGATTGCCCACATCGCGCAGGGCAATGCGGCTGTGTGTCTTGCTCTCCAGCGTGAATCCATAGACAGGAAATAATGATTGGTTCATCGCCTCGGTGGAAATGACCGTGCCGTCGGGCAGGAAACCTTTTATCTCGTTGATACGGCTCTCCAACTGGGTTTTCAAGGCATAGATATCCAACCCCCATTTGAAGTAAACATCTATCACGCAACTGCCCCGGCTGGTGCTGCTCTTGACGACCGTCGTACCCTGCACTTTCTTCACCGCACTTTCCAAGGGTTTAGTGACGGTAATCATCATACGGTCTACGGGCTGCTGTCCGGCATCGGCTATCACGGTGATGCGGGGGAACAACACTTCGGGAAACAGGTTGGTCTGCATCTGTGTGTAGCACCACGCTCCGGCAAGCAGCAGAAGCAGCCCTACGAACAGGATAGGGCGGCTGTATAGCTGGTGAAGGCTTCGTTTCTGTATTGTGTTCATAAGGCGGCCTCCTCTTTCGTAACGACGACTTTCGCCCCGTCCTCCAAACCGTATCCACCCGTGAGGATAATGCAGTCTTGCGGCGACAAGGCAGCCGATTTGATTTCGATTTCCGAAGCGTTGCTGTTGCCTACCTCTACAGGTACTTTGACGGCCGTACTGTCATCGGCCAATTTCATCACCCAATGCTCCGTAAGCGTTTCGTCGCTCTGCACGGCACTTTTGGGAAGTATCATGCCTTTATCCGAGGATGAACCGCTTTCTGTAAATACAGCCTTGACATTCATGCCTTCCGGCAGGAAAGGCGTTTTTGCCCGTGCGATTACCCGTTCCGATTGTGATACCGTGTTCATCGTAGCTAACGGGGCGTGGACGGTTGCCGTCAGCCGGGTACCGTCGGGCAGTTCCAGCATACATTTGCTTCCGCTGTACGCATACCGCCTCTGTTCGTAGGGGACATTAATCTCGAATACGAGGCTTCCGGCTTCGGCAACGGAGCAAAGCACAGCGCCTTCGGTGATATAACTTCCCGACTGCTGCTGCACGTCGAGGACAATACCGTCGCGCTCTGCCTGTATGGGAATGGCCGTCCGGTTGCCGCTGCCCAAAGCGTGCTGTTCCTTGCTCTCTATCCGGTAAAGTATATCTCCGGCTTTCACCCGTGAACCGGGCTGTACGAGAACTTCCGTGATGAATGCGGGAATCGGAGCACCGACCACTGACTTGTTCTGGTACGCCGTAGTGGCGGACAAGATGATTTCCTTCTCGATTTTGCCGAACGCCGCATGAGTCAGCGTGACTGCCGTTCCGGGCTTTTCTTCCTGTATGTTTTCGTTCGATGCGCCTCTTTGCCCGCATCCGCCAAGGCTTACTATAAGCGATAATAAGACTATCTGATATTTCATGACTGTGATGATTTGATATTACCAATTCCAATAATTATAGGCGGCTATGACAAGCTGCTTGTTCGTGCGCAACAGCAAGCGGTCTTTCTCTGTCTGAATCTTGCTCCGGAGTACCGTAATGTAATCCAACACGGATACTTGTCCGGCGTCCATTTCTTTACCATAATCAGCCAATACGGATTCGTATTCGGCAAGCTGACGTTCTAAAGCTCTCTCTCTTTCGTCATATCTACCCAACTCGGAGAGGCACTGTTTGATTCTCATGTTCCGTTGATATTCGGAGTTCTCCTTGTAAGTCCGTATGGTGTTTTGTTGCCACACGGCCTGACGTTCTTTCTGCCGCTTCTGCCTGCCGTCGAAAATGGTCCACGAGAATGTTACCCCTGCACTCAACCCGAAATGGCGATACCAGCCGGAAAAGTCGCCGACTTGGAGACCGCCGTTTACGAACAGGTCGAGCTTGGGTTTGTATTGCAGGTTGAAGGAGCGCAGGGCGACTGTCGTATTCAGGCTGTCTAACCGGTATTGCTCGGTAAAGAGGCTCGGCTCCCCGTCGTTGCGCAACCGGACAGGCTGGCTTATATCCGACAATGCCACATCGGTCACCTCGTCGATGCCGCAGAGCAGGTTCAGATCCATCAGATGGGTGTGGTAATCTTGGCAGGCAGCGGTGTGCAATTCGTCATTCGCCTCCCTTTCGATCACCAACAGGTGCAAATCCGACTGTTTGGACAGACCGTTTTCAACTAACTTTTGAACGATTTCCATACGGCGTCCGATAACCGTTCCGACAGAATCCGTAAAGTCTATCTGTGCCTTGTCGAGCAGGCAGAGCAGGTATTGCTCCGTTACGGAACGCTCCAACTGGTGCTCTTCCATACGAATACGGTTATTCGCCATATCCGTGTTGATCTTTGCCTGCTCTTGTGCTACTTTGTATGAACTCCTGCCCAAGAGGGGGTGCGTCCAAGTCGCTCCGGCATGGAAAGAGCCGCTGCTCTCTCCCAAATCGTAACCGTAGTAATCCGTAGCAGATCGGGCATTCCATTTGAAAGCGGCCCGTCCGCCGTCTTTCGAGACGATCGGCACGAACAGATAGTCGCCGTTCAGCTCCAGCCGGGAGTGTGTATACATGGCTTTCAGCCGCTCAAGTTCCGCTTGCTCTATCTCCGTCCGGTTCCGGTAATCCGCTATCAACGGACTATTCTCTTTGGCTGTCTCTATGTAATAATGTAGAGATTTGCTGCCATCCTCCTGCCCATAGGAGTGCAGGCTGACGATGCTTAATGAAAATAACAATAATAACCGATTCATATTCTATTTTTGTTTTTGGGACAAAAGTAGAAGACGATTTTGGGGAAATTTGGGAGATTGTTTATTATAGGAACGTCTTTTGTATATCGGGACATTTCTTTCTTTCGCTCTAATCGCCCGACTTCGGAGGGCGATTGTTCCCCGTCAGGGCAAGGCTTTTGAGAGTAACTCAAAAGGTATCGAGTAACTCGATACACACCTTGCTATGTTCCGATGAACATAAAGCATTCCGTGCGGTATGAATCGTAATTTCTCGTTTCCGTATGTTGAAATTCTACGGATTTACTTGCGTGCTTTCTTACGGAGTGAAATCTACAATACATTAAGGAAACAATTCCGTAGAGAAGTGGTGTCGTACAGATTTACGGATTTACTGTCGTATCGTCGTATGGATTTAAGGGTGTCCGAATATAGGCCAATTTATATACAAAGATTTACGGGTAAAGTTATTCGCAGCAACTGAAAATAAAAACGGGCAACATACCTGCTATTGTCGGCAAGAGCAGTTTCAGTATGCGACCGGTACAACGCCAAACTGTGCCAAACGGACGCCACAAGCTGCCACGAAACATCGGACAGCAAGCAGGTACGGAGGGATTGAGTAGATTTGCCGCAAATCTTAAAAATCGTAGGACATGGAAATAGTTATCGTAGAAAAGAAAACATTCGAGGCGTTGCTCGCCGCTACGGAGACGCTCGTGGGGAAAGTCGGTGCGTTATGTCGCCGTTGCAATGACAAGCAGATGCAGAAGTGGCTCGACGGGCAGGAGGTATGTCGCCTGTTGCGTATAAACCCGCGAACCTTGCAGACCTTGCGCGACAACCGGATGATCGCTTTCACGCGGGTGAACCGCAAGTTTTATTTCAGGCCGGAGGAAGTTGAGCGGCTGTTGAAAGAAGCCGCCTTATTGCAATCCGGGCGAGAGGATACCTGAATGAAAATACCAACCACTAAATCCACAGAAAAGATGAATGACAGTAACGTAATCATGTCGGAGGACGGACGCATCGCGTCGGCGTTGCACGCTTTGAAGAAATGCGCAAAGGAGGTAGATAAGCTCATGGACGATTTTCATCCGCCGCTCGGAGGAGAACGGTACATGACCGACAAGGAGGTGATCGCCAGGCTGAAAGTCAGCCGACGTACCTTGCAGGAGTATCGTACCGTGCGCAAGATACCCTATATCGTGTTCGGCGGCAAAGTCCTCTATCGGGAATCCGACATCGAAAAGATGCTTGCGGAAAACTACCGCAAGGCAATTCTCTGAAAATGAAAACGGGCAGGTGTCGACACCTGCCCGTTTCCTTGCTTGTCCGGTTCAATTCAGAAGCCCGTCCTTATATCGAATGACAATCGGAGGTGTCGTGCGTCGGGGTGCAGCGGCTTTCTTTACCAGCCACTTTCTGAATACCGACGCAGGGTAGGTGTTCAGCCGGAACGCGAGGGCTATGACAATCTCCATGTCATACACGTCCGCACTGTTGCCGTTTTCCAGACGGACGTATCGGCAGACCTCGTAATCATGCAGGACGTTTTCTTCGAGGAGGGCTTTGATAGCCGCATGTACCGCTCCGGCAGTCGTGCCGAACAATTCGACGATCTCCGCTTCCGTCATCCATATATCGGCGGTATCGGTCGGCAGACTGAATCTGCCGTACTCGTCTATCGTGATAATTTCTCTTTTCATCGTATTCTGTTTTTTAAGTTCATTAAATCGCTTGACAAATAAAGCTCTCCATCTGCTCGATGCGCTGCGCGAGTTTCTCCATGTCGCGGCTCACTTTCTCCGCCGTGATCTTCGCGTATATCTGCGTCGTCCGGATGCTCCGGTGTCCGAGCATTTTCGAGAGCGTTTCAATAGGTACGTCGTTGGAGAGACAGATGGTCGTCGCATAGCTGTGGCGACTCTGGTGCCACGTGACGTTCTTTTCGATACCGCACTTCTTCGCTATTGCCTTGATGCCTCTTTTACAGCTTTCGTAACACGGAACGGGCAGTAGCTTGTCCCCTTCGGCCATGCCGTCGTATTTCTCGATGATATGCTTGGCGACATCTAACAGTCGGATATTGGTTTCGACACCCGTTTTCTGACGGTTGGTGTTCAACCACAAATGCCCGTCGAACGAGGTTTGCAGATTCGCTTGGGTAAGGTTCGCCATATCCGTCCAGCTCAATCCCGTAAAGGTGCAGAAGATGAACAGATCGCGGATCAGTTCGTAGCTTTTCTTTTCGAATGTGCCGTTGATCAGCAGCCTGATTTCCTCTTGGGTCAAAAAACCCCGTTTGGTCTCTTCTTTGGTGATGCTGTAAGCGAAGAACGGATCGCGCTGCAACAAGCCGTTGTTGACGGCCATATAGATAATTTTCCGAAATGGCATCATGTACGACCAGACCGTGTTGTTGCAGTGATTCTTTTCCACTCGCAGGAACAACTCGAAGTCCGTGATAAATGCTGGAGTAAGCTCTTTGAGCGCAATGTCGCTGACCTTATACCGCTTTTCGACGAACTCCGCGAGGTGTTTGTAAACGACGCAGTATTTCCAATAGCTACGCAGGCTTTTGAGTTTGCCGACCTGCTTCTCGTAATCCTCGTTGTGCTGACGAAATACCGCCAGCAAGGTTTCGTGGTTCATACCCAAACCGAGATAAGCGTTGCGCACTTTCTCGGCGGTAACATAATTATCTCTGTCGGCGATCTGCTGGTAGGCTTGGTTGATACCCACGCGGATTTTATCCAACATCCGGTTGGCCTCCTGCGCTGCGATGCTGCGGCCGGAAACACGGCCTAATTCTACGTTCCACGACTTCTCCTCTACGTCCAATTTGCAACTGAATTGAGCGATTTTGCCGTTTACCGTGATGCGGCACATGACGGGAACAAGCCCGTTCTTCTTCGGGGCATTGCGTTTCAAATAAAATAAAACCTTGAATGTCGATCTCATAACTCTACAATTTTTTGGTTACAAAATTATTTCTTATAGAGCTATTCTTCGATACGCAAATCGCAGCATATCAACGCAATCGCGGCAGAAATAGAACTTTTTTCGCCTCCCTCTGCCCGAATTTTGGAAATTCGGCTATATTTGCAGTCGGAGCAAGACGAATAGAGCCTGTATTTCAGCGCTTTGAAATCCTCCCAAAACCGCCTTTGCCATTCGGAACAGAGTAACGGGATAGTAACGCAACTCCGGTTTCAGTTGGCTTTTCGATGGCTTCGGTTTGGCTGCGACATCACAGTTCAGTTCTCTCTAACCACCTTGTTTACAACCTTCTTGCCCCAATCTGCTCTAACTCTCGGTTTTTATCACTATCTTTGCAACAGATAAAACAACTTCTACAACATTCTAATGAATAATAATGAATCTTCTATGAGAAATTACGAAAACAAAACAAAGGAGGAACTTTTAGAAATAATCGAACAATTAGAGAAGAAAATAGATTTCCTTTCCTCTCATTCTTCAGATTCTTCCTCTCCCTCCAAAGAACGTTTTCGTGATAAATATAGTACCCGGATACTGGATGCTCTTCCTGACATGCTCACCGTCTTCGACCATGACGCCAATATTATAGAGCTTGCTTCTTCTCCGGCAACTAATCACGTAGAAGGTATCAGCCCCAACAATATTACTACCACTAACGTAAAAGACATTCTGCCCAAAGAGGCTTATGAAAGTGTCCGCAAGAATATGGATAAGGTGATTCTCACAGGAGAAAGTTCAACAGCCAGACACGATCTTATGTTGGATGGTGTTTTACATCACTACGAAAACCGTATCTTTCCTTTGGATAAAGAGTATCTGTTGTGTATGTGCCGTGATATATCCCAACAATGGGAGGCGGAACAGACGAATGCCCAACAACAGAAAGAACTAAAGGCTGCCAGAATCAAAGCGGAAGAGTCGGACCGATTGAAATCTGCTTTTCTGGCAAACATGAGTCATGAAATACGTACCCCGCTCAATGCCATTGTAGGATTCTCCAAACTAATCACTTACGCAACATCTGCGGAAGAGAAGAATCAATATTCGGAAATCATCGAACGAAATTCGGAAATGCTGCTGAATCTATTCAATGATATTCTGGATCTGGCATCGCTTGAAGCTGATTCTCTAAAATTCAATATCCGCCCGATCAAATTAATAGATATCTGCCTGCAGCTGGAACAACAATTCTGCCATAAGACGCAAAACGGTGTCAAACTTATTTTGGACGACGTAGATACGGACATGTATACTTCGGGAGACTGGAATCGCATCATACAAATTATAAGTAACTTGCTTAGTAACGCTACGAAGTTTACCCCGAAAGGAGAAATTCATTTCGGCTATCGGGAAAAGGAGGATTTTGTAGAGTTCTACGTTAAAGATAGCGGCATCGGCATTCCGGCAGCAAGAATTGCCACAATTTTCCGGCGCTTTGGAAAGGTCGACGATTTTGTTCAGGGAACAGGATTGGGATTAACTCTTTGCAGAATGTTAGTAGAGAAGATGGGTGGACGTATCTGGTTGCGCTCCCAGGAAGGCCAGGGAAGCAGATTCTATTTTACCCTACCTTTGATTCGTCAATAAAGATCGATTAAGGACACAAATATCTGTGTCCAGGCATGACCTTACATGACTATTTACAATTAAATATAGATATACAGAAAACGCGGCTTGTTAGTAACAAAACCGCGTTTTCCGCATATATCTATGTTTGAAATATATTCATTTATTCCTTAGCAGCCGGAGCACTAAGCATTTCTTTATATTTCACCGGATCATTCAGAATTTTCATCGCTTCCTTCAAACCGTCATCATCCTTCAACTGCTGGATGATATTACCACGTTGGTAATAGTAACGCTTGATAATTTCAGTAGCAATCATCTTCTTTATATCAGATGAGAAATAATCCAAGTCGCGGTCAAGATCATGATTTAACTTCTTCTCAAGTGCCTTGAACTCCTCTGAAGCATCATCCATATACCCTTCAAACTCGGCAGCTTCTTTCAACGTTTTCAGAATTTTCTCGCTTTGCTGGTCATATTTGAAATCAGCTTTCTTCACCAACGCTTTAAAATCATTATAATCGGCATCTGTCACCTCAAACTTCTCCGGAGCAACGATGGTAGGATGTTTCAAACAATACTGAGTTGCATAATCAAAAATCAGATTATCGCGTACCAGATAGAAGAGGATATTCGGTAATTTCTCCTGTTTGATAACAATATCCGGCATTACACCACCTCCGTCGCGTACTTCACGTCCGGCAGCCGTATGGAATACCTTAGTCAAACTGTCAGGAATGGTTCCTACACTTCCATCTTCATTACGATGCTTGTAGTCAATAGCCTGTACACAACGTCCACTTGGAATATAATATTTGGAGGTAGTCACTTTCATCGTTCCGCCATAAGGCAAAGAGCGGGGAACCTGTACCAGTCCTTTTCCGAAGGTACGGTTACCAACGATAACGGCACGGTCGAGATCCTGCAGAGAACCTGATAAGATTTCGGAAGCAGAAGCGGTTCCACTATTTACCAATACCGCAATCGGAATGTCCAAGTCCAACGGCTCGCGCAATGTCTTATAAGTATTACTAGCTTGTTTGATTTTCCCTTTGGTCGTTACAATCACCTTTCCACGCGGCAAGAAATAATTCGCAATTTCTACTGCTTCATCCAGCAATCCACCGCCATTACTACGGAGGTCTATCACCAACGAAGTAGCTCCCTGTTTCTTCAAATCCAGAAATGCTTTCTTAAACTCTTTGGAAGGGTTGCCGGAAAAAGTGCTAAGGCTAATGTAACCTACATTATTATCCAATACGGCAGTATAAGGAATCGCCGGATTCTGAATAGACTCACGTACAATCGTAAACTCCATCGGCGTACGTCCACCTTTCTCATTCGGGCGCTCAATCTTTAGCTTAAAACTGGTACCTGCCTGTCCGCGTAACATCTGGCTGACTTCCGCATTATTCTTACCGGCAAGATCCTGTCCGTCAATCTCCATCAGGATATCTCCCGCTTTCAGACCGGCTTTTGCAGCAGGCGTTCCCTCGAAAGGTTCAGAAATCATCGAACGCTTTAGTTTCGTATTATAAGCAATGTAAGAACCCATTCCACCAAATGATCCTTTAATCATCTGCTCCAGTTCACTCTGATCTTCTTCCGGGAAATATTCCGTATAAGGATCCAGCGTATAAAGCATATTATCGATTCCTTCCCGAATCGTTTTATTCGGATCAATGGTATCTACATAGAACATATCCAGTTCTTTCACAATCGCATTAAATATATCCAGATTCTTTGCAATCTGGAAATTACGGTCGTCTCCACTCTTGAAACTAAAGAAAGCAACTGTGACTATCACCGCTACTGCAACAATAGCTATCTGCCTGTTCAGCAATTTTTTCATACCTCTTTCAATCTAAATGAGTCGTAAAAGTAGCTCAATCCTTTGTTATTCCGCCAGAATCCTGTTAATATTTAACTTAATTTCATCCCAACGTTCCTGTGGTATCGTTGTTCCGATTACCTGAATAACATTTCCCGAGAGAATAGAACCTATTTTTGCACATTTATCCAACGAATATCCGCAAGTCAATCCGTATAAGAATCCGGAAGCAAAATAATCACCGGCACCAGTAGTATCCACCACTTTTTGAACCGAAATGGCCGAAACCTTTATTTCTTCTGTCCCTTTGCGGATATAAGAACCATTTGCCCCGACTTTTACAATAGCAATACTGCATTTCTTGGCAATCACTCTCAAAGCTTCCTCCGGCTCCTTGCCGGTAAAGGCTTTCGCTTCCTCTTCGTTTGCAAAGACAATGTCAACATATTTGTTTATTAGCAAGGTGAAGAATTCCAGATCATTAGCCACAATGTTATAACTAGCCATATCGAGACAAATCTGCAAACCGGCTTCTTTAGCCAGTTCAATGGCGTGAAGAATCATTTCGTGGTCCTGAACAAGATAGCCTTCTATAAATAGGTACGCGTAACCTTTAAACATATCCAAGGTCAGTTCCTCTGCTCTCAAAGAAGCCGCTGCTCCCAGATAGGTTCCGAAGGTGCGCTCTCCATCCGGTGAAATAAAAGTGGATGCCACACCGGAAGGCAGTCGGTCCGAGGTCAATAGTTTGTCTTCAATCTTATTTTTCTGCAGATTTTCACGAAAAAATTCTCCATAATTATCATTTCCCACTTTTCCGATAAACCCTGTTCCGGCACCCAGACAAGCCAGTCCGAGGATGGCATTTCCTGCCGATCCGCCTGTTGCCAAGTGGGTTTTCATCTGTGAAAATTTCGTGTTAATCTGCTGTAACTTAGCGTCATCGATGAGCTGCATGCTTCCTTTGGGTAAACCCATTTCATCCAAAAGAGTATCATCCTTCAGGGTTGCGAGTACGTCTACCAGGGCGTTGCCCAATCCTATTATTTTGTCCATTCCTAATATTTTTTTTGCAAAGATATTGCATATTTCAAAAAAACCTAGTACTTTTGCATCGCAATTGAGAAAAACATTCTTCCTTAGCTCAGTCGGTTAGAGCATCTGACTGTTAATCAGAGGGTCCTTGGTTCAAGTCCAAGAGGAAGAGCGAAAAGAGGTAAATCAGAAGATTTATCTCTTTTTTATTTTTCGGATCCAATGTTTTTCGGATCAGCGGAAATTTATTCCACCATTGCCAACGTCAATATACTAATCCGTATATCCCCCACATCTACCAGACAGGAAGCACATGCCAGAGTAGTAGAACCGGTAGTCAACACATCGTCAACTATCAATATGTGTTTACCTGCAAGTGTTTCGGGATGCTGAAGCTCGAAGATACCTTCCACATTATCCCGACGTTCAAACACAGATTTGCGCGTTTGCGTTTCCGTATTTTTCTTACGTAATATTGATTCTGTATCGATGGAGATTCCTGTTACAGCAGCAATGCCACGGGCAATCCACTCACTCTGATTATAACCACGGATTTGCTGTTTTTTCTTATGAAGCGGTATGGGGATTATCACATCAATTCCCTGAAAAAAATTGGAAGATAAAAGCTCGGCAGCCATATATCGCCCCATAATTGCGCCTATTTCCTTTTGTCCACCATATTTCAACCGATGAAGAATCAAGCGGAAGTCACTTCCTTTCTCATAAAAGAAAAAAGAAGTAGCCCGTTCCAAAGGGATTTGTCCCCAGAAGAGCCGTTCTACCGGATTATCTTTTCGAAGATGATAATTGGTACGGGATAGATTGATATTACATACTGTACAGATACATTCTTCACCCTTTGCTAACGGCCGGCCGCAAACAACACAGCAACGGGGAAATAGCAGGGATAAGAAGGAACTAAGCCAGTCTTTGATAAGAAATGTGTGTTTCATAATAATAGAGATTTAAAGTTGCAATAGCACCTACATATTCAATGGAGGTACTTCTGACAGGAGTTTCTGAAAGACAGGATAAAGACTCCCGTTCGTTGCGATAATATGATGTCCTTCTATGAAATGATCTTCACCATAAAAGTTAGTCACCTTTCCTCCCGCTTCCTGTACAATCAGCGCTGCTGCAGAATAATCCCATTTTCCGAGAAATGCTTCCATCCATGCATCGAAACGCCCAATAGCTACATAACAGATTGCGGCAGCAGCCGAGCCATTCATGCGAATACCTCCCACTACCCCATAAAGCTGATCGATGAGATGGAGAGCGGTCTGTTTATATTGCAGATGATTATAAGGTAATTCTGTAATGACAAATGCATCTTTGATGTCCTCAACGTTCGACACATGAATTTCTTCGCCATTCATAAACGCTTTTCCACCTTTCCAGGCATAGAAACATTCATCCCGGTAAACTTCATAAACGACACCTAAGAGAAGTTCGGTACGGTTACGTAAAGCAATGGACACGCAATAAGGAGCCTCATCATGAATATAATTCGTAGTTCCATCCAAGGGGTCAATCACCCAACAGTATGGTTCATCCTGATAAGTGGCAGAGCCTTCTTCTGTAATGAATCCCGCTTCAGGCAATAAAGCAGTTAGGGCTTTCACCACACACACTTCAGATTCTTTATCCACATAAGACACATAATCGTGCGCATGTTTTTCCACCACACGCTCACGACGGAAGTTCTTTCGTTCTTCTTTCAAAAAATATCCAACTTCTGTAGCAATCCGGCATACATCAGTTGTAAGTTGCTTTAAATCCAACATTTATTATTCAAATTAAAAAGTGCTTCGAAGTTATAGCTTTTCCGGCAAAAAGCATAAAGGAAAATAATATTTTCGTATTTGATACGCAAATTAATGAGATAACATCAAAACTATTATAACCAATATTTAAAGAAACATCTAAAAACAAGGCCGGCTCATTTTCTTTTATGAGCCGACCTTTCTTAACTTTTACATCAAAATATAAATGTATTGTTCTTTATTCCTTAATTTATAACAACCTTACTTTTGAACCACAATTTTCAACTTACAGGTACGTCCGTAAAGTAATGCCACACCGTCATAAGTGAGTCCGGTTATGCCAGCTCCCGAATAGGCTGGTCCCTGGCTTCCTACCACTCCTGTAGGAGTAGCTATTTTAACGTGAGTTCGACATAAAATCAAAAGATAGTAAGTTGCCCGTCATTGATAAAG
>NZ_DAWCXD010000071.1:0-25256 GCF_052357945.1 Bacteroides sp. | reverse complement strand
AGCGCACCTGCTTTGGGAGCAGGGGGTCGTGGGTTCGAATCCCGCTACCCCGACGAAGAAAATCAAGTCAAGAATCACAAAATAAAGCCAGTACAATTAGTATTGGCTTTTTTATTATATATAGGATAAGTGTAATTATCTCCGTTTGGGAGCAAATAAAAAGGGCAATTCTTTGAAATATCTTTGAACAGGTTTCTAGCATTATCCAGATTCACAGATTGAGCCTAGGAGCTCTTTATCTACATACTCAACAAAAACGACAGACCTTTATCAAAAGATAGAAAAGTCACTGAAAGAATTTAAAATAAAGCATATACAAAACAAATAATTTAAAAGAGTAGTATAGTTATTGTAGCAGCTTATTGAATTTAAGACTATCAAAAGACAAAATAATAATTTCACTTCAAGAGCAACTTCAGAAAGTACTGCTAGAAAATAGTGTTCAAAAGCTAGAAATTACTCTTTTGAATTATGAGTTAGAAAGGAATAGAACGAAGATCTTAAAATAGCGTTTTTGAACTAGCTTTGAAATAGTGACGGTATATGACAGCGATACCGTCACTACCGCAAGCATATACCGTCACTATCTTTACCGGATAGCGTCACCCTTTTACATGTTCAAATAATAATCCCGGGTTAGCGTCATATATTCCTCACTATATTGATGACGAGCCAGTTCTGTCAATAGTTCTTCTACAATGCACTCTTGATTGGAAAAAGAAAAAGTAATCAAAACACGCTTCGGAATACCGCCGGGTCTGGTGATTACATTCAGTTGACGGACTGCATATAATTTCTTTATAGAAGCTATCTTTTTTACCCGTTCAGCTACATCTGCCGGAATCACCACTGTAAAAAATCCGTTTTCTGTCAATAATCCGCTTACTCCTTCCAACAAATCGTCATAGGTCAAAGAATCATTGTGACGCGCCGCGGCTCTCTGACGATCCGGACATTCCAGCGAATCGACAAAATAAGGAGGATTAGAAACAATTACGTCGAATTTATCCGAAGACCTGTATTTCCTAAAATCAGCCTGCACCACCTCTACCCGCTCCTTCCAGGGCGAACGAATAATATTTTCCCTGGCTTGCCCGACAGCCGCTTCATCTATTTCCAACGCTACAATATTTGCATCCGGCAAACTGCGTTGCGCCAACATTAAAGCTACCAACCCTGTTCCCGTCCCAATGTCCAAAATCCGGTGCGCACTTTCAACGGAAGTCCAAGCTCCCAGAAGCACCCCATCCGTACCGACTTTCATGGCACATTTATCATGCCATACCGTAAATTGCTTAAATTGAAAATAAGGATTCGACATTTTATCCGTTTATCTTAAAGCCGTTTTATACTATTATTTTATTGCAAATCGCCAAAAATAAATAATAATTATGGAATACTCCCTTTACAAGCCGATATTTTGGCATTGTTTTTGTGTTTTTATTCTACACAGTGCTTTATTATTAGAGAGAATCAATTAACTTTGCAAACGATTTATGCATATCAGTATGACATAAACTAAATTAAAACGAAAAGATGAAAGAAAGATATTTATTGGAAGATGGAGGCGATAACAGCTTCTCGCTAATCACAGACTATGATGGGAACGATGAACAGGCATTTGATGTAAATGTGAAATCTGGTGAAATTCTTCCGGTACTCCCCTTACGTAATATGGTATTGTTTCCTGGAGTATTCCTGCCGATCACGGTAGGCCGTAAGTCTTCTCTGAAACTCGTACGAGATGCTGACAAGAAACATAAAGATATTGCAGTAGTATGCCAGAGATCGGCACATACAGAAGATCCGAAACTGGAAGATTTACACAATATCGGTACTGTAGGACGAATTGTGCGGATATTGGAAATGCCCGATCAGACAACAACTGTCATTCTTCAAGGAATGAAACGTTTAAGTCTGACTAGCATCATCGAAACTCATCCGTACCTGAAAGGTGAAATAGAACTTTTGGAGGAAGATGTCCCTGGCAAAGATGATAAAGAGTTTCAAGCCCTGGTGGAAACTTGCAAGGACTTGACAATGAGATACATCAAATCGTCAGATGTGATGCATCAAGATTCGTCGTTTGCTATTAAAAATATCAACAACTCAATGTTCCTGGTCAACTTCATCTGCTCAAACCTGCCGTTCAAGAAAGATGAAAAGATGGACTTGTTGAGCATCAACTCATTGCGTGAACGCACTTATCACTTACTGGAAATTCTGAACCGTGAAGTGCAGTTGGCAGAAATCAAGGCATCCATCCAAATGCGTGCCCGCGAAGATATCGACCAGCAACAACGCGAATACTTCCTGCAACAGCAGATCAAGACTATCCAGGATGAACTGGGTGGCGGCGGTCAGGAGCAGGAAATAGAGGAAATGCGCCAGAAGGCAGAAAGAATGCGCTGGAATTTAGAAGTCAGAGACACGTTCATGAAAGAACTTGCCAAACTGGAACGCACTCATCCGCAATCTCCGGATTACAGCGTACAGCTCAACTATCTGCAAACGATGCTCAATCTCCCATGGGGTACTTATACAACTGACAATCTGAACCTTAAAAACGCAGAAAAGACGTTGAACAAAGACCATTACGGACTGGAGAAAGTAAAAGAGCGTATTTTGGAACACTTAGCCGTATTAAAGCTGAAAGGTGATATGAAATCACCGATTATCTGCTTGTATGGCCCTCCGGGAGTGGGTAAAACATCTCTTGGAAAATCCATCGCATCTGCGCTCAAACGGAAATATGTACGTATGTCTTTAGGTGGTGTGCATGACGAAGCAGAGATTCGCGGTCATCGTAAGACTTATATCGGCGCTATGCCGGGACGAATCATCAAGAGCTTGATAAAAGCCGGTGCATCCAATCCTGTCTTCATCCTAGATGAAATAGACAAAGTCAGCGCCGACCGTCAGGGAGACCCCTCTTCCGCATTGTTAGAAGTGCTTGACCCGGAACAGAACACTGCTTTCCATGATAACTTCCTGGATGTAGACTATGACCTCTCCAAGGTATTGTTTATTGCAACAGCCAATAACCTGAATACAATCCCCGGCCCGTTGCTTGACCGTATGGAATTGATTGAGGTAAGTGGATATATCACAGAAGAAAAAGTAGAGATAGCCCGCAAGCATCTGGTTCCCAAAGAACTGGAAGCCAACGGACTTAAAAAGACAGATATTAAACTTCCCAAAGATACGCTGGAAGCCATAATCGAGTCATATACCCGTGAAAGCGGTGTTCGTGAGTTGGAAAAGAAGATCGGTAAGATTCTTCGCAAATCGGCCCGCCAATATGCTACGGACGGTTATTTCGCCAAGACGGAAATCAAACCGACAGATTTGTATGATTTCCTTGGAGCACCGGAATATACACGCGACAAGTATCAGGGAAATGATTACGCAGGTGTAGTCACCGGATTGGCATGGACAGCTGTCGGGGGCGAAATCTTATTTGTAGAAACCAGTTTGAGCCGCGGCAAGGGCGGACGTCTTACATTGACCGGTAACTTGGGAGATGTGATGAAAGAATCTGCCATGCTGGCACTTGAATATATCAAGGCGCATGCTTCTGTCCTTAGTCTGAATGAAGAGATTTTTGATAACTGGAATATCCATATTCACGTTCCTGAAGGGGCTATTCCGAAAGATGGTCCGTCAGCAGGTATTACGATGGCCACTTCACTGGCTTCTGCCCTGACTCAAAGAAAAGTGAAAGCCAACATTGCCATGACGGGAGAAATCACTCTTCGCGGCAAAGTGCTTCCTGTGGGTGGCATCAAGGAGAAGATATTGGCAGCCAAACGTGCCGGAATCAAGGAAATCATCATGAGTGCCGAGAACAAAAAGAACATAGATGAAATTCAGGATATTTATTTGAAAGGACTGACTTTTCACTATGTAAACGATATAAAAGAGGTATTCGCTATTGCATTGACTAACGAGAAAGTAGCGGATCCTATTGATTTATCTGTTAAGAAACCCAGCCAGGAATGACATTTGAGTTACAATATACAGACACTAAAAGTAATGCCCGTGCCGGTCTGATAACAACGGACCACGGGCAGATACAAACACCTATCTTCATGCCGGTGGGCACACTGGGCACTGTGAAGGGAGTACATCTGACCGAATTGAAAGAAGATATTCAGGCACAGATTATTCTGGGTAATACCTATCACCTCTATTTGCGTCCGGGACTGGACGTGATCGAGAAAGCAGGCGGGCTGCACCATTTCAACGGTTTCGACCGCCCCATGCTGACTGACAGCGGTGGTTTTCAGGTATTTTCATTAGCTGGAATCAGAAAGCTGCGTGAAGAAGGAGCCGAATTTCGTTCGCATATCGACGGAAGCAAGCACATCTTCACTCCGGAAAAGGTGATGGACATAGAACGTACGATCGGTGCGGATATTATGATGGCTTTTGACGAATGTCCCCCGGGTGACTCGGATTACGAGTATGCCAAAAAGTCATTGGGATTAACCCACAGATGGCTCGACCGTTGTATACAACGTTTTAACGAGACAGAACCTAAATACGGTTACAATCAGTCTCTCTTCCCCATCGTGCAGGGATGCGTTTATCCTGACCTGCGCAAGCAATCTGCAGAGTTTGTTGCATCCAAAGGTGCTGACGGGAATGCTATCGGCGGTTTGGCGGTAGGTGAACCGGTAGACAAGATGTATGAAATGATCGAGATTGTCAATGAAATACTTCCTAAAGACAAACCCCGTTACCTGATGGGTGTCGGAACTCCTGTCAACATTCTTGAAGGAATAGAACGCGGCGTGGATATGTTCGACTGCGTTATGCCTACAAGAAACGGACGAAATGGCATGTTGTTCACCAAAGATGGCATTATCAATATGCGGAACAAGAAATGGGAAACAGACTTTTCTCCCATCGAAGCCGACGGAGCCTCTTGCGTGGATACATTGTACAGCAAGGCTTATTTGCGCCATCTTTTCCATGCGCAAGAGCTACTGGCTATGCAAATTGCCTCCATACATAATCTGGCATTCTATCTGTGGCTGGCAGGGGAAGCAAGAAAGCATATTATCGCCGGAGATTTCTCGACCTGGAAGCCGATGATGGTCAAAAGAGTATCAACTAGATTATAAGAAATGAAAAGCAATCGATTTATAAAACGGCTGGACTGGTATATCATCAAGAAGTTCTTGGGGACATACGTATTTGCTATTGCACTAATCATTTCTATTGCAGTGGTATTTGACTTCAACGAAAAGATGGACAAACTAATGGAGCATGAAGCTCCATGGGATAAAATTATCTTTGAATACTACATGAACTTTATCCCCTATTTCTCCAATCTGTTCAGTCCGTTGTTCGTATTCATTGCTGTTATTTTCTTTACCTCCAAACTGGCAGAAAACTCCGAAATTATCGCGATGTTCTCTACTGGTATGAGCTTTAAGAGGATGATGCGCCCTTATATGATTTCTGCCGCTATCATCGCTCTCGTCACTTTCACACTAAGTTCGTATGTGATTCCGAAAGGAAGTGTTACGCGTCTGAATTTTGAAGACCGGTATATCAAACCAAAGAAACAAAACTCGGTAAGCAATGTGCAGCTGGAAGTGGATAGCGGAGTGATTGCATATATCGACAACTATAACAACGCAATGAAAACCGGTAACCGCTTTTCATTGGACAAATTTGTGGATAAAAAGCTGGTTTCGCATTTGACTGCACGACGGATTACGTACGACACCACCACCGTTCATAAATGGACGATCCACGATTATATGGTGCGCGAACTGGATGGTTTAAAGGAAAAAATCACTAAAGGAGACCGGATAGACTCTATCATCAACATGGAACCTTCTGACTTTCTTATCATGAAAAATCAGCAGGAAATGCTGACCAGTCCCGAATTAAGCGATTATATCGCCAAACAGAAACGAAGAGGATTTGCCAACATCAAGGAGTTTGAGATTGAATATCACAAACGAATCGCTATGTCATTCGCCTCTTTCATCCTTACCATCATCGGTGTATCGCTTTCGTCCCGAAAAACAAAAGGCGGTATGGGGCTTCATCTGGGTATCGGATTAGGGTTAAGTTTCTCTTATATCCTGTTCCAGACGATTACTTCCACCTTTGCCGTGAACGGAAATGTGCCACCTGCCGTTGCAGTCTGGATTCCTAATATCCTTTATGCGGGTATCGCATTCTTCTTGTACCAGAAGGCGCCTAAATAAAAGGTAGGCAAGCCTTCCGCAATCTTCACGGATTCTATCCATAGATTGCCCCAAGGTTTTAGATGCACCGGATAAACGAAGAGTATAAAAGTAGAAGTTCCGCCTATTCTTGCTAATGCAAGTGTAGGCGGAACTTTTTTGTTGTATCCATTTCCTCTTTTGTCTATTCTCCATTGTTTTCACCTGACGGTGATTTGGAAAATCCCTCTTTCTCCTTACATTCTTAAAATCGTTAACCGACTTCTTTTACATAAGCAGAAAGATCTGCAGCAGAGATGTTTTTGGCTATAATTACACCATTTCCATCCAATAAATAGTTAGTGAATCCCCGGTTTAAACGGTACTTCTTAAATAAGCCGGAATCCTCGCCTTCTGTTTCCACGAAACAAGTGGGCGTAACTATTTGATCCTTACGAACGGTTTCCTTAAATATTGACTGATATTCGTCAAATGAAATAGAAACCATTTCCACATTATGAGAAGAACGAAGCGCATTGCTCAAACTTACATTTTGCATCCGGGACTGCGCGTCATAACTTGCCCAAAAACTTAGCAACACATATTTACCTTTCAAATTTCCCAATTTAAAGGCGGGTTGCCCGTTTGACGTAGATTCGATTTTAAAATCAGGGGCTACGTCACCCTCACTCAAACCTCCGGTAGGTTTGTCTTTCTCAACGAAAGCGGTCAAGGAACAAATCAGTAATACAACAAAAATCCATTTTACATGCTTCATGTAATTCGGTTTTAGTTAATACTATCCGGGACTGTCCTTAAACAGTGGTTTCTTCCCGAAACATTGTCTTTTCAGGCATCAGGCGAAGAGGAATCCGCTGATTATCAGAGCCTTTATTTTTGAAACCGGGTGCAAAGGTAAGTAAATATTAAATTAACTTCCAAGCAAATAAGCAAAAATCTCACTTTTGGGGTATAACTTTTTATGTTATTTAGCATAAAAACGAACTTTTTTCTCTACTTTTGCAGAGTTAAAGTCTATTTTTTATGCAACCATCAAATACTGAATTGATTCTGATTCGAGTTACCGGCGAAGATCGCCCGGGACTGACTGCTTCCGTGACCGAAATCCTTGCCAAATATGATGCCACGATTCTCGATATCGGCCAGGCAGATATTCATAATACATTATCGCTGGGTATCCTGTTCAAGAGTGAAGAAAGACATTCCGGATTCATTATGAAGGAACTGTTGTTCAAGGCTTCTTCTCTGGGAGTGACCATCCGGTTTGAACCTATCACCACCGAGCAATATGAAAACTGGGTAGGTATGCAAGGGAAAAACCGTTATATCCTGACGGTTCTGGGACGCAAGCTTTCCGCCCGACAGATTTCTGCCGCTACAAGTATATTGGCCGAGCAGGGCATGAATATTGATGCTATCAAACGTCTGACAGGTCGTATCCCGTTGGATGAATGTCAGGCAGATACACGCACCAGGGCTTGCATCGAATTTTCAGTGAGAGGTACTCCGAAAGACCGCATTGCGATGCAGGAGAAGCTGATGAAGTTGGCCAGCGAACTGGAAATGGACTTTTCTTTCCAACAGGATAATATGTACCGTCGTATGCGCCGTCTGATCTGTTTTGATATGGACTCTACATTAATCGAAACAGAGGTGATTGACGAACTGGCTATCCGCGCCGGTGTAGGCGACGAAGTAAAGGCCATCACGGAAAGCGCTATGCGTGGAGAAATAGACTTTACAGAGAGCTTTACCCGCCGTGTAGCACTATTGAAAGGGCTGGACGAATCGGTAATGCGGGAAATAGCCGAGAGCTTGCCTATCACGGAGGGCGTAGAACGGCTGATGTATGTATTGAAGAAGTACGGTTACAAAATCGCCATCCTTTCGGGAGGATTCACTTATTTCGGTCAATACCTGCAAAAGAAATACGGTATAGATTACGTCTATGCCAACGAACTGGAAATTATTGATGGCAAACTGACCGGACGTTACCTTGGAGATGTAGTAGACGGAAAACGGAAAGCCGAACTGCTCCGCCTCATTGCACAAGTGGAAAAGGTGGATATTGCACAGACCATCGCCGTAGGAGACGGAGCTAACGACCTCCCTATGCTAGGAGTTGCCGGACTGGGAATTGCTTTCCACGCAAAGCCTAAAGTGGTGGCAAATGCCAAACAATCGATCAACACCATCGGACTGGATGGAGTGCTCTATTTCCTCGGATTCAAAGATTCTTACTTGAATATGTAATTAGACCAAAAAATAGATTATCTTTGCTGACAAATTAAATAAAAGAATGAAGTTTTCCGAACTACAATTAAATGCAAATGTGCTTGAGGCGCTTGATGCCATGCGATTTGACGAATGTACGCCTATACAGGAGCAGGCAATTCCAATCATACTTGAGGGTAAAGATTTGATCGCAGTAGCACAGACAGGAACAGGTAAAACGGCCGCGTTTCTACTGCCTGTATTGAATAAATTATCTGAAGGTAAACATCCGGAAGATGCGATTAATTGTGTCATCATGTCTCCTACCCGGGAATTGGCCCAACAGATCGACCAGCAAATGGAAGGGTTTTCCTATTTCATGCCAGTATCGAGTGTTGCCGTATACGGTGGAAATGATGGAATATTGTTCGAACAACAGAAAAAAGGACTCACTTTAGGAGCTGATGTTGTTATTGCTACTCCCGGACGTCTGATCGCCCATTTAAGCCTTGGATATGTAGATCTTTCCAAGGTTTCTTATTTTATTCTGGACGAAGCAGACCGGATGCTCGACATGGGATTCTATGAAGATATCATGCAAATTGCGAAATATCTGCCGAAGGAACGACAGACAATCATGTTTTCTGCAACAATGCCTGCAAAGATTCAGCAATTGGCAAACACAATCTTAAATAATCCGTCAGAGATAAAGCTCGCAGTTTCCAAACCTGCAGAAAAGATTATTCAGGCGGCATACGTTTGCTACGAAAATCAAAAGCTGGGAATCATACGCAGTCTTTTTATGGATGAAGTTCCGGAACGTGTGATTGTCTTTGCATCTTCTAAAATCAAGGTCAAGGAAGTAGCCAAGGCTTTGAAATCCATGAAACTGAACGTAGGGGAAATGCATTCGGATCTGGAACAGGCTCAACGGGAAACTGTTATGCATGAGTTTAAAGCCGGACGAATCAATATATTAGTAGCTACGGACATCGTTGCACGTGGTATCGACATTGATGATATTCGACTGGTTATCAACTTCGACGTGCCTCATGACAGCGAGGATTATGTACACCGTATCGGACGTACGGCACGTGCCAACAATGATGGCGTAGCACTTACGTTTATCAGTGAGAAAGAACAAAGCAACTTCAAAAGTATTGAGAACTTCCTGGAAAAAGAGATTTATAAGATTCCTATTCCTGAAGAATTGGGAGAAGCTCCGGAATACAAGCCACGTTCTTTTAGCAAGGGTAAGGGTGGCAACTACAAAAGAAAAGATTTCCGGGGAAAAAGGAATAATAATAACGGAGGAAAGAGAAATAACCGTCCGTCTCCCCCCAGACAAAATTAAAGCAAGGCTTTTTAATCCGGCACTATACGATCTGAATGTATGGTGCTTTTTTATTTGGATGAAGTAATAGTCAAATCTCCTTTAAAACTTACTTCCATATTTACAATGCTATATATGGAAGTTTCCGGAATGGCCAGGACAGCTTGATAATGAAAACCGTTCCGGTCTACTTTCACAAACTTTGTATCTGACAGGATGGATTGCTCCAGAAAATCGACAGGAAGTACTTTGTCAAACATCTGTTTGGTAACATCGCTGGCAAACAGGCTCTTTTTACCTTCATACACACAAATGTGCATCACATTATCATAGTATACATTATCCATGCTAATCCCGTCTTCGGAATAAGTCGTCTTGATGACTCTCATTTTAGAAGGATTAATATATACGTATGCGCGATAGCGAGTGCCATTATAGGTCACTACACTATCGCGTTTGGTTACTTCCGTATATGCCGGAATTACTAATTCCTGACGGGCAAAATAGATTGAATCATTGGCATCTTCGGATTTATGCAACTTAATCACATCATCCGTTATGGAATGAAACCAGAATATATGTTCTGCCTGCTTATCAATCTTGTAATAAGTAGTATCATTTCCATAAGTATAAAGAGTATCCCGTATTATTTTAAATGCAATGGGAGTACTTTGTACATCTGCATAGTAGATAGTATCTCCTTCTACACGCATCAACGGGCTCTCCGTTTCATCGTCCAGCCAAATTCCCTGCAGTAGCCCTTTTGCACTAAGATCCTCCTTCTCTTGTTGAAGAGAATGGGGATTCTTATTGCCGCTACATGCCGCGAAAAAGATTGCCATTAACGATACAGCCACATTTTTCATCATCTATTTTAGTTTTTGTATAAAGATACTCTTATTTTTTTATTTACCAATACAGTGATAAATAAATCCGAGTTCTTCCATCTCTTTTTTATCATATATATTACGTCCGTCCAACACAATCTGCCGGGACATCGTTTTCTTGATAACGGCCCATGAAGGCAGACGGAATTCTTTCCATTCGGTAACCAGCATCAACACATCAGCATCCAGTACGGCATCGTACATATCGCAAGCATAATAGATAGTATCACCAATCCTGCGCTTACATTCTTGCACGGCAGCCGGATCGTATGCGCGTACTTTACAGCCTGCTTTCAGTAATTTATCGATCAGGACTAATGCCGGAGCCTCACGCATATCATCCGTTTCCGGTTTAAATGCCAATCCCCACAAAGCAACAGTCTTACCCTGCAAATCACCATTAAACTGTTTCATTAGCTTTTCGAACAAGACGCTTTTTTGGTTCTCATTCACTTCTTCCACAGCCGTAAGTACCCGCATGGTATAACCATTCTGTTCTGCTGTTTTAATCAATGCCTTCACATCTTTGGGGAAGCAGGAACCACCATACCCGATGCCCGGGTACAAAAACTTACGTCCGATACGGGTATCCGAACCTATCCCACTACGCACCATATTCACATCCGCACCAACAATCTCGCACAAGTTTGCAATATCATTCATAAAGCTAATGCGGGTTGCCAGCATCGAATTTGCGGCATATTTAGTCATTTCCGCAGACGGAATATCCATGAAAATCACACGGAAATTATTCAATAAGAATGGTTTATATAGTTTGGACATCAATTTCTCCGCACGTGCCGACTCCACTCCCACTACCACACGGTCCGGGCTCATAAAGTCACTGATAGCATTTCCTTCTTTAAGGAATTCCGGATTAGAAGCCACATCAAAATCAACCTTCACGCCTCTCTTATCCAGTTCTTCCTGAATAACCGCACGAACCTTACTGGCAGTGCCTACCGGAACGGTACTTTTGGTAACCACCAATTTATACTGTTTCATGTTGCGACCAATGGTACGGGCCACCTCCAATACGTATTTCAAATCAGCGCTGCCATCTTCATCCGGAGGAGTTCCAACTGCACTGAATATAACTTCCACTTCATCCAGACAACTTTCCAATGAGGTAGTAAACTTCAATCGCTTTGCTTTCATATTACGGAGTACCATCTCTTCCAATCCATTTTCATAAATTGGAATGTTCCCCTTTTGCAAAGATTCGATTTTCTCTTTGTTCGTGTCTACGCACGTTACATTCACGCCAATTTCGGCAAAACATGTGCCTGACACCAGACCCACATACCCTGTTCCCACGATTGCAATTTTCATACTTAATCTATTGTTTGTTTAGAAATTCATTCAAAATAAACGGCGTCTTTGAAAGCAGTTCCCTCTCTGTCTTTCGCAGATAATAACATTTGCGACTCTGCCAACGGCCAGTCGATCCCCAATGCTTCGTCATTATATAAAATAGAGGCTTCTGCCTGCGGAGCATACTTATTATCTACCTTATATGTAAAAACAGCTTCTTCACTCAAGACAGCAAAGCCATGAGCAAAACCACGGGGAATAAAAAATTGTCTCTTGTTTTCTTCACTAAGCAATACACAAACATGCTTTCCAAACGTAGGCGATGATTTACGCAAATCAACGGCAACGTCGAGCACTTCTCCTTTAAGAACACGAACCAGTTTCGCCTGACTATGTTCTCCTTTTTGATAGTGCAATCCACGCAATACACCAAAAGATGATTTCGACTCGTTGTCCTGTATAAAGTTTACGGGACCAATATTGGCTTCAAACTCTTCTTTCTTATAGGCTTCCATAAAATAGCCCCGTTCATCGGAGAAAACTCTAGGCTCGATCAGCCATACTCCATCTATTTCTGTCTGTATATAGTTCATTATTGATAGTGATAAATAAAACGATGCAAAAGTAGTGAATTTTTCGAAGTTTTCTGGGATATATTCAATTTATCTCTTAATTTTGCAGACATGATTGAATTGGCACAACATATAGAGACTTTACTACTGGAAAACGACTGCGTCATTGTTCCGGGATTTGGTGGTTTTGTAGCGCATTATTCGCCCGCAACCCGCGTAAAGGAAGAAAATATATTTTTACCTCCTACCCGTATAATTGGTTTTAATCCTCAATTAAAACTGAATGATGGCGTACTGGTGCAATCTTATATGTCAGCATACGACACAAGTTTTGCTGACGCCAGCCGTATAGTAGAAAAAGAAGTAAACGAATTTATCGGTCTCCTTCATGAAGAAGGGAAAGCCCATCTGGATAATATAGGCGAGATTCATTATAACATTTATGGTAACTACGAGTTCGTTCCTTATGATTATAAGATAACAACTCCTTCATTGTATGGTCTCGACTCTTTTGAAATACATGAACTTTCGGCTCTGCAGCAGAAAGAAAAAGTATTGGTACCGACTTATCAGGAAAAGGAAAAGAAGACTTTTGAAATTAGTATCAACCGCGCGTATCTCCGCAATGCTGCAGCAATGATTGCTGCTATCGTACTGTTCTTTGCCTTTTCAACTCCGGTAGAGAATACCGACGTTCAAAAGAACAATTATGCACAGCTATTGCCCAGCGAGCTTTTTGAGCAAATAGAAAAGCAATCGGTTGCAGTAACTCCTGTTTATGTTAAGAACGATGCTGCGCAACAAGCAAAGAAGCTTTCTGCTTCTTCCGCTTCAACCAAAACTTCATCTGCTAAAAAGCATACAACGGATAAAGCCAAGACTTCCAAACCGATCGCAGTAAGAGAAGTGAAAGTGGTAAAACAGGAAACAGCGGCTCCTGCTCCTGCGGTGAAATCTCAAGAAAGTGCAAATCATCCTTTTCATATCATTGTGGCAGGAGGAATCAGCCTGAAAGATGCAGAAGTTATTGCGAACCAATTAAAATCAAAAGGATTTGCAGATGCAAAAGCTCTGAGCACTGATGGTAAAGTACGTGTCAGTATCAGTTCATTCAACAACCGTGATGAAGCGACCAAGCAATTACTTGAGCTAAGAAAAAACGAAACTTATAAGAATGCCTGGTTACTGGCTAAATAAAAATCCCTTTTAAAAAGCATGAAACGAGTTCTTTGTCCTAAATGTGAGAATTATCTTTATTTTGATGAAACCAAGTATAGTGAAGGCCAATCACTGGTGTTTGAATGCGAACATTGTGGCAAGCAATTCAGTATCCGGCTAGGAAAAAGTAAAGTAAAGGCTCTTAGAAAGGAAGAAAACCTGGAAGAAGAAGCTGAATCTCATAAAGAAGAGTTCGGATATATCACTGTAATCGAAAATGTATTTGGTTTTAAACAGTTACTTCCCTTGCAAGAAGGTGACAATGTCATAGGCCGCCGTTGCGTAGGAACAAACATTAATACTCCCATTGAAAGTGGTGATATGAGCATGGATCGACGCCATTGCATCATTAATATAAAGCGTAATAAGCAAGGAAAGCTAGTCTACACATTACGAGATGCTCCTAGTCTCACAGGTACTTTCCTTATGAATGAAATTCTGGGAGATAAAGACCGTGTACGTATTGAAGATGGCGCTATTGTGACAATTGGAGCTACCACATTTATTTTGCATACGGCTGAATGAACTTATAACTTATTTTGATACTCTCGCATGAATTCATCAGCGATATAGAGATTACCATAAAGATAAAGCCCTGTTTCCTTGTCATGCAAGTCAGCGCAAGTCTTGCTTTCATAAAACAATTGCAATGCTCTGACTGGAGTAATTTCCAAGCGTTTTGAAAGTTCGGCAGCAATGATACCGATACGATTACTTAATATTATCTCTTGAATTTCAGGAGACTTTACAGGATCATTCTGCCAGTTCTGTTCCATCATAAATAAGGTATTTATCCGTAATACTTTGGTTTAACAAACAAATCTGATTATTTGGTTGGTGTTGAGCAAGACGCTGTAATGCCACATCAGCACTCATCAAACCAGACATATATAAATTTACCGTATCAATTACCCGGTCATTCGCGACACCTCCCTCTATATAATCATAATTTGCCGCTGGATTCAGTCCACGACGACTGGCTACAATAAATTCCAACCATTCCGAATCGTAAGCTTTGAACACCTTACAACGAGCCTTTTCCAAAACAAGTTCTCTATCAAGTTGGTAAATATTAATAATGGCTTGGGTGTTGCGTCGCTTAGCCGTTGCAATAGCCCAACGACAAGCCTGCTCTTTGATGTCTGTAACATAGAATCCACGACCAAAATCAAGATTCTCCCTTCCTAAACGACAAATAGGAACATCAACTCGTTCCGTTCCTCCATGATATACTGTTATTTTCATCGTTTTGCCTCCCAAGTTGTCAGACATTCTATCATATTATCAGTCACATGCTCGCGACTCTCGGTATGTAATACATCATAGCAAGGCAAGATGTAATTCTCAATCATACCTACACGCTTCATGCGGGTAAAAACTTCTTGATATGATTTACCTAATCGGCGTGCCGTACTTTCAATGCAGGACGCTACAAATGCTAATGTCACTTCAGTATGTGATAATTCAATCAGATTTTCCATATTAAATCCTGTATAAAGCTAATTTGAGCTAATTACAAAGTTAATGAATATATCTGGAAACAGATAAAGTTTAATCTTCTTTTTATTGTTTTTGAATCATTCGATTCGTAGGAAGTACAATTCTAGTTCATATTAAATGGCATTACTAATATGAACAGAAATAAAAAAGGATAGGAATCTATATATTGGTAATATTCCTATCCTTTTTTCATTGTTTTATGTTCAAGCTATATCCAGATGTTCCGAAGAATACAATTTATGAGCTTTCCCATAAAGGCAATATCCAATTATAGCCGTAAGAAGGGAATAACCGAAAGAGGGAATCCACCAATAACAGTCTACAAATCTCCAAAGAAAAACAGAGCTTGCTATCCACATTAAAATAACACTCCATACAAACCATTGAGTTACTTTTTGAGTTGAGATAAACTTGGGCAGCATATTATTAGGTACACTTCTATCCGGTTCTCTCATAACTTTTCCATATACAAATATTTCAGATGAAACCGGTGAGATATTGGATGGTTGACTTGAAGTTGTTTCAAAGAAATCGACCTCTCTCTTTTTCACGATTCGTATCCAACTCTTCATCCATTCATAATGCCCAATAATACTAGCCAGCCAACACATAGAAGCAAACCATCCTAAGGTAATAATCAAAAGTGGTAGCCATATACTATCTAAAAATGAAAAAATAGTTCCACTGCAAGGACCGTATTGAACATTTTCTGATTGCGGTATAATGGTATAAAATGCCACAAACAAAGCACCGACGAAAATGGCGTAATAGTTAACCCATGTGTGATAACGTTGTACATGGAACTGGTAGGATTCAACAGCCTTGTCATATGCGGCTTGTTTCTTACAGATTTGGTCGCAAGGATTTGAACTTGAGTTACACATAATTATATAGTTTAAAATTCGACTTCTGATTTAATTTCAAATCCTCCCCATCCATTTATATTATATCCTGAAGCATTTATTGGAATAAATAGATATTGAGGATAATTTTTACCACACATGATCGGATCTGCAATATAGCTAAATCCATAATATTTCCGTGTACTATCTGTTCCAAAAACGATATAGACTGGAACAGTAGACGTATATGTATCACCATCTGCTAAATTTACCATTCCTAATGTTGGTGATTTTAGAGCCTTACAATATACTTTATTAAAAATACGAGTCCAAGAATAGCTAGTATATTGTTTTTCTCTGCCACCATCTACAACAGTATGTGTTTTTTTATCTTCTTTCCCTACAAATGCACACTTTCCAATAGATTTTATTGAATTCCCGATACTTAAATATCCTTCAAATCCAATACAAGCATAAAAAGCATAAATACCCATAGTCTCAACCTTATTAGGAATTATCAAGTTACCAGTAAATCCACTACATCCTTCAAAAGCATGATCGCCAATACTCTTAACATTTTCTCCAATAGTAATTTCTCCTTTAAAAGAGCTACAACCATGAAAAGCGTAAGTCGGAATATCTGTTAACCCATTTCCTATACTCAATGAACCTGTAAAAGTAGAAGATTGAAATGCAGACCCTTTCATACTTGTTACACTATTCGGTATTACTAAGTCTCCTGTTACTTTGCTACAACCAGCGAATGCTGCTGTTCCAATACTCTGCACTCCCTCTTCTAATATCAAAGTCCCGTTAAAAGCAGAATATTCAAAAGCACGTTCTCCAATTGTTACAGTTTTTTGAGGAATTACAATATTCCCTGTTAATTTAGAAGTATTCGCAAAAGCATATTGACCAATACTTTCTACTGTCTGAGGTATATAAACGGAAGTAATAGAACTATTATAAAACGCTCTATCTGAAATTGTTTTCAAGTTCAAAGGTAACAACACCGTAGAAACTTTAGAACTATTAAAGGCACTAGCAGGTATACTTACATCACCCAATTCTGAAAGATCTACCGTTTTTAAGTTAGGCATAGTCTTTAAAAACTCGTAATCAAAGGTATTCAGATGTCCTGTGATTTTCAATTCTTCTAAAATTTTAGCGTCTTCACTATTGATTTGTTGTTCCAAAGTTCCTGCTGTTGCTACGTAAATATCCTGTGAACTTCCTCCACGCTGAGTAATCTGTATTGTTTCAGAAGTAACTCCCAATTTGTCAACTAATTTAATAATTGAATAACGCAATTGAGTATTATTATTCTGTTGGACATTAAATGCAATCGTTTCATCCCGCATTATGGCACGTGATGTCGGAGCGATAGAAATCCATGTTTTATCCGCTTCTGGAATTTCTATGGTATAATCGATATTAGTGGAAAGCTGCACACTCACTGTACCACCAGTATAAGGAACTGTATAAGAACGATCGGTGATATTAATCACTCCTTCCACAAAATTGATAGAACGCATGATAGTCCGTTCCTCACCATCGGAGACGAAAACCAATACCTCACTACTAAGTATCGTTCCCGGTGTACTTACCTCAATTACTCCAGAAGCATTACCCGAGGATTTTACCACAGCACGGAAACCATCTTGCGCCAAAGCTTTCACTACTGTCTTATCTGTAGCCCCCATAATAGTATATTGAATGGGATAAGTCTGATTGGCCAATACCCGTATATCCTCCGTTTCATTGAAAGTGATAGACAGCTTTTTGTGTTTGGGTACGGAGATAATGTTTCCGGCTTGCATCTCCAAATAAACATAATCATCATCCTCCGTCACATTCTTGAAGAAAGCGTCTCCACTTGTTCCATCCGCACCGGTCGCTTTTCCAAGTTTTGTCCAGTTTGAACCATTGTCATAAGATATATACCAATAACCGTCTTCTTCTATCTTCAATTGCGGAGTAACACCGTTATTACCGTCTGTACCATCTTGTCCATCATTTCCATTCGAGCCGTCAACACCTTGCGCCTTTATCTTATTACTATTATCATCTTTCATCCAATCTCCATTCAACGTCCAATAATAGATACCGTCGGTATCTTGCTTCACTCCGACAACAGGTGTCACCCCATCCTTGCCATCCGAACCGTCTTGACCATCATTACCATCTGCCCCATCTTTACCATAATATATGGTTATCGGTTCACGTTTTTCAAAATAAAGTTTATAACCAATCACCTTCCCATTATCATTCAAAGGTACCACATTAGTTATACCATCTTTTTGTTGTAGTGCTTCAATGATTGATTGTATAGACGAAATATCAGTATTCATCTGTTCACACAAGCTTTGCAATTCGCCAAAAGCATACCAAGTCGGCAGTTTTATAACAGTTCCATTCGACAAGGTAAAAGTAACAAAGTCCTGACTGGAAGTGTAATCTATATCACTAAACATATCGTCACCATCCACTCCATCTTTACCAGTATCACCTGTAGCCTGCCCTATATTCGACCACGTACTGCCATTATTCACCGACAGCCACCAACGACCATTTTCTATTTTCAATTGTGGAGTAATGCCATCCATACCAGGTTTACCATCTATACCATTTTCTCCATCTTTTCCATCTTCACCTACTGCCTTTACTTTATTCCCAGCATCATCAATTAACCATTCCCCGTTTAACGTCCAATAATAAACATTATCCGTATCTCGTCTCACGCCAACCACCGGCGTTACTCCATCCTTACCGGCAATACCCGTATCACCTTTATCCCCCTTTTCTCCATGATAAATAGTAATGGGATCTCCCTTTGAAAAAGAAATAGTGTAACCAACCGTCTTACCACCTTCTGTAACAGGATTTACTTTTGTGATGCTTACATTACTTTGCAAAGCTTGTAGTAACGTTTGCAACGCCCCAATGTTTCCATTCATCTGTTTACAGAGTTCTTCAAGTGAAGTTACCCTGCCATCCAATTGATGAATACTATCCCATAAATCATCAGTGTTTGTTTTGCAGCTATAGAATGAAGTACTTAAAGCTGCAATCATTAAGAAAAAGAATACTGTCTTTTTCATCATAATTATTAGAGTTTTTGTCGCCACCTCAACTCCTTAGCAGTGGTAAGTCTATAAAAAAAGTGTGGAGTCGTTAGTTTATCTGTTAGGAGGTTCTGGTAAAACCTTGACATAAATAAACAATACCCCACACTCGTATATATATGCAATATAAAATTACACACGACTATACAAGTGATGAGTGTTATTGCTATCCTTATGTCAATTGAAATTTACCAGATTTCCTAACAAGGATAAAAGCTAAACACTTTCATCTATTAATATGTAATGTTGCACATGCAAACACTATTGCTGCAACGCTACAAAGATAGAAAATATTTCGCATAAACAACACTCTTGGGGTATTGAGACTGCAAATTTGGGATAAAATGAGATGAAAAGCAATATTGAAGATTAATTATCTTCATTGTATCTTGAGGATAATACGCGTTTGAACAATCTACTGCTATAACGCGGCAAAGATTAAAAATATTTTCACAAATAATTTTTCTAGAGGAAGCTAACAGAAGAAAAATCAAGATACTTCTTACTTTTTGATAAAATAGGTGATAAAAAGAGATAGGAAAACAAATTATAAATCCAGTAGAAATCCTACTTTCCGCATACAAATCTTACTAAAATTTTGCACCTAACAGTAAATTCACCGTTGGGCAACGGCAAAAATGTCGTCAGGCAACCACAAATTCACCATTGCCCAACGGCGAATTAGAGCATTTCTACCCGAAATATCAAAAAAAATAGGGAAAGCTCTGTGAAGAACCTTCCCTATCTAAAGTTATTTTTTAGTAAGAATTAAGCTGCCGGATCCGGAGCTTCTCCTGAATCTCCTCCAGAAGAGCCACCTCCTTCGCTAGGTTCTCCACCGTTATCCCCGTTAAGATTGGTTACGTTATCTCCAAACAGCTCTATACTAGCTGATCCAAGCATTTCCTTGAATGCACCTCCCGGAGTAAAGACTATCTTCCTCCTAATAATAGTATTAACACTCACGTCTTCAGCTTTATCTTGGCTCTCGGCATTAATAGCTGGACGAAATGAACCGAACTCTCCCAACTTTACAGAGAATCCTTCTTCTAAAAATGACACCATAGTATCTTGCACTCCTTTCAGTACCACATCCACCATAGCCCGATGAACGCCTGTCCGCTGATTTACTTCATCACATAACTTGTTATAGTTGATGCTCCCAACTAGAACGTTTGCTGCAACATACTTTTCTACCTTATTTTCCTTATCGAAACATAAGGTGATTTTTTTCTTTTTATATCTGATAGCCATATGCGCCTAAGATTAAAAAGTTAAACAATATTAGGAAGCCACACTATTGACTTCGCAACAAAGGTATGAACACATTACGAGATTTACAAGCAAGATTACCATGGTAAAAAAGGTCTTGATTCATTGTATTTTACAGATGACTTTTTATGCAATATTCATCATGTCAAATTCGTTTTCTCCTTATAAACCAAGCATTTATAAAACAAAAAAGTAGAATAATAATTCATATAAAAAGAGACAAAATCGGTCATTAAGGATTTGAGCCTTTTCAAACCGTGAAAACGAAGAAAAAGAAAGTTGTGGAAATAAAAAATACGAAGAATGCAAATTTGATCTTTAACAATTAATAACTTACCGTCTCTTAATTATCTAACAGTTAAGGGCATTTTGATAGTTGTATACTCTACCAAAATGCCCTCTACTTTTATCAACCTTAGGTTATATCTTACAGAATACCTTTAACGGTCTCAAGCATTCCTTTTTCCTGGATAGAATCCAAATCAGCTTTTACGGCTTCTGTCAATCCCGGAATCTTATTCAAATCTTCTCCCCAGATAAAATCTGCAGCCAGAACACCTTCAGCAACTTTCTTTGTGCAACCTGTTGCCCAAAGTTCTTTCAGCAGGTTCATGATTTCAGGAGCATCATTCGGAACAATTTCAGCACCATCAGCACGTACACCACCTTTATAATAAGTAATGATAGCAGCTAATCCAAGCACCAGTCCTTTAGGAAGTTCACCTTTACGTTCCAGATAAGTCTTCAATCCCGGCAAATCACGAGTTTCATATTTAGGGAAAGAATTCAGCATGATACTGGTTACTGCATGATCCACGAACGGATTGTTGAAGCGTTCCAATACATCATTTGCAAATTTCTCCAACTCATCCTTCGGCAAGTTCAAAGTTTCCATCAGTTCGTCAAACATTACCTTGTGGATATATTTACCAATCACTTCGTGCTGGCAAGCATCACGCACAATATTCACTCCCGAGAGATAAGCAACCGGAGAAAGAACTGTATGCGGGCCATTCAGCAAAGTAACCTTACGTTCGTGATAAGGAGCTTCTGACGGTACAAACAATACATTCAAGCCTGCCTTGTCAGCCGGGAACTCTTTTGCAACTTCCTGCGGAGCTTCAATCACCCACAAATGGAAAATTTCAGCCTGAACAACCAGATTATCATCATATTGCAGTTTTTCTTTGATAGCAGCAATATCCTTGCGCGGGAATCCCGGAACAATACGGTCTACCAATGTTGCATATACACCACAAGCTTCTTCAAACCAAGTTTTAAACTCATTACCCAAGTTCCACAATTCAATATATTGATAAATTGTTTCTTTCAACTTATGACCATTCAGGAAAATAAGCTCGCAAGGGAAAATAATCAAACCTTTTGTCTTATCACCATTGAATGTTTTAAAACGATGATACAGTAATTGAGTCAGCTTACCCGGATAAGATGAAGCAGGAGCATCTTCAAGTTTACAAGCCGGATCAAAAGCAATACCAGCCTCTGTAGTGTTTGAAATAACAAAACGCATTTCAGGTTGCTCTGCCAACTTCATAAACTCGTCATTTTGAGTATATGGGTTTAAAGCGCGGCTGATTACATCAATCATTGTCAAGCTGTTAACTGCCTCTCCTTTGTCCAATCCTTGAAGGTTTACATGATAAAGATCATCTTGTGCATTCAGCATATCGACCATCCCTTTATCAATCGGTTGAACCACTACTACACTGCTGTTGAAATCAGCTTTCTGGTTCATGTTATAAATAATCCAATCTACAAATGCACGCAAAAAGTTACCTTCGCCAAATTGGATAATACGCTCCGGACGTTGTGTTTTAGGAGCAGTTTCTTTGTTTAATGCTTTCATGTTAGTTGTAATTTATAAAGTTGATATTATACAAATTCAAAATAAAAATCAATGTTTTCCTTTATCAGGATATCAATAGGCATGTATTTTACAAGTTCAACAGACTTCTTAAACACGACATGATCGCACAAAGCCTTCACCCCACAATATCCTTGCAAACCCGGACGTTGCCCGATTAAATAATGCACATCACCGGATTTTAATAAATCTACGTTTGCTTTCAGAAGGTCATATCCTATCAGTCCTTTCATGCTACGTCCCGCATGACGAAGATACTCTCCCAACTGATACACTCTGGAATTAAATACAACTCCCAGTAAAGCCTTCGGATGTGCCTGAAAAAACTCATCCAATGTCTGTTGGTTACTTTCCTGATCGGATTTATTAAGTACTACCTCATGGATTACCAAGTTATTATATTCTTCGGCAATGTAACTCATAAAACCATCCAAACGGCGTTGCATCTGTATTTCAGCCGGATTATCTTTATTGTTACTTAAAAACAAAACCAACTCCTGGCCTTCTCCTGCCGAATAATTGCGCATCAATATTTTCGCTGCGATATATCCGCTCTTATATGAATCCTGCCCGATATATGTCAATGCTTTCGCTTCTTCCATATTGAAATCGACAAAAGCATAAGCAATCTTATTTTCCTGTAAATAGGCTGTCAGCGCCAGTGTCTCTTCCCGAAAATTCGGAGAAATCAATACCGCATCCACATTCTTTTCTTTTATGGAAAGGCAGGCTTCCTGATAACTCTTCTCATCCCCATGGTGATAGCACAGATAATCTATACTCACATTAAAAGGACGCAACTCTTGCCGGGCACGCTCAATCCCCCCTACTACCGAATGCCAATAATCATGCTCTATATAATAAGGTATCAAACAGAGGAAAGAATATTTCTTTTTAGCAGCCAAACCGATAGCAAACACATTGGGCTGATAATGAATCTCATCCAACACCTTTTGTACTTTGGCTTTGCTTTTGGGAGACACGTCACCGCGATTGTGCAACACCCTATCAACCGTTCCGGCGGAAACACCGGCCATACGGGCAATGTCTTTAATGGTATAGTTCTGGTCCTCCATAGTGCTAAAACTTAAATATTATAAATAATCGCTGCAAATATACGAATTATTTTGTTACTCCAAGTAAATTTTCTATTTTTGTGTTCGATAACGGTTAATAAAACTAAAACGAGATTTACACCTATTAGCTTTAAAATCAATACTATATAGGTATAAATACAGAAAGTAATAATTTTATATACTTAAAACACAGTAATAATGAAGAACTTCATGGACGAAAACTTCTTGCTGCAAACAGAAACTGCGCAAAAGTTGTATCACGAGCATGCGGCTAAAATGCCGATCATCGACTATCACTGTCACCTTATCCCTCAAATGGTAGCTGACGACTACAAGTTTAAATCACTGACTGAAATCTGGCTGGGCGGTGACCACTACAAATGGCGTGCAATGCGTACAAACGGTGTAGACGAACGTTTCTGTACGGGAAAAGATACCACAGACTGGGAAAAATTTGAAAAATGGGCGGAAACAGTACCTTACACTTTCCGCAACCCATTGTACCACTGGACTCACCTTGAACTGAAAACGGCATTTGGTATCAATAAAATATTGAATCCACAAACCGCACGTGAAATTTACGATGAATGTAACGAGAAACTGTCTCAACCCGAATATTCAGCTCGTGGAATGATGCGTCATTATCATGTAGAAGCCGTTTGCACAACGGATGATCCTATCGATTCATTGGAATATCATATCAAAACACGCGAAAGCGGATTTGAAATCAAGATGTTACCAACATGGCGTCCTGATAAGGCTATGGCTGTAGAAGTCCCTGCAGATTTCCGCAGTTATGTAGAAAAACTAGCAGAGGTAAGTGGTGTTACCATCTCCAACTTTGATGATATGATCGCTGCTTTGCGCAAACGTCATGACTTCTTCGCAGAACAAGGCTGCCGTCTGTCTGACCACGGTATTGAAGAATTCTACGCAGAAGATTATACAGATGCTGAAATCAAAGCCATCTTTAATAAGGTATATGGTGGCGCAGAATTGACCAAAGAAGAAATTCTGAAATTCAAATCGGCAATGCTTGTGATCTTCGGTGAAATGGACTGGGAAAAAGGATGGACTCAACAATTCCATTATGGCGCTATTCGTAACAATAACACGAAGATGTTTAAATTACTGGGTGCTGATACAGGTTTCGATTCTATCGGTGAATTTACAACCGCCAAAGCAATGGCTAAATTCCTTGATCGCCTGAACACTAATGGCAAATTGACTAAAACAATCCTCTACAACTTGAACCCATGCGCCAACGAAGTGATTGCAACAATGCTGGGTAACTTCCAGGATGGTTCTATCCCGGGAAAAATCCAATTTGGTTCCGGATGGTGGTTCCTCGATCAAAAGGATGGTATGGAAAAACAAATGAATGCTTTGTCAGTGCTCGGTCTTTTGAGCCGCTTCGTAGGTATGCTGACAGACTCCCGTTCCTTCCTATCCTACCCGCGTCATGAATATTTCCGCCGTACATTGTGTAACCTGGTAGGACGTGACGTAGAAAACGGAGAAATTCCGGCATCTGAAATGGATCGTGTAAACCAAATGATTGAAGATATCAGCTACAACAATGCCAAGAACTTCTTCAAGTTCTAATAGATAGTAGTTACACTATAAAAAAATACCGCTACCAAAGTCGAATATAGCTTTGAGTAGCGGTATTTTTTATTCCTACAGCTGAACTGTAACAACAAAAAGGCTCTTAACAAAAAAGGAGAACCTTTTAAGTTCTCCTTTTAATAATCTTTGTACACCCTCAGGGACTCGAACCCTGGACCCATTGATTAAGAGTCAATTGCT
>NZ_DAWCXD010000070.1:0-25372 GCF_052357945.1 Bacteroides sp. | reverse complement strand
ACAATAAGCTATGACAATAGGCTGACAATAAAAAGATCGTACTTTTATTGTCAGCTTGTTATTTAATAAAAGATTTCATCCTAATCCCCTAATTCCTGTATATTTAAAAATCAGCTCGCTATAAAGCAAATGTCCCCCCTATTAAATGAAGACTATGCATCCGGTATCTTTTACTTAATCAATAAGTATTGTTCGGCTAAAGCTACGGTATCTTTACCTTCCCACGGCCGTGGTGACTTCTTTCCACAGCCGTGACGAATTCCTACCACGGCCGTGGGAAGATCTCGTCACGGCCGTGGCGAACTACCAATACCGGTAAGTTAACGTACGAATAACGGTGTCTTTATGCAACAATACACAGTGGCGAGCATATCTTTACTTACTTGTTAATGTTTCAAGTCCGCCTTCTTGAATAGAGTATAACAAGAAAGCACATTCTTTATCGCGATAAAGCGCAAATAGTTTGTTTTACAAGTACCTTATCCGTACCTTTGAAACCAATAACAAACACTTACTCTCATTAAATATCAAGAGAAGAAAAATGAAGATTACACAAATCAGGGAAAACGGAGATACGGAGGCACTAAGCGTGACAGACATCGACCTGCTGATAGAAAAAATGAAAAAAGAAACCAAGCTCCGTCCGGTAACCGGATTACGTCAGGCCCTGCATTTTGTTCTACCCGACGAGCCTTGTTCCCTCGCCAACAAACTACCACGAGTGATTCCCGCAGCAGCCTTCGGGCGAGTGAACGGAGTGAAGCGAATGAAAACCTACAATGGCATTGTAGAACTGACCATTGGTCCGCTAGCCGGAAAGATAGAAGTGGAAATCGTGAAGCAAAAGGCAGCCGAACTTCCCCAAACAATGCTGGCTTTTATGGGAGCAAGTGGTAAAAGCGTCAAGATATGGACTTGCTTCACCCGTCCGGACGGCACTTTACCGCAAACTACGGAAGAAGCCGAAGTGTTTCAGGCACATGCTTACCGGCTTGCCATTAAATGTTATCAGCCTCAACTTCCCTTCAACATTCTATTAAAAGAGCCGAAACTGGAACAATTCTCACGTCTTAGTTATGATCCGAACTTGATTTACCGTCCCACTCCTGTACCTTTCTATCTTTCACAACCCATCGGTATGCCCGGCGAGATGACTTATCATGAGAAATCGAGCACTGAAGCATCTCCACTGAATCGAGCACTGCCGGGGTATGACACGGAAGATACAGTAGCATTGCTTTATGAAGCAGCATTGCGGAAAACATTCGAAGAAATGGAAACAGACTGGCATCGGAACGATCATGATTTGCAAACGTTAGTAGTCCCGCTTGCCGAAAATTGTTACTACTCCGGCATCCCGGAAGAGGAGGTAACCCGACGGACCATCATGCGTTATTACAAAAGAAAAAATCCGATGCTGATACGCGAAATGATAAGAAACGTATACAAGGAATGTAAGGGAGTGCCCAAAAGCAACTGCCTGACTAAAGAGCAACGCCTTAGCCTGCAGATGGACGAATTTATGAATCGCCGTTATGAGTTCCGTTATAATACGCAGATCGGGGAAGTGGAATACCGGGAGCGTTTCTCGTTTCAGTTTTATTTTCATTCCATCGACAAACGGGCACAAAACAGTATCATGCTTGATGCCCAATCCGAAGGTATTGGCGTATGGGACAGGGACATAGACCGATACTTACATTCCAACCGTGTGCCGATCTACAATCCGTTGGAAGAGTTCCTGTTTCATCTGCCTCATTGGGACGGCAAAGACCGTATTCATGCTTTGGCAAACAGGGTCCCTTGCAAAAATCCGCATTGGGAATTGCTTTTCCACCGTTGGTTCCTGAATATGGTTTCACATTGGAGAGGAGTAGATAAAATGCACGCGAACAATACGTCGCCCATATTAGTGGGCCGACAGGGAACTCATAAATCAACTTTCTGCCGTGAAATGATTCCGCCTGCGCTTCGCGCTTACTATACAGACAGCATTGATTTCAGCCATAAACGAGATGCAGAACTGTATCTGAATCGGTTTGCGCTCATCAATATCGATGAGTTTGACCAGATAACGCTGCCACAACAAGGATTTCTGAAACATATTCTTCAAAAGCCTGTGGTCAATCTACGGAAACCGCACGGTCGCTCGGTACTTGAATTGCAACGGTATGCTTCATTTATCGGTACAAGCAATCAGAAGGATTTGCTGACTGATCCTTCGGGAAGCCGCCGTTTCATTTGTATTGAAGTGACGGGAAACATCGACACTACACAGCCGATAGATTATGAACAGCTTTATGCACAAGCCATGCACGAAATTTATCATGGCGAACGCTACTGGTTTGACAGTGAGGATGAGCAGATTATGACTGAAAACAACCGTGAGTTTGAGCAGACACCGGCTATGTTGCAATTGTTTTACCAGTATTTCAAGACTGCGCAAACGAAAGAGGAAGGGGAATTTCTTACTCCGGTCGAAATATTGAATTATCTGAAGAAGAAAAGCGGTATGTCATTGTCTGATAACAAAGTATATCACTTCGGGAGATTGCTGCAAAAATGCGGTATTCCTTCGAAGCATACTTATAAAGGTACTGTTTATCAGGTTATAAAGCTACCATAAGAGATAAAAGTAAGGCTGACAATAAAAGTCTGGATATTTTATTGTCAGCCTATTATCAATGATTATTGTCAGGTGATAGAACGTTGATATTCATCTACTTGAATATAATCCTGACAGTATGACAATAAAATAGGTACAAATCATTATGAGATCTAAATTTGATATTTTGGTTTCATAGATGAATAGAGGTAATCTTATTTAATTTCATCCGATTACCTTCTTTTTAAACTATCTGGTTTTTCCGGATAGTTGTATCCTTATCTACTCCTCCTTGCGAAGTATCTCCTATTTTATCTCCACTTTCGTCTGTAATCTTATGTCATCGGAAGCAGCACCAATCATTATCTGAAAAGTTCCCGGCTCCACAATCCTCTTTAAATTCCGACCGACAAGCGAGAAATCCTCTTCGGATAAAATAAACTTCACTTCCCGTTCTTCACCACGCTTCAAATAGAAACGTGCGAAATGTTTCAATTGCTTCAACGGTTGCACTACTGAAGCATATTCATCTCTCAAATAAAGTTGAGCTACTTCTTCACCGTCGTACTTTCCTGTGTTCCGAACTTTGAATGAAACTTCGAAAGAGCGTGGCGCCACGGCTGACAGATGTAAATCCGAGTAATCAAAAGAAGTATAACTCAAACCATATCCGAAAGGATAAAGCGGAGAAGCAGACATTTCTACATAATCATGGCTTTGAGGAGCTTTCTTATTATAATAGAGTGGAATCTGTCCGACGGAACGGGGCACAGAGAATGGCAATCGTCCTGCCGGATTAAAATCACCGAATAAAACATCGGCAATCGCAATTCCTCCTTCTTGTCCCGGGTAGTAAGCGGTTAATACTGCATCTGCATTTTCTGATGCCCAGTTTTTATCCAAGGGACGGCCTTCAATATAAACGACTATCAATGGCTTTCCGGTAGCTTTCAAGGCTTTGAGCAGTTCCTGTTGCTTTCCTAACAAAGAGAGTGTTGCGCGGTCGAACCCTTCGCCACATTCCATATCGCTGATCGTCTTTTCATTGGCAATGGCCGCACCCGTTTCTTTATAACTGGTCTTGAAATCACGGGCACTGGAACCTCCCACTACGACAATAATGACTTCGGAACGCTGGGCGGCTGCAACGGCCTGTTCAATATCAGTTGTCACAGTATCACGAATGGAGCAGCCTTTCACATATTCCACTTGCGACGAAGAAAGTTTGGTCCTGATTCCATCCAAGACAGTCTTTATATTTTCTTCTTCCTGCGGAGCGGTATAATCCCCCAACATATTATAGCGATTATCTGCATTAGGTCCGATTAATGCTACTTCCCTATTTTTGTTCAACGGAAGCAAAGAGTGCTCATTCTTCAACAACGTGATTGAAGCTTGTGCTACCCGGCGTGCCAAAGTTACAGATTCTTCACTGCACACTTCTTTCTTTGCTTTTTCAGGATCTACATAAGGATTTTCAAACAGCCCCATCTCAAATTTCAACCGTAGAACACGGGCGACAGAAGCGTCAAGTGCTGTTTTACTGATACGACCTGTGTTTACAGCATTCATCAGATTCATATATGCATCGCCTCCCAAATCCACATCTACTCCGGCTGATAATGCAAGAACTGCTGCTTCTTCCATAGTAGGCGCAACAAAATGGCTTTGATGAATACCTTCTATGCTGTATAAATCAGAAACGACGATTCCTCTGAATTTCCATTCATTCCGAAGAAGTTCGGTCAACAGAGAGTGATTGGCTGTGCAGGGAACACCATCCATCGAATTATAAGAAGTCATTACTGATAATGCTCCGGCATTGATAGCTTGCCTAAACGGTGGCAGGAAGTTTTCGTGCAGCTCACGTATACCGGCAAAAGAGGGATTTCCGTTCTGTCCGCTTTCCGAAATACCGTAGGCGAGAAAGTGTTTGAGGGTAGCTAATGTACTGTATGGATATGACAAATCACCGCCTCCTAATCCTTCCACCATCGCTTTTCCTATTTCACCCGTCAATACCGGATCTTCACCAAAGGTTTCTTCTACACGAGACCAACGCGGGTCACGAGCCAAATCGAGCACAGGTCCATAGCTGATATGTCCACCCTGCAAACGTATCTCTTTGCCGATTGCTTCTCCTACTTCACGGATAAGTTGGGGCGACCAGGTAGCAGCCATTCCGATTCCAGTTGGAAAAACGGTTGCACCAATTGCCATGTGACCGTGCGGTGCTTCTTCGGCAAGGAATAAGGGAATTCCCAAACGGGTATTCTCTATTACATACCTTTGCAAGGCATTTCCGGCCTTTGCAGCCAAAGCGGGATTCAATCCGGTTGACAATGTTTTCTTTGTCCACGGGTCGGCGCGATAGGTTGCCCAAAGCATACCGACCTTTCTGTCTTTTATGAGTTGCTTGAATTTATCAGAAGGAAAAACATCGTTTCTTTTGATTTCATACATCTCCCACCCCAAAGGACAAAGAAGCTGACCGACTTTTTCTTCTAACGTCATACGGGATAGTAAGTCGGCTACTCTTGTTTCTACCGGTAAAGTCGGATTTTTATAGGCTACTGCCGGAAGTTGCTGTGCAAAGGAATAAGAAACTCCTGTCATCATAGCCGTAAACAGTAGTGATTTACAAATTCTATTTAGCATAACTATTTTTTATAAACTTAGCTATTTAAAAGAGAAGTCCGCCATCCCCTCGTAATACCTTGCAGCAAAACCGATTCGACAGCAGACTTCATCGTACAAAAGAATAACCTCTATTTTACCTCTTTTAGAACGGACATTTCTGGTTGTCTACATAGGTGATAGTTCCACCGGGCACAGCATTGTGACCATGACCAGTCATATCAAGCACCGTACCATCATCCTGCGTTTCACCGTCAAAACGCCAGTAGGCTATGAGCCCTTCACTAGTTGGGTCTACATAACAAACACCATCTTCAATCTGTGCGGATGTACGCGCTACGTTCCACACACGACATTCACTGATGTAACCATCAAAGAAACGTGCGTTACCTGCAGAACGACCGATGGAGAAAGTGTCTTCCCATGTATGACCGTCATAAGCCATACTCAAGTTAATGGTTCCGCCATTCTTAGTTTCTACGAAGTGAATCTGCTCACCATCCAAATAAAGACGTAAATACTGACCGTCGTATACGGCAGCAAAGTGCAACCAATGCCCTGTAGGAAACTCTTTCTCTACCCACGATTCATAATGGTCTTTCTTGTCGGGATGTGAAGCCGAACCGATAGAGCCTTTCACGAACTGCAATTTATTCACAGGATTACCGGCACCATCACCAAAACGGAAGAGGAAATTTTCTTCGCATCCGCACAACGAACTGATGCCATTAGCACTTCTTTCAGAACCGACAGGGAAGGATACTGGAAGTACCTTCATTTCTAATGTCATCTGTCCGAGTGCTTTCACCGGACTTTTTTCCTGATCACCGAACGAAGGAATATTAAAATATCCCCGACGTGCCAGATAAGCAGCCTTGATATTGATAACCTTAGTCAACATAACATAAGCGGTACGGGAAGTTTCCATCACTTTCAGATCGCTATTTGACACAGAGGTAATAGATACAGGAAGGCAGTAGGATACCCCCTCCTGTAATTTTTCGGAATCAGCAGTTATCTTGATTTGCGTAGACTGGTTCTGCCCTGCTGGAATCACCACTTCACCACCTTCAAAACTATAACTACCTTCGGGAGGCATTTGGCAGTTACGACCGGTAGAGGCATTAAAAGACTCAAGTAGCTGAGGAGCCACCTGCACACCAACTTTCACATCAGTGTCCGTCTTATCGGTTGAAGTCACGGTCAAACCTAATGTAGACTGCCCCTCAACGAGAAATTTCACATTTGAAGAAGTCAACGTGCCAGTCATATAGACAGCATCGCTGTAATCAGGTTCAGTCTTGCAACCTGACACACAAAGCAACAAAGCAAATAAAGATAAGAGCGTATATTTCTTCATAACTTCAATTATTATTTAGCATAAACATTAAATACACCACATTCCAAAGATGCACCATACCAACCACCGGCATTCGGAACAGTTATCCGAATATATCGGGCAGTCAACGGAGCATAGAAAACACAATCTTCGGCATTACGTTCAATTTCTCCTTGTGTTTTCCAATCCGTACCATTATCACTTGTGCTGACAGTCATACCGGCACTGAACGCACCGACCTCTTTTTCAGTCCAGGTTTCATAATCATATCCGGAACTTGTCATTTTGATACTATCAAAAGAATATGCTTTCCCCATATCAATATCCAGCAAAAGCTCACCCGACCGATTAGAGATAGAACAATAAGTTTCATAATTTCCATCAAAAATGGCTTCAATCGGTTCATACCAAGACTGAACAGTTCCATTGGTGGTAGCGGTCCATCCTGTTTGGTCTGCCACTAATGTACCAGTACCTGTATATTGGGTAGCTTCATGATTCATATTATCCTCGGTCACAGTAATAGTCAAGAAAGAAGGCGCCAGCATATTAGTGCTCAACTGCGAATTACCACCTTCTGCCGAAGCAAGACGCAAAGGAACAATATATCCTTTTTCACTCTTAAGAGTAGAGAGAACATTCACGTCATCAGTCAATTTTAGATGTACAGCGTCTGCCACTACCATTTCTCCTGCAGGAATAGTCATTTCTTTATTCTCCAGTACAATAGCCTCAACAGGCAAGGCTTCAAACTCGGTGTCATGTTCTTCATTATAAGCATCAATCAAGGAGTTATCAACCGCTACCGTTACTCTAATGTCACCACTCGCTTTCTTTGAGCATTTTGCTTCCCATGTGAAATCTACATTACTGACTGTACTGATGGGAGTCTGTACTATCTTATACTCCTTGGAATTATCCAAAACGTACACTCTATTATACGGATCTCCATAGACATCGTAAGTCTCATCATCGCCACAGGCAGTAAAAACAAGCACACAGATGGCGAACATACTTATATAAAACAGATTCTTTCTATTTTTCATAGTCATCTTTCATTAAAAAGTTAATTAATGGACTGCCGGATTCTGTATTTGGATACATTGACGGAACCGATAGTAAGGCTCAGGATTGTATTCGTGTACATTATAGTCACGATGGATAAAAAATGCTCCAAAACCTCCTTTGCGTTTGCCATTCGCCGGTTTATAACGTGCCTGATTGTACATGGACTGCATATCACCCTGCCAGCCGTCACCCATATTACAGCAGTATACCACCTTTTCATCAGGCCATCCACCAGCGCCAGTTCCACCACTATACGCCTGAAGGAAACAATAATTACTATATGGAACAAGACTTGTCATACTAGTAGATGTCTGGTCGATATTCAACATTTTGTCACAAATGCCTTCCTGCGAGGCTATCTCTTTACCATAACGCTCTTCAATGAGTTGTAGACGCTCTTCTCTAGTGATATCCGGATTCGGTCCCATATATTTAGCCATATGCTTGTAGAAGTACTCAAAATTTGAATCACTCAAAAAGTCACCTTCCGGTTCATAGTCGGCATCGAAGCCGTCAAGGTCATTCAGGAACACCTGGTCAAGGAAATATTCAGCATACATTTCAAAGGAACGATTAAGTGCAGCGGTTCGTTCATCACCCTCCGGCATTGCCTTTGCTTCATTGTAAGCCTTCTTAAAATCGTGTTCGTCAGTTTCCGCATCAATACGTGTAATTGCCACGCAGAGCATTTTGGTGCCTTTCACTTTCTGCACAAAACGAATTTCGTCCCATATCTCAGTATTTTCCTTTGCAGGAATACCACCCCACATAGAACAAATATCGAGACTGTCGGGCAATCCCATAAATCGAACAGCCGCTGAGTTTTGAGCTCCATACTGCGCAAACCATCCAAAAGCTATTTCATGGTCGCTTGCTTTGTAATCGCGCAGGTTTTGGTAGTACTGGTCGTCGTAAGTCAACGGTCGCTGAATGGTCAACGATTCGATGTCCGTGTTACACGCAGCCATCAAGCTGCCTGTGGCTAGCGCGACCAATAAGTATTTCATTGTTTTCATATTCTAATTACTTAGTTAGATTGTTCTACATTATATATCTGATTACCTTTTTACATCCCACCAAAGACGTGTACCGGCAATGTCCGTACCCTTCAATAGGGAGACAGCAGCTTGCGTATTCTCGCCATTGTCTGAATACTCTGTTGTCGGAAACTTCAGACGGCTAATAAGTTCTCCTTCAGGCACTTCACCACCGGAACGATTCGAATTGATAGTAACAATTCCCGGATAACCTGTACGACGCATCTCACTCCATGCCTCCTGCCCGTCAGGAAAAAGAGCAATCCATTTCTGAACCATAATACGCTCCAGTTTCTTGCTTTCAGCAGCATTATCGTTCCACTTCACAGTCAAGTTTGAAACCATACTGCTTACATCAGTACTACGTCCGGTTGTCGGATCTACAAAAGACGTAGCCGGTACATTAGTATCATCCGCGAGGTAAGTATCTGCCCCCGTAGCACCTTTGGAAGAGAAAGAAATTCTCACACCTTCTTCATAATACTCCTGCACGGTCTTGTCCCCCAAGTTCAAACGCAATTTAGCTTCTGCCAGTAAAAAATAAGTTTCAGCGGCGCCCATCCACTCTATATTATCGTTTTGTTCCACATTCATACTGGAAGCAGCCTCCGACAATGTTCCTTGATTACGGCTAGTTTGTCCATTCCGGACTCCATGATATGCTCCATCTTTCACCGCAGCCTTAAAGTAACATGCCAAACGCGGATCTTGCAAACCTTTCAAATAACAATCCATAGTAGCACTCATGCGAAAATCATTAAAACTTTCAAATGCTTCCCACCACTCATTGATGAAAGTAAACGAGGCAGACTGTTTTAAAACCGCATTATCATCAACAGACGTCATCAGTCCTATACTGTGACCAATTGCAGCCTCTATTTCTGTCCGGGCTTTTGTCTCATCCACATAAGAAATACGCATTGCCAAACGGAGACGGAGTGTATTGGCAAACTTTATCCACTTCTCTACTCTACCATTATAAATATAGTCATAACGTTCCATATAAGGTTCGGACGTTCGGCTGTTATAACCAGTAAGCACATCAATGGCATCTGCCAATTCTTCAAAGAAGCGATAATACACATCCTTCTGGCTGTCATAAGCCACATGAATACCTGTACCAAACTTAGAATAAGGAATGGGACCATACTTATCCGTAATACGACTCATACCAAACACCTTGACAATAGTAGCCAAAGCACGTGCAGGTGAAACCTCATCGGTATTCTCTACGATGCTTTGCCACGGCTGCATCACTTCGGTATAAGCATTATTGAACGGTGAATTATACCATTGGCGATAAAGTTTATAACAGTCGTTATCTTCTGTTCCGGCATAATCCCACGTCTTGACAGGAGCAAAGTAGCTGGCAAATATGTCACCGGTCAGTATCTGAGTTTCCTCAAACAAACCGCCTTTGTCCTTACCTACCACAAAAATGCCCCTCTCCATCTGTGTAAAGTAAGCTCCCGTTTTAAGGTTATCGCGTTCCATCTGCTCCGGAGTTACCTCATTCGGATTAATATTCCAACTTTCAAAATGGCTGGTGCAGGCTGTAAGCAGCAAGCCTCCGGCAAGCAACACACCATTGACAACTTTTATATATTTTGATATCTGTTTCATCTTGTCGATTCTTTAGAGGTTAAGTTTAACAGAGAAGCCTAAATTACGCAGGCTCGGCAACATAAAATAGTCCATACCGCTGAAGTGTGTACCTGTACTTGCCGTCAGTTCAGGATCATAAGGGGCCTTACAATAGAACATGAACAAGTTGCGTCCGGTGAAGGCGACGTTCATGCTCTGAATCCAAGGAATTATCTTTTGAACGGGAACATCATAGCCGAGAGACAATTCTGCAAGACGTACATTTGTAGCACTGTAGACATACATCGAGCCTACACCACTTCCCACAGTACTGTAATATTTCTGCACGGCTGGCACTTCGTGACCGTCAATCAATACATATCCTAAATCGCGCGCCGTAGCCGTAGCTTTGGAAACACCGTAAGCATCCATCAATGCTTGGGTCTGCGAAACAACAACACCACCGATACGAGCATTAATCAAACAGCTCAATGTCAGCCCTTTCCAAGAGAAGGAGTTACGCCATCCCATCATGTATTTAGCTTGAGAATTACCAGCATAAATCCAACCATCCTTACGTTCACCGGCTTTGTCGTCGATAGCCACTGTATTATTGACATAATCCACGTCAATATATCCGTGATGGTCTGTGCGAAGAGCAGTCACATACAAGTCACCGATAGAACCACCCTCAAAAAGACGTGACTTCACGATTTCAAGCCCCCCAAGATCCATCATGTCCTGGCTAACAACTTCTCCGCCTGACAGAGTGGTCGGCTTCAACAACTTTTTAATTTTGTTGCGATTGAGAGTGTAAGTGAACGTAGAGTTCCATTTCACCGGTCCGAGAGGCTGATTCAATGTCAGACTGACTTCAATACCTTTGTTATCCACTTGTCCACCATTGATATAAATGGAAGAATAACCGGAAGATGAAGGGAGTGAAGGATTGAACAATTGGTTGTAGGTCGATGTCTTATATAAAGATACGTTCAACTCCAATTTATCGTTCCAAAAATGAGACTGCAAACCGACTTCCCACGCCTTGGTACGTTCCGGCTTAATATCTGTGTTAGGATACGTAGTAGCTGTCGTGGGAGAAGCCGACTCATACGGATAGGTCTGATAAGCAATATAACGTGTAGGAGCATTTCCTACCTCACTATACGAGCCACGCACTTTCAAGAAAGTAAACACATCGTTCTTGATAGGCAACAGTTCAGTCAGAATTGCGGAAAGACCTACCGATGGATAAGCGACTGACTTCGCATCGGTCCATGCCAAAGCAGAAGACCAGTCGACACGCCCAGTTACATCCAAATAAAGTTTGCTTTTCCATCCTAACTGTGCGGTAGCAAAAATAGACTGCGTCTGGTCATGATAACCATCTTGCTGAAACTTCACGGTAGACTGCATCAAATTAAGCGTTGTAAAGCTATTGGCTACCGAGTTCAAACTACCACCGACATCGAAATACTGGTAGTTGACATCTTGAATGCTGGTTCCCAGCGTAGCTGTTAATGAGAAATCACCAAAATATTTATCTATATTCAACATCACATCACCATAAAGCTGACGGGTAGAGGCATCGCCTTTGTAATAACCACCAAAGTCCTGGCAAAAGATATTATCGGTAGATGCCGAATATTTCTTTTCAAACAGAGCCGAGGTATAATCCATTTTAGCACGTGCACCTAATGTTATACCTTTAGTGATTTCAAAGTTCAAGCCCCCGCTTATAAGAAAACGATTCTTATGATTGACAAAATTGTCGCGGTTGACAATCCAATAGGGATTCTGCAAAGCAATCCCTTGATTACCCCACGGCCAATATTGTGTCTTGAAGTTACGAGTCTCATTATACATTTCGAACTGTTGAAGCATATCCAGGCTGTAGCTCGGTGACATCAGATAGACCGGCACTATCGGATTAAAGTACTGACCCTGTGATACCATATTCTGTTCACGTACGTTCATATAGCTAGCACTCAAGTCAAGGCGTAAACGATCATTGAGCATACTAGTTGTATTCCGGATCGTGAAATTGTAACGATCCAACGTGTTATTCGGAACAATGCCCGCTGCATTGGTAGCAGCCATAGAAAGGAATGTCTGGTTCTTCTCATTACCATTACTGATAGTCAACGAGTTAGTTTCATTCCATCCTGTCTGATAGAAATCTAACGGATCGTAATTACTGGGTTGTCCCATTTTCTGCCCCCAACTTTTCAGTTCACCTGTCGTTGCACCATAAGTATTTTGAAACTCCGGAGTTACAAACGGATTGAAGAACGAGGTGTTGTTAGCATAACTGACACGGAGTTTATCTTTCGTACCTTTTTTCGTGGTAATCATAATAACCCCATTAGCAGCATCGCTTCCATAAAGTGCAGAAGCGGCAGCACCACTTAATACAGACATCGTTTCAATATCTTCGGGATTAATCATGGAAGCACCGTCACCGGACTGCCCCATACCAGTCATAAAGTCATCCGGCTGTGTCGTTTCTAATGAAGGCATCGGAATGCCGTCAATTACATACAATGCATTATTATTTCCGGAAAGAGATTTTGCACCACGCATCACCACCTTTGCTCCGCCACCTATACCAGATGAACTGGAATTGATAACCACACCGGCTATTTTACCGGACAAGCTGTTTACAAAGTTGGCATCTTTAACACCAACAATTTCACTGGCAGATACTTCCTGCACATTATAAGAAAGTGCTTTCGCTTCTTTTCTAATACCAAGGGCGGTGACCACTACTTCGTTCAACACTTGCGAATCATCTTCCAAAGTAACATTCAAGACCGAACCGACAACAGGCAGTTCTTTTTTCTGATAACCCACATATGAAAATAACAACACCGGATTGGCAGTCTGAACAGTCAACGTATAATTTCCATCAAGATCCGTCACTGTTCCGTTAGTAGTTCCTTTCTCCACAATGGAAACGCCAATTAGCGGTTCTCCATTTTTATCAACTACCGTACCTTTAACGTTTTGTACCTTTTGCTGGGCAACTTCCGTTTCCTTAGCTGTCAGTACAATTTGATTATCCAGTATTTTATATTCAATATTGGTACCTTCAAAGACTTGCTTCAGTACTTGAAAAATATTTTTATCCGATACGGAAACCGTTATCCGGCGATTGAGATTCAGATTCTTGCTGTTAATAAAAAAGCCGAATCCAGATTCACGTTCAATCGTGTGCAGCACTTCTTCGATAGTACTGTTCTTCACGTTCAACGAAATAGAGTTTCTTTGTGCATATCCGTCAGACGCATAAGTCAGCCCAACAGAACAAACGAGCAGCATTAATAGTAATTTCATAGCCAATGATATTTCTTTTAAGGTTCGTCTAAGCGACTTTAATCCTCCAAGAAATTGGACGATACAATAATTTTGCATAGATTTGTAACGAGTTTAATTAGAAAATTGGTAGTTATACTTGTCTGCAAACAAGTAGTTCACAATTACTGAGGCTCATACGGGAAGATACGGCCAATATCGTCCCGTATTTTTGTCTTTAAGGATCTTTGTTTTTCATGGCAATAAGTTTTGTTTTTAAGGTTTTATATTTTCCAATACTAAATAAATATCTCTATTTTTATCTTTTCTTTACCGGCAGTTCCATTATTGTTCAGATAACGCCAACGTACTTTTGAAGAGACACTGATAAAATTGAGTATCTGTTCTAGATTCCGGTTGGTAAATGTACCGGAGAATGAGTCGTCATGAGGAACATTCTCCCGAACGACAAATTCAGCATTGTATCTATCCGCTAAGATATCCAGTGCATCCCGTAGAGAGGTCTGCCGGAAAATGATTTTGCCATCTTTCCATGAAAGCTCCCTTTCACCGGAAGTTGTATAGAGTTCAGTCTTTCCATCCTGAAAATAATAGACCAGCTTCTGTCCCGGAGCCATCACAATATACTGCGGTTGCTGACTAGCGTTGTTAAATTCAAAATTAACTTTTCCTTCAACTAATGTAGTAATTACCTCATCGGCTTCTTTGTATGCCTTTACATTGAACTTTGTGCCCAGAACTTTTATGGCAGACTGGTGAGCCGTAGAGACTATAAACTGTTTTTCCGGATCTTTCCGAACATCAAAATAGGCTTCTCCGTCAAGTTCCACCTTACGTGTACGGGAAGAAAAACGATTCGGGAAAGTTAATGTACTTTTCCCATTCACCCATACTGTAGTTCCGTCAGCAAGTGTCACCAATGTGCGTTGTCCGGCAGGAACGTAAACAGTCTGCATTTCTATATCCTCTTTTTGGAGAGCCTGTATCATTGCATAACTTAATCCGAAAGCTACAACAAATACTGCCGCAATCCGCAAGATTCGTTGTGTAACAGGATGCAATGAAATTGTCTTTTTTGTCTTCTTTGAGAATGCGTCTGTGTCTTGCCAGATGAATGCATCATAACTCTTACGAAGAGAAATGAATTCTTTAAGATTGGCTGCATCTGCATCAATCCATGTAACAACGTCTTCCTTTTCCTTTTGGGATGCCTTGCCTGCAATATATTTTAATAGTAATTCCTTATCCATACAATAAATAATTTATAAGTTATGAGAATAGGGGGATTATTTCCCCTTTCATTAAGAATACCACTCACTAAAGAGATTCCCTAGTAAGAAATGTGATTTTTTTGTTAGTGCTTAAAAAAATAGCAAACAAGGAGGCCTTTTCCTTCTTTTCAGATGAAAAAGAAAAGGAATGGAGCATAATCTTTTAGATTATCACGCAGCATTTTAACTGCTCTGCTGATATGATATTCTACTCCTTTTACACTAATGCCCAGTTCTTCGGCTATTTCTTTATGGGATTTTCCATCCAGACGATCGCGGATGAAAGCAGTACGAGTTTTTTCCGGCATACTCTCTAGTAATGCATGCACTTTTGCCCGTAATTCCTCTGATAATATTTCCTTCGGGTCACAGGCTTCCAATGTTGATATACGAATTTCCAATTCACGCTGTCCCTTATCAAGCAAAGTTTGAAAAACATTCTCCTGTGCTTGTATATGTTTCAGGTAATTGAGTGATTTGCTGCGAATATAAGTAATCAAAATCGCTTCAACACTTGGGATTTCCCGTTCTTTACTTAGTTCCCATAAATGGATAATGGCTTCTGATACAATATCTTCTGCTACTAAATCATTATGGACATAGGACAAGGTAAATAGGAAGGCTTTCCTATAATAAGCAGTATATATCGAGTTGAAGTTGATTTGAGCCATTCCAGTATATCCATAAGTATTAAACGCTGCAAAGAAATACATTTTACTCATAAAAAGGAAACTTTTTAGAGAAAATTTAAATTTGGCTAAAATACCTTTTTCTTATAAAGAAGAAAAGAAATGCCCTGATTATAATTTGCACGTCAGCATTAATCTTCCTTCTGAGGTACTGGAGAAAACATTTAGATGGAAAAGATATAAACAGGATAAATAGTAACTTCTTCATAAAACAAACATAAATAAAAGAAACCTGCTTACCCAAAGAATATTATCTTTTCAGTAAGCAGGCTTTCACTCATATTCAAAAATGCAAAGAGCAAAATCTCTCACAAATTTGTGTGTTCCATTAATTGATAGCTATCGGAGCATCCAACGTCTTAATAGTAATTCCATTTGTAGTACCGTTTATACGCCCTGTGGCATCTTTGATAACTCCACCTTCCTGAGTCTCCGATCCGTCTAGTTTATAATAAAGTGCCAAGCCTTCTGAAGCAGGGTCAACACCCAGCATATTCTGCTTAAGTTGATTTTCCGTACGGGCTACACTCCAAACACGGACTTCACTCATTTTACCATGGAATGGACGTTCACCCCATTTGAAACCATAGATTCTACCAATATAAAAACCCATATCCGAATTCGGATCAAAACCGTCAATATCCCAATCTGAACCAGCCCATTTCTCACCATTTACATAAATGCCTGTTTTTCCTGTCGGTTGATCATAAGTCAACGCTACATGATACCAACGATTTGTTAACAACGGTTTCGTTACATGGTAGTTCTGTCTTCCGGCCACTTCCAAATAATCTTTAGGAGTAATTCCTCCTCCCGCATCACCGATACGGAGGATCATCACACCTTCGGTTCCCATAATCGTATTATTATCGAGGAAATAATCCACATTAATCAATGCTTCGTAAGTGAATGACGAGAAGAAAGTACCGACAGGAAACTTCACAGAAATATAGTGATTACTGAAGTTACCAGCTTTGGTAATTTTCAACGGTTTGGAGAAAAAGAAATATGCAATGTTTGTTCCGGAAAGAGTCGACACCGAAGACGAATGCACCCGCATAGGCAAAACATACGAGTTCCCGGCTTTCAAAGCTTCTAACCCGGAAAGTTCGACTTCTACATTATCCGCATACAATTTTCCACTCGAAATAGAAGATGTCGTACTGCTTAGCTTTACCTGCGAAACATCAAGCATCTCATAATTTGTGCCATACTTTGCATTGTATTCGTCTACTACACTTGGTTCGGCTACACTATATGATACGTCTACCTGAGAGGAAGTTGCTGACGAGAGTCTTGAAACCAGATCAAATGTCATTACATCCATTTCATCTTCCACCGAGAAATTATATTCCTTGCTTTCGAAATAAACCTTAGGCTCCAGCAGGTCATTCATGCTGTCGTTGCAAGCGCCCAACAATAACGCCATACTACCTACCATCAAATAATAGAATATATGTTTATTCATCATCTTTTTACTGTTTTAGAATTTTATAAGTCCACTTATTCCTGCGGTTTATTTGCCGCTTCGTTTTGTTTCGCTTTCCATTCATTGAAAACCCGCTGATTGATTTGAATAGCCTGACGCATCCATTTATAATTTGGCGTATTGTCATAATCATTATCGAAGCGATAAGCTCCTACTCCACCTTTATAACCTTCTCGCGGCATAGCAGCAGCCTGCTTCAGCAATTGACCTCCATTAGTGGCATACTTTTCAAAGTTCTCTGTGCAGATTATTTTCTTAGGATCAACGCCATAACCATCAAAACCGGGATTGGAACTACCATAACTTTGTATAATCCAATAATCGACATACTCATCCAATTCATGGGTAAGCCCATAAATATTTCCATCAATACAGATCATTTTATGTCCTTTACCTTCCGGATCGCTTTTCGGACCAATGTAATTGTTCATCTCTTTAACCAAATGAATCAAATGCTTATTCTGACTCAATGTGCCATCCATATCAAACACACCACTACCGATTTCCCAGTCTACATCATAACCGTCCCATTCGTTTGCATACAAAGAATCGCACAGAGCTTTGGCAAACTTCGCCAGACATGCATAATGGTTTTCACTTTCAAACTGACCTTCAAATCCCCAATATTTCCAACGGGCTTGTTTCTTCGCCGTTTCCAATTGAGCCGCTGACCAACCTTCTTCCTCCGCTTGTTTTTCCACTTCGAGGTATACCGAATTTGGTGTCGCACCCTTACCAAGATAAGAAAGCAGACTTACCTGCAACAGTTTCGTTCCTTTCACCTTTTGCACAAACTCTTTATCTGCCTTCTGCTCCGGAGTGATTTCATAACGTCCTGGAGCGCCACTCCACATTGAAACAAAATCCATACTATCGGGCATAGCAGAGAGATATCCTCTTCGATAAGCTCCAGCAGGCGCCCAATTGGAATACCATCCGAAAGCTACGGGACGATTGTAATTCCAAGCAGTCGCCTTATAGGCGCGCAGATTGGCATAATATGCCTCACTCTCCGCATTGTTCATTGTGGCATACCCGCCTATATGGTCTATCTCAATATTCTCCACATCCATGCAAGAAGTTACCATCATGCCTGTCAATGGAATAATATATAACAATTTTCTTAATGATTTCATATTCTTCATCTGTATTAAAATGATACATGTAGGTTATCTCTTACAATCCCACCACAAACGGGTAGAAGACTTATCTTCGCCACCTGCACCGTTATTGAACAACTTCAAGGCTGCTTCATAAATAGCCTTTCCCTCGTTAGTCTGAGAAAAACTAGTGGGATAAATCATACGGCGAATACCGCCCTCAAGAGTTGCGCCTTGCACTGCTCCTTTCAAAGTCTTAATGACATTCAACTTCGGATAACCGGTTCTTCTCCATTCCGTCCACGCTTCCTGTCCGTTAGGAAACAAAGCAATCCACTTCTGAATCATAATTTTTTCCAACTTCTGCTCTGTTGTTCCTTCAAACTTGGCAGTAGTCTCACACGGAGCAGAAAGTGTTTGCCCATACTGATAATGGGAAAAAACATATGCCCGAGGTGACAAATTGGAATTCATATAATCGTCTACAGGATCGGTCACACCATTCTCCTGAAAAGACATATCAATGCCCTGTTTATACCATGAATCCGCACTGCCGAAACCTTCCCACACTAAAGCTGCTTCCGCACGCAAAAAATAAACTTCCGATGCACGCAGCCAATATGTAGGAGTTCCACTTTGAATATTGGGCTTTGAGCAAGATTTGTAGATATCATTCTGCGCATTGGCATGCCCTGCCGGCACCGCTTGATATGTTTTTCCGTCGAAAGCCTCAACACCATAAGAGGCATTACCATCCATCGGCAAAAAATAAACACTCAAACGCGGGTCTTCATATCCCATCAGATAAGAAAAGATGGAAGAACCCATACGAGCTTCATTATAGTTGCCTGCCAGCCATTCAATATTGTTGCGGAAAGTCATACCCGCTCCTTGACTCATTTGAGCCGCATCATCCTTAGCCGTCATCACGCCGATAGAATGATTTACTGCTTGAGTAGCATACTTTTTCGCCAGTTCCGCATCAGCGAAGCGGACACGCATAGCCAAACGAAGCATCAGCGAATTGCCGTATTTCACCCATTTGGTAGCATCTCCGGCATATACCGCATCATAAGCGCCCATTACATTCACCCCATTCTCCGCCTTTTCTGTTAATTCTTCAATGGCTGCGGTCAATTCTTCAAACATCGCCGTATACACCTCTTTCTCCGAATCGAACGGAATGTTCATTGTAGCGTCCGCCGCATGAGAATAAGGCATCGGACCGAAACTTTCAAGTGTCTTGTGCCAAGCAGAAATCTTCAGAATTTGAGCCAAAGCAAAGACTTCGGGCGTACCATTTTTCTCGGACGCTATTTTCAATTTCTTCCAAGGATCAAGAGCATTGGTATAAGACTGTGTATAGGTCGCTTTTATCCAATTGTCCAACAAATAATAAGTAGTATTGTTACTACCTGCGTTCCAACCGTTACTGTTGTTCTCACCAAAAAATCCACTCCAATTATCGGCCGACAGATGATAAGCTATTTGATACTCATTGATAACATCTGTATCATCAGCCTGTGTGCCTACGGGAATCACTGTCCGTTGCATAGCTGTAATCAGCCCTCCGACTTCAAAACCATCCATCGCACCTTCTCCGTCGCTCATCTCAAATTGGTTGGTATTGATTTCTTCAAAATTGCATGAGGCAAATAGCGCCATTGCGCATATCACCGCTAATAGTTTAAAATGATTCATTTTTCTCATAATAAAGAAGGTGTATTATAATTTAAATTTAATACCGAAGCCAAAGCTACGAACACTCGGTTGCATAAAATAATCATTACCTTGTCCGTAAGTACTAGTGGAAGGAGTCAGTTCCGGATCGAACGGAGCTTCGCAATACAACATCCAAGGATTGTTGGCTATAAACGAAACTGTAACATCTTTCAACACGTTACCAAACCACTTATTAGGCATAGTATAGCTAAAGGTAAGTTCTTGCAAACGAATATTGGTGGCACTGTATACATAGTAACCGGAAGTTTCATAATTTCCCGTACCTGTCATCTGATAATAAGACTTCGCATCTACCAGACCTTGTCCCTTCAACAATACGCCTCCCGCTTCACGAGCCTCAGCCGAACGTTTGGACACACCGTAACGATCAAGCAATGCCTCTGTAGAAGAGGTCACCACACCACCAAAACGCCCGTTGATTTGGAATCCGAGTCCAAAGCCTTTGTATGTCAACATATTACTCCATCCCATATTAAAGTCAGGAGAAGTTTTTCCCAAATAAACAGGTTCCCCCTTTTCCATTCCAAAGGTTCCGTCGCTCTTTACCTCAACATATCCCAGGTGGTCTTTCTTCAAGAAGGTGTTGGCATAAATATCGTGGATACTTCCGCCTTCTTTCAAGATGACACGACCACCATCCTTCAAAACCTCCGGAATATTAATCGGTTCATCCATCAAATCCGTATGATAGTTTTCAACCATCTCCTTAATCTCGTTTATATTACGAGAGAATGTCAATGTTGAAGAGATTCCTAATCCGAACTTAAACTGATCGGAATAGCTTAATGAAGCCTCCCAACCACGATTTTCCACATTACCGGCCTGCAAATAAATCTGCTTGTATCCGGTAAATTCCGGAAGATCACCCAAGAAAGTCTGATTGTATGTATTAGAATGATAGTAGGTTACCTCCGCACTTAATTTATTCCACAACTTCAGACTTAATCCAAATTCGTATGACTTTGTACGTTCTGCCTTGAAATCAGTAAACGGATAGATACCGGTAGGATCTAATGCACCACCCACAATAGGGGTAGTTACCGTACCCGGAGTCAGTCCCGAACGGGATACAGGCGCACCGACTTCCGTATACGAACCACGAACTTTCAGGTAAGAGATAAATTCGGGCAATTTGACCATCTCGGAAATAATCCCGGACAGACCGATTGAGGGATAGAAGAAAGATTCTTCATCGGTATTCACCAAACGTGAATTCCAGTCATTACGTCCGGTCAGCGTCAAATAAAGCATACTCTTCCAACCAAGTTCCAAATTGGCAAAAACAGCATGATTACGTACACGACTATCACCACCCTTTTCTGAGATACGACCATTAGCCGGATCGATATTAGAAGCCGCAAATTTATTGGGCACTCCCAATAATGTCCCTTTGTATCCTCTCTCCAATGCCCAATAGTTAGAATAGTTCCAACCCGCATTGGCAGAAATACTGAAATCAGCTATATGTTTATTTACGTTCAACATAAAGTCGGCATATTCCTGACGGTCTTCATAGTTATTGTACCCATACAGTCCTTTCTTTCCTTCCGCAAATTTATCGTCGGATGAAGCGTAAATCTTGCGTTCAAACAATACATGTGTGTCATCCATTCTGAAACGGGCTGTCGCATTCAACCAATCGGTAATATTATAAGTCAACCCTACGTTGAACATATAACGACTCTTTTCATTCGTAGCTACATTGCGATAAGCAGTCCAGTAAGGGTTCTGTGAAGCATATACCGGATCTGCCACCGGCCAATACTGAACCGGAAGTTGGCGACTTTCATCGAAATGTTCGAATGACTTAATTCCATCAAAGTCTTCACCACGAGAGAACAAATAGGCGGCCATCACCGGATTCCAATATTGTCCTTGCGATACCATATTCTTGTCTTTCTGTTTCACATACGACGCACCTAAATCGAGTTGTAATTTATCATTAAGGAAAGTTGCCGTATTACGGATTGTGAAATTCAAACGTTCATATTCATTATTAGGCACAATACCTTTGGAATTGGTAGAAGAAACAGAAGCAAAAGTCTGATTCGATTTCGTCCCGGTGGTCAACGTAACCGAATTAATAAAGTTTGTTCCGGTATTAAAGAAATCCTTCTTAGGATCATAACTTGTAGGAGTCAACAGTTTCTCACCCCAGCTTTCATACATATCTTTTTTGTTACCATACGTATTTTGAAACTCAGGAGTCATATAAGCTTTGCTGAACTCTGAAGAAGAAGAGAACTGCACTGAAAGTTTTCCTTCTTTTCCTTTTTTAGTGGTAATCAAAATTACACCGTTAGCGGCACTACTACCATACAACGCAGCAGCCGAAGGACCACTCAAAACAGAAAGACTTTCAATATCTTCGGGATTGAAGTCGGCGATTCCTTCTGTTCCGGCCTTACCTTCACCCATAATACCACTGTCGGTATTTCCCATATTGGTATTGAACAAAGGAATACCGTCCACCACATACAAAGCATTGTTATCACCTTCAATAGATTTTGCACCACGCATTACAACACGTGTCGCACCACCAACTCCACTAGCACTTTTGTTAATACTCACTCCGGCTATCTTACCGTTCAGCGAGTTTACGAAGTTAGCATCTTTTACCGTAGTCAAAGCATCTCCCTTGACTTGTTGTACATTGTAAGACAACGCCTTTTCTGCACGTTTGATACCCAATGCCGTCACAACAACTTCATCGAGCACTTCTGTATCCTGCTTCATTACAACCGGATAGAAATCTTTCTTGGAAACAGGAATTATCTGTGCAGCATATCCGATATAAGATACTTTGAGAATAGATTTCTCTGCCGCCTTGATCGTAAAGTTACCATCGAAATCGGTAATCGTACCTGTAGAACTACCATCCACAGATATATTTACTCCAATCAACGGTTCACCGCTTTCATCAGTAACCTTTCCTTTGATATTTTTAAGGGTTTGTGCAACTACAGGCTTCTTTTCAGCTATTATGATGTAGTTACCTTGAATCTGGAATGAAAAGCCCGTCCCTTTTAAGATGGTATCAAGTGCGGTTTCGAGGGATGCGTTCCGCAAGTTTAACTGGGCTATTACTTTTCCTTTTAATTCGGAATCACTATAATTTATAGACTTTTTGGACTGTTTTTCCACAGTTTTTAAGGCATCAATGACAGTGATGTTCTTTTGCTGGATAGTTATTTTACTATCATTTTGAGCCAAAGCGAAAGTCTGTATAAGAATAAGACTTAAAAAAGTGAGAAAGACCCGCTTATGAGCTATTTTTTCTGCTATTTTTTCGTAGATTTGTAGCATCTTTAGTATTAGTTAATTGGTTATTATTCTAGGATCATTCAGAATAGCGTCAATATTACGCTAATATTAAAAGAGATTGATTTCATATCCGGGAGGAACGGCCATTCCTTCCGGGTATTTTTTTGCATTACGTATTAAATTTAAAAGGTTCTACAATATATTTATTCTTTACTAGTTACATAGCACTTATTTCCCTTGATAACATAGTTTACATTTCCTACAACTTGCGATATAATCTTCATAACTTCTTCCAGATTCGCCTGTTTGGAGAAGCGGAAACTATATGTATTCTTTTTCAAGCTATGAAGGCTATATACAAAAGCATAAGGAAATTTGCGTTCAAGACTTGTAAAAATATCCTCCAGATACATATTACTAAAAACCAATTCCCCACGTTGCCATGCCGTCACATCATCTATCTCAGGCATCCGCAGATTGTGTGCTTTCGTATGTTTGTCATATACCAACTGTTCATTAGGCTTTAAAATAATATTGGACAGCAAGTTATTGAATTCAACTTTCACACTACCTTCCAGCAAAGTAGCCATCAGCTCGCTATTTTCCGGATAAGCATTTACATTAAATTCAGTACCTAAAGCAGTAACTTGATAATCATTGGCCTTTACAATGAAAGGATGCTTCTTATCCGGTTTCACTTTAAAGTTAGCCTCACCAATCAAATATACACTTCTAGTCTCTCCTGTAAATTTTTCCGGATATAGTAGTATACTCTTCGAATTCAGCATGACATATGTACCATCCGGTAATGTAAGTTCACGAATTTCCGCTGTCGGTATATAGCATTCAACTAAATCTTTTTCCGGCCGTTCCTTTTCCAACATCAAATAAATAGAAACGGATGAGACTGCTAACAAGAAAATAGCTGCAGCTCTCCATATAAGCAACTGGTAATTTCTACGTGAAGTGATAGACTGCATTCCCAGATTCTGCCGCATTCGTTGTATTGATTGTTGCATGCCATCAGGCACTTTCTGCTCTCCTGCTTGTTTCCAAAGCTCACGAAGAGCCTCACTCTTTTCATCAACATGCTCCTCATCAGCCAACCACTGTTGCACTTTCTTCTGTGTTCCGGCTGAATAGCTATTATGGCCGAATAATTCTACGAGTTGTTGAATATAATTTTTCATGAATCTTTTTCTTTCTTTTTTGGGCTTTATATACTAAATACAACTACTACATACACACTACTTAAAAATATTGGAGAAAAAAATAAAAAAGAGAAGTACTTTCTTTAATTCTATCAATGCTAAATAAACCTGATGCTCTATTGTTCGGATAGAAACATCGAGTTTATCAGCTATTTCTTTATGACTTAATCCCCTGAAACGACTAAGTTCGAATATCAACCTCCGACGCTTCGGCATTTTCTCCAGAGTGAGCTGAATAATCATCAACATCTCCTTATAATACACGTTATTCAAGATCTCTTCCTTTTCTGTTAATTCATAAAGAAGAGTCTTCTCTATAACTTCCGACTGATATTCCTGTTCTACCTGTTGATGTTTAAAGATATTCAGAACTATATTTCTAGTCATTATAAAAATATAATTGTCTAGTTCTTTATCATTATCCAGCCACAACTCAGGCTGCAACCAGAGCTTACAAAAAACATCTTGAGCCACATCTTCTGCATCCGCTTCCGATTTTAACAGCATTTGAGCAAAGTTCTTTACCTTTGGAAAATTCACAGTGAAAAACCTCTGAAACTTTAATTCAATCTGCCTGTCATTATTCTCCATCTCTCTAGTATTTTTCAGCGTTAGCGGTTAAATCAAATATTACATATATTTAGGTCTAAGGAATGATTTTAATATAATATTATAAATCATAATCTAAAAGCAAAATAAAAGATTAATAACACAATAAAAAAATATTATAACTCTTTTTTGGTTTATTTCTTCCAAGCAGCTATCATATAGAGCTTTCCAGAAAATAAATAAAATGTATATTATACACCCATAAAAATAAAAAGGCTTCATGAATCATTGATTCATGAAGCCTTATAAAGAATACTCGTACTCGAAGCGGGACTTGAACCCGCACAGCCGCAATGGCCAAAGGATTTTAAGTCCTTCGTGTCTACCATTCCACCATTCGAGCATCCTTTCAAAGAAAGAGCGGAAAACGAGACTCGAACTCGCGACCCTAACCTTGGCAAGGTTATGCTC
>NZ_DAWCXD010000069.1:0-25850 GCF_052357945.1 Bacteroides sp. | reverse complement strand
AGAGCAATGCATATCTGGCCTGTTCAGCCCGGTTGCCTTCCGGTTTGAGTTTTTGCAGTATTGCTAATGCACTGTCCGGGTTATCCTGCATTAGCTTTTCAGCCTCACTAAGACGAGAGCTTTGTTCTTTGTTATAACAACCTGTAAAACAGAGAATAGCTGATAGTCCAATTATAATTTTACATTCCATATCTGCTATACAATAATGTGTGTTATATCATACATGAGTGATTGGGAATATTTTGCTAATATAAATTATTGTTAAACTTACCTGATTACCATTTATTGTCCTTGTATACTTTTATTAAACCTAATAATACGTAATTGATTATTAGCGTATTATATAATATGTATGACCGTAGAAGTATAAAATAGCAGTAAGTTATTGCTATGCAAAGTAAAAATGTATCAGTTCACTCGTTGTTGTTAAAAAATGAACTTGACTCACCTAAAACGCAAATGTAAGTCTTTTTTTTGAATTTTATCAAGGGGGTTAGATGTATGTTAGATTATTGATTGAATTGTTTTTGCAAACTATTGATTATAAGTTGTATAGAAATGCAGATATTAGATTTTTTCTTTTGTTTTACAACTAAGAAATCCTGCAATCTTTTTACTTTTGCATTCGAAAAAAATAAAACAATAGATTATGAAGAAAATTGCTATTTTATTAGCTTTTGCTTTGGGAACATTTATTGTAAATGCCCAATCAGTTGTAGAAGGAACAAAGTTTATGGACAATTGGTCTGTAGGAGTGAATGCAGGAGCAGTTACCCCTCTCACTCACGCCTCTTTCTTTAAAGGGATGCGTCCCGGTTTCGGAGTTGGAATATCCAAACAATTAACTCCTATTTTCGGTTTGGAATTTCAGGTAATGGGATATATCAATACAGCTCCGAGTAAAACAGCTTTTGATGTTTCGGACGTTAGTTTATTGAGTAAAATTAACTTAATGAATCTGTTTGCAAGCTATCGGGGCAAACCTCGTTTGTTTGAGATGGAAGCTATTGCCGGAATAGGGTGGTTGCATTATTATGTAAATGGTAAAGGAGATGACAATTCATGGTCTACCCGTCTCGGATTGAATCTTAATTTCAACCTCGGTGAAACAAAAGCATGGACATTGGGAATTAAGCCCGCTGTCGTATATGATATGCAAGGTGATTTTAATCGGGCAAAGAGTCGTTTCAATGCAAACAATGCAACATTTGAACTGACTGCCGGATTGACTTATCACTTCAAGATGAGTACCGGAAATCATTACTTCACTAAAGTAAAAGTCTACAATCAGAGCGAAATTGATGATTTGAATGTTGCTATTAATGCACTTCGCGAACAGGTGGGCAGTCGTGACAGAGAACTAAACAATGCTAACCAAAGAATTAGCGGTTTGCATAAAGAATTGGAAGAATGTCGTACAAAGGTCGTTCCCGTTGAAACAGTAGTCAAGACTGCCCGCGTTCCGGAATCTATCATTACTTTCAGACAAGGTCGCTCATCAGTGGATGCATCGCAGCTACCGAATGTGGAACGTGTAGCCTCCTACATGCAGAAATATCCCGATTCAAAAGTCATTATTAAAGGGTACGCTTCTCCAGAAGGCAATGTTGAGATCAACGCAAAAATTGCTACCGCACGTGCAGAAGCTGTAAAAACAATCCTTGTTAATAAATACAAGATTAATACGTCTCGTATTACTGCCGAAGGTCAGGGAGTAGGTGACATGTTTACCGAACCGGATTGGAACCGTGTAAGTGTATGTACTATCGAAGATTGATGTAATAAGAATATTTGGAGTTGTTGGAGGTAAATAAAAAAGGAAGCCCGAAATCTGAGGGCACTGAAAAAGTTCTTTTTCTCCGTTAGCTCCTCTTCTTATGAATTGGCTCCAAAGTTGCATGGCGTATGATAAATTTCATTTGCATGCAACTTTTCCTTATATTGGTAGTGAGTAATCGTCTATTGGTATACATGCACGCTGGCAACGACACTCTCAAAGGAGACTTTGAAAGAATGCAACTTCAGTCCGCTTTTCCCATCTGCTCCGACTACAGCTCGGAGGCTATCGTCCTTCTGATCCTTGACCAAAAGAACTTCTTGGTCTTTGATTTTTTCGCTCATATTACTATGTATTTAATGACGTCAGTAGCGGTTTACAGACAAAAGTAAACAAAAAAACAGTGAGTACTAGAGATTGTAAAATTGTAAATAAGTGAGTATTTGTGGCTTTGAGATGATTAGGAGTAGCATATTGAAAGTTATAAATTTCATTTGCTGAATTACCATAAATGGGGAATGGCAGGTAAAGAAATCGTCATTTTTAGGTATTGTAACTGAAAGGATATGAGGTTAATTTTGTGTTGTAAAATAAAGAACTATACTCTGACCTATGCAAACAACGAAGGATTATATACGTAAGCTATTGCTGGAAACAGCGCAGAAGGCTTTTTTCGAAAAGGGCTTCAAGTCGGTGTCTATGCGTGAGATTTCTAAGTTGTCGGGCATTGGTCTGAGCAATATATACAATTACTATCCCTGTAAGGACGATTTACTGGTTGATGTGTTGCGTCCCCTTTTGGCTGCTATGTACAGGATGCTGGAAGATCACAACCGACCGGAGAGTTTCTCCCTTGACATATTTATCTCAGATGAATATCATCGTGCATCCTTGCAGGAGCTTATGGGCATTATAACCCGTTACCGAAGTGAATTAAAATTGCTGTTTTTCTCTACGCAGCATTCTCGCCTCAAAGATTATTTGGAAGAGTGGATTGAGAAGAGTGCCACAATAGGGATGGAATATATGGAAAAGATGAGAAGACTTCATCCTGAACTACATACCGATGTTTCTCCGTTCTTCATGCACTTCACCTGCTCTTGGTGGATTAATATGATGAAAGAGGTGGTGCAACATGAGGAACTTTCCTGCGAAGAGATAGAGTGTTTCATCAGTGAGTATATTCGCTTTAGCACGGGAGGATGGAAGAAACTCATGAATGTAAAGAATGAAAGATGAAGGCAGAACTATTGAAACATCCTGTCTGTCAAGAGATAACGAATCAAAACATCCGTTTCTCGTCTTGTCTGCAATGCAAGCCTTGCGGAAATGATTGTACGATTGTAGACAATCGAATCTCTTTTGTATTTGATTCCGAGACAATAGGCATCAGCTACCTTCTGTTCGACTCCATACCTATAGTCTGCATGGGCAGATGCTGCAATCTTGTCAGGCAGCGTTTCGTTTGATGCAGGAGTTGGAACGCCGAGTCATTCCAGAAGAATCACTAAATAATAATCAGCATATGAGTATCATCAACATCATCAGCAACGACGAATTAACACTCGTACAAGGAGTCAACGGGCTTTTCTTCTGCGAGGAGTCATGGGTTACGCAAAGCAGGGCAGTCTCCCGTATCGGAAAGGTTTTGCCCAAAGAAATTATTGGGACGAAAGCTCAAAGTACCAACATCGTACATCCGCGGACTGACCGAACTAAACTTAGTTGCCAAAAGCATGAAACGTCTTATTTCTAAATCTAACTATTTCTCCTACCGAGCGAGCCGCCTGCAAAGAGCGGCTCGCTTTGCTTCTGAACAAAACAAACTTTTGTTCTCTTTTGACGCACTAACTTCCAATCCATCATAGCCATGTCTCAACCAGTACTTATAGCATTTTTCCTAACATCGTTTGCCGGTATATCCACAGGGATAGGCAGTGCGATTGCATTTTTTGCCAAGCGCACCAATACTTCATTCCTTTCTCTTTCATTGGGATTTTCAACAGCAGTAATGATTTATATGTCTTTCGCCAATCTGTTTGCCTCTTCTTTGCAGACTCTTGCCAATATACATGGCAAGGACGACGGAACTCTTCATTCCACACTTTCTTTTTTCGGGGGAATCGTATTGATTCTACTTATTGATAAGCTAATCCCTCACTACGAAAATCCACACGAAATGCATCGGGTGGAAGAAATGAGCTTAAAGGAAGAACGAAAGACTGAAATAAAGCCTCAATTATTACGCGTCGATGTAGTGACAGCCTTGGTGCTGGCAATACACAATTTCCCGGAAGGTATGGTTACGTTTCTTGCAGCATTGAAGGATATAAACATTGCTATACCTATTGCCTGTGCCATCGCCATACATAATATACCCGAAGGCATTTCCGTCTCCGTTCCGATCTATTATGCTACAGGTAATCGTAAACGGGCCTTTTGGCTTTCATTTCTATCGGGATTGGCCGAGCCGGTAGGAGCCATCATCGGCTATCTTATCTTGGCACCATTCCTCAATGACCATGTTTTCGGCGTTATATTCGGGATGATTGCCGGTATCATGGTATTTATCTCGCTTGATGAGTTACTACCCGCTGCTGAAGAATACGGTAAGCACCATCATACTATCTATGGTTTGGTAGCAGGCATGGCGGTTATGGCACTCAACCTGCTGATGTTGTGTTAGCAAGACTAAGTAATATAAAAAACATAAGTAAAAAAAAGAAAGAATATGAACACTTCTCACTCCTGCCGTTGTCACGTGCATGATGCCCACAAAGAGCATTCTTGTGTCCACGCACATTGTCACCATTATCATATGTAGCCCCAAAGTGGAAAGCTATTTCTCGTCACGCTACTGAATGTGTTGAAATGAATGAACTTACCAATAACAAACGATATGAAAATAGAAAGAATCAATGACTGGTTTGCCCGTCAGGGCAGATGGATGGTACAAAAACGATGGCTTGTACTAAGCTTGTTTATCCTTGTCTTCGCCATAGGATTTACAGGGTTAAGATATTTCAAGGTGAGTGCTTCGTGGGAAGACTACTTCCTCGAAGACGACCCGATGCTTGTCAAGACCAAAGAATTCAAGGATATATTCGGCAATGACAATTTTGCCGCCGTACTGACCCAATGCGACAATTCGTTTATGAAAGAGAACTTAGAGCTCATCCGCGAACTCACGAACGAAATGATGGATAGCATTTCATACGCCGACAAAATCACTTCGCTCACTGACATCGAATTTATGGTAGGGAATGAAGAAGGAATGACTATCGAGCAGATAGTGCCTGACCTTATTCCCACTGATGCGGCAAGTCTGGAAACGATACGTCGCAAAGCCTATATGAAGCCACATATTGCCGAGCGGCTTGTCTCCAAAGATGGTACACTCTCGTGGATTATTCTCAAGTTGCGTACCTTTCCTGAAGATTCAGTGTGGAATAAAGGTAAGAATGCCGTTTCTCCTGAAGTGCTAACGGGGAATGAGCTGGAGCATATCATCACTAAAGACAAATACCAAAAGCTCCATCCCAAAGGCACAGGCTTGCCCTACGTTACCGCCATGAAGATGAAATGGATCGGCAAAGAGATGCCCCGTGTGATGGGCATTGCCGCACTCGTTTCCATTCTTATTTTGTTACTCATAACACGCTCCCTACGGGGCGTTGTCGTTCCACTTATCACGGCGGCAGGCTCAATTGTGATTGTGTATGGACTGTTGGGATATGTCGGCATGACGATAGATAGCGGTATGATGATGATACCTATGCTGTTGGCGTTTGCCGTCTCGATAGCCTATAACATACATATCTTTTCCTATTTCAAACGGCAATTCCTTCTACACGGAGAACGTCGACGAGCCGTAGAAGAGACCGTGGGTGAAATGGGCTGGCCTGTGTTGTTCAGTGCACTCACCACCTTTGCCGCCCTGCTGTCGTTTCTCGCTATTCCGATGCAGCCCATGCGGTTCATTGGTATCGCTACCTCCTCGTGCGTGATGCTGGCTTTCTTCATTGCTATTACACTGATGCCCGTGCTGTTGAGTTTTGGCAAGAACGGCAAACCTCATCCCAAAGTGCAGGAAACCGGCGGACGGTGGCTCGACCATCAACTGGGACGTTTGGGAGAAAGCGTACTCCGGCATGGCACATTGATCCTATGGATTGCAGGGCTGCTTACCGCAGTACTCATTTATCAATTCACCAAGATAGAGACTGTCTTTGACATAGAACGCACCATGGGACGTAAAATAGCCTATGTAAACAATCTGCTGGAAGTAGGTGAAAGCGAACTGGGATCCATCTACACCTACGACGTCATGATAGATCTGCCCGAAGACGGCTTGGCAAAATCGCCGGCAATGCTTGTACGCTTAGACTCTCTGGCACAAAAGGCCGAAGGCTATAAGCTAACCAAGCGAACGACTACAGTGCTGAATATCCTAAAAGACCTGAATCAAACCCTGCACGAAGGAGATGCGGCTTATTATCGTATTCCGACGAATCCGGAAGAGGTGGCACAACTGCTGCTCCTCTACGAGAATGCAGGCGGTAGCGAAGCGGAATATTGGATCGATTACGACTATCGACGTTTACGCCTGATGGTGGAAATCAGCAGTTTTGACTCCGGCGAGGTAGAACGAGAGTTGAACAATATTGCAGCCAATGCCGCCAGACTCTTCCCTGAAGTTTCTGTCACTACAGTGGGTAGTATTCCGCAATTTACTGTGATGATGCAGTACGTGGCTCGCGGGCAGATGGTTTCATTTGCCATCTCTCTCCTTATTATCGGCATCCTAATGATGTTGGTCTTCGGCAGTGTACGCATTGGACTTATCGGTTTGATACCCAATATCACTCCGGCTTTGGTGGTCGGTGGACTGATGGGATGGCTGGGCTACCCGTTGGATATGATGACCGCAACCATTATGCCGATGATCCTCGGTTTAGCTGTAGACGACACCATTCACTTCATCAACCACGGGCATTTGGAATTCGACCGTCGAGGCAATTATCGAGATGCCATTCTCCGCTCGTTCCGTACGATCGGGACACCGATCATTCTGACCAGTGTCGTGATATGTGCGAACTTCGCTATTTACATGACTTCCGAGGGTCTCTCTTTTATACATATGGGGTTGCTCTCCGTAGCGGGTATCGTATCGGCACTCGTAGCCGACCTCTGCGTTACACCCGTGTTATTCCAAAAGTTCCGGTTATTCGGGAAAGAGATAAAAACCAATGAAACATTCAATTAATATGAATACATTAAAGAAACTTCAATTTTACATGGGCAAACGCAAGGTGCTTATGCCTATAGCCCTGACACTGTCGGGATTAAGCGGTCTGCTCTCGCTTATGCCGTTCATCTTCATTTGGCTGATCGTACGCTCGCTGCTATCGACCGGCAGCGTTGCCACGGGAATCCCTATCAACGTCTATGCATGGTGGGCGGTAGGCACAGCCGTTGCAGGCCTTGTCATTTACTTTGTCGGGCTGATGCTTTCGCACTTAGCGGCGTTCCGGGTAGAAACCAATATGCGACGTACGGCCATGAGAAAAATCATGCAGATGCCGCTTGGCTTCTTCGGCCGGAATACCAGCGGACAGATGCGTAAGATTATTGATGAAAATGCCTCTGAAACCCACACATTTGTCGCACATCTCTTGCCCGACCTGGCGGGGAGTTTTATAGCCCCGCTGTCGGTTATAATATTGATCTTTGTCTTCAACTGGCAACTTGGTCTGGCGTGCCTGATCCCCCTCACGGCGGCTGTCTTCATCATGACACGGATGAATACGACTGCTCAGAAGGCGTTCCAAAATGAATACCTCGGAGCACAAGAGCATATGAGTAGTGAAGCGGTAGAATACGTACGTGGCATTCCGGTGGTGAAAGTGTTCCAGCAGACAGTATTCTCTTTCAAACGTTTTTACGACAGCATCATCGCCTACCGGGATTTAGTTACCAAATACACGCTGGGTTGGCAAAAGCCGATGTCACTCTACACGGTGGCCATCAATAGCTTTGCTTTCCTACTTGTCCCCATAGCCATATTGCTTATCGGCAACAAAAGCGAAAACATTGCCCCCATTATCACTGATATGTTCCTGTATGTGCTGATTACTCCGGTGATAGCAACCAATGTGATGAAAGTGATGTATCTGCAACAAGATATGTTTCTGGCAGATCAAGCCATAAGCCGGGTGGAAAACCTGACGAGTAGCGAACCACTCCCAATAGCCGAAAATCCGGAGAAAATCACCGCTTGCGATGTGACATTCGAGAACGTTTCGTTTGCCTATCCCAATGCCGGGCAAAATGCCGTAGACGGTATCAGCTTCCACCTCCCCGAAGGGAAGACTTTTGCCCTTGTGGGGCAATCGGGAGGAGGGAAAACCACCATCGCCCAACTCATTCCCCGCTTTTGGGACGTATCAGCAGGTAGTGTGACGATTGGTGGAATAAATGTGAAAAACATTGCCAAAGACAACCTGATAAACCACATCGCTTTCGTCTTCCAGAATACAAAACTCTTCAAGACCTCTTTGCTGGAGAACATCAAATACGGTAATCCGGCAGCGAGTGATGAAGCCGTGCAACGTGCCATAGACCTTTCCCAAAGTCGGGAGATCATCGACCGGCTACCCAACGGACTGAACACGAAGATAGGAGTAGATGGAACATTCCTTTCGGGAGGGGAACAGCAACGCATTGTCTTGGCCCGGGCCATCTTGAAAGATGCGCCGATTGTTGTCCTGGACGAAGCAACAGCTTTTGCCGACCCCGAAAACGAACACCTGATACAAAAAGCCCTGCACGAGCTGAGAAAAGGAAAGACAGTGCTGATGATCGCCCATCGTCTGACCAGCGTACAGGATGCCGACAAGATACTGGTGATAGCACAAGGCAAGATTGCCGAAGAAGGCACACACAGCGAGTTGATAGCCCGAAACGGCATCTATAACAGCATGTGGAATGAATATCAACGAACCGTGACATGGACGGTATAAACCTCAGGAGACAATATCATGAATATTAGTAAATATTTTCAATATAGATTCGCCTTATCGGAAGACGGGGCAAAGACCTTTATAAAAGGGGTTATAGCTTCTCTTTTTCTCAACCTGGCACTGATGCTGCCGGTAATCTTCATCTTTCTGTTCATCACCGATTACCTGCACCCTGTTATCCAAGCCGGGAACAGCACGACGCACGGGCTCTGGTACTACGTGCTGATGGCTCTCTGTTTTATGACGGTACTCTTTGTGATTGCGATGATACAGTACAAGAGCACCTACACGAAAATCTATACCGAGAGTGCCAACCGTCGTATTGGCATTGCCGAGAAGCTGCGTAAATTGCCTTTGGCTTTCTTCGGAGAAAAGAATCTTTCGGATCTCACCGCTACGATGATGGAGGATTGTAACATGTTGGAAACCCTCTTCTCTCACACAGTTCCACAACTCTTCGCCTCTGTCATCAGCATTATCTTGATTGCCACCGGGATGTTCTTCTACAACTGGCAACTGGCCCTTGCTCTCTTTGGGGTCGTACCGGTAGCGACAACGGTCATTTTCTTAGGAAAAAGGCTTATGGACAAAGCTAATAAGGAGTACTATCACGTAAGGCGTGATACGACCGAGCAGATACAGGAAGGGCTTGAAGCGGCGCAGGAGATTAAATCGTACAACGGAGAGGCAGCCTATTGCGACCGTTTAGACAAACAGCTCGAGATATATGAAGCCACTCTGCAGCGAGGCGAATTTCTCGGAGCGGGGCTTGTGGGCAGTGCACAGTCTATCCTGAAACTTGGTTTGGCAAGCGTTATCATTGCGGGAGCTTATTTACTTGGTTTGGGCAGCATCGACATGTTCACTTACTTGGTCTTCCTGCTCGTTGTAGCCAGCATCTACAACCCCATCATGGACGTGTTCAACCATATGGCGGCACTGATACTACTCGATGTGCGTATCGACCGCATGCGTGAGATGAACGACATGCCCGCACAGCAAGGCGATGAGGATTGCACGGTAGAGGGGTACGACATCTGTTTTGACAAGGTCGATTTTGCTTACGAGACAAGCAAGCAGGTGCTGCGCAACGTCTCTTTCACTGCCAAGCAAGGCAAAGTAACGGCACTTGTGGGACCTTCGGGGGGAGGCAAAAGCACTTCGGCAAAATTAGCTGCCCGCTTTTGGGATATTCATGGCGGAAAGATCACACTTGGCGGACGGGACATCTCAAAAATAGATCCCGAAATGCTCTTGAAAAACTATGCCGTAGTCTTTCAGGACGTGTTGCTTTTCAACGCTTCCGTCATGGACAACATCAAAATCGGGAAGAAAGACGCTACCGAGGAAGAGGTGAAAGCGGTAGCACGTCTTGCCCGTTGCGATGAGTTCATCGCCCGGCTGCCCAACGGTTACGACACCTTGATAGGCGAAAACGGAGAATCGCTATCGGGAGGCGAACGCCAACGCATATCCATTGCCCGTGCGCTTCTCAAAGATGCTCCTGTCATCCTCTTGGACGAAGCAACGGCAAGTCTGGACGTAGAGAACGAAACGCTGATACAGGCCGGTATATCGGAGTTGATCAAGAACAAGACCGTCGTCATCATCGCACACCGTATGCGCACCGTTGCCAACGCTCATCATATCGTGGTGCTGAAAGACGGAACCGTCGCTGAACAAGGAGCACCCGACGAACTGCTTGCCCGAAACGGCGAATTTGCCCGCATGGTAGCACGGCAGAAGGAGACCGGAATATAAATCGAATCAATCAGAATCAATTATAAAGAAAAAGGACAAATGAAGAGATCAATCGCAGTAGTAGCCATGCTTGTGGTGGAGTTCGCTGCCACAACATGCGCACAAACGGGCAGAGAGATTGCCCAAAAGGTAAAAGACCGTCCCGACGGCGATACCCGTCGGTCTGAAATGGTTATGACGTTAATCAACAAACGCGGAGCGGTGCGCGAACGCAAGCTCATTTCCTACTCCATCGATGTGGGCAAAGAAAAGAAAGACCGCAAGAGCATCATGTTCTTCCAATATCCCGGCGATGTAAAGGGGACGGGCTTCTTGACGTGGGATTATGACGAGCTGAACAAGGACGATGACAAATGGCTCTATCTGCCCGCCATGAAGAAAACGCGCCGTATCAGCGGTTCGTCTGCCAAGCAAGACTACTTTATGGGTAGCGACTTTACCTACGACGACATGGGCAGTCGCAACGTGGACGAGGATACGCACACGCTCCTGGGCGAAGAAACCGTCGACGGACAGAAGTGCTGGAAACTGGAATCCTTGTCTAAGGACAAGCGTGATATTTACTCCAGGAAAACGGCCCTGATACGTCAGGACTGTCTGATACCTGTCAGGGTGGAATATTACGACAAGATGGGCAAGCTGCACCGTCGTCTCGAGATGTCGGATATTGCCAAGGTAGAGGGCTTCTGGGTAGCCCGGAAGATGCACATGACCAACGTGCAAACCGAGCATCAGACGGTTCTCGAAATCAAGAATCCGACGTACAACATTCCCATGGAGGAGAGCAAGTTTAACGTGACCACGTTAGAGAAAGGCAGGTTCTGATGAAAGCGTTCGATCGTCTTTCCGCGGGGCTTTGCATCTCGGTCTTTCTGTTTTGCTCCGTGCATGGGGTTTGGGGACAAGGAGCGGGCGAATCGTCGTGGCAGCTCAAAGGCCTTGTCGACACCTACCACGCCTTCCGCTCCGAAAAACCGAACGATTGGATGTCTTCCCGTACCCGACTGAGGGGCGAGGTCGGCAAAAACTTCGCAGGCTCTTCGCTCTTCGTCTCGTTCAACGCTACCTACAACGCCTTGCTGAAAGAGCGCACCGGCTTTGAACTGCGGGAAGCATACCTCGACCATCGGCAGGAGCACTGGGGCTTTCGTCTCGGGCGACAACTTGTCATCTGGGGTGCGGCCGACGGCGTACGTATCACCGACCTCGTCTCACCCATGGATATGACCGAGTTCTTGGCGCAAGACTACGACGACATCCGCATGCCCGTCAATGCCCTGCGGTTCTTCGTCTTCAACGACAAGATGAAGCTCGAACTGCTTGCCGTTCCCACTTTCGAAGGATACAAGCTGCCCACCGATGCCGCCAATCCGTGGAGCGTGTTGCCTAAAGAAACACCCCGGCCCCTTGTCTGGGACGCGGAGGGAAGCCGCCCCGAGCTACGCCTCTCCAACGTAGAATACGGGGGCAGGCTCTCTTTCGCCTTGCCGGGGGTAGACTTCTCGCTTGCCGCGCTGCATACGTGGAACAAGATGCCCGTCATCGAGTACAAACCATCGGGCGCCCAACTTACGGTTTCGCCCCGATACTACCGCATGGGATTCGTCGGAGGCGATGTCTCAAAGCCCTTGGGACAGTTCGTGCTGCGCGGCGAAGCGGTCTTCAACCTCGGGAAGCATTTCAGCTACATACAGCAAGCCGCCTCCACCCCTCAAAAAGGATTCAACACCATCAATTGGTTGGTGGGGGCCGACTGGTATGCCCCTCATGAATGGACAGTGATGGCTCAGTTCTCTTCCGAGAGTATTTTCAAGTACGAAAGCTACGTCGCACAGCCCCGCCATAATTCGCTCCTTACGCTCAGCGTGTCGAAGAAGTTACTGGACAGCAACTTACAGCTTTCCGACTTCACCTATTTCGACCTCAACCACAAGGGCTGGTTCAGCCGTTTCACGGCTGACTATGCCCTGAACGACCACATCCACCTCTCGGCAGGCTACGACTGGTTCGGAGGAAGCGAGGGTATGTTCGGCCCGTATAAGCACAATTCGGAAGTATGGGCAAAGGCTAAATACTGCTTTTGAGATCCACACCATTTTAATAACCATAAACAAAATTTGAAAAGATTATGAAGAAGACATACGACAGCAGTTAAAGAGAATGCGGACTTAAGCAATCGGAATCGTTTAAGTTAAACGGTGAAAGACGTTCCAATGGAGCGATCAAAGCCGTTTACTGAAGCTGTTTAAGTAGAACAGCAAAATTATTCAAAGTATAACCATCAAAAACATCAAAAGTCATGTTACTATACAACGTAAAAAAAGAAGAGATGCGCATCGGTAAACACAAGGGCAAAACCATGTATTACGCCTCTCCCATTGCACAAGGCAAGATTACCACCAAGCAGCTAGAGGATCGGATTGTCAATGCCACAGCCCTGAGCCGTGCCGACGTGCGGTCAGCCATCACCGCCTTGGCGAAAATCGTACGTGAAGAGATGCTCAGCGGCAGAACCGTTGACCTGGCCAACCTCGGGTCATTTAAGGTTGTATCCAACGGGAAACGCATGGAAACGGAAAAAGCCGTTACCGCCGAAACTCTCAAAACACCACGCATTCAGTTCTTTCCCAAACTCGAAATGCGCAATCAGGCAAAAAACGTACAGCATGTGGTGATACGTGAAAGCGAGGCCGGATCGGCTAAACCGAGTCCGAATCCCGGAGATTTGCCCGAAGTACCCGATTTTGCTCTTTAATATTCATAACAAGAAACAATGAAGCAGCAAGTATTATTTTTCTTTTTCACGCTGATGCTCACAGGTATCAGCGTGTCCGCCCAAACAGGTGGAGGACGGATTGCAGGCATGGTCATCGACAATGCAGGCGAAGAACCACTGCCCGGCGCAACCATCTTCATCGAAGAGCTGAAAAAGGGCATTGTGACAGACGGGCATGGCGAGTTCTTACTTTCCGATGTTCCCGCAGCCACTTATACGCTTACTGTAAGGTTTATAGGCTACCACACGCAAACCCGCAAGCTCACGGTGGGTAAAGAGAGAGGGAAAAAAATCATCATCCGCCTGAAAGCCGAAGCAAAATCGTTGGACGAGGTGGTAGTGATGGGTAAGAGCGAAGCCCGTAAGTTACGGGAGCAGGCCATGCCCATATCCGTTATCAGCATGAACCAGATACAAGGAACGGTTAACAATGTACAAGACATTCTGGCAAAAACCGCCGGAATCACCGTGCGTGCCACGGGTGGAACGGGCAGTACCTCTCGCATATCGGTGCGCGGACTGGAAGGCAAACGCATCGGGCTTTTCATTGACGGGAATCCGATGAACGACAATTCCGATTTTATCGACATCAATGATATTCCGGTCGAAATGATCGACCGCATCGAGATATACAAAGGAGTTGTCCCTGCCAAGTTCGGAGGTTCTGCCGTAGGTGGTGCGGTCAATATTGTCATCAAAGAGTATCCGCCTAAATATTTGGACGTGAACTATTCTTACGGCAGTTTCAATACGCACAATGCATCCGTTGTGAGCAAGATGAACATTGCCCCAAAAGGAATCGAGTTCGGGCTGGGAGGTTTTTATACCTATGCCGACAACGACTACAAGATGAAGTCTCCTTTTCAAGAGGGGCTTACTATAACCCGCGATCACGACAAGTTTAAAAAAACAGTCATCGGCGGTAGCTTTAAGGCACGGAAGTGGTGGTTTGACTTGGTGGAGTTTGAACCCGTTTTCATACATACTTACAAAGATATACAGGGGATAGAATCGAACATCCGGCATGCACACAGCCATTCCAACGCCTTTATTTTCGCCAATAAGATGGAGAAAGAAAACTTCCTCTTAGACGGCCTGGACTTGGACTGGCAGCTGGGGTATATCTATACCGACTATCATTTTGCCGATACCGCCTCGCACCGCACACATTGGGATGGAACGCATTATCCGGCAGTTTCCGAATTCGGCGGCGAAATCGGCAAATGGGCTTCATTATTGACGAATGAAAAGCATCAATTGCAGCACAAATTGAATCTCAACTATCTTGTCAATGAGAACCATTCGGTAAACTTCAACTCTTTGCTGAAATACGCTCATGCCAACCCTCGTGATGGGATGAAGGACAAGGTCATAGGTTATCGTACCGACTTTCCAAGCAATATGTTCAGTTGGGTGGCAGGCTTGAATTACGACTATCGCACCTCGAACGATAAGTTCCTTAACTCTTTCAACGTCAAGTATTACTACTACTCGATGAAAACGCGGATGGCAAGTGTCCTGGTAAAGACAGCAGAGGATATAGACACACACAAGAATGATTTCGGCATCAGCAATGCACTTCGCTACCGCATCACACCCAGTCTGATGGCAAAAGCTTCGTTCGGATATGATGTAAGGCTTCCATCGGAAGAGGAACTGTTGGGTGATGGATACGTGATAGCTCCTGCCGGCAATCTCACTCCCGAACGCAATATAAGTGTCAACATAGGAATGTTATTCGATTTAACTGGAAAAGCCTCCTCTAACTTACAGATTGAACTGAACGGATACTATATGCATCTCAAAGACATGATTCGCTTTACGGGCGGATTCTTGCAGTCGCAGTATCAGAACTTCGGCGAGATGCGGACTCTTGGTATGGAAGCAGAGGTGAAAGCCGACATGACACGGTGGCTCTATGGCTATGTGAACGCCACTTACCAAGATCTGCGAGATGTGCGCAAGTATGAACAAAATACAACTGTTGCCAACCCTACCAAAGGTAGCCGTATGCCCAATATACCCTATCTGATGGCAAACGCAGGATTGGAGTTTCACAAAGAAAATCTGTTCGGAGGCAGCGGGATGAATACGCGCATATTCACCGATGCTTCATTTGTGGGAGAATATCTGTACGACTTCGAACAAAGCCAATTCCAGCAGCATCGCATACCTCGAACCCTCTCGTGCAATATAGGCTTTGAGCAAAGCTTTGGCAATGGACGCTACTTCATTATGGGAAAAATAAACAACCTGACCGATACAAAAATGATCAGCGAGTTTAACCGTCCTTTACCCGGACGTAGCTTCACTATCAGATTCAGATACGTATTTAAGTAACAAATTAACAATCATTAAACAAAAAAAGAAATGAAAAAGAATGTATTTTTTGTAGCAGCGATATTCGCTGCATTGTGCCTTAACTCATGTGACAAGAACGATCCGGACAATCCTATTGCAGGAGGTTCGGGAAAGATTCTCCTAACAACAGCCCTACCCAATGCAACAGGTATGGATGGAACGGTTTATATGCAACTCATTGATGAGCCTGTATTAGGCAAGACGATGGCTACCAATAACAACAATGGTATAAATGTTCCCTTTGGCAGTTCTTATCCTATGATAATAGGTCAGGAAGTCTATGTCTTCCCAAGCTATCATTTGACAATGGACAAAAACGAACTGATTAAATACCGTCGCACGAATGGAATTTTACAAAGAGAGGGAAGCTTGCAATTGCCTGCCAATAACAGTGCCAACAATCTTGTCAAACTATCTTCCACAAAAGCCTATCTATCGCTTGCCGGACTAGGACTGATTTACATATTTAATCCCGAAACGATGCAGAAGACAGGAGAGATCAACCTGACCTCTTTGGGTATTCAAGATAATAATCCGGACATCGGAATCATGATTGAGCGTGACGGATATGTGTTTGCCGGTCTAAGCCAGATGGTGGGAGGTTGGACAAGCCCTGAGAATTACAAACAAGCAGATGTAGCCGTCATTGACACCAAGACGGACAAGTTGGTCAAGATGATTTCAGAGAAAACCAGTGGTTTTTCTCAAGCCACACGTCCGATCGACCCCAAGTCTTTATTCATGGATGAAAAAGGCGATATATACATTTCTTGTCTCGGGAACTTCGGAATGGTGGCAGGGCATAAGGCCGGCATACTTCGGATTAAGAAAGGAGAAACAGACTTTGATCCAACATACCATTGGACGATAACCGGAGCTTCTATCGAAGGAGAAGAGAAAGTAGCTGGTTTTGCCGCTTCAATTTGTTATGTAGCCAATGGCAAAGCCTACGGATACATTGATATTCCCGGTTATTACAAACCAGGAGAAACGGGACATGGCGCTATAGCGAGCCGAGCTGTAGTCTTTGATTTATACAATCAGAAGATGAAGAAAATAGAAGGATTGGATTTGTCCAATGGCTATGGCGTGTTAGTGTCTAAATATAAAGACGGTTTGGCAATCGCCAATGCTTCAACGACAACAAAAGGCATCTATTATCTCAATCCTCAGACAGATAAGATTAATCCTATTCCTATGATAACCACCATAGGAAATCCCATGGCTATAGAGTGGTTCGGCAACTAAACTTATAACGCGAGTTCGGGATAGCCTCCTTCCAAAAATAAAGAGGGTGTCCGACTGTGAAGTGACCCCAAAAATTTGGACTGGTTAAACATTATCCAGTTATAGAAAGAGTTCGGTATTGTACTGGACTCTTTCCTTTTAACCGGGACTTGATTCTTTTATTATTATAATAATCTATATATTCTTCCAAAGCCTTTGTGAAGTCTTCCGGAGACTCGAACTTTTCAGCGTATAGAAGTTCAGATTTCATAATTCCGAAAAAATTCTCCATCATAGAGTTGTCCAGACAGTTTCCCTTTCTCGACATACTTTGAATTATATGATGCTCTTCAAGCCTTTTCCGATATCCGAAGTGTTGGTATTGCCAACCTTGATCAGAATGAAGTACGAGTCCGTCAAGGTTATCACACTTATCAAATGCTTTATCGAGCATGTCATATACTTGTTCAAGATGAAGTGCACCCTCTTACATTTTATTTTTTTAGGAATATTCCCAAATAACTTGATGTCTGCTTTAACGATAGAACCTGTTAGGTGTTTGCAGCGGACATCACCATAACCCATTGCCATTACCACTACTTCTTGCAGTTGTTGTGAGCCCTCTCTTAAGTTGATGAAAAACTTCCGCTAATTGTTTACCGGAACTTCTTGTGTTTGATAACCAATGAATGAAATGACCAAGGTTTCTTCGGAAGATACATTGGCTAATGCAGTCGGTGATACAACCGTTGCTTGTACCTTTTACGAAGACTGACGCACCGGTAACCAGACCGAAATCATCATTCACGGTACCGGAAATGCTTAGCTAGAAATAGCTTGTGAGCTGATTCTATTTTAAAATATAAATGTTAGTTTTATGTTAGATAATTCCGGATACTTTAATCTTAAGAATTTGATTATAATACATATATAAATTTATTTGTTAGATTTAAAGTTTTTTTTATAACTGTAAAATACAGATTTAGCCTCATATTTACAATATGATATTATTGATTTTATCTAGTAAAAAAGCTTTTGCATTATAAGGACATTCAATTCTTCTTCCAGAATTGTAGTATATGTTTTATAATCATACCAATAAGATAAAAAAGATAATGGTCAAAATAAAGCTCTCAAAACAAAATACTTGTTGTTCAATTATCTTATAATAGTAAAAATGAATTTGTTGATTCCGCAAAAGAGTTTGTATCAGATGTTGAGGTTTCAACAATATTAAATATTACTTTTATTTATAGTAACTAATTTGCATTAATATGAGAAAGGTATTTATTCTTTTGTTTATTTCTTTAGCATTGTTATCCTGTCAAAAAGAGGAAAACAATAGAAAAACAGAGTATCAAGTATTAACAAGTAAGGACGCATCCAAACCGTTTAGCTGTCTTGGAGAGAAACGTATTATTACGATTACGATTATAAAAAAAACATTAATAGATGATGTTTTAAGTTCAGAGGTTCCGATTATTCCCAGGGATGTTTCGGTAGAATTTGATAAAACTCTTTTTTCTGATATAGAAACAAAAGTGGAGGGCGATCAGGTAGTATTAAATATAACCTCAAATATTAATAAAGAAGATAAAATTTTGAATGCTGATTTACAGATTTCTTACTCTACTATTAATGGCATAAAAGTAGAAAAAATTCCACTAATTATAGATAAAGGAAAGTTGACATTTGTGTATAAAATCCATTCGGAACAGAATCCTTTTATTCTACCAGCTGAAGGTGGTAGATTTGAGTTACCTTTTACTTGTAAAAAACAGACATATTTGAATGGCCAGTTTATAGAGGAAACTTATTCATCATTAAACGGATTGAGATTTAAAACGATAAGTAGTGGTAATGTCTGGTTCCTTACAGTCAGAAAAGACGGAGAAAAAATTGGTTTTTACAAATTTTCTTTTGTGGGAGAAGGACCATATAACCAAAAAACAGATCCAGAGTGCTATTTTAACATATATACCCATGATGCAGATTTAATTACAGATAATCCTACAGAAATATTCAGACAAGATTTTATACAACCCCAGACTCCGGGTGAGGATTATTATAAACCTTCCCGGTCCTCTTATAAACATGGCACTTTTGACTTTTAACGTATTCAGTATTAACCTTAATTATATTAATTATAAAACAGTATACACGTTTGTTGATTTTGACAATTATGTTTTTAACTTCATATTTCGATGACACAGAAGTAATGAAACAAGAATCTTCGCCACCATCTTTAGTAAAAAAAACTCGGCTTATCGTAACTAGTGTATATTCACTACTTTCTATATACTAATGCACTTCTTAATGTAGGTTATGTAGTAATTTATTATTTGAAAGCTGATAAAATATTTTTTTTTGAATATTTTATCAGCTTTGTATATTGCATAATATGATATAAATGAGATTTATTTTTGCTGCCTCTTGGCACGCAGCATTTCTGCCGCCTTCATTTCCGTCCAACGCTCGAAGTCCTCCACCTCTTTCCTTATTTTCCGTATCAGTTTCCTGTCCCTGTTCCACTCGAAGCAGTTCTCCAGTATGTCAAGCACCTTAGCATCCATTCCCCCGTCACAGACAGCTTCCCCAACAAAACCCATTAAATCATTGTGTTAATATATATTTCATGTATCTTTGCGGCATAGATATCTGTTGTGAAACAGGAATCTGCTTATATTATTCTTGCTTGTGACAAGCCGGAATCTTATAACTTAGTACAAAATAAAAAAATAAAAGAGGAGAGCTTCCGTTCTATGGAGCTCCTCTCACTTTTTATCTCCAGTGCCCGACTGCCTTTTATCTTTCTACTTTCCCAAAAGGAGTATCCTTCCCGCCAGCATACAGCACAGCGAAAACAGTATAGCCACTAAATTCTTCTCATTTGTGCAACCCCTTCTGTATTCATCTTCCAACCTTGTATATCGCTACCGAGATAGAAAATGGACAGATGCACAGCTGGTACGTCAATTATCAATACCAATATATACCAGTTCATACGTTCTCCCCAATAAAAAGATCCCCTAATTTATTTCTAGTTCACAGTCCAAATTTATACTTTCCTGTAAAATACAGGATATAGTCAAGTCTTCAAAGTTTTTCCCCTAAAGACACAAAAATATTACAAAAATCAATTATCACATTATATCTTATTTCTGATGATACAAAAGGAGATGGCAATCTATTTTTTAATTCTTTAGATGACATAAAGAATGCTTTTAAAATTAATTATTCAGAATCTAATTTGGGACTTCCTATTTTTTGTAAGGGATATTACAAAAAACAATTCCGTTTTTACTTTAACTATAAGTTCTGGTAGGGACCATCCAAACATGTTACCAGACCAACAAGACCAAGGGGAAGAGTTTAGAAGGATGTATTACAGCTACTAAAGATGATAAATGCCAAAACCAAATTCATTGCAATTGGAATTGGGGTAACAGTTATTTTTTATTTTTAGTTCAATCAAGCCGGGAAGAATGATTAATAATAAAAGAATCAAGTCTTTAAAGGAAGATATCAATAAATAACTCTTGCAACATGCAGTTTCTTTCTGGCTGAATTTGCGACTCTGGAGCTATATTCTGAGGAACGGTTTGGCGGCGGAATATGCCGTTAAACCGTCCGGTTTTCGTTAAACGAAAACACAACTTGCTGTCCCCTCTACGGGGACAACGTTTTTAAGTAGAACTGTAGATTGCCCCGACTGGTGCCTCCCTCCCGATGGCAACCTCTCCCGATTTCGGTCTGCTTCTCCAGGAAAGTTGGCGTTTTTTACCAATATTCCGGAGGTGGAATAGGCTGTAGCTTCCTGTAATAGTAGAGCATTCTACGATTATCCGACACATCAGAGGGTTTCTTTTTCGTGATAATTGAATATTTAGAGAACTGAATATTTTGATAATCGGATAATCCGAATACTATTATATCTGTAGTCTCTTGGAATGTTACACAGTGACAACTGAATAATTGGCGTTTTGGATATTGCTATATTTGTATAATGGATAAGCAATTATAAAAGGCTACAATTATAAAAGGCTGTTATTATACATTCCCCATCAGAGAGAAAGTTCCTTGAGCCTACTGCCGTCCAGCCGGTGAACGGATACCGTACCGTCACAGTAAATAGCGAATGTTGGCATATTCCCGTCCTTCGGGAAAGTGATGGAGCCGGTATTGCAGACCGCTGTATGCTCAGTCCGTTCAAGTTTCCACCGGTGGGTGTGACCATAAAAAAGACAATCGAACCTTCCCTTCGGCAGTCTGTCCTCATTGTAGATATGTCCGTGGGTGAGAAAGAAACGTTTTCCATTATCCACCAACAGGGTGTAATCGGACAGGATGGGAAAGTCCAGCAGCATCTGGTCCACCTCCGAATCACAGTTTCCACGGATGGCGACAATTTCACCGGCCATCGCATTAAGACGTTCTGCAATCCCTTTTGGGTCAAGTCCTTGAGGTATCCCGTTTCGGGGACCATAATTCAGGATATCTCCCAAAATACAAAGCATTCCGCATTGTTGCTTCCGATAAAATGCCAGCACTTGTTCCAGTGCCGGTAACGAGCCATGTATGTCGGACACAATCAGGTATTTCATCATAATCTATTCGTTACGGGTTAAGTTTTTGCAGCACAAAAATAAGCATAATTATCTAATCTCCCTAACCGGGGAAACGATGAGAAAAAAGACAGGTTCCCTGAACTGTAGATTGCTGTATTGCTGTCCTTGTAGATTGCTGCAATGTTATAATCGGATACATAAAATAAGGGTATTTAGCCTTAGCTAAACTAAGCTAACAGTCTGACAATAAGGCTTCTAATACTATGATATGTGGGTTTATTATGCTACCTTAGTGGTATAATAATAAAGGATAAAAAGCTATGAACGAGCAAGTTAGAAATATCTTAGAACAGAGTACCACCAAGACGAGCAAGATTGAGCAGCTGCTTCGTCTGGGCCTGACGCGCAGGGAAATTGCCGATTTGGTGACACGCGGCAACTATGGTTTTGTATATAATGTTGAGAAGAAAATGCTTGAAAGAGAAGGTGGAGTCTTGCTGAATAGGGCAGCAACCACCCTGATGGATTACACCTTCACCCACAAGTTCGGTATTGAGATTGAAGCCTATAACTGTAATATGGAAAGACTGGCACGCGAATTGAGGGAGGCCGGCATCCATGTTGCCGTTGAGGGTTATAATCACACGACCAGGGATCATTGGAAGCTGGTGACGGACAGCAGCCTGCAGGGAAATAATACTTTCGAGCTGGTCAGCCCGATACTGGTGGGTGAGAATGGCCTGAAAGAGCTGGAAACGGTATGCTGGGTGCTTGACATCTGTAATGCAAAAGTGAATGACAGTTGCGGGTTCCATGTCCATATGGATGCGGCTGGTTTCAATCTGGACACCTGGAAGAATCTGGCTTTGACCTACAAGCATCTCGAACACCTGATTGATGCCTTTATGCCAAGGACACGCCGGAACAATACCTACTGCAAAACCCTCTCCGGTGTTTCCGACGAGAGAATCAAATCGGTAAGGACGATAGACGGCCTGCGGGAGGTCTTTAATAATGACCGGTACCACAAGGTCAATTTTGAGGCTTATTCCAGGCACCGGACCGTTGAGTTCCGCCAGCATTCCGGTACGACCAATTTCACAAAGATGGAGAATTGGATCCGGTTCTTGAACGGATTGATTACCTTTGCGAAAAGATCCAGCCTTCCCAGCCGGATGACACTGGAGGGGTTACCCTTCCTGGACGGGAGACAGAAATTATTTTTTAAACTTAGAACTAAAAAGTTAGCGGTATGATACAGACTTATCATTTGCTGGATGGCGGCCAGATAACCGCCGCCAGCCCGGAAGAGTTCGTCCGGCTGCTCCGTGAGGGGAGCCGGTTCGACTATGATTGCACGGATCAGGAGTATATGGAGAATTTTGCCCGGCGTTACGGGGAGCTGCATGGCGTGTCAGTTGCCACCGATACCCCTGAACATTTCCTGACGGACTTGCAAGCCGCCGGTTACGTCCGGTAACCGGTATCGCTCCTTTATTATTAGTCCCTGCTTCAAAGATGAGGCAGGGATTTTTCTTTTTTCATTGCAACCTTTCCTGTCTGCCTGACGGCATTTCCTCCTGTCAATTCCTGACTATCCATGACTATCCGTGACAGGGTATTTCATCTTTTCCCGGCATTCCTTTCTTTTGCAGTGTAGAACGATATACAATTATAAGCATTACAGTTTTACAGTATTATATTTTTATCTGATTATATAAAGAAAGCGTATGAAAAAAGAACCGTTATTAATTGCCTTTGCCAGCCAGAAAGGAGGAGTCGGAAAGTCTGCCTTCACAGTTCTGGTGGCTAGTATCCTTCACTACCAGAAAGGTCTGAAGGTGGGTGTCGTGGATTGCGACTCCCCCCAGCACAGCATCTCCCGGATGCGTGACCGGGACATAGAAAGTGTGCAGGAAAGTGATTTTCTCAAAGTGGCCCTCTACCGGCAGCATGAACAAATCCGGAAACGTTCCTATCCGGTAATCAAAAGCAATCCGGAGAAAGCTATAGAAGACCTGTACCGCTACATCGAAGAGCAGGATGCCGTCTTTGATGTCGTACTGTTCGACCTTCCGGGAACCCTCCGCAGCGAAGGGGTTGTCCATACCATTTCCGCAATAGATTACATTTTCATCCCCCTAAAGGCAGATAATGTCGTCATGCAGAGTTCCCTCCAGTTTGCCGAGGTGGTGGAGGAAGAACTGATTGCCAGGCACAACTGTAACCTGAAAGGCATCTATCTTTTCTGGAACATGGTCGACAAGCGTGAACGGACAGAAAGCTACGAGTCCTGGAACCGCGTCATACAAAAAGCGGAGTTACGCCTGCTGGAATCACGGATACCGGATACCAAACGCTATAACAAGGAGCTGAGCTCCCTGAAGAACAGTATCTTCCGTTCCACACTGTTCCCTCCCGACAACCGCCAGATAAAAGGTTCGGGCCTCTGTGAACTGATAGATGAGTTATGTGCCGTAACACATCTAGATACCACCCATACCTTATAATAAGGGGAATTATGGACAGCGGAAAAAAGAGATTTGACCCCCGGAGCATTGACGAGAAGGCCATATTGGATATTGTCGCCAGGAAAGGGACGATACGACCGGACTCCCCTGCAACGAGTGCATCCCCGAAGCCGGAGGATACGGTAGAGGAGATTGCCGGGAGTAGCGAAGCTCCGGTCTTTACCACCGGGGAAATCGACGCTTACAGGGCGTCCTTCCTGAATACGGTCAGAACCAAATCCCGTAAATCATTGCATATCGATGCCGGCCTGCATCGCCGCATCTCGTCCCTGGTATGGGCGATAGGACGTGGCGAAGTGACCGTAGCCGGTTTTGTAAACCAGGTGCTGGCACATCATTTCGAAGAGAACGGCGGATTGATAAATGCCGTGCTGGAGAAGTATTACCAATCACTAAAATCATAAGGACATGGAATACCTTTTTATTATCCTGTTCATTTATGCCTCTTACCTGAGTATTGAAAAGTATGTGCATACAGGCAGCATTTTCACATGGAGAGGCAGAAAGGACAGGAAGGAACGTCAGGCTACGCCTGTCACCATCCATCCGGCAGCTTCCTCATCCGAGACGGAAATAATAGGCAAAAGCCGATACCAAATACGACAATCACTGACAATAGATGACAATAGCGGACAGCCTGAATCAGGCATAGAAAAGAGTGATACCTTTACTCCCGAAAAGAAAACAGAGCCGGTTCTCCGAGTGCGCGAACCCCTTGATAAGAATACGAAATTCCCGGAAGTCCCGGCTCCTTTTCAAAAACTGAATTATCCTGAAATTGATTATATGCGGGAGGCCTCTCCTTCTTCCGGTGAAGAAAAAGAGGAGATTCCCGAACGCTACGAGATTACAGGATACGTACAGCGGAGCAATCCCCACCGGGCAACCGGTGTCACCTTTGACGATATGGATATGATTGAGAAAGCAATGGCATCGGACGAACTTACGGAAGCGGAACAGGAACAGGCCCGGCAGACTTTCCAAAAGCTGGAAGGCACGAACATGGAAAGGGTACTGCAGGCGAGCGTCCTGGGAAGCAGCGATAAACTGAAACGCTATATGCGCTTGTATGTGGACCGGGGCGAGCCCCATTTATTGACAGGAAAGAATAGGGACGACATTCTCCGGGAATTTGATATTAGGGAGCATGTGCCCGAATAAATAGAACAAGTAAGGAATATGAGACAGTATTATGATTCCGGTTGATCCGGGTGCAGCGAGTTTTAAAACAGAATGTATAACCTAAAAAGACGAAAAAGCATGAAAGATTTCTTTGACTCCGGTTGATCCGGGCAGGACGAGTTCTTGAGACGTAGTGTATAACCTGTTAGAAAAGAAGATATAGAGATATGAGAGGCTTCTATGATTCCGGTTGATCCTTTCCCTTTACCGGAGCGAACATTAAAAGAGTGATTAACCCCTTAAAAACGGAGGTACCTATGATTGGTTACTATGACTCAGGTTGATTCTAAAAAGACATCGTGGTTGCAAGAGACAAATCTGCAGGAGGGCAACTTCCTGCGGATTGTTTGAAACAAGATTTTTATTCACACTAAAAAATTAGATTGCATATGAAAAGACATTTTAAAAAGACGGTTGCGCTTATCGCATGAATAGCTGTTTCCACCTTGGGTGCCTATGCCGAAGGGGACGGAAGTGCCGGTATAACAAAGGCTACATCCATGCTTACCGGTTATTTTGACCCCGCCACTAAGTTGATATATGCGGCAGGGGCTATTGTGGGGCTGATAGGTGCCATTAAGGTATATTCGAAGTTCGTGCGACGTGAAGTTGCATCAGTGATTGTGTAACATTTAGATTACACCT
>NZ_DAWCXD010000068.1:0-26316 GCF_052357945.1 Bacteroides sp. | reverse complement strand
CTCTTTGCATGCATAACCGGTATGCTCATGATTCAAAGCCGCAACGTTGTAATTAGCAACAGTTAGAATACCAGGAGTATACGCGTTCATTTTGACCATTGGAGCCGAAGCCGGGCTGAAAAAAGGAGATTGAATCACACAACTAATATAGCTCCAGTTACTAAATATAGCAATCAGAGGGATGAAAACCCAACACCGCCAACGGATCGTCCAGTAGATGACAGAAGCAAGGTTAGCCAACAAAAGTATCGGTAAAATCAAACCGATGAAAGGCATAAATTTGAAACTATCCGGTGCGGCATTACCTACGAAGGCGCCCGCAATGGTAACTCCTGCCAAAATACTGGTCAGCACGATGGATATGTAATAAAACAGTCTGTAAAAGGCTTTCATCTAATCTAAGTTATTGGGTGATTATATCACTATTAAAGCGTTTTCTATACAATATGTACTCTATAATATGTGCCCTTTTACGGAGGCGACAACCATTTATGAATCATAGCTTTCAGCTTATCATCCGCTATCGGTTTAGCTATAAAATCATTGCATCCGGCCTCTTTTGCCGCTTTCCGGTCCTGCTCATAGGCAAAGGCACTTTGAGCAATGATAGGAACAGTGGCAGACAGCTCCCGAATGATTTTCGTTGCCTCCAATCCATCCAAATTCGGCATTTTGATATCCATCAGGATAAGATCGGGTTTCACCTCATCGAACATCGTGACAACCTCCATTCCGTCATGCGCACGAATAATCCGGTGCTCCTTACCTAAGATAGCCTCCAATAAATCAAAGTTACTGTCCGTATCCTCGGCAACCAAAATACAAGCATGCCGTGTATTTACAGCACTGCTCATACCTCCGCTCGTCTCATTATCATTCTTTTTCTCCGAATCTACACTCACGGATTCTGCAACCGTATATGGCAAAGTAAATGTAAACGTCGTTCCCTTGCCAAATTCGGAACTGACGGAAATCTTTCCACCGAGACGCTCAACAATAGACTTACAGATAGATAACCCCAATCCTGTGCCCTGCGCATGATTGTTCAACTTTGCAAAACGTTCGAACACACGTCCCACTTTCTCCGGCTCAATTCCCGTCCCTGTATCTGTTACGTGGAAAACAATCTGGTTGTCCACCAACTTGTAACCATAACTGATACTTCCCTCTTTCGTAAACTTGACAGCATTCCCAATCAGATTCGAAATCACCTGGAACACTCGATTCTTGTCCGTCTCAATCATCAGACTCTCGTCCGAAGACTCATAGACAAGGCTTACTCCCTGCGGAGTACGGAATATATGAGCATCGTGCACTTCCCGGCAGAGATTATGGAGACTGGCCGGTCCGAAGGAAAACTCGATGGTTCCCGATTCAATCTTCGAGAGATCGAGAATCTCGTTGATGAGTTGCAAAATACGCTCGTTGTTCGCGTTTACGATGTTGTAGTACGTCTTTCGTTCTTCCGCATCATCACTTTCGGCAATGAGATGCGAGAACCCCACAATAGCATTCAGCGGAGTACGTATCTCATGACTCATATTGGCAAGGAAAGCCGATTTCAAACTATCAGACATTTCAGCTTTCTCCTTCGAAGACAGTAGTTCCCGCTTTATCATTTCCAGTTCCGTGACATCCCATTCGATGCTGACGATGATAGGCGAAGACAATTCATCCCCATCCACCCGGATCTTCCGCTTGTCAAGGATAATCAGGTTTCCGTTCCGATCCTTTCCTTCCACCGTCCAGTGCATACCTTTTCCGCTGGTGGCCACTTGGATATCCTCCTGTCTCTTCTTCTCTGCCACGATAGGCGGATAGAAATCGAAGTCATTCTTACCGACAGGATCGTTCTTGTAAAGATCGCGGTTGTAGGCCTCCCGATTCCGGTAAATGTATCGGAAGTCGTTGTTGATTTCCTTCACTACAATCCCGGCAGGGAGATTGTTGATGGTCGTATCCATGATTTGGTTGAGCCGTTTGATTTGTGCCTCATACCGAATCCTCTCGGAAATATCATGAGCAAACGACCAGTAACTTTCTTCTCCGGAATCATTGGTCACGTTGTACATCGTACCTTCGTAAGCCAATATACCTTTATTGATTTTCGATGGATGATGAGCCACAAAGTTGCTGCTGCCACCGTGTATGACATCTTTACAACGTTCGTCCCAAGCCTCCTGCGTAGGCATATCTGCGGCAACATTGTAGATTTTCAACTGACTGATATCCTCACTTTCGGGAATACCGTGATTGCGCAGGAAACGACGATTGGCGAAGATGATCGTACCATCGGGTCTGGCGGCAAAGATACTCTCTTTGGCGTTGTTGATAGCGTGCGTCAACGTATTGATGTCATTTCTGCGGTGCTGTATGTCCGTAATATTCTGAATATACCCCTCGATGTTGAAACTACCGTCGGGGCGCTCTTCACGCAAATAAGTCTGGATACGCATATAGAAGATTTCCCCGTTCAGTCGGACACGATAGCTGATGCTCTCCATGTTGAGTTCCCTTTCGTTCACCCGACACCATTCCCTGAAACTCTGACGGTCTTCTTCTACAATCAGTTCCACATATTTCTCAATGGCAAGGTTCTGCACACTTTCTTCGCACAAAACACCAGTATATCCAAGATAATGAAAGATATTTTGGTTCGTATTGTACGTCCATTGTCCTATCTGGGCTACTTTTTGGATGGCTCGCAGGGTGAGATTCGCCTGCTCCAGCCGACGCTTTACGTTACTTCTTTGCGTGATGTCACGATATTGACAAAGCACCATGCCGTCATACGGAAACATGAGGCATTTGAAGTAGAAAATTTCGTCATTCAGCACCAGCTTGAAGTTCTTGCTGATGCTACGCTGTTCTTCGAGCACAATCTGAAAGATGGGCATCACCCTCTCTCTTGTATATTCCGGTAAAAGCTCAAATATATTTTTTCCTAAAAGTATATCCTCTTGCAGAAACCATAGATCACAATGAGGCTCAATGTCTACGCAGACGCCATGCCTGTCAACCAATAGCATTGTATCTGCCGTCAGTTTCAATATTCTTTGTGCGTTATTCGCATCATGTAATATTCTGTCCATGTCTGTTTTTTTATTAGATAATAGAGACTTATGTCTCTTATAAGGATAACAAAAGATTACGGCATTTGTTTCTACTTTTCAGCGCGTTTCGCCTTTTCCCAGGCTCCGCTTCCTTTTTTCTTCTTGAGATAGCGGATGCCTTTCAGCACATTGACATTCATAAATAAAAAGTAGTAGGGGATAAAGAGCAACTTGTTTTTTATCTGTTTCGTAGATAGGTAATATCCCCAATATCCCAACCCGTAAAAAAGAACCTGCATGGCAAGCAGCACTCCGTAAAATATCGTGGAACCACCCAACAGCAGAATCGCAATATTCAGCGGGAAGAGCGCAAACAACAGGAACGGAGTAATAGACCATCGCAATACCCGGTGCGACGTATATTGAAAGCTAAGTATCCCGTAACGGAAAGGATTAAGCAACGGACGAAGTCGCCAGATAGACTGCAATCCTCCCGCAGCGATGCGCACTTTCCGCTTTTCTTCTTCGCGCATATCTGCCGAACCGCTTTCGATAGCGTAAGCATTGGTGCAATAAGCAATGGTATAACCTTTCATGGTGATCCGGAGCGAAAGAATAAAATCGTCGAGCAACGTATCCGGCTCCATCGCTTCGAACAGTTCGTTACGCACGGCAAACAGTTCGCCTGCTGCTCCTACGGCAGAGTAGAGCCGTGCATCAAGTGCTTTCAGGGTTGATTCGTATTTCCAGTAAATACCTTCACCACCGGCAGCCGCCCCGTCTTTGGTCTGCACGGCAATCCGTTTTTCACCAGCCACGCAGCCCACTTTCGGATCCTGGAAAGCAAGCACAATTTCCCGTATTGCCTCCCGGTTCACCATCGTGTTGGCATCCGTAAAAACAACGAGCGGAGTGTCCACCAACGTCATTCCACGTGTCATTGCAGCCGTCTTACCTTGCCGGAGCGGTTGGAAATGTACGGTCGCTTTCCCCTGCCAACGCGTCTGCAATCGTTCGTTCGTACCGTCATCGCTGCCGTCCGTCACCCATACGATGTGCAGCTTGTCCGCAGGATAATCCAGCTCAAGACTGTTTTCCATCTTCTCGTCCACTACATCTTCTTCGTTGAATGCCGTAATGAAGAGGGTAACTTCCGGCAGGTCTGCGTCTGATGCCGGCAACGAACGCTTCACAGGCTTCACGAAAAGCTCTTTCAACTTGACAAGAACGTAAAGCACAATTCCGTAGCCCAGATAGGTGTAGAACACAATGAATAGGGCAAGCCAGAAAATGATTTCAAGGCAGAGGGTAATGGTTTCGTTCATAGCTGTATATGTTTATGACTTCTTCTTTATTTATTTGCTCACTTATTTCTTTTTATGAGATTATTCTCCTCGTCCTTATACTCTTTTTTCTTGGTAAAAATGCTGCCTATACCTTTCAGTCCCTTGATAAAGCGTATTTTGAAACTGTTGAGCAGCCCACCATCGTTATTCAACGTTCCATATCCTGTCATCACTCTGGCTTTTCTGGAATGGATGAAAATAAGTTTACCGTAGGGCTTCATTGCTAGAGCCAGCGATCCGTCTTCCCCTCGAATAATATCTTTTCGAAACCCGAATCTTCTGCCTAGCTCGGTGTTGAATCCGAATGTCATACCACGAACACAGAGTTCCGGACGTTGTATAGCCTGAATAGTCAGATGAAGATCTCTTAATGTTTCATAAAGCCATAACCCGAATTTAGAATGTGTTTTATCAGGAATAAAGCTCCACAGACTGAATGTACCGACTACCCCTTTCTTCCTCAATTCTTTGATATGTGTTTCGATATAATGGGGAGGGTATATGGTATCGGCATCAATGCAAATATGGTAAGCTCCTTTAGCCTGATTCAGTCCGCATTGGCGGGCATGTCCAGGTCCTTTTTGCACCTCATTGGAGTAAGTAACTCCTAGTTGTTTCAATACCTCCTCCGTATGGTCCGAAGAGTTATTATTGATGGCCAATATTTCGATAGGAAAGTCACACTGATTCTCACAAAGCGACCATAAGCAGCTCAATAAACGAGTCTCTTCGTTATGGCAGATGAGAATGACAGATGCTAGAGGTTGTTTGTTTTCAGATAACCTCTGTAATTTATTTCTAACGGAATCAATTATTTTTTGTGGTGCTGAAGCGAAAGGCTTCTCATAAACTTGTATATATTTAGAATACCATTTCATGAATTATTTTTTTTAGGGTGAACTAATTCTTCAAGCGTCTTTGTCCATATCGGGCATTTTAATTATTTTTTGCCGCGGCGACCAAACTTTCGAACAACTTTTTCCATTGTTCGGCAATATATTCTATTTTGAACCGTTGCACATCAGCGCGAGCTTGGCGTCCCATTTCCTTACGGGTTTCTTCGTTTTCTATCAGATAGCAGATTTTCTCCGCCAATTCTTCTATATTTCCATTTTCCACCAATAGTCCGTCCTTTCCGTCGTTGATGATGTCACGAGGACCGCAAGGACAGGTGAACGAAACAGGAGGTACGCCACATGCCATTGCTTCAATAATTACCATTCCGAATCCTTCGAAACGGGAGGAGAGGACAAAGACAGAACTTTCGCAATATTTTTCAACGATGTTAGGCACAGCGGGTTCGAGAATACAACTGGAGGTGACTCCCAAAGAATCAATCAACTGTTGAAGTTCCGCCCGCATACCTTCTCCGTAGATGCGTAGCATCCAGTCAGGATGCTTTCGGGTAACGAATTGCCAGGCAAGAATTAAACGATCAAATCCTTTCTGTGGTACGTAACGTCCCGCGGCTATTACCTGTTTGCGACTACCGTCAGCTATTTGTTCGGGAAAAAAAGGAAGAGGATTGTAAATAACTTCTACATTTGTTAATTCAGTCCATTCGCTGGCATCCTCATGGCTCAATACAATAAAACGTTCCAGTTGGCGAAGTTGTCGGGTCAGTTGAATTCTCCAGAATTTTCTGACGATAGCGCGTATGAAAGAGGGCAAGCGGCTATTGCTGAAATCCCGGTAATTAGACTTGTTGAAATGTATCTCTCCCAGTTTGATACTACCGTCCGTCAGTTTATTGATAAAGTTGATGTCACGTCGTAACAGAGAGATGGTGATATCAGGTTTTATTCGGCACAAGTGTTCATTCAGTTTCTTTTTGAATAACCTTTGCTTAGCCATGTATTGTGGAATCTTCTTATAGAGAGGCAATTTATTCAGATGTGAATAATTAATATTCAGTTGGTGAACCGTGATGGATGGATGTAAGTCATAATAAGGTTTCCGACCTTCGCCATCTGTCAGGAATATGTGTATTTCGTAACCGAACACTTCGGCAAAATAATTAGCTTTCAGTGTCAATACTCGTTCCATGCCGCAAGGGTAGTTGAGGGCGGGGATACAATAGGCTATTTTCATATTTATCGGAATATTGTTTGTTAATAATTGTATTTTTTTATCTTGCTTTAGGCCTTATAGCGTCGATTACCTTTTGCATCTGCGCTTTCCATGATAGCGGACGGACAGATTCGCGTATCTCCACAGGTGTCATTTTCAAGGTCTTCCGGAAGTCGATAAGTTCCTGAACATTGACTGGAGATTCATCGGGTGGCACCTTCCATACGTATGGCATGTGGTCGAAGTCTTCATCGGTTTCCGAGTAGGTGAAAGCGAGTCCCCGCGCGGCATATTCGCGGTTTTTCAGGGTTTTGATATAAGTGATTCCACTGCGGTGCCGCCCCAGGCTACCGATGGCGAAATCAGCCTTTTCAAATAGGATATCCAATTCCTCACCATGCAAAGGACCGTGTAGGAGGACATAGGGTTCTAGATTATTATTACGGATAACCGGTAGGATTGCTACCCGTTCCCGTTCGCCGGACAGTGGACCTATGATGTGAAAATATACTTTATATTCCGGATGGTTGCGGTAGTAATCTGCCATTCCGTTTACAAGACGGTCGAAGCCATGCCAATAATGTACTTCCGCTACTCCAATCAGGTGTAACTCTTTCGAGATATCGTTCTGCTGACGTTTCATTTTGATTGCCTCAAAATCAATTCCGTTTGAGATGCGTATAGTGTTTCCGCCAAAGATTTTTTTCGCATTAGAAAAGGTGATGATTCCATCTAGTGCCTTTGCGAGCTGGTGACGGAAACAACGGTCGATAGCAAGAAAAAATTTCATAGAGCGGGTGACGTACTCTTGATCGTAAGGATAGGTGGGAATTTCCATCATCACTTTAGCGCCTGTCTGTTTCAGCCGTTTTACTAGTCTCAAGGTGAAAGGGTTGGCGTTATGATAAGAACGTATATATACGAATTCGATTTTTTCGCGGCGTGCGTAGTCAATGATTGGTGAGTAATAAACACGTTTCCATATCTTTGCAGCGAAGCCTGTGCCAAAATCGGCAATCACTTCGTTGTCCACCATCCAACGTCGTTCGCCATAAGGAGTAATATCATAATGACATAGGCGAACGTCTACTCCGCAGTCTTTAAGGGCTTTCACCTGATAATGTATTTTCTTACTAATTCCGTTAGCCTCATTGAAGCCGTGGAATATAAGGAAAAGAGCTTTCATTTGTTTTTTTGTATTCAATAATTGTTTATTCTGTTTTTCTTTCTCAAACTGTTTTTTTCTTCCTCAAACGATTTTAGCGATGATTTGTTTCCGGTATTCATCTCCGGCATCCGCCACTTCGCCGGCTATGGCGGTTTCGTTTACGTACTTTCGTTCCAGTTTTACTTTTTTGTGAGCACCCATCCGCCACCATTCATACTCTACGTCTACATGACCGAAATCGATAGCCTGATACCCGGCTTTAAACAAATCGTATGCCAATACAGTGGCTGTGGGTCCGAGGGAAATCATAATCAATGCTTCTTTTTCCACTCTGCAGGCTTCACGTTTGATATCTTCCAAACGTTCGAATGCATCTCTGGACGGGCATAGGATACGGCGGATACTCCGGGCATTGTCGAAGAGGTCATTTCCTACTCCTAGCCGGCTTTTTTCCCCTTCAATAAAAACGATATCCCGGTTGTTCCAAATACCCTTCATGTCGTGGAACCATCGGGCGGCATTTTCTTTGTGGACAAAATCCATATAAGGGCGAGTGATGAATGCATTGTAATATCTCCGTTCTGCTACCAGCAAACGGTCCCACCATGAACCATATATATAAAGATGAGTTCTCCAGAAACGACGGCTTTTGCGGTGATAACGATATAGATTGCAGAAGGTGTCAGCTATACAAACGATATGCCCTTTTTCATTACTTTGCAGTATTTCGACCAGTCTTTGGGCCAATAAGGGATCTCCTTTCTGAAAATGGAGCTCCTTTTGGGAATTTGTGAGTAGCATTTCGCCATCGCCAAATCGGCTGACAGAACAGCGGTCGTCGATGATTTTACGTATCGTTTCGTCAATGGAAGCTACTTGCGGTATGATTTTTCTTTTTTTCCGTAAAACGATGTACCAGAAATTATACCATTCCACAGTACTGCCATATCTTATTTTATAGCGTAGCGTAATAATTATGTTGCGTATATTCATAGCTATAAACTTTTTTTTTCTTAACGACCGCACTTTGCCGATAATATCGTACTCATGTGTCATCTGAATATAAATGCCAAAGATAATAAAACTAACGATACCTTTAGCAATAATTGTCACAAAAATGTTCATCCCTTCCAGCGTATACTGCATTGGAATGAGGATTATTGCTATCAAAATGCTAACCACCAACGGAGAAATAAGCTGACGGATGAACAGCCGGGCACTTTGTCGGAAGGTCACCCGGTACATCTGCCAATAACACTGTATGAAGTTGATGGTGAACGTCACTACAATGCAACTTGCCACTGCTGTCAGCGTTCCGAAATGGAAGATGCCGAGCAAGATGCCTGCCACGTTGAACGCGGACGAAAACACTCCGCACACAAACAAACTCCGTGTATCACCTGCCGCCTGAAAGATGGAGCCGGATGAAGAGAGTATAATCTGAATCCCTACGGAGAGCGACAGTATCCGGAACACAGGTACGGACGGCATCCATTGATTACCGAAAATGATGAGCGTCACTTCCTCTGCCGTGAAGAAGAGCAGCACGCTAAGCGGCAGGCCGATAAAAGCGAGGAAACGGACGATACGTTCGTAGGAACTCAACAGTTTTCCCTTGTCATTCTGGAAATCGCTGAAAATAGGGTGCATCACCGGAGTGATTACCTGCGTGATATTCTGCAAGGGCAGCATCATCAGACGGTACGATTTCTCGTAATATCCCAGATCGGACATATTCATATATTTACCAATCAGCAGTTTGTCCAGGTTACGGCTGAAATAGTTGATGACATTGAACAGGAACTGATAGGCGGAATAGGAAAATATCTTCCGGAGTATCGTCAATCCCAGGGTGAAACGTAACCGTTGCGGGTAACGCTGAAAGGAAATCACGAATATCAGTACGCTGGATACGATCGGATTGATAATCAATGCGTACAGTCCTGCTCCGCAGAGGGCGGCGGTTATGGCGGCTACACCTGCCGAAATCTGGATGACGAAGCTACGGATGGCTATGAATTTAAATTCTTTGTTCCGGTAGAACAATGCTCCCGGCACGATGGTGGCGGAGGCGAAGAACAAGTTGACGGATAGCAGTTGACATAGTGTTCGCAGGATTTCGCTTTCATAATAGTCAGCGATAATCCATGAGGCTGCAAAAAACAACGCGCTAAGTCCGATACCCGTCCACACGGTAAATGAGAAGATATCCGATAAGTCATCTTTAGTCAGCGATTTGTGCTGGATGATGGCCGGAGATACTCCCATGTCGGTAAGGAGGTTGAAAAATGCGATGATTACAGTGGCTACGGCTACTATTCCGAAGTCGTCCGGTGATAGCAGACGAGCCAGTACTCCTGCCACAATAAGGGAGATTATGATACCACTGTATTTGGCCAGTGCAGTGTAAAATACCCCCGAAAATAATTGGTGCTTGATATTGTTGACCATTACAGTAATTACTTTTTGAGTGGTTAGTGAATAATAGCTTTAAAGAGTAATGCCCCTATCGTTCGGGTTGATACATATTTTTTATACTTGCAAAGACAGAAGAAGGCTAATCGGATACGTTCTTTCCATTCAAGTGTATGTGCCTGCCACACTGCTGCATCAAGCATTTGTGATAGGTATAAGTCTATAATAAACTTAGTTTCATGTAATGTTGCTTGTTTTTTGAAATCAAGTATTTCCCGTGTGACTACAAGATACCCCTCTATATTCCGTATCGTGAATTTGCTGGTCATTGTAGAGTTTTGCCTCATGCGACGGTGGAAGAAGGTACGTTGGATACAAGCGGTTCTTGTCCCTTTTAGATAGAGTAAAGTCGTAAATAGCTGGTCTTCGTGCACGATGCCCGAATAAAACAGCAAACTATGTTTTTTAAGAAAACCGGTATGGATAAAGTGCAAGCAAACAGAGGGGGTATACTCGTTATTTTGTAATTGGATTTTAAGGGCTTCATGGCCGGTGTAAATTTTGTCTTCCAACTTTTCTGTATGCTTATAATTCAGTGTTGGAGCATCTTTAACGTCATTTTCAAAAAATGTCAAAGCGTCAAAAAAAACAAAATCAAGCTGTGCTTCTTTACATTTATTGTAGCACAGTTCCATAGCATCTTCTTCTAACAGGTCGTCACTATCCATAAAGTAGATGTATTCTCCATGTACGTGCGAGATGCCTGTATTGCGTGCAACTGATACCCCTTGGTTGGGTTGTGAGTATACTCGTATACGATAATCTGTATGAGTTAATTTTTGTACAATATCCAAACTTCCGTCTGATGATCCGTCGTTTATAATTATTATTTCCAATTCTTTCAGGGTTTGGCTCATGACGCTTTCCACTGCTTGACGGACATATTTTTCGGTATTATAGACAGGGATAACAATGCTAACTTTTATTTTATTATATTCCATGCTTACTGTATTCAGTGATAGATTGTTGATGTGAGCGGGGATACAATCTTTTACTCAAATTTTTGTAGATTTCGACATACATTTTCCCTGTCTTTTTTATGCTCATATTTTCTATGGCATATTGATAGTTCACTTCTCCCTTTCCCCACGCGACCATCTGTCGGGCTTCTTTCAGTGCCCGTATGATGTCGGCTTTATTATCCGGGCAGAAAGTCGGATTGCCCGTATTTCTCAATAATTCGCCCATGTTGCCTGTATCGGGGCCTACGGCTACTTTGTGGAAGAGAAAAGCAAGGGGAATATTGGCTGAATTTAGCACATCTTTTCGCTGGATGAGTATTATATCAGAAGCAGCTATATAGTAGGGAAGATCGCAGTTGTCTATCAGCTCGTCGTTGGCTCCCGCCTGTAATTTGAACATACGGTTGAGCAGTGGCATGAGCAGATAATATCCTATTCTTGAAGCCCATCGTTTGATGAAATTCTTGCCATAGTTGTTGCGTCTTGAAAAAGGGTAGAAGCGCGGAGCTAACAGCATTTTGCGTTCCTCGTCCCAGGCGCGGAACGCTCCGAGCACCATGCGTATTTCTCCACGGTTGCGGAATTTTCCGAAAGCAGTAACAATGAATGCCTCTTGCGACAGGTTGAGATATTGGCGTGCACGTTCCACACTGATATCTTCTTTGTAAGTGTATTGGTAGATGTGGTGAGGAATCACTACATTCTGGCTGCCAGGGTATTTTGTGAGAAATTCGTCGTGGCTGAAACGTCCCATGTGTACGACGATATCACTCTGCGATTCGATAATATCGTAGGCCCGACTGATGATTTTATTAGCATAATGCGGACGGACATTGTGCCGTGTGTAGATAAACCGTGTTCCTCGTGAACGAAAAAAACGGATACGCTCTTCTAATCGGCGAATAGTGTCGGGGTCGCTACATGTCCAACCTATAACTTCTTCCGGCCACTGGAAATGTATGATATCATAAGCCGTATTCGAGTCCCAAAACTCTTTTATGGAACATCGCACGTCAATGCCATCCATCCTGATCGCATCGCACAAAATGGGTACGAACAAATTGTCCGTATCTCCGTTTTCTCTAAAGACAATGAGTGCTTTTACCGATGGATTGCTTGTGCCTTCACTCTCATTCATGTTTTTTCCTTTGATTTTGAACAGCTAAGCTGTGCTACAAAGGTAATAAAAAGATATGAAAATAACTATCTTTTTTAATCTTCTTTTCATTGCTTGGCTCCTTGGGCGAACCATTCTTCTTCTTGTTCGTACCAAGCTTCCTGTATTTCAGAAGTATAACCTCTCTTTGTTGGCATCTCTGTCTAGTTCTTCCACGTCATCCGACTGTTGCCGGAGGAGTAACTGACTCGGATTGTGGTTGAGCAATTCACTGGAATCTACGAAGTTGATAACACGGAAAAAACATTCAGCTAATACATAGTGAAAAAATATCTATCATACTATCATTCATTTTAATAGTCATCTAACTATCAGTATAATACATATGATAGATAGCTTCCGAAAAATGTATCTATCATACTTTTACCAGTAAAATAAGTTATCTATCATTGACAAAATAGCCGTATAAGGACCATATAGGTGTAAGATAGCTTGTTTTTGTCACAATGAAGCCATATAAATCCGATTATTGTGGCTTAATAATCCAACTGTAATGGCGATAAGTTTATAGCCCACACCTATGAGCCATAAAGCCCGCATGTGTAGGCTGTACGGTTTACATATGTGTGCTGTACAGCCTGCGTATGTGAACTATAGAAAAACTAACGCTCCCAATAGATTATTAAGCTGTTAAATACAGCTTATCATCCTATAAAGTGTGCATCCTTATGCCTTTAAATGGGTATTCTCACCTAATACTATACTAAAATAAACACAGTATAGGCGTGATAGATATCCGTTTGTTGTAATCTTTTTATTATTTCTATTTATTAGTTTTTATTTAGCAAACTCTTTATATATATCTAGTAGCGACTTAGCTGTGCTCCGCCAAGAGTACTGTTGACTGCGTTTTAATCCATATTCTACTTGTTGTTGGTAGAATGTTTCGTCATTTTCCAATTGCAGTATTTTTTCTGTAATGTCTTTAGTGTTGAAGGGATTGACAAGTAAAGCTCCTTCACCAGCTATTTCAGGCATGGCCGATGTGTTTCCTGCAATGATGGGCGTTCCGCAGGCCATTGCTTCTAACATTGGAATACCGAAACTCTCGCGAAGTGAAGGATAAAGGAATGCGAATGCACCACCGTAAAGTGCTGGAAGGTCGGTATTCGCAATGTATCCGGGAAAGTGAATATAACTTTTGATTTCAGTAATCTTTTCTTCTTCCAGGATTCGGTCAACAGCGTCTTCTTTGAGATCGGCAATAAGTAATGGTAGCTTTTGTCCTGACTGTTTAAGGTAGTCACTGTATGCTTTCAGTACTCTTGGAGTATTCTTTTTAGGATCAGTGTTTCCCAAAAAGAATAGGTAATTTTCTGCATCAATATACTTCCGGGTTATTTCCGGAGCTTTCGGTTGCAGATGGAAGTGCCTATTGAAGCCATTGTATACGGCTACCAGTTGCTCTTCAGGTAAATGTAAAACATCAAGAATCCGTTTACGTTCAAATTGTGAGACAGTGATAATTTTTTCACAGTTGGCTAGTACACGTGGGACTACCATTCGGCGATAAAACCAGCCCATCTCCTGATACCAGGTGAAGCTAGAAGAGTGACGTTTTTCCAAATAAATAATGTCATGCAGTGTTAATATCAATGGCACCGGGCATTGTAATGGGGCAGTATTGCTTGTGCAGTGCAACAAATCGGGCATAACCTTTTTTACTGCACGTGGAAGAGCCACTTGTTCCCAAAGTGGGTAAGTGGGGCATTTTAGTTCGATAATATGCACATTCTCCGATTCTTCCAAGCATCTGTCTTCACCAGGAGTAACGAAAATGAAGTATTCGTTTTCATGGTCAATTTTTTGCAATTCCCGAATACTTTCAAGAGCAACGAAATCCATACCATGTTTGTTGGTGCGGAAGATTCGTTGAGCTTCAATAGCGATTTTCATAATTTCTCTCTTTGACTATTATACTCGTTATTTATGGTGTTCACCATGTTCTGTATGGATGAACTTCTTGTTGGCTCCTTTCAATTTAAACAAGTTGCCTATCATGGTGAATGCCAGCATAGGCATTTTGGTGATTGCTTTCCCTACTTGTCTGGTAAACAGCTGACCACCTGGCACGGGTAACATCATGGCCGCTACTTGCGCTGCCGACAGTATCCACCATTTGATAGCCATCGTCCATTCATATCCGCCATTGAACAAGCTTAATACAACGCCGATAACGGTGAAAACGAATGTCAGTCCAAAAACTCCTGCCAATTGAATCAATCGTGGAGGAAGCATCCATTGGCATATCTTGTCGCAGTAGTCGAAATTTCCTTGTAAGAGTGCTTTGGGCAAGTGAGGCAGCGAAGCACGGAGTGCGCCGAATTGTGCAGCTATCCAGCGTTTGCGCTGGTTGCTGATGGCCTCTTTTTTTTGTGTTTTCTCATCGAACACAAGCAAGTCGGGCAGGTAAACGGTATAGATGCGCTGTTGCAAAAGCATGGCTTCCAATTCTTTGTCTTCACCTGCTGTCTGGAGATATTTCACATTCTGATGAAACCATTCTGCTTCGAAAGCCATTCCCGAACCGGATAGTCCGGCAGAAAGTCCTATTGCATTATGTCCGCTGCGGAAGAAGCCATTGTTTATTTCTTCGCTAGCGCTGTCGAGAACAGAAATGTCTGTGTTCAGGTTCTTTCCTGTACGGTGAGCTTGTACGGATTTTATGCCACTATCAAAAACACGGTTGATTGTGGACAGAAAGTCGGGCGTAGTCATGTTATCCGCATCCATAATGACTACAATGTCGTATGCTCCTGTATCAATGGAATCCATGGCCATGGCCAGTGCTTTGGCTTTCGAACTTTCTGTGTAATTAGCCATTAACAGGCGAATAGGAAGGGCTTGCAGAGCTTCGTTTGTTTCCGGTTTCATCTGATCGGAAATGACTATGACATCATAGAGTTCCTTCGGGTAATCTTGCTCAAGAAAACTCTCTATGGAAGCAAGAATCACACGGTCTTCCTTATAAGCAGGAAAGAGTACAACGATGCGTCGGAGCGTACGGGCTTCGGGATATTGGGGGGGCCGGTAAAACTTGGAGGCAATAGCGTATAGCAATAGGTAGCATACGCAAAACACCAAGGGAATGTAGAGAATCCAGTCGATAATGTTCATAGTATCTTGAGTTTTTATGCGTTTTTACTGTTTTTATTTGATGAGGACATGAATAGTCCTGTGCAGACTCCATAATAGACGGAACAAAACAGATCAAAACGGCCTTTGAAGGCGAATGACAGACTGTTTTTTCCGGCAGCAACAGTGCTCTGATAGAGCACGGACATCAGTCGCTCCATGCCTTTCATGTTACGTCGGGCATAGAGCAGGCGATTCCGCGTCAGGAAATAGGTGCGTAGCTTGCTTAGTTGTCCGGTGCTCTGGCTTTCCTTATGAAAAACAGTGCAACGGGGCTCATACCACAGTTCATAACCGGCACGTGTCATACTTGTGCTCCAGTCCAGTTCTTCGTAATAAAGGAAGAAAATTTCCGGCATCATTCCTACCTTTTCAATCACTTCGCGCTTAATCATCATAGCTGCTCCATGCAAATAAGGAGTGGGATGGGGAGTGTCGTAACTGCCGTCGTCCGGGCAGTCAAACCCCAGCATATTATTGCGCAGGGTTACTTTCGTTAGGGGAGTAAATCCTGCAAATTGTATGTGTTGCGGCGGAAAGGCGAAACGTATTTTAGGAGACACGCCTCCGATTTCCGGACGACTTTCCAGTCGTTCCACCAAATAGGCGATTTCATCGGATTCGATATAGGTATCGTTATTGATAAGAAAAATGTATTTGCCTTTTGCTGCACGGATTCCCATGTTATTGCCACTGGAAAAGCCTCCGTTCTCATTGCTGCGGATACAGATAACCGTTGGGTATAATTCGTGTATTTTCGCTGCTTCATCTTCACGTGAAGCATTGTCTACCACTATGATTTCATAGCTCACAGACTTCAACTTTTTGTGCAGTGATTCTATCAATTCACATGTGTCTTTAAATCCGTTGTAACAGATGGTAATAAATGATATGTCGGGAATATTGTTTGTCATTCTTGTTTGTTAGTTAGTTTCGTTATTGGATAGCTGCCTCTCTTTTTCTTTACTTTCTTTTTTTCTTCACTGATGCGCTTGTCGATATGTGGAGCTGCAAAGCAGAGTGCAAAGCCTATATATACGGGTAACTGGTTGGGGTACTGCATGATGTCGTTGACATAACTAGCGATGAAAAATCCGGCATCCATACAGAGCCATGCCGCGATAAGTCCCCGCAAGCTTTTGTTGCGTACTTTAAACATGAGTATCCAGGAGCACCAGGCGAAAAGAATACCATGTATGGAAAGGTAGAGTATCAGTCCGACAATTCCCGTTTCTACCCATACGCTGATTAGCCATGAGTCGGGAGGGTAGGGCATCTGCTCTTTGGATTCGAAATTACCAGCTTTAGACAGTCCGATGCCGTAACCTAGTGGTTTCTTTGCCATTAGCTCTTTCATCCTTTGTCGGTTTTCAACACGCACCTGGTATGAAGCATCTGTAGATGGATGGAAAGATGAACGCATTTTGTGGATATATTGATTGCCGCTTCCGATATTGGTGTAGTTGAAAAACACGAAAACACTGATAGAGATGATTATACCTCCCAATAATGCTTTCCAGTTTTTGGCAATAACGGTTACCATCAACATTCCTCCCATGATAACTCCCATGGCTGCACGGGTTCCTGAAATTCCCATTCCGTAAAGTCCCCCGATAGCAATGCAGAGGAAGTAAATGCGTAGCCATTTGGACTCCACAAAAAAAGCGGAGATGGTAAATACCACAGCGGACATGGCAGCGTGTACTCCGTAGTTTGCTGCATCGGAGAAGCAGGAGAAATAGCGGATACCTGACCAAATGATATGAGTACGCCACCCACCCAGCACGTGTAAAAAATAGAGGTCTTTGGAGCTAAAACCATAGTTTTTCTGCCAATAACCTTTTATAGTAAAAATGAGGACAAATACTGACCAGATAATCAGTAACAGTTCAATATCTTTTTTACTGCGAACGATAAGTGGAACAACAAAGGCGCATATTAAAGGTATCAGCGCATAGGGGGTAAGGTTGATATTCCATGCTGCCTGCACATTGTTAGGATTTAGAATCTCAAGAAGATAGAAACATAACCATACTGCGAACATGTAGGTCATTATATTTTGTCCTAGTTTCCAGTTTGTTTGTTCATCGTTGCTAAGTTGTACCAAACTGATAGTCGTAAACAACAAAATGCTTGCCATTGAGAACAGTCCTACCTTGATATTTATCAACATACCTCCTGCTACCAGCACAAATTGTAGAGCAAACAAGATATGGAAAGTTACTATCTTATTATTCATCATCGTCTTCTTCCTCTGCCTCTTTATCCTTTTTATTTAGATTGAATTTGATTTTTTCTGTAAGTGACAGTTGGCTAAAACGATAGCTGATTCTACGTAACAAGGTGTATGGTGGAAGCTGCCCTGTAAAGTCTTCCTCTGCTTCACGACCGGCGTTAGTCAGGCATATGCGGAATGGAACCTCCGTTTTACCCATTTGCATCATGAGTTGTTCGCAGAGTTGCTTATCGATAGTTTTCCATCCGCGATCTGCCGGGCATATCAGAATATTGGCATTAGAGTCGTGTAGCAGTGCGGTCGGAATATTACTTTTCGACAATGGCGGGTAGGCTACGATCAGTATGTCTTCTCCTTGCAGGGTGTAAAAGTCGGTGATTTTTTTTGCTAACAGATATGGAGATGAGTTTGTGTTGAAATCTTCTCCGTACATGATAAATCTAGTATTTAACATGCGACTTTGCAGATATCCACAGAGCATATTTCCGATTATTTCCTCACCGGAGTTTTCGCTGGTACTGAATAGGTTGATAATAAACACACCAGGCGATTTTCGCTTGGTTAGGAAGCGGAGAAGGGAATTACTTAACTCTTTGATAGAAAATTCGACGTAAGTTTTGGTGAGTCCACCGTAGCGGGCTGAAGATGGGTTGGGAACGGCTCCTATTACTTTAAATCCGGTTACTCGCTTGGTTCGGTTAGCATCGCGCAATGTTCTGTCAAGCATTTCAATCAACAGCAATATAGCAATGATTATTAAAAAACTACCTACACAAGCAGCTATTATAATCTGTTTACGGTTGGTTGAATTGGGTGCAATTGGATAAGTAGGCTCATTAAGTACTTTCAATGTAGCAGAGGTCATTTCCAGATTTTTCTTTCTCAACAAGGCTTCATTGTAGCTCTGTAACACGGTCAGATAACTACGCTCTGTGAAGTTAATGGAGCGCTCTTTTTGCTTGATGGTAGTACCCACAGGAGCAAAAAAGACGTAACGGTCATTCAATTCCCGTCGGGCATTTTGTACGATTTGTAGTTCTGCTTTGGCTTTTTCAAACAATAATGTTTGTTCAAGCCATTGGTCAATAATACTGGTCCGTGATGCACCTTCTTTGGTATATTTGTGCCCTACATAGGAGGTGGTCAAATCATTCAGTTCTTGTTTAAGTTCGTTTAACCGCGTTTTGTCTCCTGTTAAGGATGCTGCATCTTTTTGTTTCGAATCCGTCATTGCTTCAGCTTCCGAAATTTTACTGGTGATGTTGGAAGCTTCTCTTAGTTTGTCCACAAACTCTATATTCTTGAGCACCTGCTTGGCATTACTATCCATGTGTTTTTCCAACTCTTCGAGCATCGACTTGGTACTATTGTATGCAAAGAGCGCATCTTGTTCTCGTAGCTCGAACTCTTTACTGATAGCTGCTATCTCTTTCGTTTCATCAAGATAGTTGATGATACGTTTCTCGACATTGTATTTGGTCAGGTCATCTTCTTCCGAATTGAGCTTTTTACCAATCCGTTTCAGTTCTTCTTCAAAGTATTTAATCACTTTGTCCGTTTCTCCATAACGGATACGGCGGTATTCTTCTACAAATTCATCCATTAGGATGCGTACCGTATTATAGGCAATGCCCGGGTCGCCGGAAGAGTAGCTGATGTCCAATAAATCACTTGTTAGCCGGCGTTGCACTTTAATGCCTTTCAAAGCATTGTAACTGTAAAAGGGGTGATTGTAGTAGAACATTTCATATATGTAGTTACCTTTTTTCGGGCGCATATATGCTTCCAGATTAGCTACCGTTTTATCCTCGCTTGATTTGTCGATCAACTTGAGTATTTCTGGTCCGTGCGGACTATTTTTTAAATGATTGTAGGTGTAATTGTAACTGGATGGGGTGACTCCATCGTTTTCGTTGTCGGGATTTCCCTGGATAAGTACTCGGGCAAATAAACGCAGGAATACTCTTTTTAGAGTGCTTTCGGCTTGCATGATACTTATCAGGTTGTCCATGGAATTCTGTACTGTTGCCCAGTCTGTACGTTTGTCGCTTTCCAGATTATATCCGGAGGCTACTCCTGTATAAAGGGTTGCTTTCACATCATATCCACCTTGCATATGGCGTGTATAATATATGACCAGCAATGTGAAGATAGAGGTCCCTATCAATATTAGCCAACGATGGCGAAAGAGGGTTCGTATGATGGAAATGATAAAATTCATATGTTGGTCTTTTATTTTCTTATTAAAGGAGTACGTGAAATAACCTCGAGTATCATCAAGCTTTTTGTTAATTCAAACTTGCTGTTTTCGTATGCTTCACGTGCAGTTGATTGCCTTTCTTTATCGGTAGCCAACTCTGCTGACTCTATTGTTCCATTTGCGAAATTTTTTTCGGATATTTCATATTGCACGTTGGCAAGTACCAGACTCTCGCTCCTCATTTGAAGGAGCTTTATCTGTGAGGTGACCACTGTGTACATTTCTATAATGTTCTTTTTGATCTCATCGTACTTGATTTCCCGTTCTAGTTCCGCACTCCGCAGTGTGAGTCTTTGTCGGCTGACACGTCCTTTGAGATCAAAAAGGTTATCTAATGGAATACTTAAACCTGCGCCTACCGTGTAGCCGTTCTGTGCCTGGGTGGAGTAGGTGAGGTATGGAGCGACTGCCACGTCTGTGTAGGTGGACTCATTGCCGAACATTCCGTATTGATAGCTTCCTCGTAAACTGAAGAAACCCAGAAATGACCATTTCTCTTTTTGGAGTAATTTACGTTCTATCGTCGCTTTTACGTCTGCCATCTCATAGATGGGACTGTTTTTAGCGTTTTCGAATAAAACAGATAGCGGAGGGAGAACAATCTTACTATAATCTTCTTCACTTAGTTGAGAATAGTCAGATACTTCTTGTGCAACTACACGGGTGGTAGAAATAAATATTAATAGCAACCCCGAAAAAATATATACTATAAATTGCTTCATAAAAAAAATCTATTATTTGCTCTTGCTGTGTTATAGCTTGCGCAAATATAAGGATTAATTTTATTTATGTGCAGTATTTTATTATCTATTTTGCAATCTTTCGTGCAAATTATGTACAGAACGTCGCTTAAATAGTGTCAGAAGGCTTCTGTCATGTTGAAGTAGAACAAATTCTGCTTGTTCACCATGTCTCTTCCGAAGTCGAGGCGTACATTCATACGGGGTTGAACTTCAATGCGTAACCCTAATCCGAGGTTGGGAAGCACACCTTCTATCTTGCCTGGAGTGGGTCCCATGAATCCGCATCCTCCCCAGGCTACATATCCTATATGACTTAACATCTTTTTTACCCAAGTGCTTTTGTCCGTATTTATCATCTGGCGGTATTCGGCCATCATGACATGCGAGGACTTGTCGCGAAACTGTCCCATGTAGTAACCGCGAAGATCGAAGGGGGTTCCGCTAAGTACATATTTTGTTAGGGGTACATCTCCGAATGCGTTTTTGCTTTGCACTGTCCAGGCTATCACTTTGCGGCGTCCTACTGTTTTGTATTGGCGGTAGTCGATTTCCAAACGGTAAAAGTTATTATCGCTGCCGAATACCTTGTTATACATCATTCCCCGAAAGTCGAGGTAAGTTCCGCTATATGCATTTGCAGGAATATCACGTGTGTCATACGTCAGCAGGAAACCAAGTCCGGAACTGAAATTTTTGTATCCGTGTTCTGTTCCTCCTGCCGCTATATATGAGGGCTCATTAACCATTCCGGCAGCCGGTTTGGTAATTTTATCATAGTTCAAATCGACTTGGGGACCTGCAAAAATATTGCTTTCTCCCAGACGGAACAGGAACCAGGGGTTTACTTGGATGCCGCTATAACGGTATTCACTGGTATCTTCTCCACGTTCATAATCTTTATTAGTGGAATATCCGATGCCATAAAAATTTTCGATTGTATTTTTATATGAGAAAGTTCCGAAGATACGGAAGCGGTCGCCTTTAAAAAAGAGCTGTGGTTTTGTCATCAGGTTCAAGCCGCCTTTGAACATCAAGGCAATGGCCATCGGCACTACCGAACGTCGTTGGGTGGTATCACTCGGATTCATCCGGAATGTCATCAGTGCGCTACCGCCCACCAGTAAACCAAAATCCGGCGTATAACTGGGACCACCCAATATGTTATAGTGTAAATTCCGGTTTGCCACGCGCTGGCGACGCAGCTCGCGCTTTGAAAGGACAGGAATGGTATCTGACGAGATGTCTTCAATATCTGTAGGAGTAGTATCACTGATAGAAGTTGTAGACCTTTGCAGTTCATCGCTCTTTACTGCCGTACTGTCAGCCGCGGCTGACATCATATTGATGGATGGAAGCATCATCAATATTCCTATTATATATTTCTTCATAATTTCTCTGTGAGGAATTCGACTGCAAAGAAAACTCTTTTATTCCGATTAGTTTTGATATTCTTAGATAATAAATCTAAAAAAGAATCGTATTTTTGCGGAATATGATGTTTTTCGATATGCTGATAAATAAAATCGCATGATTTAATCTCATACATTTAAGCCGTATTTATTAGTGTATCATGATCTGTCAGCCTATTAATTAATTACTTATATCAATGAATAAACAGATTTTATCAATTTTTGTTTTATGTGCTTTTTCTTATTCTACACAAGCGCAAGAAGTGAAAGGAGGCATCAGCGACTCCATGATGCAACAAATCAAGCAGAGTTACGCAAACACTCCTACTGACAAGGCTATCCGCAACGCTATCGGTAGCAACGACATTCGTAAACTGGCTCTCAATCAGGATAACCTGAAAGGGATGGACACACATTTCTCCATCAAAGTGCCTTCCAAAGGTATCACCGATCAGAAATCTTCCGGCCGTTGCTGGCTTTTCACAGGTTTGAATGTGATGCGTGCCAAAGCGATCGCCAAGCATAACCTCGGTTCTTTCGAATTTTCGCAAACTTATCCTTTCTTCTTCGATCAACTGGAGAAAGCTAATCTCTTTCTGCAAGGTATTATCGACACCAGCAGTAAGCCGATGGATGATAAAATGGTGGAATGGCTCTTCCGCAATCCTTTGAGTGACGGTGGAACATTTACCGGTGTAGCCGATATTGTCAGTAAATACGGGCTTGTTCCCAAAGATGTGATGCCGGAAACCAACAGTAGTGAAAATACCTCCCGTATGGCAGGTCTGATCGCCCTGAAACTTCGTGAACAGGGGCTTCAACTGCGTGATCTCGCTGCGCAAGGTGCTAAACCTGCTGCCCTTGAGAAAACAAAAACAGAGATGTTGAGCACCATCTACCGCATGTTAGTGTTGAATCTCGGTGTTCCTCCTACTGAATTTACCTGGACTGAATATAACGCTAAGGGTGAGCCTGTGTCTACCGAAACTTACACTCCGCTTTCTTTCCTGAAAAAGTATGGTGACGAAAAACTGATTGATAATTATGTCATGTTAATGAATGATCCGAGCCGTGAATATTATAAGTGTTATGAGATAGACTACGACCGCCACCGTTACGACGGCAAAAACTGGACGTATGTCAATCTTCCCATCGAGGATATCAAAGAAATGGCTATTTCTTCTCTCAAGGATAGCACGATGATGTATTTCTCTTGCGATGTAGGTAAGTTCCTAAACTCTGACCGTGGTCTGCTGGATGTCAAAAACTACGACTACGAATCTCTTATGGGTACTTCTTTTGGCATGAACAAGAAGCAACGCATTCAAAGTTTTGCCAGTGGCTCCAGTCACGCCATGACTCTTATGGCTGTTGATCTTGACAAAAACGGAAAACCGACGAAATGGATGGTTGAAAATAGTTGGGGCCCTGCTGCCGGTTATCAGGGTTATCTCATCATGACGGATGATTGGTTTAACGAATATATGTTCCGTCTAGTAGTAGAAACGAAATATGCATCGAAAAAAGCTCTCGAGGTGTTGAAACAGAAGCCTATCCGACTTCCTGCTTGGGATCCTATGTTTGCTGAATAGTTCTTTTTCTTTGCTTCTTACTTTGGTTTCAAGACAAAAGAAAGAAGATATGTGCACGAACACGAAAGGAATTACGGATATTTTTCCGTAATTCCTTTCTTTTTTCCTCCCGAATCCCAATCTTATTTATTACTTTTGCGGCAAATTTATGAAACCATTATTTTATCTAGCATGGCAAATGTAATAAAGTTACGTAAAGGCCTTGACATAAACCTGAAAGGTAAAGCTGCTGAAACGTACGCAACAGTAAAAGAACCGGGGTTCTACGCACTCGTACCCGATGACTTTCCTGGAGTGACGCCTAAGGTAGTCGTGAAAGAGCAGGAATATGTAATGGCTGGTGGACCCTTGTTTATCGACAAGTATCATCCTGAAGTGAAATTTGTTTCGCCGGTGAGCGGCGTGGTGACGAGTGTTGAACGTGGTGCTCGTCGTAAGGTGTTGAACATCGTTGTGGAAGCTGCTGCAGAGCAGGACTATGAAGATTTTGGGAAGAAGAATGTTGCTTCGATGGATGCTGAAGCAGTGAAAACCGCTTTGTTGGAAGCCGGACTTTTCGCGTTTATCAAACAGCGCCCTTATGACATCATTGCTGACCCGACGGTCACTCCGAAAGGAATCTTTGTATCCGCATTCGACACTAATCCGTTAGCTCCGGATTTCGAGTTCGCCCTCAAAGGTGAAGAAACAAACTTCCAGACAGGACTTGATGTTCTTGCCAAACTGGCAAAAACCTACCTGAATATCAGTGTGAAACAGAACGCTGCTGCACTGACACAGGCTAAGAACGTTACAATCACCGCATTCGACGGACCGAACCCTGCAGGTAATGTAGGCGTTCAGATCAACCACCTCGACCCCGTATCCAAGGGCGAAACGGTATGGACTATTGATCCGCAAGCCGTAATCTTCATCGGTCGCCTCTTCAATACAGGCCATGTAGATTTCACCCGTACAGTAGCTGTGACAGGTTCCGAAGTGTTGAAACCTGCATACTGCAAACTCCAGGTAGGCGCATTGCTCACCAACGTGTTTGCCGGCAATGTAACAAAAGACAAAGACTTACGCTACATCAGCGGTAACGTGCTGACAGGAAAGCAAGTTTCTCCGAATGGATTCTTGGGCGCATTCCACAGCCAACTGACTGTTATCCCCGAAGGTGACGACATTCACGAAATGCTCGGATGGATCATGCCGCGCTTCAACCAGTTCAGTGCCAACCATTCTTATTTCAGCTGGTTGATGGGTAAGAAGGAATATACGTTGGATGCCCGCATCAAAGGTGGCGAACGTCACATGATTATGTCGGGTGAATACGATAGGGTATTCCCGATGGATATCCTGCCCGAATATCTGATTAAAGCAATCATCGCCGGTGACATCGACCGTATGGAAGCACTTGGCATCTATGAAGTGGCTCCTGAAGATTTCGCTCTTTGCGAATTCGTCTGCTCTTCGAAGATGGAACTGCAACGCATCGTTCGTGCCGGACTTGATATGCTCCGTTCGGAAATGGCATAGGAGAATTAAAAAAGTAAAAAGTAAAAATTAAAAATGATAGTTGAGACTTTATGAAATTGTCTTCTGGTAAACACAGCGTAGCCTTTTCTCGATTCTCAATTTTCAATTCTCAATTTAATAAATGAAAGCGTTAAGAAATTATCTCGATAAGATAAAGCCGAACTTTGAAGAGGGCGGCAAATTCCACGCATTCCAGTCGGTGTTTGACGGCTTCGAAACATTCCTGTTCGTGCCCAACAAGACTGCGAAAACGGGAACGCACATACATGACGCAATTGATAGCAAGCGCATCATGTCGATTGTGGTTATTTCGTTGGTACCGGCTTTGCTGTTCGGTATGTATAACGTAGGTTACCAGCATTTCACTCACACGGGTGCTAGTGGTAGCTTTATCGAAATGTTTGCATACGGATTCCTGGCAGTACTGCCTAAAATTATCGTATCTTATGTAGTAGGTTTGGGTATTGAGTTCGTGGTAGCTCAATGGAAGAAAGAAGAAATACAGGAGGGATTCCTCGTTTCCGGTATCTTGATCCCGATGATCGTTCCGGTAGACTGTCCGCTGTGGATTCTTGCCGTAGCTACTGCATTCTCTGTTATCTTCGCAAAAGAAGTATTCGGTGGTACAGGTATGAACGTTTTCAACGTTGCGTTGATTACTCGTGCATTCTTGTTCTTCGCATATCCGACTAAGATGTCCGGTGACGCCGTTTGGGTGTCAGGCGACAGTATCTTCGGTCTGGGACAAAGCGTAGACGGACTTACCGTTGCTACTCCGCTGGGACAAGCTGCTACATCTGGTAGTGTTCCTGCATTTAACATGGATATGATTACAGGTCTGATTCCGGGTTCTATCGGTGAAACCAGTGTGATCGCTATTCTGATAGGTGCGGTTATCTTGCTTTGGACAGGCGTTGCTAGTTGGAAGACAATGATTTCTGTATTTGTTGGTGGTGCATTTATGGCATGGGTATTCAACTCAATCGGCATGGAAAACAACACAATGGCTCAAATGCCTTGGTACGAACACCTCGTTCTTGGTGGTTTCTGCTTCGGTGCCGTATTTATGGCTACTGACCCTGTGACTTCCGCACGTACGGAAAGAGGTAAATATATCTTCGGATTCCTGATCGGTGTGATGGCTATCGTTATCCGCGTACTGAATCCGG
>NZ_DAWCXD010000067.1:0-26482 GCF_052357945.1 Bacteroides sp. | reverse complement strand
GTAAAGAGTTGTGCCGAATATATCATTTTTTTTTACTTCTCACTTAGATGATATCAAATAGTCAACAACGGAGTCCCAATTCGGATACTGTTCCGAACCAAATAAGATCAATTCACCACTAAAATTTTCAGCACCATTTTTGAGGCGATCATCTATCAAAAAGTCTCCTTTGTTCAAATTTTTATGATGACTAAGAATTAATCGTTTATAACCATCTGTACCTAACCATTTTCTCACCCATATTAGTTTATCTGACCAGGCAGAAGGATTATTCCAAGGTGCCGTGGAAAGAATATATACATCATAAAAACACGCTAAATGATGGTAGGCATTAATTGCTCCTTCATACGGACCCATTCTTGCAAAAATATCAGGTACCTCATCATATCGTCCTTCATACTCTCTCTTTTCGTATTCACTCAACTTGTTAATACCTGATTGAAAGTCAACCAGAACATTATCCATATCAATATAAAGTATAGGTTTGGAAATCGGTAATGCTGATATCATATAATTTCTATAATTTACTCACAGTCCAAGACAAACAATTCAATGCACCTCCCCATTTCTTTACAATCGGAGCCATATTAATTTGGTAAATTCGCCCCTCATAGGAAGGATATAATTCTTTTATCTGTTCTAAAGCCTCTCCATCTGTAGGTAATCCAAGTCCGGGGACAATGATTATATCACGTGTCTGAAGCATATTTATGTATGCCCAACTATTCTCATAATACTTACTAAGTTTTAAATCCACAACTACAAAAACGTCATTCAATCTACATCTCATCTCCCGTTCTATCTTTTGAGGATATACTTTCAAGTTGACCAAAATCTTACCATCGCCAATATTGTGAACAATCCCATCTGTATGACCACAGATATCGTATCTATCCCATGGTAGAAATATAATATCTGCTCCATGAAAGTTTGCCTTTAATATTGCCAGTACTTCTCCCTGATCGATCTGCGAATTTTCTTGGAACACCTTTTCTGTCATGATAATAATTGGTTTCCGCTCTCCTATACATGATCCCATCCACTTAGAATTTCCCTCACACACAACAACATTCCCTCCATCAACTATAAGTGGCAATTGAATAATATCCATCTTGCTACTCATGGCTTTAAGTACGGGAACAATATTAGTTTTATACTGTGGTTTATCCGTCAAATAATCAGGTTCATAGCGGAATTGAATATAAGTATTAGCTCCCCACTGTATTGGCATATAATCTCGGCACCAATAATCTTTAGTGTGTATCAAAGTCCCATGTGCTATATGATGGCGAGAAAGAATATTAGATAATTCTTCATAAACTTTAGGGTAGTGACGTACAAAAAGGTTCGAAAAATAAACGGTATCTTTATATTGTTCTGTTATCATACTTCAATTTTTATAATGCAAAGATAAGTGCATCATTGGAGAACATATTTACTCAAAAATGCAAAAACATTAATTGTAACACCAACGATAAAACAATTAATGCAAAATAAAAGATTGATTTACTGTACGATATGTATATAAACAATTATGACACCATACCATTGGTATGATGTCATAATCTCAATAGAATCATGTCAGGAGGCCAAAGTCATAATGACATGATGAAATTACACTAACCTAATTTATTTATCTTTCTTCCAAAGTTTGCTCATATCTTCCAGTGTCTTACCTTTCGTTTCAGGTACCCAACGCCAAACGAAGATGGCAGCAGCTACGCAGATAATGCCATATAAACTATACGCAAACATCGGGCTGAAATCGTACAATGCCGGGAAAGTAGAAGATACAATATAGTTGAATATCCATTGGAAAGCCACAGCGATTGCCACTGCTTTACCACGGATAGTGTTCGGGAAGATTTCCGAGATCAATACCCAGCAAATCGGTCCCCAGGACATCATAAAGAATGCAGCATACACAATCACTGAAAGTACCGGAAGGATACCCTTTATTGCCATGCTGTCACACATTGCTACTGCAAATGCACCAACAGCCATACCGATAGAACCAATTATCAACAACGGTTTACGTCCGAAGCGGTCTACAGTGAAGATAGCAACCAGTGTAAAGACAATGTTTACAACGCCCATAATAACCGTTTGCATCATACCACCTCCTTCTGCACCTGCACTTTCAAAAATACGAGGAGCATAATATAGTACGGCATTAATACCGATAGCTTGCTGGAATACAGAAAGCAAAATACCGATTACAATTACTGCCACTCCATAGGTAAAGATCTTCTCTGTCTTTTCATGAGCAGTAGCTTTAATATCATTAAGAATTTCCTGTGCTTTTATCTTACCATTGATCTTTTCCAGAATTGAGTAAGCCTTTTCATCCTGCTGTATCAACACAAGATAACGAGGAGTCTTCGGAACAAAGAACAACAACAGGCCAAAGAAAGCGGCAGGGAAAGCCTCCGAACCGAACATATAACGCCATCCTTCATAAACAGTCCACATATCAGATTCAGAACTAACAGACAGCACACCGGCTGCATCTTTCAAAATAACAGGATTCTGATGGTCGCCCATAATCAGGAAATTCACGAAGTACACTACCAACATACCGAAGATGATAGCAAACTGGTTACACGATACAAGCGTTCCACGAATATTGGAAGGGGCTATTTCAGCAATATACATCGGACAGACTGCAGAAGCCAGTCCTACTCCGATACCACCCAAAACACGATACAGATTAAAAGCAATCAGTAAATCCATGTTCGGCTTTCCATATTCGAAGAATAAGAATTCCGGATAATAGGAACCTAATGCTGAAAGGAAGAAGAGTACGGCAGCAAGCCTTAAGGAATTACGACGTCCCAAACGGGAAGCAAATATACCGGAGATCGCACCACCCAGTACACAGCCAATTAATGCACTGGAAGAAGTGATCCCATGCATTACTTTATTGTATTGAAAATCAGAGGCCGAAAGGAAAAAAGCTTCCAAGCCTTTCTCTGCACCGGAAATAACGGCTGTATCGTATCCGAAAAGCAGTCCTCCCAAAATGGCGACAGAGGTGATCGAATATAGGTAGAGTTTACTACCCTCGTTCGTTGTATTAATCATGGTTATAAGTAGATAAAGTAGTGTTGTAGTAGTTGGAAATCTCACCACAGAGTGACACAGAGTTTCACATAGAAATACAATATTGAATGAAAATGAGCTCTGCGAGCCCCTGTGCTACTCTGTGGTGAATTAATTATTAGCAATACATATTCAGAATTGCTTCATAAAGTTCTTGTTTACCGCTAGTTTGCTTCGGTTCACCGTTTGCTTTAGCATAAGCAACTACATCTTCCAAAGTCAACTTGCCATCTTCAAATTCTTTACCTTTACCACCATCGAATGAAGCGTAACGGTCAGACAACATTTTCTTATATGGAGATTCGTTCAACAGAGCAGCTGCGCTTTCCAATGCACGAGCCATAGCATCCATGCCTGCGATGTGAGCAATGAAGATATCTTCCAGGTCAGTAGAGTTACGACGAGTTTTAGCGTCGAAGTTTGTTCCACCGTTACCCAAGCCGCCATTACGGATAATTTGCATCATAGCTTGTGTCAGTTCGTAGTTGTCAATCGGGAACTGGTCTGTATCCCAACCATTTTGATAATCACCACGGTTAGCGTCGATAGAACCCAACATACCGTTGTCTACTGCTACTGCCAATTCGTGTTCGAAAGTGTGGCCAGCCAAAGTTGCGTGGTTTACTTCAATATTCACTTTGAAATCTTTATCCAAGCCATGAGCTTTCAGGAAGCCGATTACAGTTTCTGTATCTACATCATACTGGTGTTTAGTTGGTTCCATCGGTTTCGGTTCGATCAGGAAAGTACCTTTGAAGCCACGAGCACGAGCATAATCACGAGCCATAGTCAGCATTTTTGCCAGATGTTCTTTTTCACGTTTCTGATCTGTATTCAGAAGAGACATATAGCCTTCACGGCCACCCCAGAATACATAGTTTTGACCACCCAGTTCAATAGTTGCGTCGATTGCATTCTTGATCTGAACAGCAGCACGAGCTACTACGTCAAAATCAGGATTAGTAGCAGCACCGTTCATATAACGTGCATGACCAAATACGTTGGCAGTACCCCACAACAGTTTGATGCCTGTTTCAGCTTGTTTCTGTTTTGCATAAGCTACGATTGCTTTCAGGTTAGCTTCGTATTCTTCAATGCTTGCACCTTCAGAAACCAAGTCTACATCGTGGAAACAGTAGTATTCGATACCCATTTTCTGCATGAATTCGAAACCTGCATCCATTTTATCTTTTGCAGCTTGTATAGCGTCAGCATTACTATTCCAAGGGAATTGTTTTGTTCCGCCACCGAATTGGTCACCGCCTTCAGCACACAAAGTATGCCACCATGCCATAGCAAATCTCAACCAATCTTTCATCTTCTTACCGTTGATTACCTTTTCAGCATCGTAGTAACGGAATGCCATCGGATTCTTACTATCTTTACCTTCGAACTTAATTTTTTCAATTCCTGGGAAAAATTCTTTTGTTGCCATAATTCTTTTATTTTTAAATGGTTATTATTTAAATTGTTAATTACTTATCTGAAGAAAGAACCGGAGCCGGTATGTTACCGATCATCGACTTTTCAAGACGGTATTTCCATTTTGCGTACGCGTCTGCATATTCCTGACGTTTCGCCACATTAGGCTCGATCACATCCAGTTTGTCAAGCGTAGCAAATGCTTCATTGTTATCTTTGTAGATGCCTGCACCAATACCTGCACCTTTCGCAGCTCCTACTGAACCGTCTGTATCATAAAGCTCGATAGTGGCTCCTGTAACTCCCGCCAACGTATCACGGAAGATAGAACTCAAGAACATATTAGCATGTCCGGCATGGATCATCTTCACGGGAATTCCCATCTGCTCCATGATATCAATACCATATTTAAAAGAGAATACGATACCTTCTTGAGCGGCACGGATGATGTGGTGTTTACCATGTGCATTGAAGTCCAATCCACGGATGCTGCAACCGATTTCTTTATTATTCAACATGCGCTCGGCACCGTTACCAAAGGGTAGAATACTGATTCCCGCACTACCGATAGGAGCTTTGGAAGCCAACACATTCATTTCATTATAAGATATTCCTTCGGGAGCAATGTTGCGTTTTACCCATGAATTAAGAATACCTGTTCCGTTGATGCAAAGCAATACTCCCAGACGTGTCTGGTCTATTGTATGATTGACATGGGCAAAGGTATTGACACGTGACTGCGGATCATAGTTCACTTCACCGTTCACACCATAAACCACTCCTGATGTTCCCGCCGTAGAAGCAATCTCGCCCGGATTGAACACGTTCAGAGAGAGAGCATTGTTAGGCTGGTCACCTGCACGATAAGTAATAGGTGTTCCTTCTTTCAGTCCAAGTTCTTTGGCAGTCATTGCACTGACGCGTCCTTGTTCCGCGAAAGTCGGTTTTATATCTGCGATCAAAGAAGAGTCGAATCCGTAATAATCCATTAGGAAGTCAGCCACCCGGTTGTTCTTGAAATCCCAGAACATACCTTCCGAAAGTCCGGAAACGGTTGTGCAAATCTCTCCACTCAACTTCATGGCAATATAATCACCCGGCAGCATTATCTTGTAAATCTGCTCATAGATGGCAGGTTCATTTTCTTTAATCCATGCCAACTTGGAAGCTGTAAAGTTTCCCGGCGAGTTCAACAAATGAGAAAGACATCTCTTCTCTCCGATTATTTCAAACGCTTTCTGGCCGTATGGCACAGCACGGGAGTCACACCAGATAATAGCAGGACGCAATACACGCTGATTCTTATCGACACATACCAATCCGTGCATCTGATAAGAGATACCGATGGCCTTTATTTCAGCAGCACTCACTCCGGATTCGGTCATAATAGCCTGTGTAGCCAACTTTAAGTTTTCCCACCAACTTTCAGGATCTTGTTCCGCCCATCCGGGATTCACTGCAATAATATTCGCTTCTGTTTTCGGAAAAAATGCCGATGATACACATTTGCCTGTTTCAGCATTTACCAAACTCGCTTTTACAGACGAGCTACCTATGTCATAACCTAATAGAAACATAATTTTATTTACGATTAAACGATTTACTATTTACGATTTAACGCTCAATGCCCGACAATTAATACTTTAACATTCAACGCCTAATATTTAATACCTAATACTTGATACTTAATTCTTGAATAAAGTCTACCTTCTCACCTTATTATATATCTTCTTATCAAATTTATAATAACGGGCAGCACGGTGAGCCACTCCTTGTTGTTTTTCTTCCAGAGGAACTACATATTCCATCATGGCTATTTTTTTATGGAAGTTGCGTACATCCACAGCTTTGTCGTATACTAATTCAAAAAGGGTTCTTAATTGTGCAGCTGTAAATTTGCGCGGAAGCAGTTCGAACAGCATGGATGGATTGAATTCTACAAACTGACGAATATAAGTCATTGCTTCCTTTATAATCAGATTATGGTCGAAAGCCAATGTTTTCACGTCTTTCAAAGCAATCCAGCAAGCCTGATGATCGTCCAAATTCTTATCCAACGTACGGTCTATCTTCACCATCGACAGATACGCAATAGTTACAATGCGTTCCACTCTTGACTGCATAGCTCTTTCCAGCCAACGTACATCTTTCGGATTACTTGTTCTGTTTTTAGAACCGAATGCTTTAAACTGCATCAGATTCACATTTTTAAGTCCTGTCAGTTCATACAAAACTCGTTGTGCTGCTTCATCCAGGTCTTCATCCATATATATAAGACTTCCGGGAAGTTTCATATCGTGATATACTTCTCCATTATCTTCACCTGCACGTTTTACAAGCAACACTTTCAGTTGTTCTCCGTCAAAACCAATCACTACACAGTCCACTGATATATGATTGTTTGCTAAAGGTGTATTTTTCTGTAAATTTTGCATATCCATTTCTTTAAGACGGTGCAAATATAGAGGCTAAAACTCATCAAAACAAAAATAAGAACTATGCTATAAAACATTGTTTTTCATATAAATACATATCATACATTCTACAATATGAATAGTTAGTGTTATCTTACGAATTACAATATGTATTTTAGTATTTCCGCGAGTGAGTAATTGTATAAAGTACAAAAACTAGATGGACGCTTTATTATCAGTACTTTTCATATCATTTCAAGCAGATAGCGGTAAAGGTACTTATTGTATTTTAAACGATATGCCATTTTGTACCTTATCGTTTTTTATTCTATCTTTGTCGGGTAAATATTAAAAAATCTAAAATGGAACGTCATCCAGTCATTTTATCCATTGCCGGCTCCGATTGTTCGGGAGGCGCAGGTATTCAAGCAGACATAAAAACAATCTCCGCTTTAGGTGGCTATGCGGCATCGGCTATTACTGCCATCACCATACAAAACACACTGGGAGTACGTGCCGTACAATCTATCGCCCCTGACATTGTTCGTGGACAAATAGAAGCAGTGATGGACGACCTGCAACCGGTTGCCATCAAAATAGGAATGGTAAATGATATTCAGATTGTTCGTGTGATTTCCGACTGTTTACAAAAATATTCACCTGCATACGTCGTCTACGATCCGGTAATGGTGTCTACCAGCGGAAAGAAACTCATGACAGATGAAGCAATAGAAGAAATAAAAAAAGAACTTTTGCCGCTTGTGACATTAATCACTCCCAACATCGACGAAGCGAAGGTGCTTACAGGCAAAAGTATTCACAACATTCAGGACATGCAGGCAGCCGCCAAAATGCTGACGGACGATTATCACACTAGCATCTTGTTAAAAGGCGGACATCTGGAGGGAGACAATATGTGCGACCTTTTGCACACGTCCGAATCTATCTACCATATATATGAGGAGAAAAAGATAGAAAGCCATAACCTGCATGGAACCGGGTGCACCCTCTCCTCCGCCATTGCTACTTATCTGGCCAAAGGATACCCTATACGAGAATCCATCCAGCACGCTAAAACGTATATCACTCAAGCTATTATCGCAGGAAAAGAATTGAATGTCGGACACGGCAACGGCCCTTTATGGCATTTTCCGGACTCCGTTGCACAAATGTGTACATTTTGTGCGGTTGTATCATAAAAATACGTAACTTTGCACCCGCAATTAAAAATCAATTAAATAATAAAAATATGAAAGCATTTGTATTTCCCGGTCAAGGCGCTCAATTTGTAGGAATGGGTAAAGACCTGTATGAAAACTCAGCTTTAGCAAAAGAATTGTTTGAAAAAGCAAATGATATCCTCGGATATCGCATTACAGATATCATGTTCGATGGCACAGACGAAGATCTCCGTCAGACAAAGGTTACTCAGCCTGCCGTATTCCTTCACTCTGTTATCTCTGCTCTTTGCATGGGTGATGACTTCAAACCGGAAATGACTGCCGGCCACTCACTCGGCGAATTCTCTGCATTGGTAGCTGCCGGTGCATTGAGTTTTGAAGATGGTTTGAAACTTGTTTATGCACGTGCAATGGCTATGCAGAAAGCATGCGAAGCTACTCCTTCTACTATGGCTGCCATTATTGCATTGCCTGATGAGAAAGTAGAAGAAATCTGCGCAGCAGTAAATGCAGAAGGTGAAGTTTGCGTACCGGCTAACTATAACTGCCCGGGACAAATCGTTATCTCCGGTTCTGTACCAGGTATCGAAAAAGCTTGCGAACTGATGAAAGCTGCCGGAGCTAAACGTGCTCTTCCGCTGAAAGTAGGTGGTGCTTTCCATTCTCCATTGATGGACCCTGCCAAAGTTGAATTGGAAGCTGCTATCAAGGCTACGGAAATTCATACTCCTAAATGTCCGGTATATCAGAATGTAGACGCACTTCCTCACACTGATCCCGCAGAAATCAAAAAGAACCTGGTTGCCCAGCTGACTGCTTCCGTACGCTGGACACAGTCTGTTAAGAATATGGTTGCCGACGGTGCTACTGATTTTACAGAATGTGGCCCGGGTGCAGTACTTCAAGGACTGATTAAGAAAATTGACGGTACTGTCAACGCTCACGGTATTGCATAAGCATCCGTAAGAAAGACTTTATCTTTAAATATATGAAGCGTGTTGGTAACTATTGCCAACACGCTTTTTTATATTAAGCCTATTCATAGCATACGGATTAACATGTTGTATAACACCCCGTTACTTTTCTTTTCTGGCAAACTTTCCGTATCTTGCTATTGTTTTTATTACAGGAATCATTTACTCAAATTTATGAGCCATGAAAATACATGAATATCAAGCGAAAGAGATTTTCTCCAAGTACGGAATACCTGTCGAGAGGCACACTTTATGCCGTACAGCCGCAGGTGTCATAGCCGCTTACCGGAGGATGGGAACAGACAGGGTGGTTATAAAAGCACAGGTATTAACCGGAGGCCGGGGAAAAGCCGGAGGAGTGAAACTGGTAAACAATACGGAAGATGCTTATCAGGAAGCTAAAAATATTCTCGGAATGAGTATTAAAGGACTTCCGGTCAATCAAGTACTGGTTAGTGAGGCGGTAGATATTGCTGCCGAATATTATGTCAGTTACACCATCGACCGAAATACACGTTCTGTCGTTCTGATGATGAGTACATCCGGCGGTATGGATATCGAAGAGGTAGCCCGTCAAACACCGGAGAAAATCATCCGATATTCAATCAATCCATTTATTGGTCTTCCCGACTATCTGGCAAGGCGTTTTGCTTTCTCCCTCTTTCCTCAAATGGAGCAGGCGGGTAAAATGGCGGCCATCCTTCAGGAACTTTATAAGATCTTCATGGAAAATGATGCATCATTAGTGGAAGTAAATCCGCTGGCACTAACCAAGAAAGGTACGTTGATGGCTATTGACGCAAAGATTGTTTTTGATGACAATGCGCTCTATCGCCATCCGGAGGTACATGCTTTATTTGATCCGACGGAGGAAGAAAGAATAGAAGCAGACGCTAAAGATAAAGGATTCAGTTATGTCCACATGGATGGTAACATCGGTTGTATGGTAAATGGTGCCGGACTCGCTATGGCTACTATGGACATGATTAAACTTTATGGAGGTCAGCCAGCCAATTTTCTCGACATTGGTGGTAGTTCCAATCCTGTCAAGGTAATTGAAGCCATGAAACTTTTATTGCAGGATGAAAAAGTGAAAGTGGTCCTGATTAATATTTTTGGAGGAATCACCCGCTGTGATGATGTAGCAATGGGGCTTCTTCAGGCATTCGAGCAGATAAACAGTAATGTACCTGTTATCGTACGGCTTACAGGCACTAATGAGCATATCGGACGGGAACTGTTACGGAATTACAACCGTTTCCAAATAGCCACAACGATGAAAGAAGCTGCTCTTATGGCTCTGAAAGCATAATAAGTACCCAAATCATTAATTAATAAATAAAGCAATTATGAGCATATTAATAGATAAATCCACCCGCCTGATTGTACAGGGAATTACTGGGAGAGACGGACTTTTCCATGCCAAGAAGATGAAAGAATACGGAACTCATGTTGTTGGAGGAACTTCTCCGGGCAAAGGAGGAACAGATGTAGACGGCATCCCCGTATTCAACACTATGTATGACGCGGTTGAACAAACGAAAGCCAATACTTCTATCATTTTTGTTCCGGCACGTTTTGCGGCAGATGCCATTATGGAGGCAGCAGATGCGGGCATCCGGTTAATCGTCTGCATTGCGGAAGGAATCCCCACGCTAGATGTAATTAAGGCGCACCAGTTTGTCGAACAAAAAGGTGCTATGCTGATCGGCCCCAACTGTCCGGGACTGATCTCTCCGGGAAAAAGCATGGTGGGTATTTTACCGGGACAGGTCTTTTTAGAAGGAAATGTCGGAGTTATCAGCCGTAGCGGAACACTCACTTACGAAATTGTGTATCACTTAACGGCGAATGGCATGGGACAATCCACTGCTATCGGCATCGGGGGTGACCCTGTTGTAGGTCTTCATTTCCGTCAACTGCTGGAGATGTTTCAAAATGATCCGGAAACAGAAGCGATCGTCCTGATTGGAGAGATTGGAGGAAACGCAGAAGAACAAGCGGCTGAATATATCCGCAATAATGTAACCAAACCTGTAGTGGCATTTATTGCAGGGCAATCAGCTCCTCCGGGGAAGCAGATGGGACATGCAGGAGCTATCATTTCGGGAAGTTCCGGTTCGGCAAAAGAGAAGATTGAATCTTTAGAAGCTGCCGGTATTCGGGTAGCACAAGAACCTTCGGGTATACCGAAACTATTGAAAAGATAAACTCCAAACGAGAAAGAAAAGACAAAAGTAGTCATATCATAATAGATGTAGATTCACTCCCTCAAATAAGTAATTACATACTTATCGTTTAGAGTAAATCTGCATTTATTTTACATACCTTTCTTTATACCTAATTTTATAAGAAGAGCATTCATAGGATATGCACAGAAGAAGCCGAAAAGCATAGCCAACTGCATCATAAACCAGAATATCCATGTGTCTTTGGGTAACGGTTCATTAATGAACAATACAAAATAGACAATCGCCATCCAGCCATACATTCCTACCTGCCAGGACAAAAGAGAAAAGAAATCCGCTTTGAAAGCACGAGCTAAAGCATTACCTACCGATATTTTTTCCATCTCCCGAATAGCATAGAATTGGAAATAAACACCAATCATCAAAGCCAGAATAAAGTCAAGTACCCAATTACCAAAGAGCTGACTTCCTGCCACAGTTACAGGAACGTAGTTTGTAAACCACTCTCCTATGATATCTGCCAATGTACATCCTGCACCACAATGAAGCGCTGACAAAGCTACCGATTGCCAATAAGGACGTTGCATTCCTTGCATCGACATTTCTCCCGGCATGGCCATATCCATCGTCATATTATCTTTCATACCGGACATATCCATTCCCTTCATATCAGACATATCTTTCATGCCAGACATATCCATTTTCATCCCATCATCCTCCACTTTCATCGGAACACTCCGTCCAAACTTATTATACGCCCATAAAGCTAAATAACTTCCCCATAATGCAGATAATATCCAGACTGCATTCATTATCTTCATTGATTGCGGACGATGTGTCAGGTCTATGGCAATATGTACTGCAATTCCGATACCTGAACATACTAAGAAAACGGCTATTAAATTGAGCATGACTGTATGTTTTTAAAGATTCAGATTACAAAACATCCTTTATTTGTGAATAGTTCACCCCATTACTTTTAATTTTATCCCGTCGAACTATTCCCCACACGAGTTGTTATCATTTTATAATCAAAACAATAGAAATATGAGCAGACGTAGACAATTAGAGCATGAAGTATCTGTTGCTCAAGAAAGAATAAAGAAAGCTGCAAAAGATACACCGAAGAATATCCTGAAATTATGGGAACAAGAGCTGGTAGACCTGGAATTGGAACTCAATAATATGGTGGATGATGAAGAAGATAACAATGAGGATTAACAGAAGAAAGGCGCGCTAGTTACCTAGTGCGCCTTTCTCTATTACTGTATATGTATTCAGTATTAATTCTTTGGCAATGCTTCTTTTACTACCATTGAACGACCTACATATTCTGCACCGTTCAATTGTTCGATAGCTTTAGCAGCTTCTGCATCATCCGGCATTTCGATAAACGCAAAACCTTTTGATCTTCTAGTTTCACGATCTGTGATTAACTTTACTGAAGCAACTGTTCCATACTCTTCCATTACATGTCTCAAATCTGATTCCTTAACATTATAGCTAAGATTTCCAATGTACAAATTCATAAAATACAAATATAAAAAATTAATAATTCAATAAGAAAGTTTTAGGAAGATCTTAATTAGAGATGGATATGCTCAAATAAATGAGAAGATTCATGTAAAAAAATCAAATCGTAATAAACCTCTTTATTGTTGTTGATGCAAAGAAAGGCATTATTTGGGGATATTGCACTATATTCTCTCCTTTTTCTTTCTGCAAAACATCTTTTTTATGAAAATAGGCCAATACTTAACGTTCTTATTCTTTTTATACCAAGCCATTCCATGTAAACTACCGGATTAGTCTTTCTGCAAATTCTTCGCTACAAATTCCTCAAAAAACGTTTTCTTATAGTTTCCACCTCCTATTCCTATCTCATAAGACTTAATAAAAATATCATTGGTATCAAAAGAGTCAATCCGTGAGGTATTGACAATATAGGACTTGTTTATCCGGAGAAACTGTTTAGCGGGCAGTTGCTCATGAATATTTTTCAGATTCATCTTAGTAATCACCCGCTGATCTTCCAATTGGAGAATGGAATAATCCTTTAGTCCTTCAATAAAAAGAATATCACTGAAGTTTATCTTGATATAGCGTCGTTCCGATTTGATGAAGATATATTCTTCCTGTATCTCCTCCACTCTTTCGGCTGTTTCCGACAATAACAGTTTATGATATGCTATTGCCTTATTGACTGCTTTCAGAAAACGGTTCATTTCAATGGGCTTCACCAAATAATCAATGGCACTTACTTCATAACTATCGAGTGCATATTCCGCATACGCCGTTGTAAAGACAATCAACGTATTCACGGGAATGCTTTGCGCAAATTCTATTCCGGTAATTCCCGGCATCTGAATATCAAGGAAAATCAGATCAACCGTATATTCATTTATATAAGCGGACGCTGCGATAGCATTATTAAAGCTACCCACCAATGTCAGTTGTGGAATCTGCTCCACCAATGACTTCATACCTTTGCGAGCTACCGGCTCGTCATCAACAATAATACAATTCATAAGTTTAGATGTAAGTTGACATTATAAGTTGTTTCTTTATCTTCTATCTGTAGCGTATACCGTGATTCATAAAGTAAATCCAGTCTGCGTTTCACATTGGCCAACCCTATTCCCCCTTCCCGCTTAACAGGAACACGGGGCTTAGAATTTTCGCAACGAAACGTCAACTGTTTATTATGCACAGAAAAATACAAGTGAACATAAGATAAATTGTCGCTATCCAAATTATGTTTCACCGCATTCTCTACAAAAGGGATAAACAATAACGGAGGAATACAGATATTCTCCATATTTCCCTCTTGAAAGATTGTATATTCAAAATGATCCCTTCTCACCTTCTCCAATTCAAGAAAGCTGGTGAGAAACTGTATATCTGCAGTAAGAAATACTTCTCTTCTTGTACTGTCATTCAACTGGTAGCGAAGTAGATTGTCCAGTTTCTCCAATATCTGTGAAGCCTCATCCGGAGCATCCTTTACCAAAATATTGGCATTATTCAGCATATTAAAAAGAAAATGCGGATTGATCTGTTTCTTTAATTGTTGCAATTCTGTCTGTTTAGTCGCCTTCTCCAATTCAAGAATCTTTTTATCGGAGACAACCCAACGGCGGAATAGTTCAAAGCTCGTACAGCCACCTGCACTTAATAGCAGTACTAATACTCCATAAGCAATACTATCAAAAGAAACAGCATGGTTATCCTGTATACAAAACCCACGAATACCGTATCGTTGATATAATGGAGACAGAAATATAAATCCTAATAATACACTCACTAAATTGACTCCGAGAAACGAAATCCAATAACACCATAACTTGCGCTTGGCCTTATACAGGAAACGGGGCACTAACCAATATATATTCAGATAGATAGGAAATGCAAAAACCAATATACTAACCGGATATGCATATAGGAAACCTTCTCTAGTAAAATCTCCATATACATTCTGAAAGCCCAAAAAGAGTATAATAAATAGCAATAGTAAATTACTGATAAGCCTGAAACGGTCATTTACCAGATTCTTCCCCCAATCGTATACATTCCAGGTATCTTTCATAATCCCAACATTAAACCAATGGTACACAGTGCCTCATCATTATAGTCACTTTTTAATTGATAATCTCCCGGATATAACAAGTCCAATCGTTGCCGTAACTTGTCAAAAGCAGGTGCTACTTGCAGACTTTCCTTTTTTCGCAGACAGTATGTACAAATGAATCGAAGCTGATTCTCTTCCATTTGAAAATCGATCCTTATATTTTCTCCCTTTCCATTCTCTCCACATACCGTTGTCCGAATCACATATTCTATCACAGGCATAAACAATAAAGGAGGAACTTGTATATAACGCACTTCATTCAGGATGTTGACTTCAAAATTAAACTCCGGATTACATAGTTTCTCCAACTTCATATAATCAGCCATAAAATCGATATCATCTCCCAACAATACCTTTTGCCGTTCACTTTCATAAAGTTGGTATCTAAGCAACCGACTTAATTTAAAGATAAGCAATGACGCCTTTTCTCCATCTTCTCCCAGCAAGGTTCGTACCTTATTCAATATTCTCGAAAAAAACTCCGGTTGGAGTTGATCTTTCAAATGATTTAGATCAGTCTGTATGCTAATATTCTCCAATTCATTTAATCGTTGTTGATAGGCCACCCAACGATGCAGAAAAATAGTAAAAGAAAAAGCCAGGAAATAGAGTATCAGTGCCAATGCATTTATCAACAGAAAGAAAGGGAGATCACTGTTTAGTCTTTGCATCTGTTCGGGTATAACATAATATTGCCCTAGAAAACAAATAGCACCAACCATGGCGGTCAGCATAAATCCAACAAGGCAACTCAAATATATGATATACTTTTTATATCTACGCTGAAACAGATAACCGGGAATTAACCAGTAAGTATGCAGATTTATGATTCCCCATAGAATGACAGAAAGTAAAAGACTAACTCCCGTAGAAAGATTTAGCCCTAAACTATCGCTTTCGACAAAAGTGCCTCTGAACACTAAAAAGGAGACTACAAGAAATATCCCAATTTGCTTCAGTAACGTATATAATAGTATCTTAACTGACATCAGGCGATAAAGTTACCATTTTTTTAGAACTTATACTTCATTCCCACCGAAACATACATTGCCGGTTTAAAATATGGATCAGTATCTTTAGACATATCTTCGAAGAAAGCCTTTAAAGTGCGGGTAGTGTAATAAGCTATTCTGCTACACGACACACCGGCAGTAGCAGTGATTGAAAAAGAATTCCCCATACTTACTTCCGGTTGTAAACCTACAATAATGAATTGCTGGGAAAACATAGTATCTTTTCCTTCTCTTTCCAACAATGCCAATGACCCGTTCATTTCTGCCACTAACCTTAGATTCAGATATTTATTCATTTTCATTCCTGCCGATACTTCCATGGCATTCAGCATCGAAACTTTAATCTGATAACGTCCTTCGGTGCTCCAATCAAAATAAATAGCAGGAAATACCATCGGATAACCAAACGTGTTATTTATAGCCAATCCGGCTCCAAGAGATAAATTGGACTTGAACTGCCGGATGAAAATAACTCCTCCCTGTCCCAGGACATTCTTCAGTTTTACATCAGAAGAGGTATAAACACCTGCACCAACTGTCGTCAACAAGAGCCATTTTTTGCTGATAGGGCGAATATTGGTTACGCTCAACTGCATATTTATGATTTGATCTATGTCTATGTAAGATTGAAGATTCTTATTATTCATTGCCGTATAGCTTCCTCCTGCCGAAATCATCCAAATTGTGGGCTGATTTCTTTCATTCATTTTCTGTGATACGGGAATATTGACGTTCCCTTCCACAAAGCACATATCCCCTTTCCCGGGATACTGTCCGTTTTCATCTTTATATCGGGAAGAAGATATATACCCGGTTTTCACAGTAACCTGTGCCTGTATATTTTCAGGAAGTAATAGAAACAAGGCGAACGCACTTAACAAAATAATCCTCATTCTTTTATCTGTTTTAGGGTTTGAATGAGACAAAAGTAGAGTTTTACCGATCTGTGTAGAGAGTTTGTAGACCAAACCCGGCATTAAGTAGACCAAACCTGTAAATTTGTAGCCTGTTTGGTCTGAATGTATTATATAAAAAAATAAAAGACTACCTTTCAACCGAAGATAGTCTTTTATCCGTATATCATTTTTTAATTATCCACAATGGAAATACTTATGTACGAGATCTAACATCTCCATCGGCTTTCCTTCCAAATCCGCACGCAATGTTTTATCTTCATAACCACGAAGTCTGCGGATGATACCATCAATCATTGCCGGGCTGAATACATTATATTGTTCAAAGATTGCCCGTTGTTGTTGCAGGCAATCGGCAGAAGCTTCACAGCTATCCGGCAGTTGCGCCAGTGATTTCAGCTTATCTTCGTTTTCTTTCTGATGGATATTCACATTTACATAAGTTTTTTCAGCAATGTCCAGCGCATTTTCAATCTCAAAACCATGACGGCAGGCAACAGCCAAACCAGCCAACAGTTGATACAAATCTGCCGAACCATCCGGAGAACGCATTTCTACAGTCTGCTTCTGGCTGGTGTCAAAATGACTTTCAGCTTCCAACGGATTTGCCAATGTACACATATCTGTTTTTGCAGCCCATCCCAGAGGTACACGTACTAATACAGAGCGGTTACGATCTCCCCAACAAACATTGGTAGGTGCTTCCTGATGAGGAACGAGACGAAAATAAGAAGTAGGATTGGTATTTCCAAAAGCAGTAATTGACGGAGCAAGCACCATCATTCCGGCAATTGCCTTGCGTGCTGTTTCCGACAAAACACCGTCTTTCAGCATCTGGTTCTTTCCGTCTTTCATGATACGCATGTGGACATGCAAGCCCGAACCTGCTTTACCTGCCGTAATCTTTGGAGCAAAGGTTACATTGTATCCATATCTAAATCCCAGGTTACGAATCACCCATTTGGCAATCATTAATTGATCTGCTGCCTGCGATACGGGAACCGGCAGGAATTCTATTTCATTCTGCTCATAGATATAACCATCCAGCGTAAAATTACCTACTTCGGAGTGTCCATACTTTATTTGTCCGCCTGTCTGTGCGATGTAAGACATACATTGGGTACGGAATTCATTGAATTTAGCATAAGGACCCGATTCATGATAACCACGTTGATCGGTTGCCTGGAACATACCGGTGTCCGGAGCTATTACATAATATTCCAATTCGCCCATTGCTTGAAATTCCATTCCGGTAACTTCTGTAAAAGTCTTGCTTGCTTTGTAAAGAGTATGTTCTGGTGCACTTTCAAGTGGTTCACCGTCTTTATTGAAGAAAGAGCAAAGCATGGACAGCGTCGGAATCTCGGCAAACGGATCAACGAATGCAGTGCAGAAACGGGGAATCACATAAAGGTCACTACTGCCCGCTTCTATGAAAGAAAAAAGACTGGAACCGTCTACCCGTTCTCCACAAGTAAGAATAGCTTCCAGATAAGCTTGATTGTTGATGACAAAGTTCAGAGTTTTCAGACGCCCGTCTCCCGCCGGATACATAAAATTAACCATGCGGATATCTTTTTGCTGGATAAATGAGATAATGTCAGCTTTTGTAAACTCTGAAGTTGGTTTCTGAAGGAATGCCACCAACTGGTTAGCATTCATTGATAAATCATAATTCATAATCGGTTGTTTTTCGTTGTTGTATGATTAAAACGGTTTGTTGAATGCCAAAGATAAGGAAAAGATGGAAAATCAAGTAAGAAAAGATTTAATTATTTCTTTGCTATGTTGCATTTATGTCTATTATCCTATTTAAAACGCTTCAGATCTTTCTTCTCAAAAATCCATTCCGGAGTGTATAGTTTCCCAGTATCCGTTTCGGTCAGCTCGTACCAGGGAGAAAGGTTTCGGCTGGTTGGATTGACCAGGATATGAATCTGTTGGGCAGGCATATAGCTTTGTGCCAGGAGAAATACTTTCTTCCCGGTATTCGGATGAATGGCAACATCCATAACAATCACAGCATGACCGGGTGAACCGCCTTTAATAAAGACATCCCCGGGTTGCAAGGAAGTATAAAGCACAGCTGGGAGTTCACGAGATAAAGAGACAGTTCCGGCATACATAAAAACCATATCGAGATAGTTACGGAAAGTTTTATAGGAATAATCCACTCCCTTGCCCGAAGCATACCATTGAACCTGATTACCGTTGACTTTTATTCGATTTCCCTCCGCCCATTTCTTATATTCGGCAGTAAATCCACTTGTGAAGTTGAATTTTATGTCTGCATACCGTTTATGTTTCCACAGATATTCCGCCCGCAAGCGTATCACTGCATCGGCACACTGCTGCAAATCACGATTGCCTATCTCCATATCTACGACTGCAAATGCGGCTGCCTGATTGGCTTTTTCTTTTCCATTGTAAAGTAACACTTTACTGCCTTTAGGCAATAATGGCAAATTGCGCAAATAAGTTGTAAACGAATTATCGGAGCAGGTCTCTCTGACATATCCTGACGGAGGAGCGATTCTATCCGCAAGCCTCTCCTGTCCCCATGAGTGAAAGACTATGAGAAGCAAGCCTGCACATATTAACAAATACTTCATATCGGTTTTTCTTATTCCATATCCGGACAAATATAAGTAATTATTATTGAAAACGAAGTTGAATGTCTGTTTTTCTCCCGATTGAAGACGCTATCGTCTTAAAAATATGTAATATCGGATTCTGACTAAAACAAAGTGGCCTATACTCTCTTTTTTCTGTAAGAATAGTGCGAACTTTGTTTTCTACAAATTATAATAGTGTTTTTATGGAACAAGTGGTAGATTTAGCTTTGCCAGAATACTTTGAAAGAATATCCGCAGAAGCTACCTTTCAGGAGCAATTGTCCGTCATAGATATGGATAACTCCCGTCGTTCGCCGGTTCAAGTCAAAAACTATCCGATACGCTTGAAAGGCTACTCCCTCATCTTTGTTCTTTCCGGAGAAATTACAATAGGAATAAACTATTTGTCGCACACACTGAAAAAGAACACGGTGATGCAGGTTTATCCGGATGATATCATAGAGCATACAGCTTATTCAGCCGATTTCAAAGGCTATCTCATCATTCATTCTGCTGAATTGAAAAAGGAAATAATGGCTATGACATCCGGCATCCGTCTGCAACAGGCGGGTCAGTTGAAAAAATTACATACCAGGCAAGAGTTGAATAAGGAAGAAAGCCTGCGTTTGAGAAAACAGGTTGAACTCATTAAAAGTTATATTCCTGATAAAGAACACGTCTACCACTCTTATGTCATCAAGAATCAGATTATAAATCTATTCTTTGACCTTGACAACTGCCGCTGGCATAGGTATGGTGACGGAGAGCTGGGACTATCCCGCAGTGAAACCCTCCGTCAACAGTTCAGGGAATTACTTATGGAGGAATGCCGGATGCACAGAGAAGTCACTTTTTATGCAGATAAACTTTGTGTAACTCCTGATTATTTATCGAAAGTGGTCAGAGAGTATGATGGGCAGTCAGCGGCAAAGTGGATTATCAATGCAGTGATTACAGAAGCCAAAATTCTACTTCGTGAACCGAACAAGACGATCAACCAAATCGCAATAGAATTGAACTTCCCGGATCAGTCTACATTCGGGAAGTTCTTTAAAAGGAATACAGGTCTCTCACCATTGGAGTACAAGAAAGGTGAAAAGACAACGAATGGCGTTAGAATCTAAACAGCCCGTTCTCGTCCAGATTAATCGGTAACATTGCCGAATTGGAAGCATATTCTTTAGGGATTATCTGCTCGATACGTTGCAAATCCTCCGGACTAAAGTGAATATCAATCGCTTTCACGGTATCGTGAAGCTGATCGACAGTACGCGAGCCTACCAAAGCCAATGACGCAACGTTTCAGCATCTATCTCGGTGATCCCGATACTACGCACATAACCAGCTTTTACAAGATCGGCAACGGCACCAATAGTATCTTCCACCGGGATGTGCGGATTGATACGTGCTGGCTGATAGAGGTCAACATAATCTGTGCCTAATCGTTTCAAGGTGTAAGCCAAATAATTTTGTACGTTCTGCGGGCGGACGTCAATACCATAGAACCGATCATCTGGAGTGAGCATTCCACCAAACTTGACGGCGATAAAAATGTCTTCGCGCTTCCGGGTTTTCAAAGCCTCGCGGATCACCAGTTCACTTTCTCCGTGACCATAAAAGTCCCCCGTGTTCAGATACGTAATTCCACTGTCCAGCGCAGCATGTATCGTATCGACTCCCTGCTGAACGTCAGCCATTCTCATGGCACCCAGTCCGATACGTGAAAGGGTGATACCATTGGTTTCTTTATTCAAATACTTCATTGTTTCTTTTATTATATAGAACTAATTCGATTGCAAATTTCGGATAAATTCCTTCATGATACCAGAGCAATATCCGTTCATTTTTGGTCATTATCCGTCAAGAAGCCTCTTTCTCATGAAATGTCTCAAACATACTGATTATAAAAACCAATTGACTGCCTCAACTGTTTTATTTAAATAGAACTATTAAAACTACCGTCACATGAAAAAAGATATTCTAAAAGACCTGCTGGCAAAGCCCGGAAAGAAACATTCGGTATCGGATTTTGACTCGTCATTCACTGGCGATTTATCCAAACAAGACGCTAAAGAGCAACTGGCAAAGGATATTGAGAAGCTTTCGGAGCTGCAAAGTATGCTTTATGCACAAGACCGGTATTCAATCCTGATTATCTTTCAGGCGATGGATGCTGCAGGAAAAGACGGGACTATCAAGCATGTGATGTCCGGCATTAACCCACAGGGATGCCAGGTGTATTCGTTCAAACAACCGTCTGCTGAAGAACTGGACCATGATTATCTCTGGCGTATCAATCGCTCTCTCCCGGAAAGAGGACGAATCGGTATTTTCAACCGTTCGCACTACGAGGATGTACTGATTGCCAAAGTGCATCCGGAAATTATTCTATCCAACAAGTTACCAGGTGTCGAAACCGTAAATGACATTGATCCCGACTTCTGGAAGCGTCGTTATCGACAAATCAACGATTTTGAACGCTATCTGACAGAGAATGGAACGATTGTCCTGAAATTCTTTCTCAATGTATCGAAAGCCGAACAGAAAAATCGATTCATGGAGCGACTGGACGATGCATCTAAAAACTGGAAATTCTCTTCGGCGGACATCAAAGAGCGTCAATTCTGGGAGGACTATATGAATGCTTATGCCGATGTACTGACGGAGACATCGACGGAACTGGCTCCATGGTATGTAATCCCTGCCGATAATAAATGGTTCATGCGTTACGCAGTAGGACGAATTATTTGTGACCGGATGCAGCAATTGGATTTACATTACCCCAAACTGTCGAAAGAGGGATTGGAAAAGCTGGAAGAGTGTAAAAAAAGTGTATCAAACATTAACTTTTAAATCACTTGCGCTTATCCTTTTTTATTCTAACTTTGTAGAAAGACCTACATACAGAACTAAAATTGATAAGCTTATGGACATCCAAACTTTTATTCAAAATTTCAAAGAGGCATTCGGAGAAAATGCTGAATTGCCTCTTGTTTTCTGGTACTCGGACGAACAAAAAGGAGAAACAGAAAAGATAAACGGTTGCTTCTTCAAAGGTATGAAGACGGTAAGAGATGGTGGTATTATCAGCCTGAATGCCGAGAACATCGGTTGTGGCGGCGGTAAATTCTATACTGGCTTCACCGAAATGCCAGAACGTGTACCAACTTTCGTTTCGCTCAAAGAGAAATACAAACAGACTCCTGAAATGGTCATCGACTTTATACAGCAAATCGGAGTTCCCCGAACAGAAAACAAGTATCTTCATTTTGCACGTATAGATAAGGTAGAAAGCCTTGAAGAAATAGAAGGTGTCGTATTTCTGGCAAATCCGGATATGCTTTCGGGCTTGACCACTTGGCAGCAGATTGCGTCGTTTCTACCTTTGGTTCCGGCTGTAGTGCTGTAGTGACGCAAGCCACGATAGAGAATCGTAAAGGAGGCAAACGCACTTTCCTCGGTTTCTTCGACCCATCGGTTCGCCCTCATTTCGAAGCAGACAAACTAAGCTATACCATACCTATGTCCAGGTTTAAAGAGATGTATGAGACGATGCGCCAAAGTTGTCTATTCGATACGCATGCATGGGGAAAGATTAAAGAAAGAATGAACGGATAATCTCCCATAACGAAATTGCATATCATTATACAATTATCGGGACATTAGGTATGCTTATTCCGAACATACAAGGCTTCTCTTTCGTTGTTATAGGAAGAAACTGCCACTTATACTGACAATTACTTTCAAGCGCCTGCAACTTTCTTTTCCTACGGGATTAAAATTATATACCAGTCGGATTAAACCTTTTATCTGGAGAAAAGTCTTATTATTAATATATTATTGTTCTATTCAACATTAAAGTATCAACGAAAATGGAAACATCCGTCAAACTCTATTCGCTGAAACACAGCAATGTGAAAACCTACCTGTTCGCCTTACTATTCGTAGCGGGCAACATTGCACTTCCACAATTATGCCATCTTGTACCTTATGGTGGTCCTACCCTGTTACCTATTTATTTTTTCACGCTGATTGCGGCTTATAAATATGGTTTTCTTGTAGGATTATTGACTGCTATTCTTTCACCAATCATCAATCATTTATTGTTTGCCATGCCCTCGGAGGCGGTACTTCCCATCCTATTAATCAAATCGTCCTTACTCGCCGGAGCTTCAGCTCTTGCAGCACGTACTATAAAATCGGTTTCATTACTGGCCATTCTTGGTGTCGTACTCACTTATCAGGTCATAGGCGTTGCATTTGAATGGGCCATCGTCGGAAGTTTCTACGAAGCAGTACAGGACTTCCGTATCGGTATTCCGGGAATGTTACTGCAATGGTTCGGCGGATACGCCCTCCTGAAAGCAATTGCAAAACTCTAAACTTATATAGAAAGATGGACAGAAGGGACTTTTTAAAAACAGTAGCTATCACCGGAGCCGCCCTGACTATACAGCGTTCGGAGGCTATGGAGGTGTTAACTCAAACAATCAATAAAGCAAACGGAAGCAATCCTGACCTGGTGGCCGTTATGGGCGGAGAACCCGAAGAGATGTTCCGCCGCGCCATAAGCGAACTGGGTGGTATAAAACAATTCGTGAAACCGGGACAGAAAGTGGTTGTAAAACCTAATATCGGTTGGGATAAAGTGCCGGAACTGGCAGGAAATACGAATCCGAAACTGATTGAAGAAATTGTCAGACAATGTTTTGCCGCCGGAGCTAAAGAAGTGGTCGTGTTCGACCATACTTGTGACGATTGGCAGAAATGCTACAAAAACAGTGGTATTGAAGCTGCTGCCAAAAAAGCCGGAGCCAAAGTAATGCCTGCACATCTAGAGTCGTATTACAAACCAATTGATCTGCCAAAAGGCAAAAAGATGAAGAAAGCCAAAGTGCACGAAGCGATTCTGGATTGTGATGTATGGATCAATGTTCCTATTCTGAAGAATCACGGAGGTGCCAATCTGACTATCTCCATGAAAAATCACATGGGGATTGTGTGGGATCGCGGATTCTTCCACCAGAACGATTTGCAACAATGCATCGCAGATATCTGTACATTACAGAAGAAAGCTGTACTCAACGTAGTAGACGCCTACCGGATCATGAAAACAAACGGTCCCCGGGGACGCTCTGCATCCGATGTTGTACTGGCAAAAGGATTGTTTATCTCACCGGATATTGTAGCCGTGGATACGGCTGCTGCCAAGTTCTTCAATCAAGTACGTGAGATGCCACTGGATACAGTAGGACATCTCGCCAATGGGGAAGCATTGAAAATAGGAACCATGAACATTGACAAATTGAATGTCAAGCGAATTAAGATGTAAAACGACCATGTTAAGAAGGCTACGTATTGGAATATCAGCACTTTTATTTGTGCTGATTTCTTTCTTTTTTCTCGATTTTGCAGAAATATTACCGAACAGTTTTCATCGGCTGGCACATTTGCAATTTATTCCGGCCATCCTTTCACTAAGTATAGGTATCTTATTATTTCTCATTGTGTTAACGCTTTTATTCGGGCGTGTATATTGTTCTACAATCTGCCCTATGGGTATCTTGCAGGATGTGATTGCACGAATTTCCAAAGCAACGGGAAAAAAGAAAAAAAGATATAGTTACAGTCCTGCAAAAAACAAATTGCGCTGGGGTGTGCTCGGACTGACAGTGGTCGGGTTTCTATGTGGATTTACATTTATTGTTGGTTTGCTCGATCCGTACAGTGCGTATGGACGTGTAGTAGTACACATATTCAAACCTATCTATATGCTGGGGAATAATCTGCTGGAATCACTCTTTGCCAGATTTGACAATTATACATTTTATCAGGTAGACACCTCCATCTTGAGCATTTCTTCCCTTCTCATCGCTATTATTACTCTTGCAGCCATCTTTGTAATGGCATGGAAACATGGACGGACATGGTGCAATACGATTTGTCCCGTAGGAACAATATTGGGGTTATTGAGCCGATTTTCATTATTCAAAGTCCGTATTGATACTGCCAAATGTAATGGATGCGGGCTTTGTGCCACCAAATGCAAAGCAGCTTGCATCAATAGTAAAGAACACGCTATTGATTATAGTCGTTGTGTAGATTGTTTCAACTGTTTGGGAGCATGCAAACAAAAAGCATTAGTTTACGCCCCTTCTTTAAAAAAACAGTCTGACGTAGAAACTCCTGCACCATCATCACCGGATTTGGATTCATCCAAACGTCGTTTTTTGGTCGCCGGTCTTGTTACTGCCGGAGCAACCCCCAAACTCATCTCCCAGGCCAAGGAATCTGTAGCAAGCCTGGAAGGTAAGAAGGCATACAAAAAGGAGAATCCGATCACTCCTCCGGGGTCTATCAGTCGGGAACACTTCCAACAGCAATGCACATCCTGTCATCTTTGTGTCAGCAAATGCCCTTCTCATATCTTGAAACCGGCTTTTATGGAATATGGCTTGGCAGGCATGATGCAACCTACTGTTAGCTTTGAGAAAGGATTTTGTAACTTTGACTGTACTGTCTGTGGAGATGTCTGTCCCAATGGAGCAATTCTTCCCATAAGTGTAGAGCAAAAACATCTTACACAAATGGGATATGTTGTTTTCATCGAGGAAAATTGCATTGTTTATACTGATGGAACCAGTTGCGGAGCCTGCTCCGAACACTGCCCCACACAAGCTGTGGCAATGGTGCCGTATAAGGATGGATTGACAATTCCTCATGTAAATAAAGAAATATGTGTAGGTTGTGGAGGATGTGAATATGTTTGCCCCGCCCGTCCATTCCGTGCCATCTATATCGAAGGAAATCCCGTACAAAAAGAAGCAAAACCATTCAAAGAAAGCGAAGAGCACAAAGTTGAGATAGACGATTTCGGATTCTGACCGGCATGGTGCCGGAGCAGAGTTTCCATCCGTGTTTTATGTTCTATGCCGGTTTATTTCAAATGTGAATAAGACAGATGGTATGGATTTAAAAAAAACTATCCATTATATTCCTCCTACTTTCAATAAATTCACTAAATTCGTGG